>JBMHDM010000031.1:0-154376 GCA_049889395.1 Flavobacteriaceae bacterium
AATCAAAAACGCCAGACCCACCAGAAATATCGGCTGTTATACTACCGCTATTGGCGCCAAAACAATCGATATTAAATCCATTAAAACTGGAGAAGGAGTCAGAAATCACAATCGCGTCAACGGTTTGATTTACAGTATAGATAGGGGATACAAACTCACAGCCATTGGCATCTAGTACTTTTAAAATATAATTGCCTTGACATGCATTAATGAGTCGAGTTGGATTATCTACATTGATCAGCGGACCAAAATCAAAAACACCAGAACCTGGGGTTGTTTCAGTATACCATTCCACTAGGCTGTATGGCGCTGTACCACCTGTTGTACTCAATTCTATACTGCCGTCACAAGGTTGGGAATTAACATTATTACAAGAGATATCTGTCAGGGAAATTAAAGTAAAATCAACAGGCTCAGGAGGACTAATTTCATACTGATAGACGTAACTGCAATTTGAAGCATCAGTAATTGTTAATTCATAAATTCCAGGACAAAGACCATATAAATCTTCGGCAGAGGAGTTGGCAATGGGGTTTCCCTCAAGCGAAACCCAACTGTAACTAAACGGCGCCATCCCAACTGGACTTATCTCGATACTGCCCACACATAAAGGTTGAGAATAGCTACACGTCACATTAGTAATAACCTCATTTATTTCTGGCGATGGAGAAACGTTAATGGTGACATTAAAAGGTTCTCCAGCGCATTGAATTGTTGTTGGATCAGAGGCTAAATAATAATTTGGGGTAACCGAGTAAATTGCGGTTTGAATTGAAGTTGTTTGATTCTCTAAAACTCCGGAATTAAAAGTTACTTCATCGGTTCCGATTGATCCACCCGAAAGACCACTTGTTAGAGTTGGTGATGACCACGAGTATCGAGTAACCTCAGGAACAATTGTATTTAGGTCTGGCTCTAGTCCATTTTGAGGGACAAGCGTGTAGGCGGTGTTGTCACAAATATCTGTCAAAACATCTGGAATGAAAGGCTTAGGCTCAATGCTAATTACAACATCAAAAGAAGGGCCGATACATCCATCAGCTTCCGGAGTAACAGTGTACGTGATTTGTTGAACTTGATTGGTGGTGTTTTCTAATGTTTGAGCTATAACGTCTACAGGCGTACTTTGATCAGACCAACCAATCAAATCAGAATTTGGTTCAGAAACAACCCATGTGTATTGAGTTCCAAATGGAATTATGGTTGATGCTGTTGGAACACCATCTTCGGGGGCGATTACAAATTGATCTGTACTACATTGTGTTTGTTGTATCTCTGGCCCCGTCTCAATAAAAGGTCTTGGCTTAACACTCACCTCTACAGTAAAAGGAGAACCATCACAACCTGAGGAACTTGGAACGACATTGTAAACAAGCGTTTGAGTGACAGAACTCATATTTTGAAGCGTTTGACTAATTTGGTTCTGAGGGGTTAACTCATTAAATTCTCCTATAACATTTGGATTATCTACAACAGTCCAAGTAAATGTTGTACCAGCGGGAATAATATTATTTGAATCTGGAAAACCTGTTTGTGGCTCAACCACAATGCTGTCTTCGCTACAAATAGGCTCAAGTACTATATCATTAACAAAGGGACTGGGACCTACAGTTACCTCAACTTGAAACGGTAGTCCCGGACAAGAATCAGAAATTGGAATTACCTCATAAACAATTGTTTTAATTTGATCGGTTAAATTAACTAAAGTTTGAGTCATAATAGAAACTGGCGAGGTTTGATTACTAAATCCAGATAAATCCGCTAAATCTGCTCCAGCCAAAACTGTCCATGTATAAAGTGTATTGGAAGGGACAATCTCATTTGGCGAATCGTCGATTGGCTCTACCACAAATGAATTTCCACTGCACAACTCAATGGTTTTATTTTCAATGACAGGCTTTGGATCGACCGTCACCATTAACTCAAATGATGCACCCTCACAACCAGAAACAGATGTAGGTGTTACATTGTAAATAACATTTTGTGGGGTATTAGTTAAATTAATTAAAGTTTGGCTGATACTATTTTGTTCGACGGTTTCATTAGACTGACCGATTACGTTTGGATTGTTTTGAACAACCCAAGTAAAGGTTGTATTTTCCGGAACTATGGTAGAAGCTGTTGGAAGACCATTTTCTGGTAAAATATTAAAAGTTTCCTCACTACAAATAGTGGCTTGAGTGTTAGAAATTTCTGGAGTAGGGTTTACTACAGTGGTGAAAACATAGGGGTCTCCTGGACAATTATCAAAATAAGGTGTTATGGTGTATACTAACTCTTCAGCAACATTTGATGCGTTAAATATAGCTTCACCAACAATAGGATCTGAAATGGAGATGGGTCCGCCTGCCGCTGTGTAACCACTTAAATTGGAACCAGCACTTGTAACTTGCCATTCATATGAAATGGAAGTGTTGGATTGGGTAGGGGATGTCACAAAAATATCTTCAAATGTAGATTGGCTACATATTATTTGATCATCAATAGGATTGATTTGAGCCGTTGGATTAATTGTAATAGTATAGATGGCATCAGGTCCAGGACATTCAGCATCTCCTGTTGTTGTTGCTATCGCTGTAAACACTAAATCAATGGGCGCATTGGTCGTGTTCTCCAAATTAAAGGACGGAATGATGCCATCACCCTGCTCATCTCCAGTCTCAAAACCAACAAGTCCAACTGGCGTATTTCTGGTCCATTGAAAGTTGACATCCGAAGTTGTAGAATTTAAAGACACCACAGCACTAGAATCGTTATTACACAACACTTGGTCTTGTTGATCAAATACAACTTGTGGACTTGGATTGATGGTAATACTAAAGCTAACAGGATCTCCTCCACAACCTTCAGCTGTTGGCACAACCTCATAGTCAAGAATGTAGGGTTCAGCTAAACCATTTATTAGCGTCATTTGTGGTAAATCTCCTGTTCCGCTAATGTTAGTTTCAAATCCACTAATCTCATTTGGTATATTGGTGTTTACCAAAGTATATTCAAAACCTGTCCCGACAACACTGGAAGAAAAAACCACTGAAGCAGACGCCTCTCCACTACATATTTCTTGAGTTGAAGGCGTGGCATTATCAACTTGGGGGTTTGGTAAAACATTAACAACAATGTTAAATGTAGAACCAACACATGAGCCACTTTGTGGCGTTACCGAATAATTGATAGATTGAGGTTCGCTTGTTGTGTTAACTAAAGCTTGAGTAATTGGTGTTTGCGCATTGGATTCATCTGACCATCCCGTCAAATTCGAATTCCCTAAAGTTGTCCACGTATACAAAGTATTTTCTGGAACTATCTCATTTGGGAGATTATTTTGAGGTTCGATCTCAAAAAATTCCCCGCTACAAATTTCCTCTGATTTATCTGATATGAATGGAACCGGATCAAGGTTGACTGTTATGGAGAACGTTTCGCCTTGACAGCCCAAGCTTGATACAGGAGTCAATTGATATACTACCGATTGTTGAGTGTGATTTAAATTCGTTAACGTTTGAGAAAATTGATTCAAACCGCTAGTATTTAACGTTTCGCCCATTACATTTGGATTGTCAACAAACGTCCAAGTGTAAGTTGTGTTTTCTGGAACTATATCACTTGATCCAGTACCATCACCCGAGGGGCTGAACTCTATCAATTCTGATGAACATGTGCTGATAAGCTTATCGGAAACTGCTGGAGTAGGATTTACAGTAACCGTGACATCAAATGTCTCACCAGTACAATTTCCAATGGTCTGTGAAGTTGGAGTTATTGTATAAACAATTTGCTGCGGTACATTTGTAGTGTTAACTAGAGTTTGTGAAATTTCAGCTTGATTGGAATTGTTAGACCAGCCGGTTAGATTAGAGTTCCCTGTTGTGATCCAAGAGTACTGCATTGGAAGCGGGACAATATCGTCAGAATTTAAACCGCCGCCCTCTGTTGGGGAAACCACAAAGGCCTCATTAGAGCAAATCGTTGTGCTGACGTCACCAATGGAAGGTATTTCGCCCACGTTGACTTGGGCACACTGAGAGATTATCGAACCGCATCCGCCATCAGAAAAATTTAGCACAACAAAATAATTGATTGAACCAACTGCATCACTCGGAGGGGTATAACTACTAAATGTAGCTCCAGTAATAGGATTACTTAAATCTGTTGTATCACAAGACAAAGAAGAATACCACTGATAGGTTGGCGCTCCTACACCATTGCTGTAATCCACTTCTAAAATTGTTGTTGCACCATCTAAACACACCGTTTGTTCGGGCAGAGGTTGCACACTAACAGTGGGGGCTTCGTTAACGATCACTTCAGACATGGTACTTGTAGCCTCACAACCAGAAGCATCTGTCGTTACAACCACATAATAGTTAAATAATCCTACAACATCTGTGGGTGGTGTGAAAATTGTGTTTGTTGCACCAGAAATCGGCAAGTTAGATGGGCTCTCGTACCACTGATAGGAGTACGCTCCTGTTCCTCCGCTTACATTGGCCTCTAGAGCTGTGGGAGATGTACCTTCACAAATCACCTGAGTCGGAATTAAAGTTTCAATAACTGGGTTGTCTACAACTTCTACAGTTATTGTTGAACTAATCGCCTGATTACATCCACTACCATCAAAATCTACAATAGCTACATAATAAAAGGTTCCAACATTATCAAAGACACCTGGGTTAAAGCTAGGTGCGTTTGAAGAATTAATATCTTGACTTATTGGAATTCCAGCAACATCTGAAATCCACCACTGGTAAGTTGCTGTCCCTACACCCCCACTAGTCTCAACTTCAATATCATCGATTGTACCACCCACGCAAATTGGTGTTGGATTGTTTGAAGTTACAGTGATTTCAGGGTTTTGAACAACAGAAACAGAAGCACAATCAGAAATTATTTCACCACAACCGCCATCTTGGAAAGACAATACGACAAAATAATTGATTGAACCCACTGCATCACTTGGTGGGGTAAAACTACTGGCCGTAGCATTAGCAATTGGATTACTCAAATCCGTAGTGTCACATGAACTAGAAGAATACCATTGATAATTTGGAGTTCCAACCCCATTGGCGTATTCTACCTCTAAAGAGGTTATTGCACCATCCAAACAAACGCTTTGTTCTGCTAAAGGTTGTAGATTTATTGTTGGCGTTTCATTAACAATAACTTCAGCAAGCGCGCTTATCGATTCGCATCCCGAAGCTTCAGTGGTCACAATATAATAATAACTGAATGTTCCAACCACATCAGTTGGTGGCGTGAATATTGAGTTCGTTGCACCAGCAATTGGCAGGTCAGACGGGCTTTCATACCACTGGTAACTGTAGTCTCCAGTACCCTCACTAGCACTTCCAATTAAATTTTGTGGTATTGTATTTTTACAAATTATTTGAGTGGGTAGCGGATCTGTGATGATTGGATCAGATACCACCACTACTTCGGCGAGATCTGAAAAAATCCCCCCACAGCCGTCTCCAGACGGAAATGAAATACTAACCCAATAATAATAACTTCCTGAAGTGTCAAAAATACCTGGATCTAGGATCGGCGAGTTGGAATCACTGATCGCTGTTCCACCGTAAGAATTTACAGTATTCACATACCATTGATATTCAGGTGTCCCACTGCCGCCATTGTAGGACACTGAAATAGAATTTTCTGCTATAATACCACCAACGCAAATACTTTGTGTGGGTTCTGGATTGGCAGAAATGGAAGGGGGATTTTCAACTGTAATTTGAACAGTAGGTGTTGTTGCATTCTCACAGATTGGGGGGCTAAATGCTAATACACAGAAATAATAAAATGTCCCAATGGTATCCGAGGGTGGCGTAAAGCTACTAGTCGTTGCACCACTAATTAGAGTTGCACCGGTTAAATCTGTTGAATCTTGTGTATTGTAATACCATTGATAACTTACAGCATCAAAATTACCGACATAATTATAATCAACAACAAGAGATTCAAAATTTCCATTTAAACAAAGAGATTGAGACTCTGGTGGGCTTATTGTAACTATTGGGGATGGGTTCACTGTAAGTGAAAACGGAACCGTGTTTCCTACACATCCTGCGTAGCTTACTGTTAAATTGTAATCCAGCGTAATGGAAACATTTCCACTATTTTGGATAACGTTTCCTAGTAGTTCACCAGATCCGTTTGGAGTGGGGAAACCAGAAATTTCAGAGGGAATATTCGTCGATATGAGTTCCCAAGAGTATGAAACATCACTTATGTTGGAGTTATAAATTGGTGTCTCAAATGCCGTTCCTCCACAAATTGTTTGTGAATCGACTGCATCCATAATTGGCCTCGGATTAACCGTAATGGTAAAAGTCTCTGGAGTACCATCACAATCAACACCACCATTGCTGAAAGTTGGAGTTACTGTTACTGTGGCTATTATTGGAGAAGTTCCTGTATTAACTGCCGTAAAACTCGGAATATTGCCCGTCCCAGTCGTTGGACTGAGTCCAACTCCTGTATCTATACTCCAATCATAGGTTGTCGAACCACCTGTGTTTTGTGTGCTGAAAATAATTTCAGACTGAACTTCTTCGTGACACAGCACCAAGTCTACTGGATCGTCTACTTGTGCAGATGGATTTATCGTGATGGTAAAAGTCTCTGGAATACCATCACAAGATGTGGAACCGCTAGTTATAGTTGGGGTTACTGTGATGGTTGCCGTTATCGGAAAAGTTTCCAGATTATTTGCTGTGAAAGAAGGAATTTCATCAACTCCACTTGCAGCTAAACCAATGGCTATATTATCATTGGTCCAACTAAATGTAGTCCCTGGTTCTGATGTTGAAAATAAAATAATATTGGTATTTTCATTATTACAAAAAATCACATCATTTAAAGGATTTACCTGACCAATAGGAATAACCTCGACAGTAGCCAAGTCAAAATTATTGGAGCAAGGGCCTGGGGGATCATCCGTTGTTAGTGTAAAAGTAATATTGCCTGTAAAATCTGTGGTCGGGGTAAAAGTTGCATTCAAATCGGTTTCATCTGAAAATGTTCCTGGAACATCCGCACTCCAAGTTCCTGATGAAGCAGCACCACCTAGAATTCCAGCCAACTGAATGGGTATATTAATACAAAAAGGATCATAAACACCTGCATCTGAGGTAGCCTGAAGCTGAACGTCTACTTCGACAACTTCGGAAACAGACGGACAAGGACCAAAAGGATCTTCAGAAGTTAGTGTTAGGATTACGCTTCCCACATAATCTGTTGGTGGTGTGTAAATCGCTGACAAATCGTTGGCACTGGGAGAAAATGACCCCCCAGGAATTGATGAGGACCAACTTCCTGTTGTTGCACCACCATTAATTGTTCCATTGAGTGAAATTTCAGAATTGACACACACACTGCTAGGACCACTAGCAGTAACTAATACCTGAGAATAAACTTCTATGGAACTTGATAAAATATTGGCCCCACACTCATTGGTGAGTGTTAAAGAATAAGGGTATATGCCTGGTTCAGAGAATGATATCGTAGGATTTAATAAATTAGTGTCATTGATTACCAGATCTTCAGATCCCTGAAAATCCCATGAAAATGAAGTTTCCTGATCTGCATAACAATCAAAAAGTTCCAAATCAAAAGTAAAGTTCTCCTGTTCACAAAGTTCAACAGCGGGTAGTATTGTTTGAGGTTTATCTTTTATAATTAAGGTTTTTGTTATTGAATCTGGTTCGCATACCGTTTCGCCGGAAGCAGTGTCCAGACTAACAGTCAAAGTGATCTCGTAAACACCTGGGGTATTAAACTGAAATTCTGGTTGAAAAGAAGATGCGTTTCCGCTCAAAAATTCCCAATTGGGTGAGCTGGTTAATGGACAGTTTTCCGGATTTTCAAATGAAACATCCCATTGGTAAATATTGGAATTGTCACAAGCCGTTTGACTAGAATTATTTGTGGTAAGAACATTTTGGGGGCCACAAACCGAATAAGTACTGAGTTCGAAATCAGCAATGACCTCTGGAGTCACACAAATAACCTCCGTGTACGACGAAATACCACATCGATTACTTTGACCTGCAGAACCTGCAAAAAGAGTAACTTCATAATTACCTGGTTGTAAAAACGTGATATCAATAGAAGTAGAAGCACTAGCAAACCAAGATGAAGCAGACTCCGCATTAGGATCGATACCCGTTGGTACAAAGCCCATATTTCCTATCACTGTAGCGTACGGATTCGGATCAATACTACCATTTGAACCCGAGGTTAAAATCGAACCGTTTGGCGCCTCAATTTGCCAAAATCTTTTGTATGAATCATCACATTCACCGCTTGTAATATTAGATCCTGGTGTAGTGGTATCGTTAACAGTAAGTGTAACATCTTGACAAATGGTATTATTAGTGGGATTTGGAACGAACTCAAATTGGGCTTCTGGGCCACTTTCGATGTAAATTGGTGCAAATCCATTAGTGGATTGCCCGCATGCATTTTCTGCTGTAATTGAAATTTCAAATGAATTTGGATAAGGGGTATCATTGAATACCACATCATTTTGACCACAAGAAACACTACTGTAGTAGTGGGTGTAAGTTGCTGGAGGCGGATGATTGAAAACTACAGGGTCTGAGCCATCACTAACTTCAATGGTGTAAAGCGTCCCCGGACCATTTTGAGCACCTGGTGTAATTTCATATTCTACAAAACCTGATGTACACAAAATTGGAACGCCATCGTTGCTAATTGAGGCTGTTGGAGGAGCACCAATATACAACTCAAAATTTGATTCAAAAAAACAGGATCCTTCTTGAATCACATAGTTGATTTGATAATAGCCTGGATCACTAAAATAATATTCAATAAGTGGATTGTTTTCTCCAGTGAATGAGGCGATAAGATCAGATCCAGTGGTGAGTGTATGAAGAGAGTTAGGCGATGTATTTGTAGACGTTGTTTCAAAAGAAAATGTTGCACCTGCTTGGGCCGTAGAGCACCAAGTAAAATAATCAACGCCATTAAACATCGATTGACCCCAGTTATCTACAGCTATTTCAGGTTCAATTTCAGTTGATTCATCTACATTAACGGTCAATTCGGAAATCACCCCGTCAATATCTAAAGATACAATGTATGATCCCGCAGAATCGAAGGTAACATTATGAGGGCCAGGTGTATCGGCCGATGTAAAACTACCGCCAGGAAAACTCCAACTGTAAATTGCTCCTGGGGGCACATCAGTTGAGGTATCTGTGAATAAAACTGTAGCGCCTTCACAAATTAAAATTTGTCCATCGTTATCATCATCCGATGGAGTAGTAGAAAAACTAACTTGTAAATTAAAAATAAAATTGTTGTATCCCCAAGAATTATTTGATAGAGCTGTTATAAACAACAAAACCAAGAGACTACCAGAAACTAAATATTTTTGGAAGTTAAAAATTGATTTGAGAAGTGTAAAAATCAAGTTCATAATGGATATTAGTTGTATAAATTTATGAAAATTTAAATAAACAAATAAATGTTCAAAAATTGAGCCAAAAAATACTAATAAAGCATGTGCTTCATAGATTTAGTGATCCATCCCGCCCGACTTTTATACTCCACGAAGTAAATAATTAAATCTGCCTGGCTTTTGTAATCCACAAAATATATACTTTTCTCTGATCGGCTTTGATAATCAGTGAAAAACCACAACCCTTTGTTCCCTTTGGCTTGACTACTGTAATCCACTTTGAATACCTTTAAGTCGGCTTGACTTTCATATTCAGCCACAAAAACTTTGAGATCCGCTCGACTAGCGTATTCTTCAGAAAAAATGACTTGAGCGTCCAAAAAATTGACTAAGAGGATAAAAATTATTAAAACTAATTGTTTCATAATAATACAGTTATATGAAACAAATTTAATTTAAAATACATGAAAAACTGGTACAGCTTTGATACAATTAAGACATAATTAATTGGATTATTTTTGAACTGAAAACTTTAGTGCAGCTTGTTGTCCTGACTGCTCGACTTTCAAAATATATATCCCTTTTCCTAGACTTGAAACTCTTATGGTTTTAGAATTTTTTTGTTGCAATATTTCTTGACCTAACATGTTAAAAACAGTAATGGTGTAAGGTTCAGAATTTAACCCATTAACTTCAATTAAACCATGAGATACATTTAATTGTATTTCAAAGTCATTTTGTTTTGGGGTCTGCAAAGATAACACCCCCCAAGTATCCTCAGCATCTGGCCCACCCCAGATCATTGTAGCCAAATAAGGGTTGTCGATAAATGGGTTACGATTTCCTTGGTAGGAAGAAATAACATCGTTTCGAGTTATTTCTAGATCGGATACAGGATCTTGATCGTTCCATTCCAAAAATATATCTGGCATGTCGTTGTTAGCTGCATAAGTCATAGGGCCTGTCGCCGAGTTAACAGGTTCACATTGAGATGGGTATCTCAAATACATATACATAATTATTCTAGCGACGTCCCCTTTCCACTCGTCACCAGGATAAAAATATTCTCCAAGGACTTTGGAGTTACCAGAACTGTCAATAAACAGGCGATTACTTCTTTGGGAGTTTTTTTGTGAGTCTGCAGACCTCAGATTATGGACATCTGTACCCGGCCCAGGATCACTTGTTGTGAGACTAGGGTTTGCCAATGACTTAGCAAAAACATGTTCTCGATTCCATAATCCAATACAAGAACTTGAATGACAAGTATCAAATGCATCTCTTGATCTATCGCTAATGAAAGTGCCATCGTTGTCATTGTAACCATAAATCAATAAAACATTTGTGGAACTTTCAAACTCTAGGTCACTAATTCTAAGAATATCCCATGTGTCGGTTGTCCAACTAGAAGTGTATGGAATGAATGTAGTGTGGGTATTTGTAATGAGGCTTGATAGTTGAGATTGTAAATCCTCACCCCCTATTTCAAAATTAATTGAATCATAATATTCTGGGACTTGGGCGTATAGATTCTGGAATGAAAAAACACATACAAAAACAAGTCTTGCAAAGGTCTTGAATTGAAACATCTAAAGTTAATTTGGTTTGAACAAAATTAGTAAATTATTGGGGAGGAGTTGTCGAAAAACGCTAGTTTTGTGTTCTCAATAAAAATACAATGGTTCTATTACTTATGGCTGCTGGTAGTGGCAGCCGATACGGAAAGCTTAAACAATTTGACGATTTGGGCCCAAAGGGCGAATTTTTAATGGAATTCAGTATTCATGATGCCATAAAAAATGGCTTCAACCACATTGTTGTCATTACCAAAGCGGCTAATAAAGTATTTTTAGAAAATCACCTATCTCAAAGAATTGGAGAAAATATAAAGTTGGATGTATTGGTTCAGCGAATTGATGATATTCCACAAGGGGTTGATTTGCAAAGTGATCGTCAAAAGCCTTGGGGAACAGCACATGCTGTCTGGACCGCTAGACATGTTATTAGTTCCCCGTTTGTTATTATTAATGCTGACGATTATTACGGTCAAAATGCATTCCATGGTGCGGCCCGATTTATCCGTAATTTATCTCATAACAACAAATTTGCCATCGTGGGATATCGCCTGAAAGATACCCTTTCTGAATTTGGTTCCGTTTCAAGAGGCGTTTGCACTACCAAAAATGAAAAACTGAGTAGTATAAAAGAAAGAACAAAAATTGTTCAAAAAAATGAAATTATTATCGATGAAGAATCGGAAACTCATTTAGATCCAGACACCACTGTATCTATGAATTTTTGGATTTGCACACCAACCATTTTTGATTACACAGAACCATACTTTAAAGCATTTTTAGAGGATTCAAATAATCACGAAAAAAATGAAATTTATTTGCCCTTTTTGGCTCAAGAAATGATGAAAAACGAAATTATTGACGTACAAGTTATTGCGGCAGAAAGTGAGTGGTTTGGAGTAACATATTATGCTGATAAGCAAAAAGCTGTAGATCGACTCAAAGCGCTGACCGATGCAGGAAAATATCCTTCCCCCTTGTGGGCATAAAATTATTTTTCAATTGGCATTCCTTGGAGCTTCCACTCAGAGATTCCACCTTTTAAATCATATATTTCCAAAAACCCCTTGTCTTTGAGTTGAACCGCGCACTTGGCACTTCGACCACCAGACTTACAATAGATAATAATGGGTTTGGATTTGTCTAAAGTCTCGATTCTTTTATCAAAATCTGGACTCCAATAATCCATATTTTGGGCATTGACAATATAGCCTTCACTGAATTCGGAAGGCGTTCGTATGTCTACAAGCTGGACACCGTCTCGTTTCGATAAGGTTTGCATTTCCTCAACAGTAATTAATTTCATGGTATTATCAACCTCACCTTTGCAATTGTAAAGCAGCATTGACAACCCACAAAATATTGTAACTATTTTCAACTTCATTGATAGTAATTTAAATTTCGACATCTCCTAACCAGTTGCTAAATCCACCTTCCAAATTGAAGGTATGTTCAAATCCCATTTGCTGCATAACAGCACAGGCTTGAGCGCTTCGCCCACCTGATTTGCAGTACACAAAATAATGCATACTTTTATCCAATTTGTCTAGTTCAGACACAAAGTGTTGTGCCTGGTAGATATCTAAATTAATTGCGTTCGGAATTTTACCGTCTGCCAACTCTAGGTCAGTCCTAACA
Source organism: Flavobacteriaceae bacterium (assembly GCA_049889395.1). Lineage (GTDB taxonomy): Bacteria > Bacteroidota > Bacteroidia > Flavobacteriales > Flavobacteriaceae > UBA3537. The sequence continues at coordinate 12,637 of JBMHDM010000031.1, forward strand.
TCGAGAATGATAGAATTTGAAGTTTGTGACGAAAGATTCTTCCATTCTTCTTGTGTTAAATTTTTCATCGTGAATTTATTTACATTTAAGACGATTGTCTGAAAGAAATGTTACATCTAAATTTTAATTGAACAGCCAATAGCCTTGGTGATTTTTACTGAAACATTCATCCCCATTAGGAGGGCATCTACGGCATCTTCGACATATTTGGTTTTTACAAGTGATGCGTCTTTATAATTATCATCAATAGCGCCGATGTATTTTACCACATTTACATCATTTTCCTTTGATAAAACATAAACATGTGGTGTTTTTTTAGCGCCATATTGTGGAAAGATGTGTTGATTTTCATCAATTAAATATGGAAAGGTAAAGCCTTTTTCTTCAGAGCGTTGTTTCATGGCCTCTAATGAATCTCCAGGTTTGATATCTGTGTTGTTTGGCATGATAGCCACAACAGGAAATCCTTTTAATGCATATTTTTTGTTTAATGCCTCAATTCTATCTTCATACGCGACAGCATAAGGACAAGTGTTACATGTAAAAATAAGAATGAAACCTTTAGCATCTTTAAAATCAGAGAGAGAAACAAAAGTGTTGTCAATATTTTTTAATTTAAAATCTGTGGCAGAGTCGCCAATATCGTAGCCCTTCTGGGCATTTAAGCCAACAGCGAATAGCACAATAGTCAAAAAAATGATTTTTTTCATGGTGTAATAATTTAGTTTATAAATTTTTCAACTTCACTGACCAATTGATCATATGTAAATGATTGGGGATAAAATTGACGTTTTTTATTGTTAAAAATAAGTGTTACTGGAATAGCTCCGTCCCAATTGGGATCAATCTGCGGAATCCATGAATTCATATCTGCATCATCCAAAACGATGACTTTTGATTTGAATTGTTTGTTTTTTAAAAAAGGTTTCAATTTGGTCTCTATTTGATTAGGAAAATCCAAACTGATAAGTAAAACCTCCACCTCTTTGGGGTAATTATCGTTAAGGGTTTCAAAATAGGGCAACTCTTTGACACATGGCGCACACCAAGTTGCCCAAAAATTGACAACATATGTTTTGGCATTTTGGGGTTCTAAAAATTTTTTAATCCCTTCATAATCATATATCTCCAACTCATTTGAAATATCAGAACAACCCAAAAACAACAAGAGAAACAAAAGAATTCGATATCGGGTCATAATAAAATTAACAAAAAATTATGGCTCAATCTACAATTTTCTAAATTAAATTTAGAAATTTGTAAAGCATTTAAAAAACAATATTATGAAATTTATTAAACTATCGCTACTAGCATTCTTATCAATATCCCTTACCGCTTTGACAACAGAAACTGTTAAAGAAGTAAACGTTCAGAACAGTGTCGTAAAATGGACAGGTTATAAAGTTACTGGTCAACATGAAGGGACTATCATGCTAAAGCAAGGCGCACTTATTTACAACGAAAATGAACTTGTTGGTGGAAAATTCATTATGGATATGACTACAATCAATACAACAGACCTAGAAGGAGATTACAAGAAAAAGCTTGACGGCCACCTTAAAGACAATGATTTTTTTGGAGTCGAAAAATTTAAAACTTCAAGTCTAATTTTAACTTCAGTAAAGCCAAACGGCTCTAATTATGTGGTAGAAGCTGATTTGACCATTAAAGGCATCACTAATAGTGTCAAATTCAATATGACTGTTTCTGAAGACACTGCCTCTGCAGATCTTAAAATTGATAGAACGAAATTTGACATTAAATATGGCTCTGCAAGTTTTTTCGATGGCCTGAAAGACCGTGCCATTTATGACGAATTTGACTTGAACGTCAACCTTTCATTTTAATATTAAAATGTTTGTAGAGTCAGAAAAAGCTGCTTATCTTTGAATTAATATGTTAAGAACAAACAAAAATACATGGTGGTGTAAAACCCGATTCAAAAAATCGTGAACACACCTCGTATGTAATAATATTTAGGCTTGTCATCACGATAAGCCTTTTTTTTATGATGAAAAAAAAATACCAACTAAAAACAGTTTACAAAAAAATATTGGCCGATACACTTTCTCCGGTCAGCATTTATTTGAAACTTAGAGACAAGTTCCCTAATAGTATACTCCTTGAAAGTAGCGATTATCACGGCAACGACAATAGTTTTTCGTACATATGCTGCAATCCAATTGCGACTTTCAAAATGCAAAGAACCGTTCTAACAAAGTCCTTCCCAGACTCGTCAAAAGAAAGTTACAGTATTTCACAAAATCAGGTGGTATCCGAACTTCACGACTTCACAACGCGATTTGAAACGGAAAACATCAATGATTTTAAATTTATTCACAATGGGCTATTTGGATACACAGCCTATGATGCCGTAAAGTACTTCGAAACCATTGATATTTCGTCGAAAGAAAAGTCTGTAGAAATACCCGAATTACAATATGCTGTATATCAAAATATTATAGCTATAAATCATTTCAAAAATGAAGCGTATATCTTTTCGCATAGTTATGATAAACCTCACAACATAGACGATCTACACCATATTATTACCACAGACCGTTTCCCACTTTATAATTTTGAGACAACCAGCGAAATTGATTCTAATTTAACTGACGAGGACTTTAAAAATCACGTTCATATTGCAAAAAAGCACTGTCAACGTGGTGATGTTTTTCAGTTGGTCCTTTCCAGGAAATTCCAACAAAACTTCAAAGGTGATGACTTCAATGTCTATCGAGCTTTACGAAGTATTAATCCCTCTCCATACCTATTCTACTTTGATTATGGCAGTTTTAAAATTTTTGGAAGTTCTCCTGAAGCTCAACTTGTTGTAAAGGACAAAAAAGCTGAAATTCATCCAATCGCTGGAACATTTGCACGAACAGGTGATGACATGAAGGATACTGCCTTGGCACAGCAATTAGCCGAGGATGATAAAGAAAATAGCGAGCATGTTATGTTGGTAGATTTGGCTAGAAATGATCTCAGCCGTCATTGCAATGATGTTAGTGTTGAAAATTATAAAGAGGTTCAATTTTTCTCACATGTTATCCATTTGGTTAGTAAAGTCACCGGTCAGGTAAAAGATATTGCATCAACGATGCAGATTGTAGCAGACACATTCCCAGCGGGAACCCTTTCTGGAGCTCCAAAGTATAAAGCCATGGAACTTATTAATAGGTACGAAAAAACAAACCGTGGATTTTACGGAGGTGCGATTGGTTTTATGGACTTTAAAGGAAATTACAACCACGCCATTTTAATTCGAACATTCTTAAGTAAAAACCAACAACTACATTGGCAAGCTGGAGCTGGAATAGTATCCAAATCAAATCCAGAAAATGAATTACAAGAAGTCTATAATAAATTGGGAGCGCTAACCAAAGCAATCCAACTAGCAGAGAAGATATAATATGAAAAAAATTCTAGTTATTGACAATTACGATAGTTTCACTTACAATCTGGTTCACTATTTAGAAGATTTAGAGTGCGAGGTCATAGTGATCAGAAATAATCAATTGTTATTAGAAGAAGTAGAGCCATTCCAAAAAATTGTGCTCTCCCCTGGCCCTGGAATTCCAGATGAGGCTGGGCTTTTAAAACCTATTATTGAAACCTATGCAAAATCTAAAAGCATTTTGGGTGTTTGCTTAGGACTACAAGCCATTGGTGAGGTATTTGGTGCCTCGCTAGTCAATTTGGATACAGTTTTCCATGGTATTCAAACTGAGATTAAAATTATTTCCAGCAATGAATACTTATTTCACGGATTAAATTCAACCATTGCGGTTGGCAGATATCATTCTTGGGTGGTTGATACAGAACTTCCAGATTGCTTAGAAGTCACTTGTGTAGATCATAACAACCACATTATGGGACTTCGTCACAAAGATTATGATGTTAGAGGCGTACAATTCCACCCTGAATCTGTACTCACACCCGACGGAAAAACAATGCTCAAAAACTGGATTAATTCATAAACAATGAAAGCACTTTTAAATCGATTGATAAACCACGAAAACATTTGTACCGAAGAGGCCAAACAAATTCTGATTAATATTTCAAAAGGAGAATATAATCAAGCGCAAATCGCCTCATTTCTTACAGTATACATGATGCGTGGCATCACAGTTGAGGAACTTCAAGGTTTTCGTGACGCTTTATTAGAATTGTGTATAAGAGTAGATCTAGAGGCTTATCAACCAATTGATTTGTGCGGGACAGGAGGTGACGGTAAAAACACCTTTAACATCTCTACGCTCTCTTCTTTTGTAACCGCTGGAGCAGGTGTCGCGGTAGCCAAACATGGGAATTATGGCGTTTCCTCGGCCTGCGGGTCATCGAATGTTTTGGAAGCTCTTGGGATTAAATTTTCTAATGATAGAGATTATCTTCAGAGAGCCATGGAAACCGCAAACATTTGTGTCCTGCATGCTCCTTTATTTCATCCAGCTATGAAAAATGTTGCCCCAATACGAAAAGCTTTAGGTATCAAAACTTTTTTTAATATGCTTGGCCCTATGGTCAATCCCGCATTCCCTAAACACCAATTAGTAGGCGTTTTTAATTTAGAATTACTACGATTATACCAGTACTTGTACCAGCAGACTGATAAGAATTACAGTATCGTCCACGATCTTGGTGGTTATGATGAAATCTCTCTTACAAACAACGCCAAAATAGCCTCTAATCAGAGTGAACTTATGTTCTCACCAGAGGATTTGGGATTAAAAACCATTTCACCCGAAACCATTTTTGGAGGAGATACTGTTGATGAAGCCACTAAAATTTTTAAAACTATCATAAATGGTGACGGAACTAAAGCTCAAAATGATGTAATTTGTGTAAACGCTGGTTTAGCCATAGCAACAGCCCAACAAATTTCTCACAAAGAAGGATACGAGCAAGCCAAAGAAAGTTTACTCGGCGGAAAAGCCAAAACATGTTTAACCAAACTAATTGACTTGTAATATGACCATACTAGATCGAATCATAGCCGATAAAAAAACGGAAATTGAGATAAAGAAAACTATTATTCCTATTTCTCAACTAGAACAGTCTGTACTTTTTGACAGACCACAAAATTCGCTCAAAGAGAGATTATGTAAAAGCCAATCAGGAGTAATAGCAGAGCACAAGCGCCGTTCACCCTCCAAGGCTGTTATTAACCAAAGTTTAAATGTACAGGATGTGGCCAAAGGATATGAGCAAGCCGGGGTTTGTGGCATGTCTGTTCTTACAGATACCCGATATTTTGGCGGTAATTTGGACGATTTATTATTGGCAAGAGCGAGTTGTGAAATTCCTTTGTTACGAAAAGATTTTATCATCGATACCTACCAAATTTTAGAAGCAAAGGCTTATGGTGCGGATGTCATTTTACTCATCGCAGCAGTGCTTACACAACAACAGATTAAAGACCTTTCTTTACGCGCAAAAGAACTAAATCTTGAAGTTCTCTTAGAGGTCCACAATGAAGCGGAACTCTACAAGGCTTTGATGCCCAGTTTGGATATGATTGGCGTTAATAACAGAAACTTAAAAACATTTAAAGTAGATCTTAAAAACAGTCAAAATCTTAGTAACATCATCCCAGATGATTTTGTGAAAGTTTCGGAGAGTGGCATTAGTTCTGTTGAAGCTATAAATAACTTAAAACATTATGGTTATCAAGGCTTTTTGATTGGAGAAAATTTTATGAAATCTGAAAATCCAGGACAAAGTGCAAAGGATTTTATTGAAATATTAGAGCGATGAAATTGAAAATTTGTGGCATGAAATATCATGATAATATTTTGAAAGTAGCAGCTCTCAAACCCAATTACCTGGGCTTTATCTTCTACGACAAATCGCCACGTTTCGTAACAGAACCCCTTCCAGAAATTTCAAAGAACATCAAAAAAGTGGGCGTTTTTGTCAATTCTACTATTGAAACAATAATAACCATTATAAACAAATACGATTTGCAAGCCGTACAATTGCATGGCCAAGAAACGCCAGAGTTTTGCCAAAAACTTGAAAAAAAGCAAATTGAAATCATAAAAGTATTTTCCATCAAAGACCAATTTGATTTTAATCAACTTTCGGCTTTTGAAAATTTAGTTGATTACTTTCTCTTCGACACCAAAGGCCCAAACCCTGGTGGTAATGGTTATTGCTTTGATTGGTCTATTTTAGATCAATACAACTCCAAGACGCCTTATTTTTTGAGCGGAGGTATTGGCCTTGATGATATAAAATCAATACAGAATTTCAAAAATAGTCCTGCCGCTCAACACTGTTTCGCCATCGACGTTAACAGTAAATTTGAATTAAAACCTGCTTACAAAGACGATGTTAAATTAAAACAATTGATGCAACAATTATGAGTTATCACGTAAACGACAAAGGATATTATGGCCAATTTGGAGGCGCTTTTATTCCTGAAATGCTCTATCCAAATATTGAAAACTTGCGCCAAAACTATTTGAAAGTTATGGCTGAGCCAGATTTTAAAGCCGAATTTGACCAGCTCCTCAAAGATTATGTTGGACGACCAACCCCACTATACTTCGCGAAGCGATTATCTGAAAAATACAATACCAAAATCTATCTCAAAAGAGAAGATTTGTGTCACACAGGGGCACATAAAGTTAATAATACAATTGGACAAATATTAATGGCCAAACGCCTTGGCAAAACTCGAATTATCGCTGAAACAGGTGCTGGCCAACATGGTGTGGCTACAGCGACAGTGTGTGCCTTGGCTGGCTTGAAGTGTATTGTTTATATGGGTGAAATTGACATTGCACGACAGGCGCCCAATGTGGCGCGTATGAAAATGCTGGGAGCGGAAGTCCGTCCAGCAACTTCTGGAAGTCGTACGCTGAAAGATGCCACAAATGAAGCTATACGCGACTGGATCAACAATCCTGAAAACACACATTATATAATTGGAAGTGCTGTGGGGCCACATCCCTACCCCGATATGGTATCGCGTTTTCAATCGGTTGTTTCAGAAGAAATCAAATGGCAGTTAAAAGCAGTTGAGGGCCAAGAAAATCCTGATTATGTGGTCGCTTGTGTGGGAGGCGGGAGTAATGCTGCAGGGGCCTATTATCACTTTTTGGATAATGAAGAAGTTGGTCTTATAGCAGTTGAAGCTGCCGGAAAAGGGGTTAAAACTGGTGCAAGTGCTGCGACTTCAATTCTTGGGAAAGAGGGTATCATTCATGGCAGTAAAACGCTTTTAATGCAAACTAAAGACGGACAAATCACAGAACCATACTCCATTTCTGCGGGATTGGACTATCCAGGGGTAGGGCCTATGCATGCTCATTTATACATCACTAAAAGAGCCGAGTTTATTCCCGTAACAGACGACGAGGCCATGACTGCAGGATTAGAATTATCACAATTGGAAGGCATTATTCCTGCTATAGAAACCGCCCATGCATTTTCCATTTTTCGAAACAAAGCCTTTAATCCAGAGGACATTGTTATAGTTTGTTTATCTGGTCGTGGCGACAAAGATCTTAATACATACATTGATTATTTTAAATTGTAATTATAATGAACCGAATTACAACCAAATTACAGCAGAACAAGAAACTATTATCCATTTATTTTTCAGCGGGTTTTCCGAACTTAAATGATACTGTAGAAATTATACAACGCCTTGAGGGTAGTGGGGTAGATATGATCGAAATAGGACTCCCTTTCAGCGACCCTCTAGCCGACGGCCCAACCATTCAGGCTAGTTCAACACAAGCATTGAAAAATGGTATGAATACAGAATTGCTATTTGAGCAACTTAAAGTAATCCGACAATCTGTTTCTATTCCCTTGATCTTGATGGGATATTTTAACCCCATGTTGCAATATGGTGTGGAAGAATTTTGCAAAAAATCTCAAGCCATTGGAATAGACGGATTTATTATCCCTGATCTACCAGCTGATGTCTATCACGAAAATTATAAAGCCATTTTTGAAAAATATGGTTTGATTAATATTTTTCTAATCACGCCGCAAACTTCAGAAAAGCGGATTCGCTATATCGATTCTATTTCTGAGGGATTTATTTATATGGTGAGTAGTGCCAGCACCACTGGAGCGCAAAGTGGATTTGGAGACACTCAGCAAAAATACTTCAAACGAATCGCAGATTTGAATCTTAAAAATCCACAAATAGTAGGTTTTGGGATATCTAACAAAGAAACCTTTACTCAAGCGACTACCCATGCCAAAGGGGCTATCATTGGAAGTGCGTTTATCAAACATTTGGGTCAACATGGCATAAGAAAAATTGATGATTTTATAAGTGGTATTCTACGTTAATTTATTTAGGTTTGTTGTTACCCTAAATTAATTATCATTAATATTAATACCACATTCCTTTTATGTTTCACGCTATTATGTAGTTGTAAAACCACCAAACCACTGTATCCATCTCTGAGTGTCAACCCACTTGACATTATAAAATCTCCGCAAGACATTCATATCAATTCTATGGGCGTTTGGCATGCTTTTGAGGGAAAATTGGGTTATATTGAACTAATTGATCCACAAGGAGAGCGATTAGCAATGGGCATTATGAGTGCGACAGGTGAATCGATGACATCGGGTCCTGCCATGTATAAAACCACTTTAATATTCAATCCAGGAAACGCTACCCATGGCACACTACTGGTTCATAATAATCCTGGTGGGGGTAGCGGTCATGAAGCCGGTAAAGCACTATTTTTTGAAATTCCCGTTCGGTTTAAACCCTAGCGCGTAAACACCAGTTTAGTTTCTGTAGACAAATTGGCATCATAGGCATAACGATCCTTATTGAAAGTCTTGAGCTCGTCAACAGTTTCAACCTTTTGATCGACTATGTAACGAGTCATAAGACCTCTCGCTTTTTTAGAAAAAATAGCAATGGTTTTGTATTGCCCATTCTTCAGTTCTTTGAAATCAATATGAACCAAAGGTGATTTTAACACTTTAGTATCAATGGCTTTAAAATATTCTTGACTCGCCAAATTTACCAGCAATTCATCATCCGCCATTTCATTATTTAGTTCAGTTGTAATCTTCTGACGCCAAAACTCATATAAGTTTTTAAGCTTCCCTACAGGAAATTTGGTTCCCATCTCCAATCGGTAGGGCTGAATCAAATCCATGGGCTTCAATAAACCATAAAGTCCAGATAGGATTCGAACTGTGTTTTGCAGCGTTTGTAGTTTATCTTCAGAAATAGTGTAAGCGTCCAATCCTTTATAAACATCGCCATCAAAGGCATAAATAGCTGGTCTGGCATTTTCTGGTGTAAATGGCAATGACCAGTTTTGATTTCGCTCATAGTTAAGTTGGCCAAGTTTGGGCGAGATATGCATTAATTCCGATAAGGCTTTAGGGGATTGTTGCTTGAGAAGTGTATTTAATCTATTGGCTTCCTCCAAAAAACAGTTCTTGGAATTGAATCCTGTAGGTAATTCACTGTTGTAGTTAAGCGATTTGGCTGGAGATATAACAAGTTTCATAGCGCTTTGTTTAGATTACAAAAATACCAACTTCTATACAATTTTAAAAAGAAGCTCATTAGAAGTTATTGATCGTACAATTAGTAAAACCAATACAAAAGCTACTGTTGGTGTTTGGCATAGCTCCGCCATTTGTCTATGCAGTCCTTCATATCCAATGGTAAATCACAAGAAAAGGAAAGACTTTCATTAGTGGTCGGATGTACAAACCCTAATGTCTGGGCATGTAGTGCTTGTCGGGATAAAATTTTAAAACAATTATCTACAAATTGTTTGTATTTTGTGAATGTTGTTCCTTTCAGAATTTTATCTCCACCGTAGCGCTCATCATTAAAAAGGGTGTGTCCAATATGTTTCATATGAACACGTATTTGATGCGTTCGACCGGTTTCTAAAGTACAGCGCACTAAAGTAACATAAACCAATCGTTCTAGGACTTCATAATGTGTGATTGCAGGTTTACCTTTGTCAGCGTCATCATCCAAAAAAACCGTGTTTTGTAATCTGTTTTTGGGGTGGCGACCGATGTTACCATCGATAGTTCCGTTATCGTCTTCGATTTGCCCCCACACCAAAGCCACATACGACCTTGTGCTGGTTTTGGCCTTAAATTGTGCTGATAGGTGTGTCATGGCATGTTCGGTTTTGGCCACTACCAAAAGTCCGCTAGTATCTTTGTCAATACGATGTACCAACCCTGGTCGGTTACTACTGTTATGAGGTAGGTTTTCAAAATGAAAAGTTAAGGCATTGATGAGTGTTCCAGAGTAATTACCATGTCCGGGGTGAACCACCATTCCAGATGGTTTATTAACCACCAGCAAGTCATCGTCTTCATAAACAATATCAAGCGGAATATCCTCTGGGACCAACAAGTTCTCGTAAGGCGGATGCTCGAACATGACTCGTATTTGGTCTTTGGGTTTGACTTTGTAATTGGATTTGACAGCGGTTCCATTAACAAAAATATGCCCCGACTTGGCGGCCGCCTGAATTTTATTTCGTGTGGCATTCTCCACAAAATTCATTAAATATTTATCGATACGAAGCGGTTGTTGACCTTTGTCTACCACAAAAGCGTGATGTTCATGTAGCGCACTGTCCTCCAAATGGTTTTGAAATTGGTCCATTTATTATCGTTTTCCATCACCTAAAACGAGATCGATAGTTGATGTTTTTCGCAACTTATCGCCGGGGTTAACAGGTTTACCCCTAAAACGAAGCTTGATCACCTCATCTTTGCCCAAGTCGTTCACATAACTAATTTTACCCACTTGAAATCCTACAGTTTCCAAAGTCGGTTTGGCTTGTCTGAATGTCTTACGAATGACATTCGGAATTTTGATTTTTTGATAATCTGAAGGATTAATAATGACATAAATTTTTCGATCACTTTTGACTTTCGAATTAGCCAAGGGTTCTTGTTCTATCACTGCCCCAGAGGGATATTTTGGATTGAAGTTTGAGGAATCTTGCACTTGTAATCTCAACGCATGGCTTGTTAAAGCGTTTTGGGCTTCCTCCAAAGATTGTCCAACAAGGTTGGGAACGGTTACGAAATCATTGTGATTGGTGTAGTATTTAAGCCATTTTAGGCCCAAAAATGAGAATACAAACAGCGCAACTACCGCCAAAATTAGTTGCTTCATAAAAGATTTACTAAACAAAAACCTTAACAAATTCATCGTTATAATTTTCACAAAGCTAATCATTTTTTTGGGAGAAATGATTATTACAGATAGTTGTAAAAAACTATTACTAAAATAAAACCAAAATCCCCAAAAAATAATATTTTTACAGCACAAACAGGTTCTATGACACCAAACATTGCCATCATTATGGGTGGTTACTCGAGTGAGTCTGCCATTTCGCTGAAAAGCGGAGAAGTGGTTTATAATCACCTGCCTGAAGATCAGTTTAGGCGTTTTTGTATTCATATTACAAAAAATAAGTGGGTGTATGTGTCGCCCAACGGAGAAGAATTTCCGATCAATATGAGCGATTTTTCGGTTAAAGTTAATGTAGAAACCATTCACTTCGATTGTGTGTTTAATGCCATTCATGGGGCACCGGGCGAGGATGGATTTATGCAAGCGTATTTTGAATTGTTAGATATTCCACATACAAGCTGTGGAATGTATCAAGCGGCACTGACATTTAACAAAAGAGATTGCCTTAATGTGCTCAAGGCCTATGACATTCCTACCGCCATATCTTATCCGCTTAACAAAGGGGATAACGTCAATGCCAAAGCAATAATAAATCGCGTCGGACTCCCCTGTTTTGTCAAAGCCAACCGTGCAGGTAGTAGTTTTGGGGTGACCAAAGTACATCAAATTGAAGACCTCCAATCGGCCATAGATACGGCTTTTGAACATGACAGTGAGTTGATTATTGAAGCCTTTTTGGACGGAACGGAAGTTTCTGTGGGTGTGCTGCGCTACCATGGTGAAGTGATCGTTTTGCCCATCACAGAAATTGTTTCAGAAAATGATTTTTTCGATTATGAAGCGAAATATTTGGGAAAATCTGAAGAAATCACCCCCGCTAGAATTACTAAAACTCAAGAAGAAAATGTTAGGAAAATGGCCAAAGATATTTATGATGTCCTGAAAATGGACGGATTTTCGAGAAGTGAATTTATTTTTAAAGGCGATACCCCCTATTTTTTAGAAATGAATACGGTTCCTGGGCTGACAGAAGAAAGTATTTTACCCAAACAAGCAGCCTGTGCAGGTGTCAGCTTATCAGAACTCTTTACAAATGCCATTGAAGAGGCAATGGTGAAAAATGTTTAACTTTACGGCATGAAACGCGCTATTTTTCCAGGATCTTTTGACCCTATTACCCTAGGGCATTGCGATATTATCAATCGAGGGATGATGCTTTTTGATGAAATAATTATTGCGATTGGCGAAAATTCTGCCAAGACCTACATGTTTTCATTAGAGCAACGTCAAAGATATATTGAAAAAACATTTGAAGGAAATTCAAAAATAAAAGTGATGACCTACTCAGGATTGACCATGGAATTTTGTAAAAATATTGAAGCCGATTTTATTTTGAGAGGACTACGAAATCCAGCCGATTTTGAATTTGAAAAAGCCATTGCTCACACCAATCGAAATGTGGGAGACGTGGAAACTGTTTTTCTATTGACATCAGTCGAGAGCTCTTATATTTCTTCTTCAATTGTTAGAGAAATCATATCAAACAACGGAGATTATAAAAAACTAGTACCTCCAGCTGTTATGCTTTAGATTTACACTGAATATTCAGACAAACCCTTAGTAAATGCCTCAGGATTTTCGGCCAAATGGTAACGTGGATCATCAACTGCTTCTACTATAACGTCTTTAAACAATGGGCTAGATTTGTAGAGGAGTAACTTACAATCTTGGCTTAAATGTTTTAACTTGATAGATTTTCCAGCGTTGTGGTATTTTTTGACCAAATTAAATATTGCTTCAATCGCAGAATGATCTGAAACTCTCGATTCAATGAAATCAATTTCTATGGTATCAGGATCTTGTTTGATATCAAATTTTTGATTGAAAGCCGAAATACTTCCAAAAAATAAGGGCCCCCATATTTCATAAATTTTAGTCCCATCGGGTTTGAAGCGTTTACGGGCTCTGATGCGTTTGGCGTTTTCCCAAGAAAATACCAACGCACTAACAATAACACCAGAAATAACAGCAATAGCCAAATCAAAAAAAACGGTAACTGTGGAAACCAAAATCAAAACAAATACATCAGTCAGTGGGATTTTATTCATGATCCTAAAACTCGACCATGCAAAGGTTCCAATCACAACCATAAACATGACACCAACTAGCGCGGCAATGGGAACTTGCTCAATCAAACTGGAGGCAAATAGAATGAACATTAATAAAGCCATAGCAGCTACAATTCCTGAAAGACGACCTCTTCCCCCGCCCTTAATATTAATAATGGACTGACCAATCATGGCGCATCCACCCATTCCACCAAACAACCCAGTAATGATATTAGCACTTCCCTGTGCAATACACTCTTTATTAGAGTTGCCTCGAGTCTCTGTGAGTTCGTCTATAAGGTTTAGAGTCATTAAGGATTCGATAAGGCCAATTGCAGCTAGTATCACGGCATAGGGACCAATAAAACGTAGGGTCTCAAGATTCAGTGGAACGGCATCAAAAATAGCCCATTGAAACTGAGGGAGACCCCCTTTCAATCCCTCTCCACCGCCATCTCTAATGAAACTTCCGACAGTAGCAACGTCTAAATGTCCAAAGATCACAATCATGGAAACCACTATGATGGCGACAAGCGCCTCAGGTAATTTTTTAGACAATTTTGGTAATAAAACCATAATCCCCATAGTGAGCGTCACCAGTGCTATCATGGTCCAAAGTTCAGTACCTTGCATCCAAGCAGATCCATCATCACCAGAAGTTTTAAACATCCCCAATTGAGATAAGAAAATAACTATAGCTAAACCATTAACAAAACCCATCATGACCGGGTGCGGAATTAGACGAACAAATTTCCCAAGTTTCAAAATACCAGCAATAATTTGAATAAAACCCATCAAAATAACGGTCAAAAACAAATAATAAAGTCCTAGGCCTTCGGAGGGTTCACCAAGGGCGTTTCCTTGAGCTACCAAACTGACCATTACTACGGCCAGGGCTCCTGTAGCTCCACTAATCATCCCTGGGCGACCGCCGAAAATCGATGTGATTAGGCCGATCATAAATGCCGCATACAATCCTACTAAGGGGTCTACACCAGCTACAAAAGCAAAGGCTACAGCTTCAGGAACCAATGCCAAAGCGACGGTCAGTCCACTGAAAATATCATTTTTTACATTGGCTGAACGCTTAAGGATAAAGTCTTTCATTTAACAAAAATTAAGCGGCAAAAATAAGGCAAATAATAAGATTTTCATGACTGAAAGCAGAATTTCTTTTAAATCAGCTTTAGGATATTAGCATAGCTGTTTTGCATAACTTTTTTTATCTTTTTTGGACCAATCCACTTAACTTTAGTAATACCCTCTTTGACTTGTGGTGTGAGTGTACCGTCGTATTCAGAATGCATTTCAAACCAATAGGTTTTTTTAATTTGATAGCGATTATTTCGCTTGAAAATATGATAGGTGATGTCTAGCGGTTTTGTGATAGTCAAACCTGAAATACCTGTCTCCTCCTCTACTTCTCTCAAGGCGGTCTGATCGATTGTTTCATTTGGTTCGGCTTTTCCTTTTGGTAAATCCCATTTACCATTTCTGAAAATAAATAGAATTTTACCACTTGGATTAATGACTTTTCCGCCACCAGCAATAACATTGGGCAAAAGGTTTAAAAAGGTTTTCAGTAGAGAATTTGGATCTGGCCCTATGAGACGAACAGCTTTGTACTTGTCTGTTTTTAGCGTAGATAAAATGGAATCAATAGTAACCGTTTCGATTAAAAAATTTTTAAAATTCGTTTCCGGTTCTACTTTGGTAGTGAGATAAATTGGTTTATTACCAACAAAAATTGTTTGCATTGTTAATTAAAAACAAATTAATACAAAGTAAATGTAGTATTTTTTATAATTTTGACTTATGATTTTTAATAAAAATACAGCCAAAAAAACAGCCGAGGTTCTTCTCTCAATTAACGCCATAAAACTAAACCCAGACACGCCATTTAATTGGGCATCTGGCTGGAAATCACCAATTTACTGCGACAACAGATTACTATTGTCATATCCTGTTATCAGAAATTATATCAAAGCGGAATTGGCAAAAAATCTTGAAAACCTCTATGGTAAACCCGATTTGATTGCTGGTGTAGCCACTGGTGCAATTGGTATTGGAGCTTTGGTGGCAGACGTTCTGGGGTTGCCATTTGTATATGTTCGGCCAGAGGCCAAGAAACACGGTCGGCAGAATAAAATTGAAGGTCATCTAGAGAAAGGACAAAATGTCGTTGTTGTTGAAGATTTGATTAGTACCGGAAAAAGCAGTTTAAATGCCGTTGAAGCATTGAAAGAATCTGGTGCCCGTGTCAAAGGAATGGTTGCCATTTTTACATACGGATTTGATCATTCTTCTAAAAATTTTTCAGACCACAAGGTCATGCTTAATACATTAGGTGACTACGAATCACTTCTCGAACAAGCCCTAGAAACAGGCTACATTAATGAAACCGAATTAACCATTTTATCCGATTGGAACAACAACCCTGCCGAGTGGGGTCAAAAATAAGATTTCATGCAAATAGATTCTCCAAAAATTATAGTGTCAAAATCTCAAGAAGACGTTTTTAGTTTTTTAAGTGATGTTAAAAATTTTAAATCTTTGATGCCAGAAAACATCAGTAAATTTGAAATACTAGAAAATGATACATTCATTTTTGCCTTAAGTGGTATGCCTGAAATTGTGTTAAAGAAAAAAGAGGAATACCCTCATAGCAGTATTGTATTGGGTGCAGCTGGTGGAAAATTAGACTTTTCTTTAAAAGCAGAAATTTCTTTGACAGAAAACGAACAAACACAAGTAAAATTGTCTTTTTCAGGGGATTTCAACCATATGATGGCTATGATGATCAAAGCACCGATTACAAAATTCGTTGAAACTTTAGCGCAAAACATCCCAAGTGCAATCTAATACATCAAAGAGATTTTTTTTAGATCATATAATCTTTCGCAAGATTCGGTTTTAACACGTAATCTACCATCGTCAGAAACGCCAAGGATTACGCCCGTAAATTTGATATCATTTTGATCTAAAAAAGTAGAAGTTTCATTTGCTCTAAATAGAAGTTCTTCGTAGGTCGATTTGACGGCTTGATCATCTAGATTTTCGAAGTAATATGCCATATTTTCAATCAATTGTTTGGCGATATCCTGAACATCAAAGGATTGGTCTAAGATTAACTTCATGGATGTAGCCTGTGGCAAATTTACAAAATGCGTTTGATTAATATTGATCCCAACACCTATTATGGCCTGTTTGATTTTATTGCTTTGGGTAGAAAAATCAATCAAAATTCCTGATATTTTCTTTGACCCTGACAAAATGTCGTTCGGCCATTTTAATTTCAAATGTGGAAGATTATAATTTTTTAAGGTTTTAAAAACCGCCAATGAAACCCGCATATTAAGGAAAAATTGACGTTGAATTTTTGTGGTTAGATTTTTCTTTAGAATACTGATAATCAAGTTTTTACCAGACTCAGAATACCACTTTGCAGACCGCTGACCTCGGCCGGCAGTTTGAGATTTAGCAATGACCGCTGCAAAATCTTCCAATGGAATATCCGCTGCCAAGTCGTTCAAATAACGGTTAGTTGAGTCAATGGCATTGAGTTTGATTAATTGCATGAAGAGACTTAAATTAAATTATAATATTATTAAGAGAATAAAAAGTTATTTAGACTCAAAAAAATAATAAATTTGCAAAGCAATACGAATATATGACAAAAAACTTATCTAGCCCAGACGACCTTATAGCCTTTATAATAGAGGCTATTGAAAATATCAAAGGACAAAACATTGTACTGCTAGATTTAAGACATATTGAAAACACCGTTTGTGATTACTTTATTATTTGTGATGGAAATTCGAATACTCAAGTCAACGCCATTGTGAGTTCAGTACAGAAAATCGTCAGTAAAAATACACAAGAAAAACCCTACCACATAGAGGGTTCAGATAATGCCGAGTGGGTTTTGATGGATTATGTCAATATTGTGGTTCATGTATTCCAAAAACACAAACGAGAGTATTACAACATTGAAAACCTTTGGGGTGACGCTAAAATCACCGAAATTCAATCCAGTTATTAAAAAATTATAGATGTCTAAAAATAAAAAGCAAAACAATTTCAAACTCAACGCCTATTGGGTGTACGGAATCATTATTGGGGTATTTTTTCTTTTCAACCTTTTTTCAGGTGGTATTGGAGGATCAAATGGAATAACCACAACGCCTTCCAAATTTTTTAATTTTTTAAAAGATGGTGATATTAAGCGAGTAGTGATTGTCAATAAACGAGAAGCACTAGTCTTTTTGAATGAAGATGCCTCCAACAAAGAAATCCATAGAAAATCTCAACCACAGCAGATTTTACCCTTGGGTACATCCCCCAATTACAAATTCGAATTTGGTGATGTACAATTATTTCAAAAACAACTAGAAGACACCATCGCCCAAGAAAATCTGGAGACCGAACTCAATTTCAAAACCGAATCCAATGCCTTTGGCGATATATTATTATCAATTATTCCTTTTGTTTTGATCATTGGTGTATGGATTTTTATCATGAGGCGTATGTCTGGAGGCGGTCCTGGTGGAGGCGGTGGCCAAATCTTTAACATAGGAAAATCTAAGGCCAAACTTTTTGATGAAAAACTAGAAACCAAAACAACTTTCGAGGATGTTGCAGGATTGGAGGGAGCAAAAGAGGAAGTTCAAGAAATTGTAGATTTTTTAAAAAATCCACAAAAATACACAGCATTAGGCGGTAAAATTCCAAAAGGCGCTTTGTTAGTAGGTCCTCCTGGAACAGGAAAAACTCTACTGGCAAAAGCGGTTGCAGGTGAGGCAAAAGCACCATTCTTCTCACTTTCGGGGTCAGACTTTGTGGAGATGTTTGTTGGTGTTGGAGCTTCAAGAGTTAGGGATTTATTTAAACAAGCTAAAGAAAAATCACCTTCAATTATTTTTATCGATGAAATTGATGCCATCGGACGGGCACGTGGAAAAAGCAACTTTTCGGGGTCCAACGATGAACGCGAAAACACCCTAAATCAACTTCTAACAGAAATGGATGGATTTGGATCTAACACCAACGTCATTGTGCTTGCTGCTACCAACCGTGCTGACGTACTGGACAAAGCTCTCATGCGAGCTGGACGTTTTGACCGCCAAATTTATGTTGATCTCCCAGATATCAGAGAACGAAAAGAAATTTTTGAAGTTCATTTAAAACCATTGAAAAAAGCTAAGGATTTGGACACTGATTTTCTATCGAAACAAACGCCTGGTTTTTCGGGGGCAGACATAGCAAACGTATGTAACGAAGCTGCTCTGATTGCTGCAAGAAATAACAAAAAAGCTGTCGAAAAACAAGACTTTTTAGATGCAGTTGATCGAATCATTGGAGGACTCGAAAAGAAGAATAAGATCATAACACCCGAGGAGAAGAAAGCCGTTGCCTTTCACGAGGCAGGTCATGCTACAGTAAGCTGGATGCTGGAACATGCTGCACCTCTTGTGAAAGTCACTATTGTTCCAAGGGGACGGTCATTAGGAGCTGCTTGGTATTTACCGGAAGAACGCCTTATTGTACGACCCGAGCAAATGTTAGACGAAATGTGTGCTGCCCTTGGCGGCCGTGCTGCTGAAAAAGTGATTTTTGATAAGATTTCAACAGGAGCTTTGAGCGATCTTGAAAAAGTGACCAAACAAGCGAGAGCTATGGTCACTGTGTATGGATTAAGTGATAAAATTGGTAATCTAACCTATTACGATTCTTCTGGGCAAAGTGAATATGGATTCACAAAGCCATACAGCGAACAAACAGCAGAGCTAATTGATAAGGAAATCTCTGATATCGTAGAGGAACAATACCAACGTGCCATTACACTTTTAGAAAAACATAAAAGTAAGCTCATTGAATTAGCTGAAGTTTTACTGAAAGACGAAGTTATCTTTAAAGACAATCTTGAAGCGATTTTTGGCAAAAGACCTTTTGATTCGAAGAACAAAGAAGAAACTGAAGATAGTAATATAGACGAAGAAGAATAGTAGCTTATTTTTTAGCTAAAAATTAAGCCGATAATTAGCTTTAATTTTTATCTTTGATTAAAGTTTAAGTTTTCTTCTTGGATGAATTTGTTTCGAAAAATATTTAGCACAAAAACTATAAGCGAAGACAAGAACGCCGACCCAAAAACCGACAACAAATTTTTACCCAAAAAAGAACATCCAGAGGATGAGTTGTTTTCGATAAATTTTAATAATAACGGTGGAAAATTTTTATACTGTGAGAACATGGATGAAATTTTCCACTGTCTACATCAAATACTGGATGAAAATCAGTGGCAAGGACTGACAACACTGATTTTTAACAAAACCCTCCGAAAACAGTTTAAAGATATTTCGTGGGATGTAACCACTAACCTAAACAGCGGACATATATTCTTCACCACTTGTGAATATCTTATTGCAGACAACGGCTCTATTTTAATCTCCTCTAACCAAATTGCTGAAAAAAAACTCCCAGAACTTCCAATTAATTTTATTGTATTTGCCAGCACAAGTCAAATTGTAAGAACTATTGGGGAGGGTCTTAGAGGTATTAAAACAAAAAACCGAAAGAAAATACCCTCAAATATTACCACCATAAAGCACTTCAAAATTGAAGATGAAAAAAACTTCCTTAGCTACGGTAGCAGCGCAAAAAACTTATATTTATTATTATTGGAAGATTTATAATAACATTTTGAAAGAATTTACAACAAGAGCCATTTCAGGAATTTTATTTGTCATAGTTATTATACTGGCAGCTCAACACAAACTTGCATTTTTCGGGATTCTATTTTTGTTTGGCCTATTAACTTTGATAGAATTTAATAGACTAATTCAAAAAAGAAATACGATCTCGTATTTTATTTTTGTTCTCATCTTTACCCTTTTTGGACTTTGGGATGAGGTTTTTCAAACGGATAAAGGATTGGATGAAGCTTCGCAAATACTTCAAGTTTTGAGTATTTTTGTTCTCATTTTTTTAATCCGCGATTTATTTTCAAAAAAACGTCTTCCAAAACTGCTGTCCAACCGTTACATCAATACAACTTTTTATATCAGTAGCGGCATGATCTTTTTGTTCTTAATAGCCAATAATTTCGGAGACTATAACCCACATATGATTCTTGGAATGTTCGCACTGATTTGGATCAATGATAGTTCTGCCTACTTGGTCGGGAAAAATTTTGGTCGTCAAAAATTATTTGAAAGTATATCACCCAAAAAAACAATTGAAGGGTTTCTAGGAGGCGTATTTTTTTCTGCTTTGGGAAGCTATTTGATTTATAGCTACACAAACGACCTGAAGTTTTCCTACTGGCTGATTTTGAGTGTATTAGTTAGTGTATTTGGAACGATAGGAGATCTCTTAGAATCTAAGTATAAACGCCAAGCCGAGGTCAAAGATAGTGGATCTCTAATTCCTGGACATGGTGGGATATTAGATCGAATGGATAGTGCCATTGTAGCTGCACCTTTTGTATATTTGTTTTTAAGAATTTTAAATTATGTTTCATAAAGAAGGCCAAAAAATCATATTCGTTACCCTCATCATTGTTGGTGGTTTGTTTTTACTTACAGACTCTATCGAAATTCCTTGGGTGGTCAAATCCATTCAAATTATTCTGTTAGGGATTCTGATTTTGATTTTACAGTTTTTCAGAAACCCAAAAAGGGACACACAACTAGATGACTCGAAAATTGTCTCTCCAGTAGACGGAAAAGTTGTGGTCATTGAGGAAGTTGAAGAAACTGAATACTTCAAGGATAAGCGCCTTCAAGTTAGCATATTTATGTCTCCAATTAATGTTCATGTGACACGCTACCCCATCGGAGGAAAAGTTCTTTTTAGTAAATATCACCCTGGTAAATATTTGGTAGCATGGCATCCAAAATCAAGCGAAGAAAATGAACGTACAACCATTGTAGTTGAAAATTCTACAATTGGAAAAGTGTTATACCGACAAATTGCTGGCGCACTGGCTCGACGTATTGTCAACTATGCTAAAGAAAAGGATAATGTAATTCAGGGGGAAGACGCTGGTTTTATAAAGTTTGGTTCGAGAGTTGATTTATTTTTGCCTTTAAACAGTTCCATCCAAGTCGAATTGAATCAAAAAGTTAAGGGTGGAGAAAGTATTATTGCAGCATTTTAAAATGAATGAAAAAGATTTGGATAATGAATTTCATTTGGCTGTTGAAAGCATCAACAATCACAAAGAGCCCTTTCCTGCTGATACTTTACTAAAATTGTATGCTTACTACAAAATCGCGACTAATAATTATGGTAGACCCAACAGTAGTAAAGCCATCATTAACGCGTTCAAAACCAATGCCCTATTTCAAGTTCAAAACATGACGGTGAATGAGGCCAAAAAACAATACATCGACTTGGCTAAAGATTATTTGCTATACAGAAAGTAAAGCGTATTCTACATTAAGTTCTTAAGACTTCTTTTTAGTGTTTCGATTTTAGCCAAAGCATCTGCCTCCTTTTTCTTTTCGTTTGCTACGACTTGTTCAGGAGCATTTGACACAAAACGTTCGTTAGATAACTTTTTTTGAACCGATTTTAAAAAGCCCTCCGTGTATCGAAGTTCTTCCTCAACTTTAGATCTCTCGGACTCGACATCCAAAGCTATATCTGCAATCAAAAAATATTCGTTAGCACCTACCCGAAATGAAAAGGCATTATCAACTGGGTTATCAATGTATTGGATAACAGAAATATTACCAAGTTTAGCAATAAGATCGTCGTGGGATGTTGAGTTCGAATCATTGTTCAATATGTGTAACTCAATTGAGGTCTTAAATGCAATTTGTTTTTGTTTTCTTAAATTTCGGATTCCTGAAATAACTTGTTTTGTTGTTTCAAAATTGTTTATTATCTCAACATCGAAACCTTTTTTTGCTGGCCAATCTGAAACAATAAGGGCTTCTTCAGGATTCCTTGCTTTTAAATAATGCCAAATGTCCTCAGTAAGGAAAGGCATAAAGGGATGTAATATTTTTAGGTTATTTTCCAGTAATTGAACCACTCTTTCGTAGGTCATTTTGTCTATTGGTTGTCCATAATCTGGTTTAATTAACTCCAAAAGCCAGGAGCAAAAATCGTCCCAAACCAGCTTATATATGGCCATTAGAGCATCACTAAGTCGATATTTGTTAAACTGATCTTCAATCTCTTCAAGAACATTTTGAAATCTATTATCATACCAATCAAGTGCTTTTTGGGCATAGTCTGGCTGAGGCATATCCTGAACCTCCCATCCCTGAATCAGTCGGAAAGCATTCCAAATTTTATTGCCGAATGCTTTGCCTTGCTGACAAAGCGATTCGTCGAACAATAAATCATTACCTGCCGCTGAACTTAACAACAAACCAACCCTGACACCATCCGCACCATAGTCTTCAATCAACTTAATAGCATCGGGGGAATTGCCCAATGATTTACTCATTTTTCGACGTTGTTTGTCACGCACCAAGCCTGTTAAGTAGACATTTTCAAATGGTTTTTCGTCATTGAACTCAAAACCGGCAACAATCATTCTTGCTACCCAGAAGAATAGAATGTCTGGTCCAGTAACCAGGTCGTTTGTGGGATAATAATAATTAATCTCTTCATTTTGAGGGTTTCTGATGCCATCAAATACAGAAATAGGCCATAACCAAGACGAAAACCAAGTGTCCAATACATCGGGGTCTTGTTTTAAATCTCTGTCTGACAAGTCAAAGTTTTGACTTTTTTCTTGTGCTAATTTTAGGGCTTCCGCCTTAGTCTTTGCTACCACAAAATCGTCTTTAGCGTCACCATAATAGTAGGCTGGAATTTGTTGTCCCCAAAATAATTGTCTAGAAATATTCCAGTCCCTGATATTTTCCATCCAATGACGGTAAGTATTCTTAAATTTTTTGGGAAACAACTTGACTGATTCGCTAGACATAACGGCATCGAGAGCGGGCTTTGCCAGATCCTCCATTTTAAGAAACCATTGGTCCGATAATCTGGGTTCAATGACAACTTTGGTTCGCTCCGAAGTACCAACTTTATGATAGTGTTGTTCTATTTTTACCAAGTGCCCTTTCTCTTTGAGTTCTTCAGCAATTTTTTTTCGAACTTCAAATCGATCTTGTCCTTGGTAATGTAAACCATAATTGTTGAGTGTGGCATTGTCGTTAAAAATATCTATTACTTCAAGGCCGTGCTTATCCCCTAACTTCTTGTCATTTTCGTCGTGAGCAGGCGTAACTTTGAGGCATCCCGTTCCAAACTCCATATCCACATATTTGTCTTCAATGATGGGTATAACTCTATCACAAATTGGAACGATAGCCATTTTGCCTTTGAGGTGGTTAAAACGTTCGTCATTGGGATTGATACAAATAGCTGAATCACCCAAAATAGTCTCTGGCCGTGTCGTCGCTATGGTGAGCCGATCTACACTGTCTTTTATTTGATATTCAACATAATAGAGATTTCCTTGTTTTTCTTCATAGATAACTTCTTCGTCAGAAAGGGTGGTCTGCGCTTTTGGATCCCAATTGACCATACGATAGCCCCTGTAAATCAAACCTTTATTAAAAAGATCTACAAAAACGGATATAACCGATTCGCTCATGTCATCGTCCAATGTAAATTTGGTTCGTTCCCAATCACACGAGCAACCTAATTTTTTTAGCTGATTTAGAATAACGCCACCATACTCCTGGGTCCAATCCCAGGCATGTGCTAAAAATTCTTCTCTAGATAAGTTTTTTTTATCGATACCTTGTTCTTTGAGTTTGGCCACAACCTTGGCCTCGGTTGCAATAGAAGCATGGTCTGTCCCGGGCACCCAACACGCATTTTTGCCCATCAGTCGGGCGCGCCGCACCAAAACATCTTGAATGGTATTATTCAGCATGTGACCCATATGCAAAATACCAGTGACATTTGGTGGTGGAATTACAATAGTGTAGGGTGTTCTATTGTCTGGTTTGGAATGAAAATACCGGTGTTTCGTCCAGTAGTCATACCACTTTTGTTCTACCGCTTTGGCCTCATATTTTGACGGGATACTCATATCTTCGGAATGATTATTGTCTTAAAGTCAACAAAAGTACTCATATTTTGGGTTCTTTAAAATTAAAAATTTGTAATAATATTGGGTCAATTTTTTGATTTAATAAACAAAGTCTCTAAATTTACCATTCATCAAAAAATACTACCATGAAAAAGATACTTACACTTCTATCAATTGCCTTCTTGATTGTTCAAATACAAGCACAACAAAAGAGTCCTAAAATTGAATTTGAATCGACAGTAATCGATTATGGAACCATAGAGAAAGGTGCAGATGGTATCAGAGTCTTTAAATTTACAAATACTGGGAATACTCCACTAATAATTACTAAAGTAAAATCGAGTTGTGGATGCACCGTCCCTAAAAAACCTGAAAAACCAATCCTTCCTGGCAACACAGGTGAAATCCAAGTAAAATATGACACAAACCGCGTGATGCCAATACGAAAAACTATTACAGTTACCTCAAATGCCGATACCCCTATAGTAGCACTAAAAATAAAAGGTAATGTGATAGACCCCAACAAAACTAGTGTGATGAAACCCAAGCCTAAAAGTGTTGTTGAAAAGTAACCTACAGAAAAATAAAATTGAAGCACCTTCGTATGAGGTGCTTTTTTTGGATATAATTTTGAAATTCTATTTTATTTTAGACAAAGTTTAAAATACATTTGTAAATCCAAAACCAAAAAATGCCTAAAATTTCAAAAAAAGGAAAGTTAATGCCATCCTCCCCGATTAGAAAACTAGTTCCATTTGCTGAACAAGCCAAATCAGAAGGGGTTAAAGTTTACCACCTCAACATAGGACAGCCCGATATAGAAACGCCAAAGGTGGCATTGGAAGCAGTTAAAAATAATGACCTTGACGTTTTGGCATATAGTAGATCTGAAGGTTCACAAGCTTACAGAGAAAAATTGGCCAATTATTATCAAAATCATCAAATTCAAGTTGAAGCTGATGATATCCTTGTCACAACTGGAGGAAGTGAGGCATTATTATTTGTTTTTGGAAGTATTATGGACCCGGAAGATGAGGTCATTATTCCAGAACCTTTCTATGCGAATTACAACGGGTTTTCAGCTGCTCAAGGGGTTAATATCGTTCCCGTCGTATCGGATTTTTCATCAAATTTTGCACTCCCTCCGATTGAAACATTTGAAGCACTAATTACTGAGAAAACAAAAGCGATACTCATCTGTAATCCTGGCAATCCTACTGGGTATTTGTACAGTGAAGATGAGATTCTTGCCCTTAAAAAGTTGGTGAAAAAACATGATCTTTTCTTGATTGCCGATGAAGTTTATCGTGAGTTTGCTTATGACGGGCAAAAGCACCATTCAATCATGTCGTTGGATAACCTTGAAAATCACGCCATTATGATCGATTCTGTATCCAAAAGATATAGCATGTGTGGCGCCCGAATCGGATGTATGGTAACCAAGAATAAGACTGTCAGAGATACCGCACTCAAGTTTGCTCAAGCAAGATTATCACCCCCCACCTATGCACAAATTGCGAGTGAAGCTGCCCTTGATACACCTCAATCTTATTTTACAAAGGTTATTGAAGAATATGTTGATCGAAGAAATGTTCTTATCGAAGAACTCCAAACTATAGATGGTGTTAGTGTGGCTGTACCAACAGGTGCCTTTTACTGTATTGTTGAACTTCCTGTTCAAGACTCCGATGTCTTTGCACAGTGGCTATTGGAAAAATTCAGGCTTAATAATGCTACGATTATGATAGCACCGGCTGCTGGATTTTATTCCTCACCTGGACTTGGAAAAAATCAAGTTAGAATTGCTTATGTATTGAAAAAGAAGGACTTGATAGCTTCTGTAAACATACTGAAACAGGGCCTTGAGGCCTATAAAAATTTGGGATGATACAACAAAATGTTTCATTAAAACCATACAATACTTTTGGAATAGATGTTCTTGCAGAATCTTTTGTTTCGGTTAATACTTTAGAGGAACTAATTTCAGTATTAAGAGCTAATTCTAAAGATCTTTTGGTGTTGGGCGGTGGTAGCAATATACTTTTAACCCAAAATATCAAAGGACTAGTCATTCATGTTAACCTAAAAGGAATTGAAATTTCGAATAAACATGATGGCTTTAGCGTAGTTACTGTTGCTGGAGGGGAAAATTGGCACGATTTTGTATTATGGACTCTTGAGAAAAACCTTGGTGGGTTAGAAAATTTATCTTTGATACCAGGCAATGTTGGTACAGCACCAATTCAGAATATCGGGGCATATGGTGTAGAGTTGAAAGATACTTTTTTGTGCTGTGAGGCCCTCAACCTTATCACCTTAGAAATTGAAACATTTTCAAACGCCGATTGTAAATTTGATTACAGAAATTCAATTTTCAAGTCTGAATTAAAAGGACAATATATCATAACATCGGTCAGCTTTGAACTCACAAATAAAATACACCAATTAAAAACGTCCTATGGTGCCATAGGGTCTGAATTGGAAAAAATGAAAATTAATCATCCAACAATTTCGGATATTTCAAATGCGATTATTTCAATCCGTCAGTCGAAATTACCAGACCCAAAAGTGCTAGGAAATAGTGGTAGTTTTTTTAAAAATCCTATTGTATCAAAATCACAATTTAATAAACTTCAGTCACAATTTGAGGATTTACCCCACTATCCCATTTCTGAAAACGAAGTGAAAATACCTGCAGGTTGGCTCATCGAAACTGCTGGGTTTAAGGGTAAAGATTTTGGAAACTATGGTGTTCACAAAAATCAATCTCTAGTATTGGTAAATTATGGTGGGGCTACAGGGCAAGACATTCTGAAATTATCCCGTACAATCAAAAATGCTATTTATGCTATTTTTGAAATAAAATTGGAAGAAGAAGTAAATATTCTCTAAAAAATACCTTTTTAACAACACTTTTTACTGGCTTTACAAACTAGCCCTGCAACAATAGCTCCTGCAATGGGTGCTAGCCAAAACAACCAAAGTTGTGCCGTATAGTCTCCACCAGCAAACAAAGCCTGACTTGTTGATCTAGCTGGGTTAACAGAAGTGTTTGAAATAGGTATGCTAATCAAATGGATCAAAGTCAAACCCAAGCCAATAGCTATTGGAGCAAATTTTTTAGATGCATGTTGGCTAGTACTGCCCAAAATAATAATCAAGAAAAACGCCGTCAGTACAAACTCCGCAATCAAAACAGAAGTAATAGCGTATCCCTCTGGGGACAAGATGCCATAACCGTTTGAGGCAAATCTTCCGACAGATTCAAATCCTGGTTTTCCAGAAAGAATCAAAAACAACGTAGCTGCAGCAGAAAGGGCTCCTAGAATTTGAGAACTAATATAACCCAAAAGGTATTTGCTTTGAAAGCGTCCTGCAGCCCATAGACCAAATGAAACAGCTGGATTAAAATGCCCCCCAGAAACATGTCCTACCGCATATGCCATTGTCAATACCGAAAGACCAAAAGCTAATGCCACACCAACAAATCCAATACCTAAATCTGGATATGCTGCTGCGAAAACGGCACTACAACATCCCCCAAAAACTAACCAAAAGGTTCCAAAAAATTCAGCAAAAAAACGTTTCATAAATAAGAGTTTTAAAATCAATAATTGTCTTATACATATGACCATAAACTTTGAAAGAAGTCACAAATAGGTGAAAAAAATAAATATATTTAAATTGTATCTTTGTAAAAAGCTTGATATTATTATGAAATTACTTATTGTCACTTTGGTCCTGTTAGGCTTAGGTATAGCTGGGATTAGTATAAAATTGTGGGCCAAAAAAGATGGTAAATTTGCCGGAACTTGTGCCAGTCAAAACCCTATGCTGAACTCCGAAGGTGAAGCTTGTGGATTTTGTGGTAAAACTCCAGATCAATTTAGCGAGTGCGACGGTCAAAATCATTAAACTTATAACATTTGAAACTACATCAAGCCATAGAAAAAGCCAAAGCCAATGATCAGATGGCTTTTAACTTTTTATTGGAGTATTTTTGGAACGATGTATTTGGTTTTCTGATTAAACGAACCCAAAACGAAAATGATGCGGAAGACATCACTATTGAAACTTTTTTTAAAGCCTTTGACAAAATTCACTCATTTAATCCAGATTACCGATTTAAAACTTGGTTAATTACTATTGCGAAAAACACTCATTTGGATAGTATAAAGCGTCAAAATAGTATTTTTAAGATTCGTACATCGGAGGAGGATGAAAAGAGAATTTATTGGATTCCTGACGACGCCCCATCGGCAGAAGATCATCTCATTAATGAACAAAATCGTGCTGCTTTATTATCTGATATCAAAAAACTAAAACCACACCACCAGGAGATTATTCAATTGCGTTTTTTTCAAGGACAAACCTATCTAGAAATATCAGAAGCCATAGGAATACCCATTAACAATGTTAAAGTCAAACTGTTACGGGCCAAAAAACTATTAGCTGATATCATTCGACGTAAAACATGATTAAACTAGTTAAAAAACTTGGTCCTGGATTATTATTTGCTGGTGCTGCCATTGGGGTGTCACACTTGGTCCAATCTACTAAAGCAGGCGCTAATTTTGGTTTTGGATTATTGTGGGCTTTACTGTTGATTAACTTGTTAAAATATCCGTTTTTTCAATATGGCCCAAGGTATGCTTCCGCTACTGGTGAGAGTTTACTAGAGGGATATCAAAAATTAGGAAAACTAGTACTGACGTGTTACGCTATTTTAACTTTTGGCACTATGTTTACCATACAAACCGCTGTTACGATTGTAACCGCAGGAATTGCCTTTTCAATTTTTGATCTTAACCTGAGTATCGAGGTTTGGACCATTATAATATTGGTGCTTTGTTTTATTGTATTATCTATTGGAAAATATAATTTATTAGATAGTATGATGAAAATTATAATAATACTATTAAGTTTATCTACGATTGCAGCTGTAAGTATGGCTTTTTTTAAGCATTCTGACCCTATTTCTTGGTCACAAATTCTCCCCAAAACGGAAATCGAAATCTTATTTTTAATCGCTTTTATGGGCTGGATGCCTGCTCCACTAGATGTGTCTATATGGCATTCGTTGTGGGCCATACAAAAGAAAAAATCCCTATCAAATTTCAATGTGAAAACAGCGCTTTTAGACTTCAATATTGGGTACTTAGGGACCATTATTTTAGGTATTGGATTTTTGATGTTAGGGGGGCTTGTGATGTACGGCAGTGGAAAATCATTTAGCAATAATGGCAGTGAGTTTTCTTTGCAACTTATTGAAATGTACACGCAGAATTTGGGAAATTGGACCTATATCATTATTGGAGCTGCAGCTCTAACCACCATGTTTAGCACTACCCTAACGACCTTAGACGCCTCGCCTAGGGCATTGAATAAAAGTCTAGAGTTATTGCGAGGAAGAACTCAAGAAAACGGCTACAATTTATGGCTCATTATTTTAATAATTGGAACCATATCAATTTTCATTTTCTTTTTATCTGAAATGGGAAGCTTAGTTAAAATTGCCACCATACTATCATTTTTGACTGCCCCATTTTACGCCATTATGAATTATACATTGATTTGTAGTAAATACACACCAAAGGATTGGAAACCCTCAAAATTAATGCATTTATGGAGTATTGCAGGAATTATTTTTTTGATTGGATTTAACATTTGGTATCTCAGCATTTTGTAATTTTTTTAGAGAATACTTTGTATCTTTGTTTCATAAACAAGACCTATGTCAACAGATACTCTATCTAAACCAAAAAATCGTGAAGCCAAGCCCAAATGGTTACGTGTAAAACTTCCAACAGGAAAAAAATACACCCAACTTCGTGGTCTTGTTGACAAGTATAACCTCAACACTATTTGTACCTCTGGTAGTTGTCCCAATATGGGCGAATGTTGGGGCGAAGGAACAGCAACCTTTATGATATTGGGAAATATCTGTACGCGTTCTTGTGGATTTTGCGGCGTTAAAACAGGACGCCCAGAGTCTGTCGATTGGGATGAACCAGAAAAAGTAGCTCGCTCGATCAAAATCATGAACATCAAACACGCTGTATTGACAAGCGTAGATCGAGACGATTTAACAGATATGGGAAGTATCTTGTGGGCCGAAACGGTTAAAGCCGTAAGGCGTATGAATCCCAACATTACTTTGGAAACTCTGATTCCTGATTTTCAAGGTATCGAAAAACATATTGATCGAATTATTGAAGTCGCTCCAGAAGTCGTATCCCACAATATGGAAACAGTTAGACGACTGACAAGAGAAGTCCGGATTCAAGCCAAATATGATCGAAGTTTAGATGTCTTAAAATACTTAAAGCGACAAGGACAGCGCCGAACAAAGACAGGGCTAATGCTCGGCCTTGGTGAAACTCGCGAAGAAGTTATCGAGACACTTCACGATCTAAAAGCTGCAGAAGTCGATGTGGTTACTATTGGCCAATACCTTCAACCTAGTAAAAAACACTTACCGGTTAAAGAATTTATCACACCTGATCAATTTAAGGAATATGAAGCTATTGGTTTAGATTTAGGATTCCGACATGTAGAAAGCAGTGCGTTGGTAAGATCTTCATATCGAGCTCAAAAACACATACACTAAATGATTCGCGTTGGCATCAACGGTTTTGGACGCATTGGAAGGCGCATATTTAGGTTATTGTTAAACGAGTCCGATATTGAAGTTGTTGCAATCAATGATTTGGCCAATGCCAAAACATTAACCCATCTCCTAAAGTACGATAGTATTCACGGTACAATTAAACGGACTATTTCTGAAATAAATAACCAAATAGTAATTGATGGAAAAACAATTAACCTGTCAAATCAACCACATCCAAAAACGATTCAATGGAGCAATCATAATGTAGATATTGTGATTGAATCTACTGGTCAATTTAAAACAAAAAAAGAATTGGAGCACCATATTAACAATGGTGCTAAAAAAGTTATTTTGAGTGTACCCTCAACGGATAATGAGATTAAAACTATTGTTTTGGGAGTAAATCATCAAATATTGACACCAAAAGATACCATTATCTCAAATGCTTCTTGTACGACCAACAATGCAGCCCCAATGCTTTCAATTATGAATAATCTATGTGGTATAGATCAAGCCTACATTACTACAGTACATTCATACACCACCGATCAGAGCTTACATGACCAACCCCACAATGATTTAAGACGGGCTCGAGCTGCAGCACAATCTATTGTCCCAACCACAACTGGTGCTGCTAAAGCGCTTACCAAAATTTTTCCCGAACTAGCCGATACAATTGGTGGATGTGGTATTCGTGTTCCTGTCATCAATGGGTCGTTGACCGACATTACTTTTAATGTCAAAAGGGACACCACCGTTGAAGAAGTCAATAATGCATTTAAGCAGGCCGCAAAACAGCGTTTTAAAGACATTATCGAATTCACTGAAGATCCTATTGTATCAATTGATGTAATTGGTAACACACACTCTTGTATTTTTGATGCCCAAATGACATCTGTGTTGGGGAAAATGGTGAAAATAATTGGTTGGTATGACAATGAAACGGGGTACTCTTCACGAATTATTGATCTAATAAAAAGGCTAAGTTAATTCGCATTTGAAACGAAACCTTTCAAAATACTTCCAAACCGCTCTTGATCAAATAATTGAATCGAAATAGGAATATAAAATAAATTTGGATGTTTAACAGACTGCAACCTTGAAAAATCCTTTTCTGTTGTCAAAACGATAGATTTAGACGCTATAACGTTAAGTTCACTTTCTGAAAACTCATGATGATCTGCGAACTGTAAGTGTTCAAAATCAAGGCCAATATCCTGAAGATAACGCGTTAAATGTGAGGGATTCGCAATACCAGTTACCAAAGTAATGCGTTGAGATTTTAAATCTTTCAAAGGCCTAGATCCTGATTTTGAAATAACGATATCTGAATAGACAATTGAACTAAAAAATAACATTTGATCGTGGGTTAAATTTAACCGCTTTTTAATAAATTTTCGTTCAGTTTTATCTAAAACAATAGGACATTTAGTTACCACCACAACTTGTGCTCTTTTAGCTCCAGACCTTGGCTCTCTTAGATTGCCTGATGGAAGCACAAAATCATCACAATACAAATCACCATAAGAAGTTAAAAGAATTGAAAGTCCCGGAACCACTCTTCGGTGTTGGAAAGCATCATCTAAAATAATAATTTCTGCTCCGACATCTAGAGTTTGAAGTCTCTCAATTCCGTTTTGACGATTGGCATCTACAGCAAATATTGTGTTCGGAAATTTTTGTGACATTTGAAATGGTTCATCACCAATAGATTGGGCAGTGGAGTGATCATCTGCCAATACAAATCCTTTTGATTTTCGAGCATATCCACGGCTCAATACGGCCACACGAAAGTGAGATTGTAGCAGTTGGATTAGAAACTCAACCATAGGTGTTTTACCCGTTCCCCCTACAGACAAATTTCCAACACATATTATTGGTAAATCGTATGATTTTGACTTCAACAAACCCCAATCATAGCATTGATTTCGAAACCAAACCACCAAATAATACAGCGCATTAAAAGGAAATAATATTTTTCTTAAAAGCTTCATCACAACGAAAGTAATTATTTTATCTTTGATGTTAAATAAAATCTTATGATAGTTCTAGACGTTATCAATCATATCGAAGACTTGGCCCCTCTGGCCTACGCCGAAGACTTTGACAATGTAGGACTTTTGGTCGGGGATCAATCCAAGGAAGTTACTGGAATTTTGGTTACGTTAGACACACTGCCTGAAGTAGTTGATGAGGCTATTGCCGAAAATTGTAATCTCATCATCAGTTTTCACCCTATTATCTTCAAAGGCCTAAAATCTATCAACGGTAAGAACTATGTTGAACGGGCTGTAATAAAAGCCATTAAAAATGATATTGCCATTTTTGCCATTCATACGGCATTAGATAATGCTTTTGAAGGAGTGAACTCTGAACTCTGTAAAAGACTGGAGTTAAACAAGACATCCGTTTTGATGCCACAAGTTGGTACAATCAAAAAACTAACAACTTATGTTCCAAAACAGGACGCTGATACCCTTCGTTCCGCACTTTTTGAAGCGGGTGGCGGTGCTGTAGGAAATTATAATCATTGTAGTTTTAACAACAGTGTAGAAGGAACGTTCATGGGAAATGACGCAACCAATCCAACCATTGGTAAGCCAAATCAATTAAGTCGTATTGAAGAGATACAACTCCAAATTATTTTTGCTAAACACTTGGAATCCAAAATTTTGAATACATTGTTTCAATCCCATCCCTACGAAGA
Organism: Flavobacteriaceae bacterium; assembly: GCA_049889395.1. GTDB lineage: Bacteria > Bacteroidota > Bacteroidia > Flavobacteriales > Flavobacteriaceae > UBA3537. The sequence continues at coordinate 46,309 of JBMHDM010000031.1, forward strand.
AGTCGCCTATAACATAGTGACTTTGGAAAATAAAAATCAAGATATTGGTATGGGTATGATCGGGGAATTGAAAACACCCCTAAGTGATACTCAATTTTTAGAATTTGTAAAATCAAAGCTCAACTGTGGAGTGATACGACACTCAAAACTTCTTGGAAAACCAATAAAAAAAGTTGCTGTCTTGGGCGGATCGGGGAGCTTCGGTATACAAGCAGCCAAATCGGCTGCTGTAGACGCTTACCTCACAGCAGACTTGAAGTATCACGATTTTTTTGCCACGGATGATCATATTTTACTGATGGATGTTGGACATTATGAAAGTGAACAATACACAAAAAATCTTTTGGTGACCTATCTTACAAAAAAAATTCCTAATTTTGCAGTCCTTTTATCAAAGATCAATACAAACCCGGTAAAGTATAAATAAGTATGGCTAAGAAGAAAGAGCTGACCATTGAAGAGAAACTTAGAGCATTATATGATTTACAACTCATTGACTCAAGAGTGGATGAAATACGAAACGTGCGTGGAGAGCTACCGCTCGAAGTTCGTGATTTAGAAGACGAAGTAGAGGGATTCAAATTACGCTTGCAAAAAATGGAAGACAATTTGAACGAAATTGACAATCAAATAAAAGGCAAGAAAAATTTAATTGAAGAGGCTAAAGCTTTAATCAAAAAATATAACGAGCAACAAAAAAATGTTCGAAACAACAGAGAATTTAACTCTCTTGCAAAAGAAGTTGAATTTCAAGACCTTGAAATTCAATTAGCCGAAAAGCACATCAAAGAATTTAAGGCTCAAATCGAACAAAAAAAAGAAGTGATAGAAGCCACCAAAGAGCGCTTAAAAGAACGCGAAGATCACCTGAAACACAAAAAAGGCGATCTAGATGCTATATTGGCTGAAACACAAAAAGAAGAAGATGTTTTACTTCAAAAATCAGAAGAATATAAAACCAAAATTGAGGACCGATTGGCCAATGCCTACAGCCGCATTAGAAGTAGTGTTAAAAACGGACTAGCGGTTGTACCCATAGAAAGGGGAGCTTCTGGGGGGTCTTATTTTACCATCCCGCCACAAGTTCAGGTTGAAATTGCGTCTCGGAAAAAAATCATTACAGATGAACACAGCGGACGAATTTTAGTCGATGCCGAACTGGCCGAAGAACAAAAAGCTAAAATGGACCAATTGTTTTCCAAAATGTAAATAATCCATCCTATCGATATTTAAAAACCCTCACCAAAAGTGAGGGTTTTTTTTAATAAAATATTTACATAAAATCTGATACGGTTCATTAATTTTACACCAAACACATACACCATGAAAAACTTCTTTTTACTCCTTCCCCTACTCTTTTGCAGTCCTGTAAGCTGTCAAAGCAATAACTCACAAAATATAAAGCAACAAGCTGTTATTAATGCCAATCCGGTTGAAGTTCCCCTGAAAGACGGGATAGCCAAAGCCTATTTTGCAAGTGGATGTTTTTGGTGTGTGGAGGCGATTTACGAAAGTGTTCATGGTGTAAAAGAAGCTATCAGTGGATACGCGGGCGGTTTTACGGACAATCCAACTTATGAGTTAAGTAATACGGGGCAAACAGGTCATGCCGAAGCTGTAGAGGTACATTATGACCCTAATATTGTGAGTTTTGACACTTTAGTGGATGTCTATTTTGGTTCTCAGAATATCGCTCAAGTTAATGGGCAAGGGCCAGATAAAGGGTCACAATATCGCTCAATTATTTTTTATCAAAACGAGCAACAAAAAAATATCATACTAAAGAAAAAAAACGAAATATCAAGAGCCAAAAATATAACTGTTGCAGCAGAGGTCTATCCATTTCAGCAATTTTGGATCGCCGAGGACTATCATCAAAATTACGAACGCCTAAACCCCAATAACCCTTATGTACGAAAGGTCTCTATTCCAAGACTAAAACGTTTCAAAGCTAAATTCCCAGAGCTATTAAAAGAGAATAACTAACTCTAACCCGCTCAGCTCAATTTTATAATCGCCCAAAAATAACTACATTTGAGTACAGTCAATAAATTTTAGTTTGCGTATAATCGAGTCACATTTGGAATTTGCACAGCAATTGGATCAAAATGATAGCTTGCACAAATACAGAAATGCTTTTCACATACCCAAAGATGAAAATGGTAAAGACTGGTTATATTTTACAGGAAACTCACTGGGCCTCCAACCAAAATCTACCAAAACAGCCATCGAGCAAGAATTGAACGACTGGGCCAATTTAGGAGTTGAAGGTCATTTTCAAGCCAAAAACCCTTGGATGCCCTACCACGAATTTCTCACTGAAAGCATGGCCAAAATTATAGGTGCTAAACCTATCGAAGTCGTTATAATGAATACCCTCACGGCCAACTTACATTTTTTGATGGTATCGTTTTATTCCCCCACCCCAAAACGTCATAAAATCCTCATTGAAAGCGATGCTTTCCCGTCAGATCGCTATGCTGTTCAAACCCAACTGGAGTTCCATGGATATGATACGAATGAAAGCCTCATAGAATGGCGTCCAAAAGAAGGAGAAAGTCTTTTAAGACTGGAGGATTTAGAAGACATTTTAGATCAACAAGGCGATGAAATTGCCCTCATACTCGTTGGAGGTGTTAATTACTACACCGGTCAATATTTAGATCTCAAAAAGATTGCTAAGTTAGGACATGCAAAGGGCTGTAAAGTTGGTATAGATTTAGCGCACGGGGCGGGAAACATAGAACCAGAACTTCACAATTCAAATGTTGATTTTGCCGCATGGTGTACCTATAAATATTTGAACGCTGGCCCTGGGAGTTTAGGTGGGGTTTTTGTCCATGAACGATATGCAACTGATACTTCCCTAAAGCGTTTTGCAGGTTGGTGGAGTCAAAATAAAGCAACAAGATTCAACATGAGGCAGCCATTGGACATCACGCCTGGTGCCGAGGGATGGCAATTGAGCAATCCGCCAATTCTATCAATGTCAGCGATTAAGGCCTCTTTAGACATGTTTAATGAAGTAGGAATGAAGACTTTACGCCAAAAATCCTTAAAATTAACCGGGTATCTGGAGCATCTCATAAATAATTTAAATCATCGGTCTATAGAAATTATCACCCCCACTGACCCCAATCAGCGGGGATGCCAATTATCTATTAAAGTCAAAAATGCCGATCGAGGCTTACACCAAAAATTGATAGAGCACCATGTTATAACCGATTGGAGAGAACCAGATGTCATTCGTTGTGCACCAGTCCCTTTCTACAATTCATTTGAAGACGTTTATCAAATGGTTCAAATTTTAAAACCCCTTTTGCCATGAGTTCTAAACGAGAACAAATTTTGATTATAGGAGCCGGGTTATGTGGATCACTACTAGCTCTTCGTTTGGGGCAGCGTGGATACCAAGTTCGAGTAATTGAAATGCGACCTGATCTTAGAAAAACAGATATTAGTGCTGGGCGATCCATCAATTTGGCGTTTTCAAATAGAGGGCTTAAAGCCATGAAAATGGTTGGTATTGATCATAAAGTCAAGGAACTCTGCATTCCAATGCATGGGAGAATGCTACATGACAGACAAGGCCATACTAAGCTATCAAAATATAGTGGTAGAGATGGAGAATATATTAATTCGATTTCTAGAGAATTACTCACAGCGCTTCTTATGGATGAAGCTGAAGCGCTAGAAAATGTCACTATTGAATTCAAGAGTAAGTGCAACAATGTTGACTTCGAAAATAACATCGCCAATTTTACAAACACTGAAAATAGCCAAGTATTTGACTGCAAAGCAGATATTATATTTGGCACCGATGGAGCTGGATCTGCCCTAAGAAAAAGCTATTTTTCTGAACATCAGTTTTTATTTAGTTTCTCTCAGAATTTCCTTACACACGGCTATAAAGAATTAACGATACCACCGACTGATAAAGGCGAATTTAGAACATTCAAAAATGCCCTTCATATTTGGCCAAGAGGCGAATTTATGATCATAGCGCTTCCCAATTTAGACGGAAGTTTTACAGTTACTTTATTTTTAGCTTACCAAGGTGGCAACTATAATTTTAATAATTTAAAGTCGAAAGAGGCTGTAATAAATTTTTTCGAGAAAGAATTTCCAGATGCCTTAAAATTGATGCCCAATTTGGCTAAAGAATTTTTTAACAATCCGACCGCTCCGCTAGGCACCATAAAATGTTATCCTTGGCAATACCACGGCAAAAATATCTTATTAGGCGATGCGGCCCATGCCATAGTACCGTTTTATGGACAGGGAATGAATGCCTCTTTTGAGGATGTTGTGGAACTAGATACTTGTTTGGACCAATACAATGGAGACTGGAAACAAACTTTTGAAACATTTCAGCGCAAGCGAAAGATTGACACTGATGGTATTGCCGATCTGGCAATTGACAACTTCCACGAAATGAAAAACCATGTTGCCAGTCCGACATTCCAGAAAAAAAGAGCCTTGGAAATGTGTTTAGAAACTGAATTTCCAACAGATTATTTTTCAAAATATTCCATGGTTACATTCAGAGAAGATATGGGCTATTTTGAAGCAATGACTAAGGGACGAGCACAAGATAAAGCTATTCTTAATATGATAAATGATAATGATATTGACCCCAATCTACCGATGGCTTTAGTGCTGAAAAAAATTAATCAACAAACCCAATCTATATTGGAGGAGGATGAGATAGCCAAAACGATGCACCATTAAAGATTTAAAAATATGACACAAACTGTTACACCACGTGGGGCCTATCCACATACCAAACGAGTGGGCGATTTTATTTTTGTTTCTGGGACAAGTTCCCGACGCCCCGACAATAGTATTGCAGGCGCAGAAGTGATTGATGCCATGGGTACAAAAAAATTAGATGTTGCTGTTCAAACACGTGAGGTTCTCAAAAATATTGACAAAAACCTGTCCAAGGAAGGTGCCTCGTTATCAGATGTGGTCGATGTGACCTCATTTTTGGTCAATATGAACGATTTTGCAGACTACAATAAAGCTTATTCAGAATTTTTTGATACCGAAAATGGCCCTACTCGAACAACTGTAGCGGTACATCAACTTCCCCATCCAGACTTGGTTATAGAAATTAAAGTAGTTGCCTACAAAAAACAACAATGATCACCATTAAAAATTATATAAACGGCAAATTAAAAGAGCCCATTAATAACCAATGGATTGATAGCCTCAGTCCAGGGACTGGTGAAGTTTATGGCAAACTCCCCAACTCTGATTGTAGAGACGTTGCTTTAGCTTACCAAGCGGCTCATACTGCTTTTCCGGTCTGGTCCAAGACGCCCGTTGAAAAACGAAGTCAAATCTTATCAAAAATAGCAGATCTAATAGAAGAAAAGTTAGATGATCTAGCAGCCGCAGAAAGTCTAGACAACGGCAAGCCTCTTGCATTAGCCAGACATGTCGATATTCCAAGAGCAGCTCATAATTTTAGATTTTTTAGCCAAGCTATAACCCAATTTCACAGTGAGAGTTACGATCAGATTCCGAAGAATACTATAAATTTTAACCTCCGTCAACCCATTGGAGTTGTAGGCTGTATCTCGCCATGGAATCTGCCGTTATATCTGTTGACGTGGAAAATTGCACCAGCTCTAGCAGCCGGAAATTGTGTGATTGCAAAACCAAGTGAAGTCACCCCCTATACAGCGTATTTGTTGTCTGATTTGTGCGAAAAAGCAGGACTACCAAAAGGGGTTTTAAATATTATTCATGGAGAAGGTAGATCCGTTGGTCAGGCCATTGTGGAGCACCCCGACATTAAAGCCATTTCTTTCACTGGCGGAACAAAAACTGGGGCTCATATTGCCAAAACTGCTGCCCCGCTATTTAAAAAATTATCATTAGAACTTGGCGGAAAAAACCCCAACATCATTTTTGCAGATTGTGATTATGATAAAATGCTGAATACGACTGTAAACTCTGCATTTGCCAATCAAGGCCAAATTTGTTTGTGTGGAAGTCGCATTTTTGTGGAGAATTCTATCTATGAGAGATTCAAACATGATTTTGTTCAAAAAGTAAACCAACTAAAGGTAGGCTTACCCTTCAAAAAAGACACAGACATTGGTGCTTTGGTTTCAAAATCTCACATGAACAAAGTACTGAGTTATATCAAAAATATAGACCCTGATTTGGCTACTATTTTGTGTGGGGGTAAACAAATTTCAATAAAAAATGGCGAAAATGGTTACTATTTAAAACCCACTGTTATTGAAGTTAACTCAAATAATTGTGAATTAAATCAAGAAGAAATTTTTGGTCCTGTTGTGACCATTATGCCATTTTCAACAGAACAAGAAGCTTTAGCCTTAGCAAATGATGTAAAATATGGTCTATCTGCTACCGTTTGGACCAATAACCTTAAACGAAGTCTTTACTTTTCTGATCATTTAGAAACAGGTATTGTATGGGTTAATACATGGATGCAACGGGACTTACGTACCCCTTTTGGTGGTAAAAAATCATCTGGAGTGGGTCGAGAAGGTGGATTTGAAGTTTTGCGTTTCTTTACAGAATCTAAAAATGTATGTATTAATTATGAGTAATTATGGAATTGAAATTAAATAACAAATCGGCTTTGGTGTGCGGTAGCACACAAGGAATCGGCCGGTCTACGGCAATAGCACTCGCCAATGAAGGGGCTCGGGTCACATTACTAGCTAGAAATGAGAACAAACTTAAACAAGTATTGTCCGAACTTCCTAAAACAGCTACACATGATTATATCGTTGCGGATTTTTCTGATCCCGAACAATTAAAATCAAACGTAAAATCTTATCTGAAAAACCACACTGGATTTCATATTCTTGTAAACAACACAGGTGGCCCTAGAAGCGGTGCAATTATTGAGGCTACCTTAGAGCAATTTGAATCAGCCTTTACGATGCATCTCAAATGTAATCATGTTCTAACACAATTGACAGTACCCTTCATGAAAGATCAACAATATGGACGAATTATCAATGTAATTTCGACTTCCGTCAAAGAACCCATCGAAGGGCTTGGGGTTAGTAACACCATTCGAAATGCGGTAGGAAACTGGAGTAAAACATTATCTTTTGAATTGGGAGCATTTGGAATAACCGTCAATAACATTTTACCAGGTTTTACAGAAACTGAGCGCTTAAATGAAATTATTGGCATAAAAGCGCAAAAAGCTAAAGTCCCTTTTGAGACAATGGAAGAGATTATGAAAAACTATACACCGGCCAAACGGTTTGCAAAACCAGAGGAAACCGCTCATGCCATCATATTTTTAGCCAGTCAAGCAGCGGGCTACATAAATGGAATAAATCTACCTGTAGATGGAGGACGAACAAAATCTTTGTAACTTTATAGCAAACACAATACAAAAAACCTCATGAGTAAAATCGTTTCTCCTCTAAATTTCAAAGCTTGGATTGATCAAAATAGAGCGCTACTAAAACCTCCTGTAGGCAATAAATGTGTGTGGAAAGATGGTGAATTTATTGTCATGGTTGTTGGTGGTCCTAATAATAGAAAAGATTATCATTACAACGAAACCCCTGAATTCTTCTATCAAATCGAAGGAGATATCGTTCTGAAAATAATCGATAATGGCATTAGTAAAGATATTCACATCAAGGAGGGTGATATTTACTTACTTCCTGCGAAAGTACCACACTCACCACAGCGTGGAGCAGATACCGTCGGCCTTGTTATTGAATATCCGCGTGACGAAGGGGTGCTAGATGCTTTAGAGTGGTATTGCGAAAACTGCAGTCATCAGCTCTATCGCGAACCCTTCACATTGAAAAATATTGAAACTGATATGCCAGCTATTTTTGATCGGTATTATTCTGACACCAACAAATGTACATGCAATAAATGTGGTACAATTATGAAGGCTCCCAATAATTTATAGTTCACAATCATGAAACGCAAGTTACGGATCAATGGTCATTCACATTTACTTCCCTACCCAGAGGAAATCCCTCAATTTATGAAAGAGAAGGAAATTTTCTGGGTTGACGATGAGCGTAAACACATGCTTCAAAAAGGTTGGAGCCGCCCTGTTACCCATTCCAGTTTTTTCTTGAACGAGAAATTAGAATGGATGGATAAAAATAAAATTGATCATGCGGTTGTGCTCAATTTATCGCAATTGTACGGCAATGGCTTACGGCTTGAAATGATGAAAAAGGCCTTGCGTTTTCAAAATGATTTCAATGCTAAAATTCAACAAAATCATGCCTCAAAATTTACTTGTGGTTTTGTCGTTCATCCCGGATTTATTCAAGGTGCCCTTTGGGAAATAGAACGCTGTGTCGAAGAATTGGACTTGAAAGTATTGTGCTTGCCAACACATTTTATGGACAGTATTGGGCAATGGCGTAGTGTTTTCGATAAAGAAAATGATGCTATTTTCGAATTGGCTAATCAATACAATTTAGCTATTGAGGTTCACCCCTATGATGGCGATAAAATGATAAAACTTGAAAATACCTCTTGGCGTTTTCATTTGATTTGGATGCTAGCACAATGTGGAGATGCCTATCATTTCTACACCCTAAATGGTATGCAAGAACGGTTTCCAAATATCCGAACTTGCTTTGCACATGGTGGACAAATGGCTCAAATGAATCTGGGAAGACGTATTCAAGGCTTTGATGGTCGACGCGATTTATTTGAAGGAAAAACCCACCCCAGAAAAGCTGTGGGGCACCCCAACATTTATTTCGATACACTTGTTCACGACACTGACTCCTTTGATTTAATGCTCAAAAGACAAGGCAGTAATCAGATCATAATGGGATTAGATGACCCTTATCCCTTAGGAGAAATGGAGAGTGAGGCACAATCATCATATCCTGGAAAATTATTGGATTTGGCTCTAGAGAGAGATTTGATTGATCGGTACCAATACGACGATATATGGGAAGACAATGTGTTGCGTTGGTTGTTTGGTAAAGACAAAGATAAAATTGACAATTTAACTCAAAAAATATTATCATAATGCATTTTATTTCTGAAGCATTGGACGATTATGTGGTACAACATTCGGAAAATGAGCCAGAGCTTTTAAAATCCCTTACCCGAGAGACTTATCAAAAAGTATTGCAACCTCGCATGCTGAGTGGTCACTTTCAAGGAAGAATTTTGAGTTTAATTTCAAAACTCACTCGTCCCAACCATATATTGGAAATCGGAACTTTCACTGGGTACTCTGCCCTTTGTTTGGCAGAAGGTATGCAACAAAATGGCCAATTACACACCATTGATATCAACGAAGAATTAGTAGATTTACAACGACGCTATTTTGACGCTTCAGGTTTAGGCCCCCAAATTCATCAACATTTAGGGTCGGCCATCGATATTATTCCAACCATTAATTTGAACTTTGATTTGGTCTTTATAGATGCTGATAAGCCCAATTATGTGAATTATTTTCACCTTATCATCGATAAATTAAATTCTGGAGGGATAATTATTTCAGATAACGTATTGTGGAGTGGAAAGGTTGTTGAACCAATCAAACCTGATGACATATCAACAAAAACTGTTCTAGAATACAATAAAGTTCTGAAAAATGATGAGCGGATAGAAACAGTGTTATTACCCATCCGAGATGGCTTGACGATAAGTCTAAAAAAATAAATCTAAAGTTTTCGACGAACGGATCCGGTCAAATCGTCAATACTATCTTTGACTTTATTGATTTCATTTGAAATATCTTTAGTCATATCGGTATTGATTCCTTGTTTCTCGGCACTTCGTTTAATTTCGGACTTAATATCGTTAGTTGCATTTTTTAGGGTTCGCATACCTTTGCCCATACCTTTTGCGATATCTGGAATTTTATCTGCACCAAAAATGAGTATAACCACAAACAGAATAAAAACTATCTCGGTACTGCTTATAAAAAGTGGATATTGTAGCAACATGATACAAAGATAAAAACTAATAATTTAATTTTGATTTAAATTATTAGTTTTAAATTCATGGAGTTTTTGTTCTAAATACTGCATAATTTCGACATCACTACGGTTGGCACACCGCAATTGAAAATCTGAATCGTCAGCACAAAAATGATAAAACTCTGTTCGTAAGGACTCATCCAAAAATTCATTTTTGAATAGCTCTGGACCAACAACCTCTTTTATGTGGGTCAGAATAGATTTTTCTTTTTCAATTCTTAGTGTTTGTTTGAGTTTTTTAGTTCGGCCCGTTATGGTGTTTAAAAATTTATTGAGGTTAAACATGGCATAGGGAAAGCCAACATAAAGCATTTTTCCTGCATCGGCTTCAAATAATCGGCTTTCATTTTGTGTCTTTCTTGGTCCAGTGTAGCCCGGAATGCCAAGGTCATAAAAATCTAGGGGACGCTCGGCATCAGAATTTATAATATCTGAATTTAAATCACCGGTTAGAATTTGACCAATGCTAACCTCATCCAAAGCCGTAATATTATCATCCAAATAGACCTCCATATAGCGTTGGTTCATCATAGTCGAATTGACAATTACAAATTTTGGTGTATATTGAATGGAGGAAAAATATAATGAATCAGATGATTTAGCCTCAATTGTAAATTCACCATTTGAATCAGTAGTGGCGTAGCGGAAGGAAGATTTATTGATTACATGAATGCCTTCTACACTTCCCTCTGCTTTGATCATCCCTGAAATCTCTTTAGTTTGGGAGGATACGGTTCCAACAAATGATAAAAATAAAATGATCTGTAATAATCTGAAGCACCTCAAGGTTTCAATTATTTTTTCTATAAATTTACAAAAAACGAGCCAAGCTCAACAAGACAATCAATTGAATGAAAAAACTAATCATTGCCAGTACATCAACAATTCACGGAAGTGGCTATTTGGAATACCTGATGCAAACTCTTGAGGAATTGTTTCATAGCGTACAAAATATTGTATTTATCCCATATGCTAGACCTAGTGGAATTTCTCATGAAAAGTACAATGATATTGCCCAAATTGCTTTTAATTCGATTGGAAAAACTGTAATTGGTATTCACAAATTTGACAATCCAAAACAAGCCATTTTAGAAGCAAAAGGTCTTTTTGTGGGGGGTGGAAATAGCTTTGTACTACTCAAGGAGTTATACCAAAAAGATCTTTTAGAACCCTTAAAATCGGCCATTAATTCTGGAACACCATATCTTGGCACAAGCGCAGGAAGTAATATTTGTGGACTAACTATGGGAACTTCAAACGACATGCCTATTGTTCATCCACAGCGTTTTGATACTTTGGGAATTGTCCCATTCAATATCAATCCACATTACTTGGATCCTGACCCAAACAGCACCCACATGGGAGAGACAAGAGAAACTCGAATCAAGGAATTTCACATCTTCAACAATCAACCAGTTGTTGGACTTCGCGAAGGTAGTTTCTTGAAAATTAATGGCAATCATATTTCTCTGCAAGGGGAACTAACAGCTCGAATTTTTGAAGCCAATAAATCAGCCTACGAGCTTGAGTCAGGAGCTGATTTAAGTCGTTTGAATTAAGTTTTAAGAGGCTTTAAAAAATGAAATCCAAGTTTTTTATAGCCTTGTCTAAGATAAAATCTATGAGACATTTCATTTTCTACATAGGCATTTAACTCGATGGTTTCATAACCTTTTGATTGTGCATAGGTTTCAATCCACTCCACCAGTTTTTGACCAATCCCCCTGTTCCTATAAACATCGTCCACAAAGACATGATCGATTTCCACGCTTCGACCAGAATAGTGTCTTGTACAAAACCACATCCCGGCCACTCCAATTAACTGGCCTGATAAAAACACACCAACACACTCATAGTTTTGATGTATCATTTCATGAAATCGTTGTAATAAAATATCGTCAGAAAGCGGTTCTTTTTCCATTTTCTTGACTAATGGTACCACGAGATGAATTCGATCCGAAAGAATGGGTTCTATTAACATACTATTGAATTTGTATCAAAAATACAACTTAATTTTTTGTGACTTTGATCAAAAAAAATTGTCAAAGCCTAGGGGATAAATTTCTAATTAATGCTTAGAGGGAATCGAAAAATCAGATTAATTATTGGGGCAGGATTTGTACTTTTTGCACTCTTTCGCTATTGTTCGAATGCAGAGATAAGCCCTTACACCCAAGAAAAACAACACATCGGAATCAGTGAATCTGAAGAAATTACGATGGGTCTGAATGCTGCCCCTCAAATGGCACATCAATACGGCGGTCTACATCCCGACACCCAATACCAGGCTGCAGTCGACAGAGTTGGGCAACATCTTGTCAAAAGTAGTGTGGCTAAAAGTAGCAGCTATAAATTTGACTTCCACTTATTGGCTGATGAAGATGCTATCAACGCTTTTGCTCTGCCGGGTGGACAAATTTTTATCACCTACGCCCTATTTTCCAAATTGGAGAATATTGATCAACTCGCTGGTATTATAGGCCACGAAATTGGTCATGTATTGGGACGACACTCGGCTGAACGCCTGGCTAAGGATGGATTAACTCAAGGGATTCTAACTGGGGTTGCCGTAGGAATTGATCCTTCTGCTGCCCAAAGTGCATCGGCTATAGCGCAACTCATAAATATGAAGTATGGACGAGATGATGAACTTCAAAGTGATGAGCTTGGCGTCCAATTTATGATTCAAGCTGGCTACAACCCTGAAGCACTTATTGGGGTTATGAAAATTTTGAAGGCTGCAGCTGGTCGTAACAGAATTCCAGAGTTTCAAAGTACGCATCCTGACCCTGAGAATAGAATTGAAAAGATAAAAGCTGCCATCAAAAAATACCAAAAATACTAGATTCAAGTTCATTAATTTTCAGTATCATTATTTCAAATTCTTCTTATCTTTGCGCTATAACCAACACAGATGAACAAGAAAGTAATTTTGATGATTTTGGACGGTTGGGGTACATCTCCTGATCCAAAAGTTTCAGCTATTAATCATGCTAAAACGCCATTTATTGACAATCTTTATTTACAATACCCAAACGCAAGCTTAAGAACAGATGGCCTACATGTTGGATTACCCGAGGGACAAATGGGCAACAGTGAAGTTGGACATATGAATCTTGGTGCGGGAAGAATTGTTTATCAAGACTTGGCTAAAATAAACTTGGCCGTAAAAGACAATAAACTGATTGATGAGCCTGTTCTGAAGCAAGCCATATCATATGCTAAAACTCAAAACAAACCTATCCATCTTTTAGGGTTAATTAGTGATGGTGGGGTGCATTCGCATATTGATCACCTCTTTGGCTTAGTGGATGTATTGGAGAAAAACAACATTGAAAAAGGATATGTTCATGCTTTCACAGATGGTAGAGACGTGGATCCCAAATCTGGGTACAGATTTATGCGTAAGTTGGAGGCCCGTTTGCAGGATTCTAATGTTGCACTAGCTAGTGTGACCGGACGTTATTATGCTATGGATCGAGATAAAAGATGGGAGCGAACCAAATTAGCATATGACGCTTTGGTACATGCAAGGGGCGAATTTTCAAATAATATTACACAATCCATTCAAAAAAACTATGAAAATGGTATTACTGATGAATTCTTAAAGCCAATTATTGCAGTCGATGATGAAAACAAACCATTAGCAAAAATTAACAATGGTGATGTGATTTTGTTTTTCAACTTCAGAACAGATCGTGGGCGTCAGCTAACTGAAACATTAAGCCAAACTGATTTTTCTGAACACGATATGAAAGCTTTGAAGTTGCATTATGTGACCATGACCAATTATGATGAGAATTTTAAGAACATAAATGTCATATTCAACAAAGAAAATATCACAGAAACTTTGGGTGAAGTACTAGAAATCCATGAAAAAACCCAACTCAGAATTGCTGAAACTGAGAAATACCCTCACGTAACATTCTTTTTCTCTGGCGGACGTGAGAAACCTTTTAAAGGCGAACAACGCATTCTAAAAAACTCTCCTAAAATTGCCACGTACGACCTTCAGCCAGAGATGAGCGCTTTTGAGTTAACCGATGCATTATGTCCTATTTTAGAGGCAGAAAAAATCGATTTTGTATGTCTTAATTTTGCTAACGGAGACATGGTGGGTCATACCGGAAATATGACAGCAGCAATTAAGGCCTGTGAAGCCGTTGACCAATGTGTTGAACAAATAATAAATTGTGCCAACAAGCACAACTATACTACATTACTAATTGCAGACCATGGAAACTGTGAGACTATGATAAACCCAGATGGATCGCCACACACAGCGCATACCACTAACCCCGTCCCTATTATTCTAATTGATAAAAAATTAGATCATATTGAGGATGGAATTTTAGGCGACATTGCTCCTACGATTCTTAAGTTGATTGGTATCGAACAACCTCTGGCAATGACCCGAAACCCATTGGTTTAAATAGCGGTAAATTTTAGAAAAACAAAAGTCTTTTAAGTATCTTTGTGCTTTCTATGAAAACGCTCAATTTAAAAACTTTAGAAGAGATAGAGTGCATCCGTGAGAGTGCGTTAATCGTGTCTAAAACATTAGGAATGCTAGCTGGCGAGGTTAAGCCAGGTGTAAGCACTCTAAAGTTGGATGGCCTAGCTGAAACCTTTATAAGAGATCATGGTGCAATACCAGGTTTTTTAGGCTTATATGACTTCCCAAACACACTTTGTATGAGCCCCAATTCTCAAGTTGTTCATGGTATTCCAAACGATATACCACTAAAAGAGGGAGACATTATATCCATAGACTGTGGCGCATTAAAGAATGGCTTTTATGGCGATCACGCATACACCTTTGCCGTAGGAGAAATTTTACCGGAAACTCAAAAGCTATTGGATGTTACAAAAGCCTCGTTGTATGAGGGGATAAGAGCTTTTAAAAAAAATAATCGTGTTGGAGATGTTGGTTTTGCTATTCAAAATTATTGTGAATCGTTTGGTTACGGCGTCGTGAGAGAATTAGTGGGTCATGGTCTAGGTCGAGTCATGCATGAAGAACCTGAAATGCCAAATTATGGACGTCGAGGTCGCGGGAAAAAATTTGTTGATGGCATGGTAGTAGCTATCGAACCGATGATAAATATGGGTACTCATCGAATTAAACAACACAAAGACGGCTGGACGATTACAACTAAAGATAATT
Source organism: Flavobacteriaceae bacterium (assembly GCA_049889395.1). GTDB lineage: Bacteria > Bacteroidota > Bacteroidia > Flavobacteriales > Flavobacteriaceae > UBA3537. The sequence goes on from JBMHDM010000031.1 coordinate 61,459, forward strand.
TACCCAGTGCACATTTTGAACACAATATCGCCCTTGTCAATGGAAAACCTGAACTGCTTTCTACTTTCTCCTACATCAATAATGCCCTTGGTATAAAAACCAATGAGGAAGACGAATTTAAATCAAATAAGACTCTAAACTAACATCAATATGACTCAAATTGAACATGTTGAACAGGAATTGCGAACTTTGAGGTATCAGATCAACTCTCACTCATTATACGCTACACTATCTTCAATGGAAGATATCAAGGTGTTTATGGAGAATCACGTATTCGCTGTTTGGGACTTTATGTCTCTTTTAAAAGCGCTTCAACAACAATTAACTACTGTGGATACACCATGGACGCCAAAATCTAACGGAACCGCAGCTCGTTTTATAAACGAAATTGTCATGGCTGAGGAAAGCGATATCAATGAAATGGGAGAAGTAAAAAGTCATTTTGAAATGTACCTTGATGCCATGGATCAAATCCAAGCCAATACCAATCAAATTGATACTTTCATTAAATCAATTGAACATAAAAAATCAGTTGAAGTTGCAATGAAAATGGCGGGCTTAAACAAGGTCATTTGCGATTTCATTAATTTTACTTTTGAGACCATCTCAAAGGCCAAGCCTCACTGTATAGCTGCTGCATTTACTTTTGGCAGAGAAGATGTGATACCAGACATGTTTTTACAAATTATAGAGCAGTCTAAAACGGGGGTTAACGATAATCAATACAGCAAATTACTTTATTACCTAAATAGACATATTGAATTGGATGGAGACGAACATGGACCCATGTCTTTACAAATGATTGACAACTTGTGTGGTAATGATTCTAAAAAATGGGATGAAGTCTTGGAAACTGCCAAAGCAGCGTTGCAACAAAGAATAGCTCTGTGGAACAGTATAGAGAATGCCATTATGAGTCAGCAAAATTCTGTCCAAATGATTGATTCTATAACCTAATGTTGTAACATTGTTGCCATAATATTTTACAGACGAAAGCTGTGGTCAAATTAATTCTAAAATATATCCCAAGAACAGTCTTAACAAGATTAAGCTATTTAATAAACCCACTATTGAGAATTTATTTGAGAGGTTCAAATTATACTGACCCCATAGATGGCTCGCATTTTAGACGTTTTCTGCCTTACGGATATAAAACAGTACGACACAATGTGTTGTCACCCTCCACCTATTCATTGGAGAGACACAGGCTATTATGGCTGTTTCTAAAAGACAATACTGATGTACTGACTACCCAAAAAAAAATACTTCATTTTGCACCAGAGCAAGCGTTTTACAAACGCTTCAAAGCCATGAAACATCTGAATTACACAACTACAGATTTGAACTCTCCTCTGGCAGATGTCAAAGCCGATATCTGCAACTTACCCTTTGAGTCAGATTCTTATGATTTGATATTGTGTAATCACGTTCTGGAACATATTCCAAACGATCGAAAAGCCATGATGGAACTCTACAGGGTAATGAAACCTGGCGGAATGGGTATCTTTCAAATACCTCTAGATATGAATCGTCAAAAAACTTTTGAAGATCCAACCATTACTAACAAGAAAGAACGTGCTGAAATATTTGGCCAATATGATCATGTTAGAATATATGGAATGGATTATTTTAAAAGATTGGAACAATGCGGATTTAAGGTTGAAAAAGTAGATCACACCAAGACTATTTCTGACGAAGACATAAAAAAATATTGTATAAGCAAAGGAGAATTATTACCTGTTGTGTATAAACCGCTGAAAGGTTAAAAGTCATTAAATGACTTGTAAATCAAGTCATTATCACCAGTATCATAAACAATAAAAACTCTCAAAAAAGGACGCTTTTTTAGAAAGTTAGTCAAGATGTTCAGTGGCATGGTTTGAAGTGCGGTTGCATAGGCGTCTGCGGTCATACAATCTTTTGCAATAACTGAAACACTTAAAATATTGGTACGACTAGGATATCCTGTTTTGGTGTCAATAATGTGAGTATATCGTCGGCCATTTTCATCAATTTTAAATTTCCTGTAGGTCCCCGAGGTTGCCATCGATTCATTATTCAATGTCACGGTATCTACAAATTTCAAATCACTATCAAGATCAGGATTTTGAACCCCAACGACCCAAGGGGCTCTTTTTTGAGTATTGATGCCCTTGCAGCGTATCTCGCCACCAATTTCTATCAAATAGTGTTTAATATTATTAAACTCTAAAAATTTTGCAACAACATCTACTCCGTATCCTTTTGCTATGGCATTGAAGTCCAGTTGTGTAAGTTTGGGTTTTACAATTTTCGTCTCTTTTAATTGTACTTTTTCTAGACCCACATGCGTCATTAATCTATTAATTTTTAGACTGTCAAGCTGTTCAATAGTTCCTTTTGGGCCAAAATCCCAAGCATTAACAACTGCTCCAATGGTGGGGTCAAAGGCGCCATTAGTATCTTCAAAAATTGATTTTGAACTCAAAAAAACGGTTTTGAAATGAACATCTACTAAAGCACTATCAGATTTGTTTACTGTTGATATTATTGAGTTGGGTCTATAAGTGGACATAGAGGTATTGATCTCTTCAAATAGTAGATCGAATTCTTGAGATAAATCTCTGTTTCCGTCATAAATAATACTGTAGGTCGTTCCAAAGATAGCACCTGAAATACGATGCTGAGAGGATTCATCACAACTCATTATAAAAATGAAAAAGGCGACTAAAAACAGTTTTTTCATAAAAAAAAGATTAGTTTAGATTGGATTCTATAACCTGGATACCGTTGTACTCCATCAAATAATCTTCGTCTAAATATATCGGTAAATCTTCTCCATTTGGATTACCAAGTGCTACACCAGCGTAAAGAACTTTAGCTTCTTTCTCAAAAGCATGTTTTTTGAATGTTTCCATCCGAACCACGTCATAGTTATTTGGATTTTCTGGTAATTTGACCACCCTTACTATGACAAAAAAATACTGATTATTTTTATCAATACAAATAAACTGTGGGTGTTTCTTTAGTTGGCTATTGATGGCAACAAATTCGAAGCCACGGGCTTCCAAATCTTTTCCAACATGATTCATCCCTAGGTTATGAAGTTCTTGTTTTGAAAGTGCTTTCGGCATAGTGCAAAAATACAAAAAGCCCAACACAAGTGTTGGGCTTTTTTCGTTAATAGAAGTATAATTTTATCCACCAAAATCATCAAATCGAATATGTTCATCTGGTATCCCAAAGTCTTCCCCCATTTTCTGAACCGCTTTGTTCATTAGTGGTGGGCCACAGAAATACAACTCAATATCTTCTGGCGTTTCATGATGATTTAAATAATTGTCGATCACACAATTGTGTATAAAGCCAACAAAACCGTCTCCTGGTGCATCAATATTTTCTTTGACTTTCCAGTTGTCTTCTTCTAACGGTTCGGAAAGAGCCAAATAAAATTTGAAATTAGGAAAATCTTGTTCAAGTTGTTGGAAGTGATCTAAATAGAACAGCTCTCTTTTAGATCGGCCACCGTACCAATAAGTTACCTTACGACCAGTTTTGAGGGTTTTGAACAAATGATACAAATGCGATCGCATCGGAGCCATTCCAGCACCACCACCGACATATAGCATCTCAGACTCACTTTCGTTGATGAAGAACTCGCCGTAAGGTCCAGAAATGGTGACCTTATCGCCCGGTTTTTGAGCAAAAATATAAGAAGAGGCTACCCCTGGGTTGACATCCATCCAAGTATTTTTAGAGCGATCCCATGGTGGGGTTGCGATACGGACATTCAGCATGATCTCACGGCCTTCGGCAGGGTACGAAGCCATGGAATAGGCCCGTTCGACAGTCTCAGAATTTTTCATCGTTAAAGGCCAAAGGCCAAATTTGTCCCATTCTGCTTGGAATTTTTTCGGATCATCGTGTTCCTCTGGGTGTGCTGTAATATCGATATCTTGATAATTTATTTCACAAGGTGGTATTTCAATTTGAATATACCCACCTGCTTTATATCCCATATCTTCTGGGATTTCAACAACAAATTCTTTGATAAAAGAGGCTACGTTATAATTTCTTACTACCGTCGCTTCCCATTTTTTAATACCAAAAACTTCTTCAGGAATCGTGATTTCCATGTCTTGTTTAACCTTTACTTGGCAGGATAAACGGGCACCACCTTGTAATTCTTTTCTAGAAAAATGGGGCGTTTCGGTGGGAAGAGCCTCACCGCCACCAGAAAGTACATGACATTCACATTGAATACAGGTACCTCCACCGCCACAAGCCGATGGTAGAAATATTTTCTGGTTTCCGAGTGTGGACAATAAAGTTCCTCCAGATGCGACTTCAATTTCCCGCTCACCATTAATGAGTATTTTAACTGGTCCAGATGGAGATAATTTTTGTTTTACAAACAATAATAAACTGACTAATAATAATGCTATGACTAGAAATGCTACTACTGTTGCTATTATAGTTCCTGATGTTCCTGCGGCTAAAATCAACATATTTAATTGAGGGTTTTAGTTTCGTTTTCTTTCTTTTGTTCAATAGAGGTTAATTCAGAAACTACTTCTGTTGTATCTTCAGTTTCTTCATCTCCACCGGTTAGCATACCGCCAAAACTCATAAAACCAATGGCCATGAGCCCTGTTATGATAAACGTTATACCCAATCCTCTCAATGGACCAGGGACACTTGAATATCTGATTTTTTCTCTAATAGCAGCTATTGCTAGAATGGCTAAAAACCATCCAATACCAGAGCCTAGCCCGTATACTGTTGCCAACCCTAACGTGGCAATTTCTCTGGACTGCATAAAAAGTGATCCACCCAAAATGGCGCAGTTTACAGCAATTAACGGCAGAAAAATTCCCAATGAATTATACAATGATGGTGAAAATTTTTCGACAATAATTTCAACCAATTGCACCATGGTTGCTATTGTGGCAATAAACATGATAAATGACAAGAAGCTCAAATCGTAAGCTGCGAAATCTTCCCCTAACCAGGAAAGGGCTCCAGGTTTCAAAATGTATTGATCCAATAACCAGTTTAGCGGAACGGTTACTAGAAGTACAAAAATAACAGCTGCTCCAAGTCCAACTGCAGTTGATACTTTTTTTGACACGGCAAGATATGAACACATTCCAAGGAATGTGGCAAAAACCATGTTATCGATAAAGATTGATTTAAAAAATAACTCTAAATATTCCATATTATCCTTAGTCTTCGATTAGTGCTTTGTTTCTACTGCGCTGTACCCATATAATCAGTCCAACAACAATGAGTGCCATTGGAGAAAGTAACATAAATCCATTATTTTCGTACCCAATAGAATACAGCCCTGTTTTTTCGATTGGATCGCCTAATACTTTGATGCCTAATAATGTTCCTGATCCTAATAATTCTCTGAAAAATCCCACAATAATTAATATGACACCATATCCTGCGGCATTTCCAATTCCATCAAGAAATGATCGCCATGGGCCATTCCCCAAGGCAAAAGCTTCAAATCGTCCCATGATAATACAATTGGTGATGATTAATCCGACGAAAACAGACAATTCTTTACTCAGCTCATAGGCAAAAGCTTTTAGTACCAAGTCTACAATAATTACCAAAGCGGCAACCACGGTCAATTGAACAATAATTCGAATTTTGGAGGGTATAATATTTCTGATCAATGATATAACGACATTCCCAACTCCCATTACGAAAAGTACTGATATGGACATTACTATTGAAGCCTTGAGTTGAGCTGTAATGGCCAATGCTGAACATATCCCAAGAACTTGAATTGTTATGGGGTTATTGTCTGCGAGTGGATCTAATATTAATTTACTGTCTTTTTTTGATAAAAGTCCCATTTGGTTTAGTTAGTTAATGATTTAAAGTAGGGTACATATAGTTTTAATTCTGATTTAATCATCGCGGCAACACCATCACCAGTGATTGTTGCACCAGCAATAGCATCGACTTCATAATCTGTTTTATTCAAATTTTTGGGGTCTGCATTGCTTTTTGATACCGTAATTCCTTTAAAGTTACCATTCTCCATGAGATGTTCACCAATAAAATCATCCATAAAGAAACGTTCTTTAATGTTTGCGCCTAATCCAGGAGTTTCTGCCTTGTGATCAAAATAAGCTCCTTGAATAATCATATTCTCGTCCATGGCTACATAGGCCCATATGGCATCCCAAAGACCTTTTCCTAGAATGGGTGCGATGTAATATGTTTGTCCTTCTTTTTCTCCAATGAAAAGTGGTAATTTTCGCTCAAGTCCTGCTTTAGCATTCGATTGTTGTTTTTTTACATCAATCAAGTAAGCATCGTCAGAGGTTGAGATATTGGAACCTTGAATAACAACTTGTTCTTTGATGTATTGCTTAAAAAGTTCAGGTGCTTTGTCTGTAGAGACAAAATTGGCACTACTTCCTTCGTTTTCATTAATCCCCATGGCATATAGGATATTTTGCTGCTTTTCAAGACGTTTATTGATATCAATATTGGGGGCCAAACTTGATGCCGTAAAAGCCAATAGTGATCCAACAACAATAACCATGCCTGTGGCAAATAATATGGTGTAGAGGTTTGTTTCAGTGTTTGTACTCATGAGTTATGCTGTTTTAACTTTTAAACGTTTCATACGTTTTTTGACATTCCCTTGAACCACATAATGGTCGATTGTTGGCGCGAAAACATTCATTAAAAGTATGGCTAAAAATACACCCTCTGGGTAGGCTGGATTGAAAACCCGGATCATAATTGAAATAAAACCAATCAAAAATCCATAAATCCACTTTCCTTTGTTGGTTTGTGCTGCTGTTACAGGATCTGTTGCCATGTAGACTGCCCCAAACAAGATGCTTCCTATAATCAAGTGTTGCCAAAATGGCACACTCATCAGTCCATAAAATTTACTAGATGAAGAAATAATCCCCGCATCGACAACACCATTAAATATGAGTCCCATTACCAGGGCTCCAAAAACAGTACTAAGCATAATTCTCCAACTTCCAACTTTGGTGAAAATCAAAAACAATGCTCCGAAAATGATGAGTAATTTTGAAGTTTCTCCAATAGAGCCAGGGATAATTCCATAAAACATATCTGCAAAACTGTAGGCTATTTCTTGGTTTTGGGCATAGCTTCCTAATATTGTTTCTCCAGAGATAGCATCGGCTGTGCCTGCACGTTCTACCGCGCCATGAACCCATACTTTATCTCCACTCATCCATGTTGGATAAGCAAAAAAGAGAAAAGCTCGTATGGTTAAAGCTGGATTTAAAATATTCATTCCAGTTCCACCAAATACTTCTTTTCCAATGACAACCCCAAATGCTACGGCTACGGCTAGCATCCAGAGGGGTAAATCTACAGGGACGATCAGCGGAACTAACATACCTGTGACCAAGTAACCTTCTTCAACTTCGTGTCCTTTGATGACGGCAAATATGAATTCTATCAACAGCCCAACTCCGTAGGAAACAGCCAATAATGGTAATATTTTCCAGGCACCAACAATGAAGTTATCTAATGTCCAGAATGTACTACCCAAAAAACCTTGGGAGGCTTCGATTGATCCCAAAGCCAAATAGTGTTGATAACCTGCGTTAAACATTCCAAAAATTAAACATGGAACCATAGCCATAATGACCGTATTCATGGTTCGTTTTAAATCATCAGCTGCTTTAATATGAGTTCCGCCATGTGTGGTTTCATTTGGCATATACAAAAAGGTGTGAATGGCATTGAACGCAGGAGCCATTTTAGTTCCTTTATATTTCTGCTTTAGATTGTGTAAATTTGATTTTAAACCCATTTGTTTTGTTTAGTTTTAAAATGAACTGTTATCCAATTTCTTTAATCATAAGGTCTAATCCTTCTCGAATTATTTTTTGGTGAGGCTGCTTTGACACACAAACAAACTCTGTTAGTGCAAAGTCTTCTGGTGCCAATTCATACATTCCCAAAGCCTCCATCTCATCTAAGTCTTTATACATGCAGGCTTTCAAGACTTGTAGTGGATAAATATCTAGGGGAAATACTTCTTCATAAGATCCGGTTAATACAAAAGCTCGGTGTTCGCCGTTGGTATTGGTATTGAGATCGAATTTCTTTTTTGGAGTCAACCATGAAAAGGTAAGTGCCCTTGATGTTGATACTTTATCGAAAACAGGTTTGTTCCACCCAAAAAATTCATAATCGTCTCCTTCGGGAATAACGGTAATGACATCGCTGTAAAAATCTAAATAACCATCGGGTTTAATTTCTTTGCCTGTAAGTACATTACCTGAAATAATACGGACGTGGGCATCTTTTTGTATACCACGATCGTAAATCATGGTCGACACTTCACTTCCAATTCTAGTCGTTAGGTAGCGTGGTTCTTGGATTTGAGATCCAGCTAAAGCAACAACGCGTTCAGCATTAAATTTTCCCGTTAGTAGCAACTCTCCAATAATCACCAAATCGTGTGGTGCTACCGTCCAGACGGTTTCTCCCTTGTTGATAGGATCTAATCTGTTAATCATAGTTCCAACATTACCCGATGGATGAGGACCAGATATACGGTGCGTCGTAATATTTTCCAGATTGGTGAATGGTGAGTGAACGTCTTTTGGCACCCCTACATGTATACTTCCATCTGTTAGTTTGGATAGGGCTGTGACGGCAGCTTGGAGTTCGTTTTCCTTTCCTTTAAGTGTAAAATTATAATCTGCTGCCAATGGTGCTGTAGCATGAGCAGATATAAAAATGGACTTTGGTCTGCAGCTTGGGTTGGCGATAATGTCGTAAGGCCTTTGCTTTATAAATGCCCAGCATCCAGAAGCCAACAGAACACTAATAATATCCTGATCTTTGGCGCTTTCCAATTTTAATTTTTTGTGAGATACAAAGCTGATTGTTTTGTCCGCTTTTATTTTAATTTCTGTGATGCGCCTTTTTTCAGCTCTAGTCACTTCGATAACTTCGCCAGAAACTGGAGAGACAAATTTTACATCCTCGTTAGATTTGTCAAAAAATAAGGCTTCTCCTGCCTTTACTTTTTGACCTACTTTGACGACTAATTTGGGGATTATTCCATGAAAATCTTCTGGTCTGATGGCGTAAAAGTTGCTTTTTATTGCATCCGTTTTAGTTGGGACAGCTGCTCCTACTAATCTGATATCAAGACCTTTTTTTATACGAATGTCTTTGGACATATGACTTTGGTTGTTGGTAATTGGATCTTAAATTCGTGCAAATTTACAAATTAAAAGTGCATTTCACACAACATTTAAATGGATTTTTTTTGTTAAAATTTAAACGATTTAAGTCCCATAATTTTAATTATATTTACTGTTTTGTAAATTGTAATGCGATATCTCAAATTTTTTATTTTATTGTGTCATTTCCAATGGGGACTGCAGAGTCAAGTTATAGAAATTCAACCCCCAGAAGATATCAAATCCATCACTTTTGGCACATCTCCCAACGCATCCGGTTTGCCTATCATAAACATATATGATCGTCTTTACTTGGAGTTTGATGTCTTAAATAACTTAGAAGAAGATTTTTATTACACCATAGAACATTTTGACTATGATTGGACGCCATCAAAACTCATGAAACAAGAGTATTTAGAAGGTTTGGATAACATGAGAATAGTTAATTACGAGAATTCGTTCAACACTTATCAAATTTATTCACACTATCGCCTTCAAATACCGAACGCCCAGACAAGACTTAAAGTATCCGGAAATTACCTCATAAAGATATTTGACGATTATGATCAACTCGTTTTTAGTCGGAAATTTATGGTCATGGAATCCGTTGCCGATGTTGGCGTTCAAATAAGACGATCAAGGGATGTATCATTGATTAGCAGTTCTCAATCTGTAGATTTTAGTGTGAGTCCCAATGGCTTTAATTTCAACAATCCCATGGAGACCATTAAAACAACCATCATTCAAAATAACAATTTGAAAACAGCTATTGAAGGCCTAAAACCACAATATATTTTGGGAAATAAATTAGTGTTTAGATACAACAATGCAGCACTATTTTGGGGTGGAAATGAATATTTATTTTTCGAAAATAAAGACGTTAGAGGTACAAATTTAGGGGTGCAATATATAGACCTGCAAGACCTTTATCACAGCTATTTATATACTGATGTGGAACGTTTCAGACAAAAATACACCTACAACCCAGACATAAATGGTGGATTTAAAATCACTATTCTAGATCGTGATGAACCAAGTATCGAAGCTGATTATACCTATGTTCATTTCTCACTTTTAGCCGATGAATTGTTTGAAAGTTCAATTTATGTGTTTGGAGGATTCAACAACTTTAGTGCAACAGATGAAAATAAAATGTGGTATAATTCCAACAAAGGTGTTTACGAATGCACCATGCTCATGAAGCAAGGATTTTACAACTATAAATACGTTGTTATAGATCATAATAATAATTTGCAAGAGGGTGCAATCAGTGGAAATTTTGATGTTACTGAAAACAATTATAAAGTCGTGGTCTACTACAAAGATTTGGGGGCGCGATATGATAGACTAATTGGCATGGGTGAAGCAAACTCAACCCAAATGACAAATTAAACCCAACAAAGCAAATGATTCAACAGATAACAAAAGGCATAAAAATTTCAGTCCAATCCAATTTTGAAGGCACTTTCTTCAAAGAACAAGAGCTCTTGTATGCATTTAGTTATATCATTAAAATCGAAAATAATAACCAAGATCCTGTTCAATTAATGTCAAGAAAATGGCATATTTTTGACGCACTAAACGACATGGACATAGTGATAGGTGATGGTGTTGTAGGTGAACAACCAATTATCCGTCCTTTTGAAGAGTTTAGCTACCGATCGTGGTGTCATTTGCACGCTCCTTTTGGAGCCATGAAAGGATGCTATAAAATGCTTAATTTTTCAAATAATGAAACCATTGAAGTGACAATTCCTAACTTCAAACTATATTCACAGTTTGCACAAAATTAATCCCTTCAAGACTATGTCCTTTTCATACAAAAATTTTAAATTTATAGCCTAACATTTTAATTTATTCAAATCATGGGAAAAGGATTTTTCAAAGTCCCCGTTGCAAAAAATGAAACCGTATTATCGTATGCGCCTGGTACTCAAGAAAGAAAGGATGTAATCAATGCCTACAAATCAATGTACAATTCAACAATCGACGTACCATTATTCATTAATGGCCAATATATTTCGACTGGAAACACACAAACTATGTCTCCTCCCCATGATCATCAGCACGTTGTTGGCAGCTATCACTTAGCAGAGCAATCACATGTTGAAGAAGCTATCTCAACAGCACTTGAGGCCCGAAAAACCTGGTCGAAATTACCATGGGAACAAAGGGCTGGAATCTTTCTTCGGGCCGCAGAATTAATCGCTGGCCCCTATCGCGCCAGAATCAATGCGGCAACCATGATGGCACAATCCAAAACAGTTCATCAAGCGGAAATTGATGCGGCTTGCGAGTTTATAGATTTTTTGAGGTTTAATGTTCAATTTATGACCGAAATTTACGACGATCAACCCCAAAGCACCTCGAGTGCTTGGAATAGAATTGAATACCGCCCACTTGAAGGGTTCACCTATGCTGTAACGCCTTTTAATTTTACAGCCATTGCAGGCAACTTACCGGCTTGTATGGCTTTGATGGGGAATGTTGTGGTTTGGAAACCAAGTGACAGTCAGGTGTATTCTGCTAAAGTAATAATGGATGTTTTTGAAGAAGCTGGAGTTCCTCCAGGCGTTATCAATGTTGTATTTGGAGATCCCGTCATGATTACCAAGACTGTGTTGTCTAGTCCAGATTTTTCTGGTTTGCATTTTACAGGATCTACTTTTGTATTTAAAGAATTATGGAAACAAATTGGAAATAATATTCACCATTACAAAACTTACCCAAGAATTGTAGGAGAAACGGGGGGTAAAGATTTCATCATTGCACATGCTACAGCTAACCCCAAACAAGTTGCCACAGGAATTGTAAGAGGTGCCTTTGAATTTCAGGGACAAAAATGTAGTGCCGCATCAAGAGCCTACATTCCTAAAAGCCTGTGGACAGAGGTAAAATCTTTTCTATTAGAAGATATAGCATCTATTAAGATAGGTAGTCCAGAAGATTTATCAAACTTTATGACCGCTGTAATTCATGAATCGTCATTTGATAAAATAACACAATATATCGACAGAGCCAAAGAGAACTCGGATGCCCAGATTATTGCTGGTGGTGGATACGACAAAACAAAAGGATATTTTATTGAGCCAACCGTTATTTTGACTTCAAATCCCAAATACGAAACCATGTGCACAGAGCTTTTTGGACCTGTTATTACTGTTTTTATTTATGAGGACGAAACGTTTGAAGACACCCTTCATTTAATTGATCAAACTAGTGATTATGCTTTAACTGGCGCTGTATTTTCTACAGATCGATATGCTGCCAATTTGGCCACTCAAATATTAGAAAATTCTGCAGGAAATTTTTATATCAATGATAAACCAACCGGTGCTGTTGTTGGACAACAACCCTTTGGTGGTGCTCGTGCTTCTGGAACAAATGACAAGGCCGGTTCAGCACAGAATTTGCTACGCTGGGTTTCCCCAAGAATGATTAAAGAGACGTTTGTATCTCCAAAAGATTACAGATACCCATTTTTAGACTAAAATTAGTCCCACAAAAAAAGCCACATTAAAATCTAATGTGGCTTTTTTTATTTAAAATAATTATTTAATCGAAGGGAGCGGATTCGCCAACATGCACTTCTTGTACATTATAAATATCGTAGTGCGGAGAGTCAACGTGAGTTTCGTTAAAATAATCTACAAATGTTTTGGTGTAGGTATTGCGCACATAGGCAACAACTTTTAGATCATTGTAATCTGATGTGTTTGATGGAAGGTCTAATCCAGTAATTGTTCTTGTAAAGACGCCTCCTGCAGCTGTACTCGAGGCAGGGATAACATCTCCTAGTTGATCTGTGTAAACTTCACGCAGGATATCTTTGTGAACATAACTCGTTCCTTGTGTAGAACCAGCCTGAGGTGAACTAGAGGTAGCTGATCCTTCAATCAAATAGATCATGAGTTTAACCTCTTCAGACGGGGTTGTTTTAAACCCAACTTTAACTTCTAGGTCTAACTTACCCCCTACTAATGCGGCTTCGACTGCCAGTCCAACGGAAGCCTCTTCAGCCAACTCATTATTGACTTGCGTCATATTAGGAAAATTCCATCTTGTATCTGGCCCATTGACGTATACTGTAGGAAAACCAGTTACATTGTAATGATTGGTCCAAAAATTTGTTTCAGGAATTTCCATCGGATCTGGATAGGTAGAAACCCCCCAGTGATAACCAACTCCAAATATAGTAGATCCGTTAACAGTACTTTCTACCGCTGCTGCTGCTGGAGGACAATTTGGACACCAAGTACCTGTAAAATCTTCTAGGAGGACTTTTTTGGTAAAGGAAGATGGTGCTCCCGAGCTATCAAACGATGAAGTATCGCTGTATTCTGATGGATCAAGAATTTCAAAAGAAACAGTGTTAGAAGTCAATCCTTCATAGGTTGCAATAAACTCAAAAGTACCAGCTTGATCAAAAAGATAAGGGTTAGTGTTAACGGGGTTTCCATTGACGGTAACTTCAGCATCTGAAGTAACAATATTGTTAAAATTATCTTTCACCGAAAATACACCCTCCTCGTCTATCATATAACTTTCTCGATCAAAAAACAACACGATAGAAGTTGGCGGATTATCCTCAACTAATATCTCTAAGGTGTTGGATGTTAAGTCATTATAAGTTGCTACAATGTTGTATGTACCGGGAGTTTCAAAAAGGTAGGGGTTGGTTATTGTTTCGCCGTTGGCAGTAAGCGTAGACTGATTGGTAACAGAGTTATCAAAGTTGTCCTTAACAATAAAACCTACAGGTGTGGTATTATTGAAAGACTGTACCGTTGTGCTAAGTGTGATTGAGGTAGGGTCTTCTTGACCATTTCCTCCACCATTGTTAGGATTTGAATTCGTTGGTCCTGCGCCCTCATCACCTGAACACGACATCATAAGAGCAGTAATGAAAACAAGGCTAAAACTGAATAAAGATTTCATAAAAAAAAGATTATTAATTGCATTTTAAAATTAAAATTCTCAATATTTCAATGCTTTGTTTACGAAAAAATAAAAAAAAACACTGAAAATCAGATAATTTTGTAAATTTAGTGTTTAATTTTAATAATGCAAGAATGAACAATTTTTTTTATATTTTTTGTCTAGTAATATCTTTAGGCCTCAACGCCCAAAACCCTCTTCCCGATGTTAATCTAAAAACACTTATGGGAAAGACCATTTCAACGACTGAAATTTCTAACAACAATAAACTAATGGTTATTTCACTTTGGGCTACCTGGTGTGTACCATGCAAAAACGAATTGGATGCTATAGCTGAAGTTTATGAAGATTGGGTAGATGATACTGGAGTAAGCCTGTTCGCCGTATCAATTGACGATTCAAGGACTTCCAAGCGTATCAAACCGATGATAAATGGGAAAGATTGGGAATTTGAAATTCTTTTAGACGAGAATAGCGACTTAAAGCGCGCCTTTGGCGTTAGTACAGTGCCTTTCACAGTCCTAATCAAAAATGGAAAAATTGTGTATAAACACACAGGGTATACACCAGGGTATGAAAACGAATTGTACGATCAAATTTTAAAATTTACTGACTAATTTGTTTATAAATTTACCGTTTAAATCAAACAATTATGATAAAAAAATTAATCATATTACTGACACCCCTGTTTGTACTCTCTGCATATTCACAAGAAGCTAATGCAGAATCAATTTTTGCATCTGTAAAAAACAACCTCAGCGTGAGTTTTGAATCCAATTCTCAATGGTATTTAAATGATTCCAAATTTGGTGACTTTGAAGAAGATGAACACCTGAGAACTACCAATTTTTTGAGACTAGATTATGCTATTTCTAACCGCTTTACAGCTGGTATGCAATTGGAAAGTTATGCACCAGAAAATCTATTGAATAACAGCAAACTTTATGACAAAGACATTGGCCTCGCTACCTACTACTTACAATACAAAACGAAATCTATCGATCTGACTCTCGGGCATTATTATGTTCAATTTGGGAATGGACTTATCTTGAGAACATGGGAAGACAGAGCGCTGGGCATCAATACGGCATTATTTGGAGCTAAAATGGTTTACACGCTAAGCAATGTTTTTAAAATTACAACGCTATACGGAAAACAACGAAAAGGATTTGAATTATCCGATGGGAAAGTTTTTGGTATTGACTCCGAAATTGATCTAACAAGCGCTTTCAAACTCTTACCCTCAACTGATTTGATGCTGGGGTTAAGCTATGTTGGAAAAATTGAAAACAAACCAAGCGGTGAGAGCCAAAATTCCACTAATGTTCCGGAGCAAGTAAACGCTTTTTCAGCTAGATTTAATTACTCTAAAAACAATTTTTATACAGATTTCGAATATGTTTTTAAAAGTAAAGATGTAAGGCTTAACAACATCATACCCAATACCGTATCGTTTACAGAGAATCAAACTTTCGATGGCAACGCCATAAGTTGGACCGCTGGATATAGCCAAAAAGGTTTTGGGTTGAGCTACAATTTTAGACGTTTGGAAAACATGCGACTATTTTCGGAAAGAGCCTTTGGGAATGCCGTTAATAATCCTACCAATCAACTCAGTATCAACTATTTGCCTGCGCTATCAAAACAACATGATTACACGCTAGCGAATATTTATTTGTACCAATCACAACCCGGATTATTTGTTGAAAATTATGAAAATCCATTAGTTAAAGCTGGTGAGATTGGGCAGTTCGTTGATTTGTTTTATAACTTCAAGAAAGGGAGTACATTTGGAGGAAAATATGGCACAAAATTAAACATCAATATGTCTTATTGGGCCAGTTTAGCTCATGAATACACAGACCCAGACGGCATCCCCTATTTTGCCAGCGATAACTTGACCTATTCAACGGAGTTTTTAAATTTTAAAAATAAATTATACTCCGATTTAAGTGTCGAAATCCGCAAAAAATGGAATAGACAGTTAAGTTCTATTTTTACGTTTATCAACTTTTTTTATGACAAAAGCTATTTGGAATCAAAAGCTGATGGGAGTAAAATAAGAGCTTGGATTGGGGTAGCTGAGAGTACTTACAAATTTTCAAACGGGAAGTCCATAAGGCTAGAACTACAACATCTATCTACAAACGACGATGCCCGAAATTGGATGGGCGGCACTGCAGAATATTTCTTTAATTCGAAATTAGGTATTTACATTAATGATTCCTACAATTATGAAGAGAGTAAAATTCCTACAGATACCAAAATACATTTTTTTAATATCGGTGGTAGTTACACCAAAGGCGCCTCCAGAGTAGCATTAAATTATGGACGACAACGTGGTGGCTTGTTATGTGTTGGAGGTATCTGTAGACCCGTAAGTCAAAATACTGGTCTCACACTAAACTTCACAACCTCATTTTAACGTTCAACCTTGTATTTCATAGGCAAATGAACCACTTTTTTGGTTTCAAAGAATGCTTCTTCAAAGAAAGTGCTAATATCATGTATGGAAACGTTTGTGTAAGGACTTAGTTCTTCTGATAAATCACCGCCTTTAAGATATAAAATCCCGTTTTTTAGGTCATGATTACTGCTCTTTTTTACTTTAGTACGAACCCATTTTACGAAATTGGGCATCGTAGTGACAGCACGGCTAACTATGAAGTCAAATTTAGCGTCAACTTGTTCAGCTCTAAGATGATTTGCTGTTACATTTTCTAAACCTAACTCATTTTTAATAGCCTGAACCACCTTAATTTTTTTGTGAATACTATCAACCAAATGAAACGCCGTATTGGGAAACAAAATTGCCAATGGTATACCTGGGAAACCCCCTCCTGTACCAACATCCAAGATACTAGATTCTGGCTTGAATTGGACAACTTTAGCTATAGCTAGCGAGTGTAACACGTGCTTGAGATACAAGGATTGAATATCCTTTCTCGAAATCACATTGATTTTAGAGTTCCAAGAGTCATAAAGACCATAAAGAGTCTCAAACTGTTGCTTTTGAACATCTGATAATTCTGGGAAATATTTTAGAATTAAATCCAATGGATAATATTTTTGCACAAAAATAGTTATAAATCTCTTAAATGTTTTTAGATGACTTATTTCTGATGAATTTATTAATTATATTTGATTTAAAATGTAACTTATTACTATGAACACCTCAAACATCAAATTTTCTAGGAAAGACCAAAAAAAATTCTTTAGAACACTCAACTCAAGGGTGAATTCATACTTCAGAGACAACAATATAAAACGAACTGGAAATTGGCAACTTTGGATAAAGACTATCATCATGTTTTTAATTTTTCTGGTTCCCTATTTTTTAATCCTAACTTTGGAATTAACAGGCTGGGCTCAATTACTCTTCACAGTTGTAATGGGTATAGGCATGGCAGGCGTTGGTATGAACGTGATGCACGACGGTAATCATGGATCATTTTCCAGTAAATCATGGGTTAATAATCTCATGGGAAGTAGCATCTATATTTTAGCTGGAAATGTTTACAACTGGAAGGTTCAACATAATGTACTGCACCATACCTACACGAATGTTCATGGTCATGATGAGGATCTGGACGCTGGACGAATCTTAAGATTCACCAAGCATGCACAATGGAGGTGGTACCATAAATTTCAGCACTACTACTCTGTATTATTGTATGGTTTACTAACCATTAATTGGGCCATCACCACAGATTTTCTTCAGATGAAACGCTATATGAAACGACAACTGGCTTATGGCAAATTACCAAGTGCTACAAAAAACTGGAGCACCTTAGTAATTTCTAAAATAATTTATCTTAGCATGTGGATTTTGATTCCCATGCTAATTTTAGACATGGCTTGGTGGAAAATTTTACTTGGCTTTTTTATTATGCATTACACGGCGGGTCTAATTTTGAGTATAATCTTTCAATTGGCTCATGTTATGGATGATGCCGAGATGCCCATTCCAGACGAAAATGGAACATTAAAAAACACTTGGGCTATTCATCAATTAAAAACAACCATAAACTTTTCACCGAAGAATAAACTTATTAACTGGTTTACGGGCGGATTAAATCATCAAGTTGAGCATCACATTTTTCCAAATATTTCTCACATACATTATGGAAAAATAGCTGAAATTGTCAAAAAAACAGCCCAAGAGTTTAACCTTCCATACAACGAATACAAAACAACACGAAAAGCCATAATTGCCCATTTTAGATATTTGAAACATATGGGAGTAAAACCAGCACTTTAAGCATAACTAAACAATGAACCAATTACTTTCTGAACGAATTTTAAACATGGCCACTTCAGCAACTTTGGCCATGGCAGCAAAAGCAAGAGAACTACGAAACGAAGGCAAAGATATTATCGGATTAAGTCTTGGAGAACCAGACTTTAACACCCCAGACTATATCAAAAATGCAGCCAAACAAGCCATTGACGACAATTATAATTCCTACACTCCTGTAGACGGCTATGGGGAATTAAAACAAGCCATTATTACGAAATTCAAACGCGATAACAATTTACAATATACGCCAGAGCAAATCGTTGTATCGACTGGCGCCAAACAATGCTTGGCCAACGTAGCTTTGGTCCTTTTAAACAAAGGAGACGAGGTTATTTTACCATGCCCTTACTGGGTCAGTTACTCTGACATTGTTAAGCTTTCTGAAGGGACTCCTGTAGAGGTCAAAACGTCCATAGAAACTGATTTTAAAATGACTCCAGAACAGTTGGAAGCTGCTATTACACCCAAAACCAAAATGATTTGGTTCAGTTCACCATGTAATCCCAGTGGATCAGTTTACAGTAAAAAGGAACTTCGTGCACTCGCAGATGTATTACAGAAACACCCCAAAATCTATGTTGTTTCTGATGAAATTTATGAGCACATCAATTTCGGAAGCGGTCACGCTAGCATGGCACAATTTGATGATATGTATGACAGAACCATAACCGTAAATGGGGTGTCAAAAGCATTTGCCATGACAGGCTGGCGAATTGGATTTTTGGGCGCTCCGAAAGCCATAGCTAGAGCTTGCAACAAAATGCAGGGTCAAATAACAAGCGGTGCCAATTGTATCGCCCAAAGAGCAGTTATCACAGCCCTAAACGAACCGCCATCTAAGGTTCAGTACATGGTTGATGAATTCAAAGTACGTCGAGATTTGATTTTAGATTTACTAAAAACTGTTGATGGTTTTAGTTGTAATATTCCTGAGGGCGCTTTTTATGTATTCCCTGATGTGTCGTCGCTGTTTGGACATACCTTTAATGGGAAAACAATACATAATGCAACAGATTTATCGCTCTACCTGTTAGAAGAAGCACTTGTTGCCACAGTTACAGGGGATGCCTTTGGCAATCCAGACTGTATTCGAATTTCATATGCTGCATCCAAAGAACAAATAAAAGAAGCAATTTCTAGAATCAAAGAAGCGTTACGGAAATAATCTTCAGCGATTTCGCCAGAAAAAAGGTGTTAGTAATATCAAAACTGTAAATAGTTCCAAACGTCCAATTAGCATTAGGAATGATGCCCACCATTTTCCAATTTGTGGCATTTCATAAAAATTGTGCGCTGGACCAAACTCTCCCAGTGCCGGACCAACATTACCAAGGCTAGAGGCTGCAACTCCAACAGCAGATTCAAAGTCTAGACCTAAAAACGAAAATCCCAATGCACCGATAATAAACGAGATCATATATAGGATAAAGAATCCTAACACATTGAACACAATATCGCCAGAGACTGTTTTTCCATTATATCGTACTGGAATAACAGCATTGGGGTGGAGCGATCGTTTAAATTCCATAAATCCATTTCTGATTAGTAGTAGGTGACGTACTACTTTTACCCCACCTGAAGTACTTCCTGAAGACCCGCCTAAAAACATTAAGCCAAAGAAAAATACAACCAAAAAAGAAGACCAAAGGGTAAAATCGGCTGTTACGAATCCTGTCGTGGTTATTATAGCAGTAACTTGAAATATAGCATGCCTAAATGTAGCTTCTATTTCGCCAAAAACTTGTGGATGGTTAAAAACCGATACTTTGGAAAGCGATGAATTAGTGTATAAAACAACTGAGGCGATTATAGTGAAAACACCCAAAAATTTAGCGTATAGTTTAAACTCCTCGTCTTTAAAAATTCTTTTAAAATTGACTTTAAATCCAAAATAACTCAACACAAAATTAGTACCAGCCAAAAGCATAAATAATACAATTATATATTGAACAATTGGACTGTCGTTCCAATAAGCTATACTTTGATTTTTGGTAGAAAATCCGCCTGTTGATAATGTGCTCATGGCATGATTTATAGCATCAAAAAAGGACATCCCGGCTAACTTTAAAAAAAGTGTTTCTGCAGCAGTATACCCAAAATATATTAACCAGAGGCGTTTAGCTGTATCTGTAATTCTTGGGTGGAGCTTATCGCCTGCTGGACCAGGTGCCTCTGCAGCGAAAAGTTGCATTCCTCCAATGCCTAAAAGTGGTAGAATAGCGATAGCTAAAACAATAATTCCCATACCACCAATCCAGTGAGTCAAACTACGCCAAAATAAAATTCCTTCAGGTTGGGATTCTATATCATTTAAAATGGTTGCACCAGTGGTAGTATAACCTGACATGGTTTCAAAAAAAGCATTTGTAAAATTTGGTATTGTTCCAGTTAATAGATACGGTAAAGTTCCCGATAACGACATCACAATCCACCCAAATGCAACAACTATATATCCCTCACGCTTATTCATTTCTTTTGCATGATTTTTTGTTGTAAACATGATCAAAAGGCCAATAAGTAATATTGAAATTCCAGACCACAAAAGAGGTAATGTTACGCCATCTTGGTAAAGAAAACTAACAAGAGTTGACAATAACATAAATCCGCCATTGAACAATAGTAACAGTCCAAAAAAATGAATTACAATTTTAAAGTTCTGCTTCATAGAATGTTAATAGAACAAACTTTCAACTTTTTTTATAGAATTAGGCAAACAGCATACTACAACTCTGTCACCAGATTCAATATTGAAATCTCCCAATGCAATGATACCCGTATTATTGCGAATGACACCACCAATGATAGCTGAACGTGGAAAATCCAAATCTTTGATTGCTTTATCTCGGATTTTTGAAGTCGGTTTCACAACAAACTCTAATAATTCGGCTTCCATATTAGTTAGTTTCGTCATGGCAACTACTTCTCCTTTTCTAACATATCGGAATATACTATTGGCGGCTAACAGTTTTTTGTTGATGAGTGTGTCCACACCAATAGATTGAGATAAGGCAAAATAATCCATATTTTCTACCAACGCAATGGTTTTTTTCACCCCTTTAGATTTGGCCACTAAAGAAGACATAATATTAGTTTCAGAATTTCCAGTGACTGAAATAAATGCATCCATATCACTAAAGTTTTCCTCATCTAAAAGTTCAACATTTCGACCGTCGCCGTTGATAATTAATGAATTTGGCAACTGATCGGCTAAATCCTCAGCTCGTTCTTTGGATTGTTCAACTAATTTTATGTTGAAGTTACTATTAGCTAGAGCATTTGCAGTAGCAAAACCAATTTGACCACCTCCTAAAATCATCAAATTTTTAATTTGAGTTTTTCGTTTTCCGGTCAACTTACAAAGTTCTTCATCCCCGCCTTTTGAGGTCATAAAAACAACGCGATCGCCTTCTTTGAAGATGGTGTCTCCTCTAGGAATAATGGTCAAATGAGAACCAAAACGCTGTATAGCAATTGGAATAAAATGAATATCTGATAGTAGTTGAGCTGCTGTTTTGACGGAGTTATTAATAATCTTTGCTTCGCTGGAGAGGGTTAAGCCTAACATCGTTAATGCCCCATCTTCAAATTCGTATGTGTCGTTAAAAACGGATTGATTCAGAAGCAATTCAATTTCTGATGCTGCTAGAGACTCGGGAGAAATCAACTCATCGATACCCAATTGCTCAAATCCAATTTCATTTTTGTGTTCAATAAATTCTGTATTTGATATTCGAGCAATTGTTTTTTGGGCCCCCAATTGTTTGGCCAAAGCACAGGATGTGATATTGGAAGTTTCAGATGAGGTTACAGCAATGAATAAATTTGCAAGAGATATATTGGAATCCTTCAGAACTGAGATTGAAGTGATATCGCCTTTGACTACCTTGATATCAAGGTGTGTTTCGGCATACATCAGGCGGTCTTTGTCCAAATCGATCAAAGTTATTTCTTGTGATTCGTAGGACAAAAGTTTGGCTAAGTGAATGCCGACTTCTCCACCACCAGCTATGATAATTTTCATTAAATATCAATTACAATTGATGCGCAAATATAATTTATTTTTAGGGATTTGTTTTGGAATTGTATTTCTTTGCATTTGGAAAACGCCACAATTCAAGTCTAAATTATGAGCAAAAACATTACACCATACAGAGACAGTTCACTTAGAAAAAAAGACCAAATTGCTCAAATGTTTAACAATATTTCAAAAGAATATGACGGACTTAACAGAGTTATTTCATTTGGAATTGATATCAAATGGCGGCAAAAAGTAGTCGATATTGTAGCGCAACACAAACCCGATTCAGTATTGGATATTGCTACAGGCACAGGCGATTTAGCCATAAATTTAGTACAAACTAAAGCTCAAGAAATTATTGGTCTAGACATCAGTGAAGGCATGTTAGATGTTGGACGACAAAAAATTAAGGCCAAAGAGCTCCACTCCACCATAAAAATGATTGTAGGTGACTCCGAGAGTTTATCGTTCAAAAAAAATTCATTTGATGCCGTAACAGTTGCCTTTGGTGTTCGAAATTTCGAAACGCTTGAAAAAGGCCTTTCTGAAATTTTAAGGGTTTTAAAACCTGGAGGTAAATTTGTGGTTTTAGAAACTTCTGTACCGACCAAATTTCCATTTAAACAAGGATATTTCCTTTACACAAAAATCATGTTACCGCTTATCGGAAAACTATTTTCCAAAGATAAACAAGCCTATGGATATTTAAGCTCCTCTGCTGCAAAATTCCCTCACGGTGAGGCTTTCAACAATATTTTGAAAAAAGTTGGGTTTATACATGTTGAGTCTCACCCTCAAACGTTCGGTGTGGCTTCAATCTATACAGCTTCAAAAAAATGAAATTGAAATCAATCTTATTAACTGTTTTTCTAATATTGTTCTCGCTACATTCTAGTGCACAGTTGTTCACAAAAGAGCGTCTTTTGAATAATGAAAATTTTGATAAAGCGCCTCTTTCATATGGGTATTATTTGGGTCTTAATAGTTATGATTTTAATATCGATTATAAATCCAATGTGAGAGACATTCAAGTGATTAAAGCAATGGGCTTCAATGTTGGTTTAATTGGTAACGTTCGAATCAATGATTATTTTGATATTCGGTTGGAGCCCGGACTAGTCATGTCTAATAGAACTTTAAGTTACAGTGCAACTTACTTTGATGGATTGAGTTTTGAAGAAAAAGACCTTGAACGAGAGCTACGCTCAACATACATACATATCCCGCTTTTGATTAAAATTTCGACTAAGAGAATTAATAACATTAAACCATTCATTGTTGGTGGAATTTCCACGGCTCTAAACCTGTCGAGTAACCAAGACAATCCCGACGATAACAGTAAAGGAAACTTTAGGATGAAAAAGAATAATATATTTTACGAGTTGGGATTGGGAATAGATTTGTATTTTACTTGGTTTAAATTTACGCCTTCAATTCGTGGTGTTTTTTCCATACAAGATGAACATGTAAAAGATCTAGACCCCAATAGCCCATGGACGCAGCATATTGACCAAATGCAATCCAGAGGGGTCTTCATTAACTTTACATTTCAGTAGATCGTCGCCTAAATTCCCCTAGAATAATAGCTGCTGCATTGGCAACATTTAAACTCTCTGTCTGTTTAAAATCACCATATCTCGGAATAGCTATTCGTTTGTCAAGAATCGACTCTATATTGTCGGAAATCCCATTAGCCTCATTACCCAGAACAATCACTCCACGCTGTGGTAAATTTTCTTCATAGATAGATTTTCCGTCCATAAAAGTGCCAAAAGTTTGCTGTTTGTTTTTCAAAAATAACGCCAAATCTGTGTAGGTAATAGTGACGCGTGTGTGTGATCCCATTGCAGACTGAATCACTTTAGAATTGTAACAATCAACACTATTTATACTACAAACCAAGTCTTTAACCCCAAACCAATCACAAAGGCGGATAATTGTACCCAAATTCCCTGGGTTATTCAAACCATCAAGCGCTACAATTAGCTGACTAGCATCTATTTCTACTGGAGTAGGAATTTTAAAAATAGCAACAACAACGTTTGGGGTTTTCAAATTACTAATCTTATTAAGTTCCATTTCTGACACTTTGGTGTAGGCCTTTCCAAATGCTTGATAATAATCTGAAGTCGATAAGATTTCAACCAAATCATATTGAGCATCCAAGAATTCTTGAACTACTTTAGGTCCTTCTGCCACAAAACATTGCTGCTCCTGTCGATATTTTTTTTTACTTAAACTCAGGATTCGTTTGGTTTGGTTTTTGGTTAACATTTAAAACTTGTACATTTGGTTAATATTCGATACAGAGTATAAATCTAAATTTTATTTGGGTCTTGTTGAAACAAACACTAAAAAAAATTACTTCAATTGCTGTTGCAGCTTTATTTCTAAGTTCTTGTGATGCTGTAAAACGAGTGAATTCAGACGAATTATTACTCACTGAAAATAGCTTTATTGTCAATGGAAAAGCAACCAAAAATGAGACGCTCTCAAAATTGTCATTTCAAAAAGTAAACAGTAGAATACTAGGGATTCCTGCCAGACTCCATATTTATAACCTGGCTCGACCTAATAAAGATTCCATTTTCGAGGCGTGGCTCGACAAAAAACCAAAGCGCAGGCTACGGATGGAACAAAAATTTTCCAAAAAACAAGTCGATCAAATTAAAAAATCAATCGTCGGTCTTGGAATCAATCGTTGGTTAAAAAATACCGGAGAAGCTCCAGCGCTTTTGGATTCCCTCAAAATAGAGAAAACGAAACTTAATCTAGAAAGGTACTACTTTTCAAAAGGGTGGTTTGATCGTGTAGTGAGTTACAACGTGGATACACTCGGGCAAAAACGTGCCGCCATGGCATTTCAAATACAAACTGGGAACCCGCATAAAATTGACAGTCTAAGTGTCCAAATTGAGACTCCCCTTCTGGATTCATTATACAGGCAATCTGAAAGTAAGTCATTCATCAAACAGGGAGAGCAATTTGATATTTCAAATTTTGAAAAAGAACGTCAACGCGTGACCCAACAATTCAGAAATTCTGGAGTCTATCATTTCACACAAGACTATGTTAGATTTGAAAATGACACTATAGATAAAAACCATTTGGTGGATGTCTCACTTAATGTTCAAAATCGAATTGTAAGAGCTGAAGATACCACAAATCAGGTTCCCTTTAAAGTTTACACCATCAAGGAAGTGAATATTTTTACAGATGCCAGTTTTGAAAACAGGAGTCAGAAAGAGGTCAAAAAATCTGCCACATACAATAACTTTAATTTTTATAATTTCGATGTTTTAAAATACAACCCTAAAGCCATTTCGCGTGCTGTTTTGATCAATAAAGGCGACGTTTACAGCGATTTGACCAAAGCACAAACCTATCGCTACCTCAATGAACTCAACTCTTTTAAATACCCTAGTATTGAATATACGGAAAATCCTAGTGATACAACACTCACAGCTAATATTTTTCTGAATCCAAAGAAAAAGTATGGATTAGGATTTGACTTTGATGTATCGCAAAGTAATATTCAAAAGATTGGTTTATCATTCTCAAGTAGTGTCCTAATTAGAAATGTTTTTCGGGGAGCAGAAACCCTTCAAGTTTCGGCTCTTGGATCTGTGGGCGCCTCAAAAGATGGTGCAAAATCTGAAGATCGATTTTTTGATATTAATGAAATAGGAGCTGACGTAAAACTCAATATTCCAAGAGTATTTTTTCCAATCAATACAGATAGAATTATTCCAAAATTTATGTCCCCTACAACAGAGCTTGGAGCTGGATTTACGGGACAAAAAAATATCGGCTTGGACAAACAAACTTTTAATGGCAGACTTCGGTACAATTGGTTCCCTAAAAAAAATATTACAAACACTCTGGATTTAATCAACCTGCAATATGTGAGGAATTTGAACCCTGGAAATTATTTTTCGGTCTATCAAAATTCGTTTAACCGTTTAGAATCAATAGCTTTAAATTCCTACCCAACACCAACTGAATATTTAACACAAAACGATGATGGAACCAGCCAACTGAATATTGAAAGAGCAGACGATTTTATAGCCCTGTCTGCCTCTGACAACAACTTCCAGACAAGTGAACCACAAGATTACCAAACCGTGATAAATATCCGAGAACGTAAAAATAGACTCACGCAAAACAATCTTATTCTAGCTACTAACTTTAGTTTTTTGAAAGACAACAGAGACAATGTTTTTGACACCAATTTTTCAATTTTTAGGTTTAAGCTAGAATTAGCTGGGAATTTGCTCAATAGCGCTTCCAATTGGCTTTCTCTTGACAAAAATAACAATGGTGAATATGAGATAAATGGTGTTGCATTTTCACAATTTATCAAAACAGAAATCGATTACATCAAATTATGGAATCTTGGACGAAGTAACGTATTGGCTCTCAGAACATTCTTTGGCGTAGCCATTCCTGTAGGAAATTCCAACTCCATTCCATTTTTACGGAGTTTTTTCGCAGGAGGAGCTAATGATAATAGAGCTTGGACAGCCTACAACTTAGGGCCAGGACGATCCGACAATAACAATGAATTCAATGAAGCAAATTTAAAACTTGCTTTAAGTTTGGAACACCGGTATAATTTGTTCGGGAAGCTCAATGGTGCCTTTTTCATTGATGCCGGGAATATTTGGAATGTTCTAGACGATGTTGAAGATCCAAAAGCAACTTTCGAGGGCTTTTCAGCTCTTGAGGATATTGCTGTGGGAGCCGGAATCGGTTTGCGCTATGATTTCGATTTTTTTATACTGAGACTAGACACTGGATTTAAAGCTTATAATCCGACATACCCTAAAAATGACCGCTGGCTAAAAGATTTTAATTTTAGCAATGCCGTCTATAACATAGGTATAAATTATCCGTTTTAGAGATTTAGATTGGACTCAAACGATTTCGTACAAATCAGAGCAGAAGTAGTGTTAAAATTTTAACAGAACGGAATTAATTTTAGTACTTTAGCGGCAAAATTTAAAATCAACCAAATGAGTCATTCCATCCAACCTGGTGTTGCCACCGGTAAAGAAGTTCAAGAGATTTTTAAACTTGCCAAAGCCAAAAAATTTGCCCTACCTGCTGTCAATGTAATAGGTTCAAATACGATCAACGCCGTTTTGGAAACAGCCAAAACGCTAAATTCACCAGTAATAATCCAATTTTCCAACGGAGGAGCACAATTCAACGCTGGGAAAGGATTATCAAACGAAGATCAACAAGCCGCCATCGCGGGGTCTATAGCAGGTGCCAAACACGTTCATCAAATGGCTGAAGCCTATGGGGTGCCTGTCATTTTACACACCGATCATTGTGCCAAAAAATTATTACCATGGATTGATGGACTATTGGATGCCAGTGAAAAGCATTTTGCAGAAACAGGCAAATCACTATTTAGCTCTCACATGATAGATTTATCTGAAGAACCATTGGAAGAAAATATCGAAATTTGCAAACAATATCTAAAGCGTATGTCCAAAATGGGAATGACTCTTGAAATTGAATTGGGAATTACTGGTGGAGAAGAAGATGGTGTGGACAATAGCGATGTTGATGCTTCAAAATTATACACTCAACCAGAGGAAGTAGCATATGCTTATGAAGAATTAAGCAAAGTCAGTGATCAATTTACGATTGCTGCTGCTTTTGGAAATGTTCATGGGGTATACAAACCTGGAAATGTAAAATTAACCCCTAAAATTTTAAAAAATTCTCAAGAATTTATTTCAAAAAAATATAATCTACCGACTAACCATATCGATTTTGTATTTCATGGCGGATCGGGTTCTACAGTAGAAGAAATTAGAGAGGCTATTGGTTATGGTGTGATCAAAATGAATATTGATACCGATCTCCAATATGCCTTCATGAGTGGCGTTCGTGACGATTTTCAGGCCAAACAACACTACCTAGCATCTCAAATTGGAAATCCAGAAGGGGAAGACGTTCCAAATAAAAAATATTATGATCCGCGCCGTTGGTTAAGACTTGGCGAGCAATCTTTCGGTGATCGATTAAAGAAAGCATTTGAGGATCTGAATAATATTGATACTTTGTAAAAAAATATCCTTAAATTTGACACTTTAATCTAACCAATTAAATAAACAATGGCTTGGTTTAAACGAACAGATAAAGGCATACAAACGCCCACCGAGGCGAAACGTGATACACCCAAAGGGCTTTGGTATAAATCTCCGACAGGAAAAATCATTGAAACTGAAGAATTAGAAAAAAACTTCTTTGTCAGTCCCGAAGATGACTATCATGTTAGAATTGGCAGTGCGGAATACTTTCAAATTTTGTTTGACAACAACAAATTCAAAGAATTAGACAGTAAAATATCGTCCAAAGATCCCTTAAAATTTGAAGACAACAAAAGATATACAGATCGTCTAAAGACTGCTCAAGACAAAACCAAACTAAAAGACGCAGTACGAACCGCAGTTGGAAAATCTAAAGGCAAAGATCTGGTGGTCGCTTGTATGGATTTTAGTTTTATTGGCGGATCTATGGGAAGTGTTGTCGGCGAAAAAATAGCTCGAGCCGCCGATTACGCCCTAGAAAACAAATTACCGTTCATGATTATATCAAAATCTGGAGGGGCTCGAATGATGGAAGCAGCGCTGTCTTTGATGCAACTGGCCAAAACCTCTGCAAAATTAGCTCAACTAGCTGAAGCAGGAATTCCTTATATCTCCCTGTGTACAGATCCTACAACTGGAGGAACAACCGCCTCATTTGCTATGCTTGGTGATATTAACATCAGCGAACCTGGCGCCCTCATTGGTTTTGCAGGCCCACGAGTGGTACGAGATACGACTGGAAAAGAACTACCAGAGGGATTTCAAACTGCCGAATTTGTACTCGAACACGGCTTTTTAGACTTTATAACTCACCGCAATGCACTTAAAGATAAAGTCAATCAATACATTGATTTGATTTTAAATCAGCCAATCAGAGCATAATTTTTAGTTTCCATAACACAATTTCCCAAAAATGAACTATATTTGCCGCTCAATTCTGAAAGCCAGGGTTGAACGCATAAAAATCATTTAAACAAATATTGGCATGTACTTATCAAAAGAAGTTAAAGAAGAACTCTTTAAAAAACACGGAAAAAACGCTCAGGATACTGGCTCTGCAGAAGGCCAAATAGCGTTGTTTACTCACCGTATCAATCATCTCACGCAGCACCTCAAGCAAAACAAAAAAGATTTCAACACAGAGCGATCTTTGGTCAAGCTTGTTGGAAAGCGCAGATCACTTTTAGATTACCTAATCAAAAAGGATATTTTGAGATACCGTGCAATTGTTAAAGAGCTCGGATTAAGAAAATAACACAAAAAGAGAGGCTTCAAGGCCTCTTTTTTCATTTAATGCGTATCTTACGCAACAATTATAGAAGAAGCTAATTAAGTTTTTCATTGGTCACACCACACACAACAACACAACACCAATGTTTAATTAGAATAAAAAAATATGATTCCTAAAGTTTTTAGAGAGGTCATTGACCTCGGTGATGGTAGAGAAATTTCCATCGAAACCGGAAAATTAGCCAAACAGGCTCACGGATCCGTTGTGGTCCAGTCCGGAAAGTGTATGTTACTATGTACTGTAGTTTCAAACTATAAAGCCTCAGATGTTGATTTTTTACCTTTGACGGTGGATTATCGCGAAAAGTTTGCCGCAGCAGGACGCTACCCTGGTGGATTCTTTAAACGTGAAGCCCGACCAAGTGATGGCGAAATTTTAACCATGAGGTTGGTAGATAGAGTGTTGCGTCCTTTGTTTCCAAAAGATTATCACTCCGAAACACAAGTTATGATCCAACTCATGTCTCATGACGAAAATGTCATGCCAGACGCTATGGCAGGATTGGCCGCCTCAGCAGCAATTCAATTATCTGATTTTCCGTTTGAATGTGCTATTTCTGAAGTTCGTGTAGCAAGAGTTAATGGTGAATTTATCATCAATCCTACTAGAGCTCAACTGGCAGAATCTGATATCGACATGATGATTGGTGCTTCTGCAGATTCTGTAATGATGGTTGAAGGTGAAATGGATGAGATTTCGGAAGAAGAAATGACCGAAGCCATCAAATTTGCACATGAGGCCATTAAAGTCCAATGTGCTGCGCAAGAAAGACTAGCTGAAGCATTTGGCAAAAAAGAAGTGCGAGAATACGAACCCGAGCGTGAAGATGCTGATTTACAGCAAAAAATTCACGATATGACCTATGACAAAGTATATGCCATTGCGAAAGCAGGCTCTGCAAAGCACGAAAGAAGTGCAGCATTTGGAGAAATCAAGGAAGAGATTATCGCTTCATTTTCAGAAGAAGAACAAGAGGAGTATGGCAATTTAATCTCAAAATACTTCTACAAAGCTGAAAAAGCTGCTGTTCGTGATTTAACTCTCAACGAAGGTTTGCGTTTAGACGGACGACGAACTGATGAAATCAGACCAATCTGGTGTGAGGTTAACTACCTCCCTTCAACACACGGATCGTCAATTTTTACCAGGGGAGAGACTCAAGCATTAGCTACTGTCACTCTCGGAACATCACGCGATGCCAATCAAATCGATATGCCATCTCACGAAGGCGAAGAACGGTTTTACTTACACTATAACTTCCCACCGTTTTCTACAGGTGAAGCACGACCAATCCGTGGAACATCTAGACGAGAAATTGGTCATGGAAACTTGGCACAACGGGCGCTAAAAGGCATGGTTCCTGAAGATTGTCCATATACAGTGAGAGTTGTAAGTGAAGTCTTAGAAAGTAATGGATCCTCTTCCATGGCAACCGTTTGTTCTGGAACTATGGCACTCATGGATGCTGGAGTTCAATTGAAGAAACCTGTTTCTGGAATAGCCATGGGACTTATTTCTGATGCCGAAACTGGAAAATACGCTGTACTTTCTGATATTTTAGGAGATGAAGATCACCTTGGTGATATGGACTTTAAAGTTACAGGTACAACAGATGGTATAACAGCTTGTCAAATGGACATTAAAGTAAAAGGATTATCCTACGAAATTTTAGTTAATGCTTTAAATCAAGCTCGTGATGGTCGGTTACATATTCTTGAAAAACTTACAGATACCATTGCGGCACCAGCTGAAGATGTGAAACCTCATGCCCCTAAAATGGTAACCAGAATTATTCCAAACGAATTTATTGGAGCCCTCATTGGACCAGGAGGTAAAGTGATTCAAGAACTTCAAAAAGAAACAGAAACAACCATTGTCATCAATGAAGATCCTGTTACTGAAGAAGGGATTGTTGAAATACTTGGAACTAATCAAGAGGGTATCGATGGTGTATTGTCCAAGATTGATGCCTTGATGTTCAAGCCAGAAGTTGGTAGCATTTATGAAGTTAAAGTCATAAAAATGTTAGACTTTGGAGCCGTTGTAGAATATACTGAAGCTCCAGGAAATGAGGTCTTACTTCACGTCAGTGAATTAGCTTGGGAACGTACAGAAAACGTTTCGGACGTGGTTAATATGGGTGATATATTTGATGTCAAATATTTTGGAATTGACTCTAGAACCAGAAAAGAAAAGGTATCTAGAAAAGCAATCCTCCCAAAACCTGAAGGATTTGTAGAACGTCCCCCAAGAGATCGAAAATCTAATAACAAGGGGCGAGATAATCGCAGAAATGACAGAAAACCCAGACGGGACTAGCGTCTGCTCTGATTATAAATCACAAACAAAAAAGCCATTTTATAAAAAGTGGCTTTTTTTTGTAACATTATTTAGAATTCTGTCGTATAACAATATGACACCAAAATACAACTAATAAGATACTTCAACAATGAGACAACTCAAAATTACAAAACAGGTCACCAACAGAGAAACTGCTTCTCTAGACAAATACCTACAAGAAATAGGAAAGGTTGATTTAATCACAGCCGATGAAGAGGTAGAATTGGCACAACGCATAAAAGCTGGCGACCAAATTGCTTTAGAAAAATTGACAAAAGCAAACCTCAGATTTGTTGTCTCTGTCGCCAAACAATATCAGAATCAAGGACTCACACTTCCCGATTTGATCAATGAAGGAAATCTAGGTTTAATCAAAGCAGCTCAACGTTTCGACGAAACTCGCGGTTTTAAATTTATCTCATATGCCGTTTGGTGGATCCGTCAATCGATTCTTCAAGCCTTAGCCGAGCAATCCAGGATTGTCCGTCTGCCACTAAATAAAATTGGTTCAATCAATAAAATCAATAAAACCTATGCTTTTTTGGAACAATCTCATGAGCGCCCTCCGAGTGCTGAAGAAATTGCCAAAGAATTAGATATGACCATTAATGACGTCAAAGAGTCTATGAAAAACTCTGGCCGTCACGTCTCAATGGATGCGCCACTCGTTGAAGGTGAGGACTCGAATTTATATGATGTGTTGCGATCTGGAGAATCTCCAAATCCAGACAAAGAACTTCTTCATGAATCTTTACGTACAGAAATAGAACGCGCTTTAGAAACATTAACACCTCGTGAAGCAGATGTTATTAGGCTCTATTTTGGATTAGGCAATCAACACCCAATGACTTTAGAAGAAATTGGAGAAACTTTTGATCTAACTAGAGAACGAGTACGTCAAATCAAAGAAAAAGCAATTCGAAGACTAAAACACACTTCTAGAAGTCGAATTTTGAAAACCTATTTAGGATAATAAATAAGCCCCAACTTTTCGTTGGGGTTTAATTTTTGTTCTATTTTTGTACAATAAAATTCTGATTATGAGCACACGAATTGCGCCCTCCATCCTAGCTGCAGACTTTGCTAATTTACAACGCGATGTAGAAATGGTAAATAATAGTGACGCCGACTGGTTTCACATTGATATAATGGACGGAGTTTTTGTGCCTAATATTTCCTTTGGTATGCCGGTGTTAAAAGCCATTACGAAACATGCACAAAAGACTATTGATGTTCACTTAATGATTGTTGATCCAGACCGATACATAAAAACATTTGCTGAATTGGGCAGTGAAATTCTCACTGTACATTACGAGGCCTGTACCCATCTCCATAGAACCCTTCAGGCCATCAAATCAGAGGGTATGAAAGCAGGAGTGGCTTTAAATCCTCACACCAATGTTAATGTTTTAGAAGATACCATTAAAGATATCGATTTGGTATGTTTGATGAGTGTTAATCCTGGATTTGGTGGGCAAAGTTTCATTGAAAATACATACTCTAAGGTTAAACAACTGAAATCTTTAATACAGGACAAATGCGCTTCAACAATAATTGAAATAGATGGAGGGGTTACAGCCTCAAATGCTAAGCAATTGAAAGAAGCTGGCGCCGATGTGTTGGTGGCTGGTAGTTTTGTTTTTAGGAGTGATAATCCCACTAGTACCATTGCAGAACTTAAGCAATTAACTATATAAATTATCTGATTATTTCTCTTAAATAATCATAATAATCGCCTTTTAGAGAATTGATTTGCTCTGCTAATTGTTCTTTTGAAATCCAACCTTTAGACAAGGCAATTTCTTCTGGACTTCCAACCTTTTGACCCGTTCGCTTTTCAATAGCCTTAATAAATTCTGTAGCTTCAGAAAGAGCCTCATGCGTACCAGTATCCAGCCAGGCAAAGCCCCGATTCAAAATCTCTAGTTTTAGTTGTTTTCGCTCCAAAAACTTTTCATTGACAGCGGTAATTTCTAGCTCACCGCGATTTGAGGGTGTGACTTTTTCTGCTATTTCTACTACATCATTTGGGAAGAAATATAATCCTACTATGGCGTAATTAGATTTTGGAATTTTTGGTTTTTCTTCAATACCAATAACATTATTTTGAGAGTCAAATTTGGCCACACCGTATCGCTGAGGATTTTTGACATAATTCCCAAAAATAACTGCTTTATGGTCTTTTTTAACAATATCTATAGCAGAATTTAGTAATTGTTCGAACCCTGCACCATAAAAAATATTATCGCCTAAAACCAAGCAAACATCATCCGATCCAATAAAAGATTTTCCTATAATGAAAGCCTGTGCCAATCCATCCGGAGCGACCTGTTCTTCATAGGTAAATTTTATACCAAAATTTGAGCCATTGCCCAACAAACGTTTGAAGTTTGGTAAATCGTGTGGGGTAGAAATGATTAAAATATCACGAATACCTGCTTGCATTAGTACTGACAAAGGATAAAAAATCATCGGTTTGTCATACACAGGGAGTAACTGTTTACTTACACTTAATGTCAGTGGGTGTAATCGTGTTCCGGAGCCGCCTGCTAAAATGATTCCCTTCATATATACTATTATTGATTATTGTGGTGATAGTTTTGATATACCCCAGTTCTGATATGCTCTAACCAAGCTGTATGCGCTAAATACCAATCTATTGTTTTGGATAGCCCATGTTGAAAACTTACAGAGGGTGACCATCCCAATTCCTTTTGAATCTTTGAGGCATCAATAGCATATCTAAAATCATGCCCAGGACGATCTTTTATAAATGATATTAACTGTTCGCTAGTTCCTGTTTTACGATTTAATTTTAGATCCATTTGCCAACAGAGTTCTTTAACAAGATTGATATTTGTCCATTCGTTAAAACCACCAACATTGTAGGTCTCTCCGCGTTTCCCCTCATGAAAAATAAGATCTATGGCTTGTGCATGATCAATAACATAAAGCCAATCTCTGGTATAATTCCCATCACCGTAAACTGGAAGTGGTTTATTTTGGATAATATTATGGATAAATAGCGGAATTAACTTTTCTGGAAATTGATGCGGACCATAGTTATTGGAGCAATTGGAAATAACGTAGTG
The DNA here is from genome assembly GCA_049889395.1 of Flavobacteriaceae bacterium. Taxonomy (GTDB): domain Bacteria; phylum Bacteroidota; class Bacteroidia; order Flavobacteriales; family Flavobacteriaceae; genus UBA3537. The sequence goes on from JBMHDM010000031.1 coordinate 96,739, forward strand.
TAATCTGTAGGTCTCCCCATAGGCTCTAACAAAATGGTCTGAACTTGCTTTGGATGCCGAATAGGGTGAATTTGGATCATAAGGCGTTGATTCAGAGAAAAGCCCGCTTTCTCCAAGAGTTCCATAGACTTCATCTGTACTGATGTGATAAAACCTATGGTTATCCCAGTTATCACCCCATAGTTGTTTAAAAGCATTTAGCAGAACCATAGTCCCTAAAATATTTGTTTTTGCAAAGGCTAATGGGTCTTTTATGGAACGATCGACATGGGACTCAGCTGCAAGGTGAATAACATCTGTAAACTTATGCTCGTCAAATAAGTTGTTTATGAAACTTTCATTTGAAATATCCCCTTTGATAAACTTATAATTAACTTTAGATTCAATATCAGAGAGGTTTTCTAAATTTCCGGCATACGTTAAATTGTCCAAATTATAAATTTGGTATTCAGTATAGCGGTCAACAAAACGTCGAACCACATGTGATCCGATAAATCCTGCACCCCCCGTTATAAGTATTTTCTTCATGGGTAATAGGATTTATACCAAGATAGAAAGGCTTCTACACCTTTGTGTAATGGCGTGTTTGGCTGATAGCCATAGTCAATCTTTAAAGCCTCTACATCAGCCCAAGTTTGATTGACATCTCCAGGTTGCATTGGCATCATTTGATACGCTGTTTTACATCCTGTAATGGTTTCAATAGCTGTTATAAAATCTAATAATTTGACGGGGGAGCTATTTCCAATATTATATATTTTGTATAAGTTATTGTTTTTGGATGGCTGGAGTAGTGTTCGTTCTACACCATCTATAATATCTTCAATGTAAGTGAAATCTCTGGACAGATCGCCATGATTAAACACTTTTATGGGCTTAGAATTTAATATGGCTTTAGTGAATAAAAACAGGGCCATATCTGGACGTCCCCATGGACCATAAACGGTAAAAAATCGTAACCCAATGGTTTCAATGCCATATAAATGACTGTAAGTATGCGCCATTAGCTCATTAGATTTTTTTGTGGCTGCATATAAACTTATAGGACAATCCACCGAAATTTGTTCTGAAAATGGCACTTCAGATGAGTTCCCGTAAACACTTGAACTGCTCGCATACACTAGTCGTTTGATGTCATGGTGACGACATCCTTCTAAAATATTTAGAAATCCTAATATATTACTATCAACATAAGCTTCAGGGTTTTCCAAAGAATATCGAACACCTGCTTGTGCAGCCAAATTACATACAATATCAAATGAATGGGATTCAAAAATTTTCGGCATTTCATCCCGATCTTCGATGTTAGCTCGGATAAATGTAAAAGGAGTATTTGGCAAGTTACTCTTGTGGGATGTATTCCAAATTTTCGAGATTTCTGAATCAATCCCCAAAACATTCAAACGACCGTATTTGAGGTTTACATCATAATAGGAGTTGATGTTATCTATTCCCACAACAGCGTGACCTAATTCCAACAATCGTTTGCACAAATGGAAGCCTATAAAACCAGCAGCTCCAGTGACTAAAATTGTTTTGTTGGTTGTCATGGTCTAAAATTGTTATTGCCCAATGCCTTGATAAGTGAATCCGATAGATTCCATTTCATCTTTATCTAAAAGGTTTCTACCATCAAAAATATGAGCAGGCTTGCTCATGCTATCATAAATTTTGTTCCAATCATATGAAACAAATTCATCCCATTCCGTTATTATTGACAAGGCGTGAGCGCCGTTAGCAGCCTCATAAGGATCTTGATGAGAGGTTAAATATTGAGCATTTTTGGACTCCGAACGAGAATTCAAATAATTCAAATCCGATTGCATTTGGAGGGCAGAAACTTTTGGGTCATAGACTTCAATATTGGCATGCTCATCTATGAGTTTATCAGCGATATAAATAGCAGCAGACTCTCTTGTATCATTTGTATCTTTCTTAAAGGCCCAACCATAAAAGGCGATTTTTTTCTCAGCTACAGTGCCATACAAAGATTTTACAATATTGTTTGCAAAGCGATTTCTTTGGTGATTATTCATTATAATGACTTGCTCCCAATAATCGGCTGATTCATTGAGCCCTAATGATTTACAGATGTATACCAAGTTCAAAATATCTTTTTGGAAACAAGATCCACCAAAGCCAACTGAGGCTTTTAAAAATTTTGGTCCAATTCTGGAGTCTGTACCAATGGCATTGGCCACTTCGTTGATATTGGCACCCGTTTTTTCACAAAGCTCAGTTAAGGCATTGATAGAGGATACCCGTTGAGCCAAAAATGCATTGGCAGTTAATTTTGATAATTCGGAGGACCATAAATTAGTGATGATAATTTGTTCTTTTGGAACCCAAGACGCGTATATATTGACTAGTGCATTGACGGCGTCTTTTCCAGAACGGGTAGATTCGCCACCAATTAGAACACGATCAGGTTTTTGCAAATCTTTTACGGCTGTTCCTTCAGCCAAAAATTCGGGATTTGAAAGAATCTCAAATTGAATTCCATTACCTGTATTATCCAAAATATCTTTAATGGCTTCGGCCGTTTTGACTGGAAGTGTTGATTTTTCAACAACAATTTTGTCAGATTTTGCGACCTTGGCAATTTGCCTAGCGCATAATTCAACGTACTGTAGATCGGCGGCCATTCCTTTACCAGCACCGTAGGTTTTGGTTGGCGTATTCACTGAAATAAAAATCATATCAGATTCATCGATTGCTTGATCAACTCCTGAAGTGAAAAATAAATTACGCCCTCTGGCCTCTCTTACTACGGCATCTAATCCGGGTTCGAAGATAGGCAACTGGCTCAAATCTTGCGAATTCCATGCTGCAATTCGTTCGGCATTGACATCTACAACGGTGACTTTTATATCTGGATTTTTTTGAGCAATAACGGACATGGTAGGGCCTCCTACATAACCGGCTCCAATACAACATATGGATTTGACTTTCATTTAATTGACTTGCTATATTTGGTTCAATATTAAATATCTTTTGCAAGATATGCGTTTGTCTATAATTCACAAAATAATAACACATATGAAGCAATTTAAAAAACCTACTAAGGGTGGGATTTTTGAAGTGACCCAAAATTTTGAAAGTCCGAACTTTTTAAGGCGTGTTTTTCAATTATTTATTGAACCTAATATTAGAATATTGTCCTAAAAAATATGCAATTAGAATGGGTATAAACGAAAAAGCAATGTTCTTTTCCAGAAGACCATATTCTGAAAATGCAACTAATATTGAAGATGAAATAAGTATAAAAATTAAGTCAAATAGTCTTTTTTTCATATAGATATAACCTAAATGTACAATTGAAATTAAATTTAAAAAAATCCCCAAAAATAAATTATTATTTTTGAGGATAATTTGTGACTGCGACAGGAGTCGAACCTACAACCGCTGGAGCCGAAATCCAGTGCTCTATCCAATTGAGCTACGCAGCCATTTTTAGGACATCAATTTTTGTTTAACCAATGTTGAAATTGTTTTACCGTCTGTTTTACCGGCCAGTTCCTTACTTACAACACCCATCACTTTACCCATATCTTTCATACTTGTAGCTCCCAATTTTTCGATGGCGACCACAACATGTTTTTCTACCTCTGCCTCGGAAAGCATCTCTGGCAAAAATTGGCTGATGACTTCTGCTTCTTCTAATTCTGGGGCAGCTAAGTCTGGACGTTGTTGTTGGGTAAAGATAGCCGCACTATCCTGTCGTTGTTTAACTAGTTTCTGCAATAGTTTGACCTCGTCCGATTTGGTCAATTCAGCTTTTGAGCCACTTTGAGTTTGCGCCATAAGTATGGCTGACTTCACAGATCGAAGTGCTGTGAGAGCTACTGTATCTTTTGATTTCATAGCGGCTTTCAGAGCCACCATTACGGCATTTTGTAAACTCATATCCAAATTATTTTTGGGCTACGAATATAAGGAATATTCTTTAGGATGGTATCTCTTAAATTGAAAATCCCGAACTAAAGTTAAATATTTAAAATCAATTCGTTAATCCACATTGTCGTGTAAAAATGAATTATTTGTTCGAACTTGCATATCTTGATTTTCATCGTCAGACAAAGACGTTCTGGACAATGAAGGCTCTTTAGCAATTCCTAAATCACTAAGTTCCACGCCTTGGCGTTTATATGCTGGTTCTTTTTCAATTTCTTCGATTTTTGAAGCATTAAATTTATAATTGAAAGCTTTCATTTTTTTACGTCTTTCGTCTGCTCGATCACGTAATGTTTTAGAAATTGGACTATCAAACGGGTCCTCTAATTCATCCGGAACACTAGTTACATGTTGTTCTTTAACGGTGATTTTTGTGATAACCATTTCATCTTCAAGCTCAATGTCTACATTTGTTGGTTTGAGATCGCCCTCAAACTTTTGATCTGTTCTTTCTAAAATAATGTGATCATCCAGTGTGTAATGCCCCTCGTTTTCTGGTGTGGTTTCGGCTACTGCAATGAGCTCTATATAGTCTTCTACTTCAATATTATTGACATTATCCTCGAGTCTAAATATTTCTACATCTTCGTTATCCGATTGAGGTTTTTTATCGGCAATCGGCAAATCAAATGACATTATAGTTTGATTTTCCAGTTCTGCTGAGTCTAGCATTTCATCAGTCTTAGATACCACATCATTGATAATAAAATCATCTGCTTGAGTAGCAAAATCAATATGTTCATAGTTGACTTCAATGTCTTTAATAAGCTCTGTGGTTGGTATTAAATCCATCGGATTTTGGTGAAATTCTTCCAAAGCTTCATCATCCTGGATGTCTTCGAGCTGATATACTATTGGATTAGGATCCATATTTTGCGCTTCCGAAGTTATAGATTTAGGGTTATTATCTGTTACGAGATCGTGTTGCATCGTTTGTTCATCTTCTAATGCATGAACTACTTTCTTAGGTTCAACATTAGTGATGTCATTTTGTTGATGCGCATCAAAACCTGTTGCTATGATAGTGACCGAAATGGCTTCACCTAATTTTTCATCCTCACCAACACCCATTATGATATTAGCACCATGTCCAGCTTCGGCCTGTATGTGATCATTGATTTCTCCTATTTCGTCAATAGTGATTTCTTGCGTTCCAGAAACAATAAGTAGTAAAACATTTTTGGAACCTGTTATTTTGTTGTCATTTAGAAGCGGTGAATCCAACGCAGAATTAATGGCTTTTTTTGCTCTATTATCCCCCAACGCAGTAGCAGAACCCATAATGGCTGTTCCGCTGTTGCTTAATACAGTTTTGGCATCACGTAAATCAATATTTTGAGTATAGTGATGGGTAATGACTTCTGCAATTCCTCGAGCAGCTGTGGACAATACTTCATCAGCTTTTGAAAAACCAGCCTTAAACCCTAAGTTACCATAAACTTCTCGAAGTTTATTGTTGTTGATTATAACTAGCGAATCAACAGATTTTCGGAGGTTTTCAATACCTTTTTGAGCTTGATTGTTTCTTATTTTACCTTCAAACTGGAAGGGCATCGTTACAATCCCAACGGTTAGAATATCCATATCCATGGCCATTTTGGCAATGATGGGAGCTGCCCCAGTTCCCGTACCACCACCCATGCCAGCTGTAATAAAAACCATTTTGGTATTGGTGTTTAGCATCGCTCGTATATCTTCCAAACTTTCTACTGCTGCTTGTTCTCCGATATCCGGATTGGCTCCTGCCCCTAGTCCCTCTGTTAAATTGACCCCTAATTGAATTTTATTGGGTACACCACTGTTGTTCAAGGCTTGTGAATCTGTGTTACAGATAACGAAATCGACGCCTTTTATACCCAAATTAAACATATGATTTATGGCGTTACTTCCACCGCCGCCAACCCCTATGACCTTAATCACATTGGATTGGTTTTTTGGCATGTCAAAATTAATACCAAATTCGTTGTTAGTACTCATTTTTTCTGAATTTATATTGTGTTGGTTATTCTGCATTTTCTAAAAAGTCTTTTACTCTTTCCGTTAATTTTTCTAAAAATCCAATGGGGCGTTTTTCAGGAGCCGCTTCTGGCACCTCATTTATTTCTTGTTTGGGTTCTTCTAATATTTGATTTTGCTTTTTATCTTGTCTTTGCAATCCGTCCAAGACAAGACCTACTGCTGTGGCATACAATGGGCTAGTGATATCGCTATCACTATCCCCTGCCAAGTGTTCATTTGGATAACCCACTCTTGTATCCATCCCTGTAATGTATTCTACCAGTTGCTTCAGATGGTTGAGTTGACTCCCTCCTCCTGTTAGGACAATACCTGCAATGAGTTTTTTCTTTTGCTCCTCATGGCCGTAGTTTTTAATTTCTACATAGACTTGCTCTATAATTTCGACTACTCTGGCGTGAATTATTTTTGATAAATTTTTTAGTGTTATTTCTTTTGGATCGCGTCCACGCAAACCAGGTATTGATACAATTTCATTGTCTTTATTTTCGCCAGGCCAAGCAGAACCGAATTTAATTTTAAGTAACTCCGCTTGTTTTTCTATAATAGAGCATCCTTCTTTAATGTCTTCAGTAATTACATTTCCGCCAAATGGAATTACTGCAGTATGACGAATGATACCATCTTTAAAAACTGCTAAATCTGTTGTGCCACCACCAATGTCTATAAGTGCAACACCTGCCTCTTTTTCTTCCTGGCTTAAAACCGCTTTGGCCGATGCCAAAGGTTCAAGCGTAATGCCTGCCAACCCCAAACCTGCGGTTTGAACACATCGGCCAATATTTCGAATTGAAGATACTTGACCCACAACAACATGAAAATTGGCTTCCAGTCGTTCCCCATACATCCCTATGGGTTCTTTTATTTCGGCTTGACCATCGACCTTAAAATCTTGGGGTAAAACATGAATGATTTCTTCACCAGGCAGCATAACGAGTTTATGAACTTGATTGATTAAGCGTTCAATATCTTCCTCATTGATGACTTCCTCTGCATTGGGCCTAGTGATATAATCGCTATGTTGTAAACTTCTTATATGCTGACCTGCAATTCCTACAGTTACGTCTTGTATTTTAACATCACAAGAGGCCTCAGCTTCGCTCACCGCTTGTTGAATAGATTGGATTGTTTGGGTGATGTTATTCACCACTCCCCGATGAACTCCTAAACTTTTAGCCTTACCAACTCCAACTGTTTCTAGTTTTCCGTACTGATTTTTTCGCCCTATCATGGCCACTATTTTTGTGGTTCCAATGTCTAAGCCTACTGCCATATTTTCGGTTTCCATATATTAATTATTTTTTTGTACATACAACCTGTTGATTGTACTGTAAATTGACCTTTTTATATTCTCCCAGCATCTTATCTCTTTTGGCTTTTTGATAAAACGCTTTCAGTTTCATAAATTTTTGTTTCAAATCTTTTTTTGATCCAATAACAATGTCAAAATCACATGCTCTCATTCGCATTGACAGTTTAGACTCTGCATCAATTAAAATATCCGTTACATTCGAATTTAAAAATCGATCTTCTTTTATGGCTTTTATCAATTCAAAAACCAATTGCATTGACTCTTTATCAAGATGACCATGTACCAATAAAACACGAGCGCTGTGTTCGGCAGACAATGGCATCATTTTTCCATAACTATCAATGTAAAAAGAGGGCTCGGACACAACTCTAGCGATTGGCTTTCGTTGTTCAATTTCGAGCCTAACTTCCCCATCTACAGTAAGATAGGCCTCTGCATTTTGAACCATCTGATGTGATGAGAGTTTGTCCTCCAACCCTTTCAAATCTAAAACTTCTTTTGACAAACATTCGATTGATTCTTGATTTTGTATTAACAATTTATCAACGGAAGAGGAGCTTAAATAAAGGGGAGATTCTCCAACAAAATTTATCTTCACATCACTTATGGGTTGATCCATGTTTCGTGACGATGAAAAGGCATACAAAAACACAACTAGTGCCATTACAGAGAGTCCTTTTATGATGTGTAAAAATCTACGCATGAATCAATTCTGTTTTTAATTGTTCTACTTGAACACCAATATCGCCTGCTCCCATAGTTACCAAAATCGGATTTCCTATGTCTATTATGGTTTGGGCTAAGGCAGACTTTTTGACTAATTTTTTATACCGAGAATTAATTTTCTCCAGCAACCATTTTGATGTAACTCCTGGGATAGGCAATTCTCTTGCGGGATAAATGTCTAACAGCACAACGGCGTCGAATACTGAAAGTACTTTAGCAAAATCCGCTGCAAAATCTAACGTTCGACTAAATAAATGGGGCTGAAACACAGCTGTTACCTTTTGATCAGGGTGCATTTCTTTGACAGCGTCTGAAACTGCTTTAATTTCTTTTGGATGATGTGCATAATCGTCGATAAAAACAAATGTATCGTCCTTATAGACATATGAAAATCGACGCTTAACCCCCTTGTATTCTTTTAATGCGGTTCGTAGCAATTTCTCAGAAACACCTTTTTCTAGAGCCATAGCTAAAGCAACAACGGCATTTGAGAGGTTATGTCTTCCGGCCATATTAAGCTCAAAATCATTAATCAGATTGGTGGGTGTTTTTAAATCAAAATAATAAGTCCCGTTTTCGATTTTGAGGTGTACTGCTGCATAGTCTGTTTGGGTTTCAACACCATAGGTAATGCCATCTATATCAACATTATCGTGAACAAACAATGAACCATTAACAGATATTAATTTTGCAAAACTTTCAAAAGCTTCAACCAACGATTGTGTGTCGCCATATATGTCCAAATGGTCGGGGTCAATCGACGTGATACAAGCCACATTCGGACTCAATGTAAGAAAAGAGCGGTCAAATTCGTCGGCCTCAACAACTGTAATTTCATTACCGTTTAGGATTAAATTTGAACTATAATTTTCAGAGATGCCCCCTAAAAAGGAGGTCGCCTTTTGACCTGTTGCTTGTAACAAATGGCCCAAAATACTGCTGGTTGTGGTTTTGCCGTGAGTCCCCGCAACAGCCATACAAAACGTATCTTGTGTAATCAACCCTAAAACTTGTGCGCGTTTGAGTACTTTAAACCCATTTAAAATAAAATAATTTAAAATAATATTAGATTTTGGAATGGCTGGAGTGTAGACAACAAGGGTCGAATTGGGGGATAAATCATTTGATTTGAGCTGATCCAAACAGGCCTCATAAATGATACTCACACCTTTAATCTGAAGCCCATTTGTAATCTTACTAGGCGTTTTATCATAGCCCAAGACCGTTTTGCCATTGGCCTGAAAATAATGAGCTAAAGCACTCATCCCGATGCCTCCGATACCGACAAAATAAATATTTTTTATGGGCTTCAAATTCATGTTTTCAGTAAGGTTTTTATTTTATCCACTATGGCCGCTGTAGCTGTCGGTCTGGCTAATTTTTTAATGTTTGTTTTTAAAGTTTTAATTAAAATTTTGGATTGTATGAGTTCCAAAAATTTAGTTTCAAATTCTTTCTCCAAATCGGACTCACTAATTAAAATAGCTGCTTTTTTATCAGATAAAGAGCGGGCATTTTTAGTTTGGTGATCTTCAGCAACATTGGGCGATGGTATAAAAATCACAGGTTTACCCACTATACACAATTCTGAAACAGAACTAGCACCGGATCTCGAAATCACAATATCTGCTACCGCATAGGCCAAATCCATATGCTTAATATAGGCCGAGACTTGAACATCCTTATGCGAGGAATACTGTTTGTATTTATCAAAATATAATGCGCCGCATTGCCATATCAATTGAATGTTATTGGCTTTGAAAAAAGACAATTTACTTTCTATTAATTGATTGATGCGTTTTGCCCCCAGACTTCCGCCCAAAACCAATACTGTGGTTTTGGTTGAATCTGTATTAAAATAAGCTGAAGCATCTTTAGTTTTTCCATCAAGCTCCAAAATATCTTGTCGAACTGGATTGCCTGTCAAAACAATTTTTTCATTCGGAAAAAAACGAGACAAACCATTGTATGCCACACATATGGCTTGAGCGCGTTTGGCTAATAATTTATTGGTTATCCCTGGATATGAGTTTTGTTCTTGAATAAGTGTAGGAATACCAAAAAGTGACGCCACAAATAACACAGGACCACTAGCGAAACCTCCTGTACCTATAGCAATATTTGGTCTGAATTTTAAGACTAAAAAAAAGGCTTGAAACAAACTAACAATTAATTTTAAGGGGAAAATTATATTTCTGTAAGGTTGTTTTCGATCGAAGCCCGAAATCCATAATCCTATAATGTTATATCCTGCACGTGGTATTTTTTCCATTTCCATTTTTCCTATGGCACCCACAAACAAAAGTTTGGCATCTGGATACTGTCGCTCCAAAGCATTACCAATGGCAAGTGCAGGATAAATATGTCCTCCTGTACCGCCTCCTGATATGATTGCCTTTAAATGTTCCATTACAATGCTTCGCTTAATATATCCAGAGGACTTTGGTCACCCTCGACTTGATTTCTAATTTCTTCTCGCTTTGCACTCACACTTAGTATGATCCCAATGGCCAAGCAAGTTACCCAAATGGATGTCCCTCCACTACTAATTAAGGGCAAGGTTTGTCCGGTAACTGGAAACAACTCAACAGCAACACCCATATTAATTAAAGCTTGAAAAATAATTGGTAGCCCAACCCCTATTGTTAAGAGTTTTCCAAAAATTGAGTCCGCTTTTTGTGCCACAATAACAACTCTGAATAAAAGAAGGGAGTATAAAAGAATTAAGAATAATCCACCTATCAAACCATATTCCTCTATAATAATTGCAAAAATAAAATCTGAAGACGATTGTGGTAAAAAGTTCTTTTGTACACTTTTTCCCGGACCTAAACCATAAATACTTCCTGTAGCTATAGCTATTTTGGCTTTTTCTATTTGGTAATCTTCCGCGGTATCTTTATCGTCTAAAAAGTTTTCCACTCGACTGGTCCATGTATCAACACGATTTGGCATAACATCAGGAAAAGCTTTAGCAATTAATACAAAGAACAGTAGCCCAAATAATCCCATACCAATTACCACCGCAAGATGTCTCAGTGGATATCCCCCCAAGAAAACCAATATGGTAATCATAGAGAAAATAATGGCTGCTGTAGAAAAATTAGCTGGTAAAATAAGAGCCAAAACAACAAAAACAGGTAACCAAAGCTGTAATAACGACGATTTAAATGTGACGGTCTCATCAAAAGTTTTGGATAAATATCGAGCCACATAAACCATAAGCACCAAAGCTGCCAATGTAGACGGTTGAAATGTAAATCCAACGAATGGCACACGGATCCAACGGCTGGCATTAGCTCCAGCAATAGTAGTTCCTTGTAATAGTGTTACTAGTAATAAAATCAAAATCACTGGAAACATTACCATCGAAAGTCCACGAAAATAGCGATATGGTATTTTGTGAATTCCGTAAATGATTGAAAATCCTAAAAATAAATGAACAAAATGTTTGATAAAGTAACCAAAGGTCTGACCGTTACCTCCAGCGTAGGCCAAGTTGCTGGCTGCGCTGTACACAGGTAAAAAGGAAAATATGGCCAAAAGTGCCACAATAGCCCAGATCATTCGATCGCCCTTGATATGATCTATGTTTAACTTCATTTATAGTTGACGAACTTCATTTTTAAATTGTTGCCCTCGATCCTCATAATTTTCAAACAAATCAAAACTAGCACAAGCTGGTGATAAGAGTACATTATCTCCAGCAGATGCAATGTTGTATGCAATTTTTACAGCTTCTGACATGAATTGTGTTTCGATCATGATGTCTACCATTGACTCAAAATTTTCGAACAAGCTATCATTATTTTTACCCAAACAAATGATGGCTTTAACTTTTTCATTCACAAAGGGAAAAAGACTGCTATAGTCATTGCCTTTATCTACACCGCCTACAATCCAAACTGTGGGTGCAGTCATACTTTCCAAAGCAAAATAGGTCGCATTCACATTGGTTGCTTTCGAGTCATTGATATACTGTACTTTATTGATTTTTAAAACCTGCTCTAGGCGATGTTCTGCACCCTGAAAACACTCTAAACTCTCTCGAATAGTATCCTTACGGATTTTTAAGAGGTGAGCGACTGTGGCAGCAGCCATTGCATTTTTGATATTGTGTTTACCGTCTAAAGCTAAATTTGATGTTGGCATTGTTATCGTTTTGTTGTTGTATGTAATTATTATGTTTTGATCATTGTAATAGGCCCCTTGTGCTAATGTTTTATTTAGCGAAAAAGGGAGTAATTTGGATTGAATATGGTGAGAGCTCACATGGCTTTCAATTACGGGATCATCGGCATCGTAGATTAGAAAATCTGCTTCAGTTTGATTCATTGTAATTCTAAATTTCGAAGCAATATAATTTTCAAACTTATGATCATATCGGTCCAAATGATCTGCTGTGATATTTGTAATAATCGCAATATTGGGACGAAATGTATCAATCCCGTCAAGCTGAAAACTACTGAGTTCTAATACAAAATGGGCAGGGTCAGTTTGAATTTGTTTGGCAAAACTATCTCCGATATTTCCGGCCATGACGACATCCAATTTAGCTTGTGACATAATGTGATGAATCATCATGGTGGTCGTAGTTTTTCCATTACTTCCAGTCACACCAACTATATTAGCCGATGTAAACTGTGCGGCAAATTCAATTTCTGATATAACAGGAATTCCATGCTGAAATAACTGCTGTACAATATGTACCTGTTCAGAAATCCCAGGACTTTTCATCACCACATCAGCATTTACAATTTTTGATGCTGTGTGCTGCCCTTCCTCCCATTCAATCTCATGATGTATAAGAACGTCCTTGTACTCCCCCTGTATAGTTCCAAAATCTGAAACAAACACCTCATATCCTTTATCTTTTCCCAGTAGTGCTGTTCCCACACCACTTTCGCCACCACCAAGGATAACCAATCGCTTCATTTACCTAATTTTTAAGGTTACGATGGTGAGAATCGCCAATAGAATCCCAACAATCCAAAATCGTGTTACAATTTTGCTTTCGTGGTATCCTGATTTTTGATAATGATGATGAAGCGGAGACATTTTAAAAATACGTCGTCCTTCACCAAATTTTTTCTTTGTATACTTAAAATAGCCGACTTGTAAAACGACAGATAAGTTTTCTATGAGAAAAATTCCACACAATAGCGGAATCAACCACTCTTTTCTAACGGCAATAGCGATGACCGCTATAATGCCACCTATGGTCAAGCTACCAGTGTCGCCCATAAAAACCTGAGCGGGGTAGGTATTGTACCACAAAAATCCAATTAAAGCACCCACAAAAGATGCTATGAAAATGGTGATCTCCTCCACCCTAGGGATATACATAATGTTCAAATAATCCGAAAAGATGATATTGCCTGATACCCAAGCAAAAATGCCCAAGGTTAAAACAATGATAGCCGAGGTTCCCGCTGCCAAACCGTCTATTCCATCAGTCAAATTGGCTCCATTTGAAACCGCAGCTATGATGAACGTTACGGCTAGGACAAAAACAAGCCAGGCAAAAGACTCAAGGCTTGGATGAATCCATGTAATTAAATCCGCATAATCAAACTCATTGCCCTTAAAAAATGGAATGGTTGTTTTGGTGGACTTTATTTCTGGATAAAATTGGACTGGAGACCTCTGAATTGTTGAAATTGAAGTGAGGTTTTGAACTGGTATTTTTTCTTTGATAGTTACTTCAGAATGAAAAAATAGTGTTAATCCCACTATAATACCCAGGCCGATCTGACCGATAATTTTAAATCTTCCTTTCAGGCCTTCCTTGTCATTTTTAAATTTTTTGATGTAGTCATCAATAAATCCAATCGTACCCATCCAAAGGGTGGTTACGAGTAATAGGATGATATAGATATTATCGAGTTTAGCCACTAAAACTACTGGTGCAATTGTCGCCAAAATGATGATTAAACCTCCCATTGTAGGCGTACCTGCTTTTTCCTTTTGGCCCTCTAGACCCAAATCTCGAATGGTTTCACCAACTTGTTTTTGTCTTAATATTTGGATAATTCTTTTGCCAAAAATGGTTGAAATTAATAGGGATAAAATGATTGCTAATGCAGCCCTGAAAGACAAAAAACCAAATAATGATGCTCCAGGTAATTGGTATTGATTTTCTAAATATTCAAACAAGTAGTATAGCATCTTATTTTTGTAATTGGTTTAGATAATTCTTGGCAATAATATGATCACTAAAATCTGTGCGTTTACCATTAATTTCCTGATAAGTTTCATGGCCTTTACCAGCGACCAAAATGATATCGTTTGGGCTGGCCAGTTGACAAGCGGTTTTAATAGCTTGCTCTCGATTTGTTATCGTGATTATTCTCTTGAAATTTTGAGGCTCAACTCCTTTTTCCATTTCGGAAATGATAACTTCAGGATCTTCTGAACGTGGATTATCACTCGTGAAAATGGCCTTTGTACTGAGTGCTGATGCAATATGCCCCATTTTTGAACGTTTGGCTTTGTCGCGATCACCGCCACATCCTATAACAGTGATCAAAGTTTCATTCTTTGTTCGTATTGTATTGATAGTTTGCAGAATATTTTTGAGTGCATCTGGCGTGTGGGCATAATCTATGATTACTGTAATGTTGGAGTCTGTCACAAAATATTCAAATCGTCCGCTAACACTTTCCAAATTACTCATCAACCTTAAAATTTCATTCTGTTCCAAGCCTAAAATATCTGCACTGGCGAAAAGAGCAAGCATATTGTAGGCATTAAAGGTTCCAATTAATTTGACCCAGAGTTCTGAGTCATTAATTTTCATGAGTAAACCTTTAAATTGGTTCTCCAGAATTTGTGCTCTGTAGTCTGCATAATTCTTTAGGGCATAGGTGTGAGTTTTTGCAGCTGTGTTTTGAACCATTATCCGTCCATTTTTATCGTCAACATTGGTCAGTGCAAAAGCAGATTTTGGCAACTGATCGAAAAACGATTTTTTCACATCTCTGTATGCTGCAAATGAGTTGTGGTAATCTAAATGATCGTGAGATAAATTGGTAAAAATACCTCCTCTAAACTCAAGCCCTTTGGTGCGTTGTTGATGAATTCCGTGTGAACTTACTTCCATAAAACAGAACTCAACTCCAGCTATATTCATTTTTGAGAGATAAGAATTAATAGCTAAAGCATCTGGTGTGGTATGGGTTGCTGCATATTGATCATCATCAACTAAAATTTTTACGGTGGATAATAATCCAACTTTATATCCAGCTGCTTTAAACAAATCGTAAAGCAAGGAGGCAACAGTGGTTTTGCCATTGGTTCCCGTAACACCTATTAAGTTTAAATTTGCGGAAGGATGATCATAATAATTTGAGGCCATGATGGCCAAAGCTTCAGCAGTAGATTCTACTTCAACATAGGTTACCCTAGTGGCCTTTTGATTTATATCAATCTCTGAAACTATAACATTAGCTCCATTTTCAATGGCTTGATCAATAAATTGATGTCCGTCGGATTCCACACCCTTTATGGCCACAAAAACATCTCCTTTATTGACTAATCTTGAATCGTACTGGATGTTCGCAAGCTTGCAATTGGTTGAGCCATAAACTGACTTGATAGCAACTTTATACAATATGTCCTTTAGTACTTTCACGACAATTCTAAAATTATAATTGTATTTGGTTTCACTTTTTGACCTCTTTTTATGGATTGTTTTTTTACGCTACCTTGGCCAATTATTTTTACATCCAGACCCATATTTTCCAACAGAGCTATAGCATCCATAGCAGGCATCCCTTTCAAATCAGGCATGATGGTTTTGTATTTATGTGCTATCTTGAAGTAGTTTTCGTGTTGAGTCTGAATGTCAAGTGAGGATTTATCTATATCAGCAACCATATCAACAATTGGTGCATCAGTGTAAATTTTTTGTGCAATTGTTTTAAAAACTGGTCCAGAGACATCGGCTCCATAATAGCCAACGCTTTTGTCTGGCTCATGTATGACTACAATACAAGAATATTTTGGATTGTCTGATGGGAAATACCCAGCAAATGTTGAGATATAATTCAATTGTTCTTTATTGGAATAATCTTTTTGACATGTTCCAGTTTTTCCAGCCATTGAAAAATTTTCTGAATATAAACCATGACCAGTACCATGTGGTTTATTGATTACATTTTTGAGTAAAGCTTGTAGTTTCTTTATGGTTTCAGGTTTGCATATCTCTTGATTAATAACCTGTGTTTTAAAGGTTTCTTTGGTTTCATCAATAGCTCTAACCTCTTTTAAAAATCTGGGTTTCACCATAATTCCATTGTTTGCTATGGCATTATAAAATGTTAGGGTCTGTAGTGGTGTTAATGAAACCCCATATCCATAGGCCATCCACTGCAGAGCAATACCACTCCATCTGTTATTTTTGACTCTTGGATCTGGTATTATGGGTTTACCTTCTCCAATCAGCGGCAGTGCCAAAGAATCGTTTAGGTTCATTTCATATAACCCATCAACAAAAGCGGCAGGTTCATTTTTGTAGGCCTCATGAATTGCACTAACTATAGCGGTGTTGGAAGACACCTCAAAGGCCTCTGCAATTGATATGTTGCCGTAGCCCCCTTTTTTGGAATCTCTTACTTTTTTACCATAAAAAGATAGTATTCCATTTTTGGTATCTACAACTGTTGTAGTATCAATTTTTGCGTCATCCAAAGCAACAGCCAATGCCATCAGTTTAAAAGTTGAACCCGGTTCGTGGGATTCACCAACAGCATAATTTAACCGCTCATAATATTTCCCTTCAGCATTTCGCCCAAGATTAGAAATAGCTCTTATCTCACCGGTTTTGGTCTCCATAACGACTACTGACCCGTGGTCGGCTTTGTAGGTTTCCAATTGCTCCAACAGTGCATGATGGGCAATGTCCTGAATATTCACATCGATGGTAGTGTAAACATCATAGCCATCTTGAGGTTCGTTTTGATTAAAATCGTCTATGGGTTTCCATTGCCCTTTTCCAATGCGCTGTTTCATTCTATTTCCATCAACACCACGGAGATATTTCTCACCAAATGCACCGTCAATTCCCACCCTAGTAACATAGCCTTTATCGTCAATTCTTTCATAACCTATTGAACGCTGAGCAATGGGCCCAAGTGGGTAATAACGTTTTGTTGTTTGATCGACAATTAGTCCGCCCTTGTAGGCCCCTAAATTCAAAAGTGGAAAATCTCGGAAACGCAAATAATCTGAGTATTCTAAATCTCTAGCCAAAAGAAAATATCTGTTTTTATTTTCTCTTTCCGTTCTCAAACGACTTTGTAATTCGCTTGATGAAATTTGTAAAAATTTAGACACGGAATCACATAATGACCCAACATACGCTTCAAAATTTTTACTAGAAGACGTAACTAAATCGATCCTGAGATCATATTTTGGAACAGAAGTCGCTAATAAGCTTCCGTCAAGCGCATAAACATTTCCTCTATTAGCTGGAATAACAACATTTTTAATAGTGCGTTTCTCAGCTAGTTTTCTGTAAGAGTCTCCTTGAACAAATTGAATATTGGTTAGCTTGAAAACCACTAACAATGCAAAAATGAACATACCCCCCGAAATGAAGTAGAGCTTATTGAGTATATTAGTTTCTTTCTCTGACATTAAGGATTTGTTGTATTTGAAGAAATTAATATTTTGACAGGTGGATTTTTTGATGGAAATATATCCTTATCCCTCATTCGACTTCTAATGACCGACTCCATTTTCAATCCCATGAGTTTTGATCGAGTTTCAACATAATTTGAACGGCAAGCTTTAACCTCTTCATGAAGTTTAGCGATTTGATGAACTTTGCCGTCTGCACTGTGCGAACTAGCAATCATTATAAGTGCCAAGACAGAACAGAAAATAATAAGTCGCCATTTTTTATATGCCCCATCACTGACTAAAAAAGTCCCTTTTAATATGCTATATATTGTATTCTTCAACTTTATTATTGTTTTTCTGCAATTCTTAATTTTGCGCTTCTCGCTCTATTATTATCTTTAATTTCTAATTCTGTTGGGACAATTAATTTTCCAATTTTCTTGAATGGAACCTTAAAATTTCCAAAAACATCTCGCATTGGTTCTCCTTCAAATAGACCATTTCTAATGTACCGTTTCACTAGCCGATCTTCTAATGAGTGATACGAAATGACGCTTAATCGACCACCTGGTTTTAATACCCTGTCGGTATCAATTAAAAATGACTTTAGGGCATCGAGCTCGTTATTTACCTCAATGCGTATGGCTTGATAGATTTGAGCCAAAATTTTATTTTGCTTTTTTTTCGGCAGACGCTTCTCGACTACAGACCTCAATTGAAACGTTGTTTCTATAGGTCGATCTTTTCTGGACAAAACAATTGTTCTAGCCAATATTGGCGCCATCCTTAATTCTCCAAATTCCCAAAATATCCGTCTCAATTCTTCTTCTTCATAAGAATTGATTACTGTTTTTGCAGAAAGTAAATTGTCTTGATTCATTCTCATATCCAGTGGCGCATCAAAACGAATGGAAAAACCACGTTCTGCTACATCGAACTGATGTGATGAAACCCCAAAATCGGCTAAAATTCCATCTACATATTCATATCCATGAAATTTCAAAAACCGTTTCATGAATTTGAAATTTTCATTGATTAACATAAAACGAGAATCTTGAATCGTATTTGAAAGAGCGTCTTTATCTTGATCAAATGCGATGAGCTTTCCTTTTGGACCGAGCCTGTCAAGTATCTCTCTACTATGACCACCCCCACCAAAAGTTACATCCACATAAACACCATCATTTTTTATATCTAAGCCGCCAACTGCTTTATCCAGCAAAACAGGGTTATGATAATTCATTGGCATCATCTTGTCCCATTACTTCCTCGGCGAGTTGTGCGAAATCATTTGCAGCATCATCAATAGCTTTTTCATACAAGGATTTATCCCAGATTTCAACAATATTTACAGCAGAAGACACAACAATTTCTCTCGATATTCCTGCAAAACCTGCTAAGTCTTTAGGGATTAATAAACGGCCAGGGGCATCTAGTTCTATTGTTCTAACACCAGCTGTAAAGCGTCTTATAAAATCATTGTTTTTCTTTTTAAAACGATTAAGCTTATTGATTTTAAGCATCAGAGACTGCCATTCTTCCATGGGATATAGCTCCAAACATGGTTGGAATACGGCGCGCTTTAAAACAAAACCTTTAACCATAGTGGGTGCCAATTGCTTTTTTAAAGCCACCGGCAGCATCATGCGCCCCTTGGCATCTGCTTTACATTCATATGTTCCAATGAGTGTATTCATTGTTTTGAACGGGTTAAAGGATTGTTAATTTCAAATTTAGAAAATATTTACCACTTTTTACCACTTTTTACCACTTTGTTGATAAAATTCTACCAAAAGCAAAATAAATCGATAAAAAGCAATCTTTTGTTTATTTAATTAACTGATAATCAGTTGATTAATTTAGGTTTAGTGAGATTAACAAATCATTGTTAAAAACTATTTTTGTATGATAAATTGAGCTATTCGTGTCAAAAATCAGAGTCAAAAATCACGGGATTCCGTATCGATTTTGGTGCCATTTATTAATAAAAATTGATTAGCTTTGTTCAATAACCAATTTTCAACTACACCAATGGGTTACGATTTAATGAAGGAAGGTAAATTTAGTTATGCTGAGATTGGAGAGGGCCGCCCCATCATCATTTTACATGGGTTAATGGGCGGGTTGAGCAATTTTAATGGTGTCATAAATTATTTTAGTGAAAATGGTTATAAATTAGTCTTACCCGAACTTCCCATATATGAGTTAAACTTAATACATACTAATGTAAAAAGCTTTGCAAATTATCTCAGGGATTTTATCGATTTTAAAGGCTACGAGGATGTTATACTTTTGGGAAATTCACTGGGAGGGCACATTGGATTGTATCATACCAAACTTTATCCTAAAAAGGTAGCAGGATTAGTCATCACTGGAAGTTCCGGACTATATGAAAGTGCCATGGGAAGTGGTTATACAAAACGAAGTGATTATAATGTCATCAAGGCAAAGGCAGAAGAGGTCTTTTATGATCCTGCTGTAGCTACAAAAGAAATTGTAGATGATGTTTATGCAACAGTTAATGATAGAAACAAACTTGTCAAAACATTAGCGATTGCAAAAAGTGCTATCCGTCATAATATGGCTAAGGATTTACCAAATATGAATACTCCAACCTGTATTATTTGGGGCAAAAATGATATAGTTACTCCGCCCAACGTTGGAGAGGAGTTTCATGCCTTACTGCCAGACTCCAACCTGTATTGGATAGACAAATGCGGTCATGCTGCTATGATGGAGCATCCAAACCGATTCAATGAGATTTTGGGGCAGTGGCTTCAAGAAAGAGGTCTGTAATTCTCTGAAGCATGCGAATAAAATCCGCAACATTTGTCGTTAGTAATCAAGACGTTTCCAAGTGCCCAAAAAACAACTTGCCAGAATATGCTTTTATTGGAAGGAGCAACGTTGGAAAATCATCATTAATTAATATGCTAACTCAACAAAAAAAGTTAGCAAAAACTTCTGGTCGTCCTGGAAAAACCCAGCTAATTAACCATTTCTTGATTAACGACAATTGGTATTTGGTAGATTTACCTGGTTATGGTTACGCAAGGGTTTCAAAAACACAAAAAAAAACATTTCAAAAGTTTATTACCAATTATTTTAAGGAGCGAGAACAATTGGTATGCGCCTTTGTTCTTGTGGATATCAGACACGACCCTCAACCTATAGATCTTAGTTTTATGCGTTGGCTTGGAGAGCATCATATTCCTTTTGGGATCGTCTTTACGAAATCCGATAAACTTAAACCAAAAGCTATTGAAGGCCATATTGAACGCTACTCTAATATTATGTTAAACGAATGGGAAGAGATGCCACAATATTTCATAACTTCATCCACAAAACATCACGGCAAACCTGAACTTTTGGGATACATAGATAACATCAATTCGAGAATTGTCCAATAATAGTTTGTCAATTTAAACAAACCTTAGGTTGATCTGCTGAGATTTTTTTACTTTAGCGCTACTATTACATATTATGATTTTTCTCCAACACATTGGATCCTATTTTTTGATGATTTCGGAAATGTTTCGTAAACCCACAAAGTGGTCAGTTATGAAACAACTCATATTAAAAGAAATTGAAGATTTAGTAATTGACTCGCTGGGTATAGTTGCCTTTATATCATTTTTTGTTGGTGGAGTAGTTACGATTCAAACCGCCCTTAATATTAATAGCCCATTAATCCCTAAATATCTTGTAGGATTTGCAACACGTCAATCTGTGATATTAGAGTTCGCTCCAACATTTATATCTATCATTATGGCTGGAAAAGTGGGGTCATTTATTACATCCAGCATTGGAACTATGCGAGTGACCGAACAAATTGATGCCTTGGAGGTAATGGGAGTCAACTCAGTTAATTATCTTGTTTTACCAAAAACAATTGCCATGCTGCTTTATCCTTTTGTCATTTCCATAGCCATGTTTTTAGGGATTATTGGTGGAATGGCGGCTTGTGTATATGGCGGTTTTTCAACACTCGAAGATTATATCACTGGAATTCAATTAGATTTTATTCCATTCCATATGGTATATGCTTTTATTAAAACTTTTGTTTTTGCTTTCGTTCTGGCAACCATTCCGTCCTATCATGGCTACTACATGAAAGGTGGCGCACTAGAGGTGGGAAAAGCAAGTACCATTGCTTTTGTTTGGACTAGTGTGGTTATTATTTTAATGAATTATATTTTAACTCAAATGTTACTGAGCTAATGATTAGTATAACTAACTTATATAAATCTTTTGGAGAGATTGAGGTATTAAAAGGTATTTCTACACACTTTGAACAAGGTAAAACCAACCTTATAATCGGACAAAGTGGATCTGGAAAAACTGTTTTTTTGAAATGCCTGTTGGGTCTTTATGACTACACTAGAGGAAGCATATCTTATGACAAACAAGAATTTTCTTCACTTAAAGATTCCGACAAACGAAATTTGCGTTCTAAAATAGGCATGGTCTTTCAGGGCAGTGCACTTTTTGACTCAATGACCATTGCAGAAAATGTCATGTTTCCTTTGAGAATGTTTACCAATCAAAGCGAAAGTGAAATGCAAGACCGTGCAGACACCGTTCTCAAAAGAGTAAACTTAAAGGATGCACATCACAAAATGCCTAGCGAGGCTTCTGGAGGGATGCAAAAGCGAGTTGCAATTGCCAGGGCTATTGTTAATAATCCTAAATATTTATTTTGTGATGAGCCAAATTCTGGGCTAGACCCCAAAACTGCTATCGTAATCGATAATTTAATTCAAGAAATTACAAAAGAGTACAATATTGTCACGGTGATTAACTCTCATGACATGAATTCTGTAATGGAAATTGGAGAGAAAATTGTATTCTTAAAAGATGGTAAAAAAGCTTGGGAGGGCAGCAAGGATACGATTTTTAAAACTGACAACGAAGCTGTATCGAATTTTGTTTACTCCTCAAATTTATTTAAAAAAGTAAGGCAAATGTATCTTAACCAATAATCCCTATTGGGAGATAATTTCAACATTTTTGGCATCTATCTCTTGTTCCATCCAAACTTTTAGATCTTCATTTTTTTGAACTTTCAAGCTATCATCCAAATTAGCGTTCCAGCGAATTTTGGCGACCAAAACAGTGTCTAAATCTCTAAAGTTTGAAGACTCCAATACTTGAGCATATCCAAATAATTCTAGGTTTGGAAATTGAATTTTGGCATCCTTTGCAAGATTAATGAAATCAAAACCAAATCCGGTCATTTCTTTATTGTCAATAGCCAATTTCAAGCTATCTATAGTAAAGTTAAGCTGTTTAATTTCGTCATCACGTTGCTCGATTTTATCTAAAGCAATATCGTACAACTCTAAAATTTTATCTGTGCTTCTATTGGAATTTCCATTGATATTGAGTTTAAAATCATTGATATACTGATAATCATTCAATTCATTGATTAGATCAGATTTAATCGCCTCGCTTACATCTCCATTGAAAGTCAGTGTTATGGTTTTGTTTTCGGTGTCAAAATTTTCGCGCTGGAGCCATAAATTGGTGTTGTTATTAATCTCTTTTTCAAGATAGTTTTTGTAATCAAAATTATATTGCGACTCTTTAAGTACATCATAAAAAGTCCATCCAGCAGGCAACATCATTGCAAGAGCAATTAATGCAGCGATTCGTGCAATTGCCTTACGCCGCTTTGAATTTGCATAATTGAGCATGGGAAACCTCAAAACCTTCAGAACAATAAAAGTAGCCAAAGCAATGAAAATGGTGTTGATAGCAAATAAATACATGGCACCAACAAAATAATCCCAATTACCTTGAGATAGACCATAACCAGCGGTACACAAGGGCGGCATTAAGGCAGTAGCAATAGCTACCCCAAAAATGACAGTTGCAATAGTTCCTTTTTTGGTTCTAGCTATGATTAGCGCTAAACCACCAAAAAAAGCAATTAAAACATCTCTAATATCAGGTTTGACACGACCGAGCAATTCGGAGTTATCTTCGTACAAAGGAAGAAAGTAAAAACACAAAAAAGCCGTTAACAAGCTTAAGGCCACCATGGTCAGTAAATTAATCATGGACTTTCGTAAAGTGTCAATATCATTAATAGCAATGGAAAGTCCAACTCCCAATATGGGCCCCATTAGCGGAGAAATAAGCATCGCTCCAATAACTACAGCAGTAGAATTGGCGTTCAATCCCACCGACGCTACAAATATTGAACAGATTAAGATCCAAGCCGTAGCCCCTTTAAATGGGATGTCTGCCTTGATAGCGGATATGGTAGCTTCTCGATCGGTATCGTGACGGAAATCCAATAACTCTAGCAAGAAAATCTTTACAGACTCTAAGAGACCTTTTGCGTCTTCTCTTACTGCTTCCTTGGAACGCTGTACTGTTTCGTTTTGATGTGGCTGTTCAAAGTTATTGTCCATTACTAAACGTGTTCTTCACCAAAGTTTTGTTTTACATTTTGGCGCAATTGCTTAATATCTTGTTCTTTTTCCTTTGGAAATATAAGTAAAATTTCATTCTCCTCAACAATGATGTAATCATTTAAACTATCTATCACAACGATTTTATTGGTGTCTGTTTTTATCATATTCCCAGATGAATCTTGTGCAAGAAGTCGAGCATTGACAATTGCATTTTGTGTATTATTATCTGTAATTTTGGAATACAAACTCCCCCAAGTTCCGAGATCGTTCCAGTCAAAATTAGCAGCCAAAACATATACATTTTTACTGTGCTCCATTAGAGCATAATCAACAGAAATATTCTCTGACATTTCATAATTTTTTGTGACAAATTCGGCTTCATCAATAGTATTATACACTGAATTACCACGATTAAATAAGTCAAACATCGAGGGCTGAAGCGATTCAAATGCTTTTAATACTGCTTTTGTGGACCAAACAAAAATCCCTGCATTCCATAAGAAATTTCCAGACGAGATAAATTTTTTGGCCGATTCATAATCTGGCTTTTCTCTAAACTGACTAACAGATTTCACAATAGAGTTATCACCAGATTCGTACTCAATATAGCCATAGCCTGTGTTGGGAAATGTGGGTTTAATTCCCAGAGTCATAAGAGCATCTTTGGATTGTGCAAATTCAAAAGCAGTCTTTAAATCCATTGAAAAAGCTAGCTCGTCTTCAATCCAGTGGTCGCTTGGTGCAACAATCATAACGGCTTCAGGATTTTCTTTATGGATTTTTAGTGAAGCCATTAAAATACAGGGCGCAGTATTGCGCATTGCTGGCTCTGCAATAACCTGATTTTCAAAAAATTGAGGCAATTGTTCCAAAACTAATTTGGTGTAGGATGAATTGGTAAGAATTCTAATATTTTCTGTTGGAATTGTATTTTGCAGACGAAAAACTGTTTTTTGCAGAAGGGTTTGTCCACTGCCCAACATGTCATGAAACTGCTTTGGAAAAGTAGTTTTGCTGACAGGCCAAAATCGAGATCCGACGCCCCCAGCCATGACGATAGCATAATAATTTTTATTCATTTTCATCATTTATAAGTTCAACTTCCGCAAGTGGACTAAAGGCATATAATCGGCCCGTATCCAGAGCTTGACATTCATATCTTTTGCGCCGTTTTTTTATTTTTCTATAGCTTGACCCATTGGATATTGTGAATGTGGCACCGTCTTTAACCTCAAAGATATACGTTTTTTCGTTTGAGATATCAAAAGCTTTTAGGGCTAAAGATAGTGATTCATCTGTGTCACTACTTGCCTTTGGGTTTTTAAAATGATTGGCTAATATTGGTAAAAGAGATTCTGGAAAGATCTTGGGATTGATAAACGGAAGCATGATGTGCTGAAATGTTGTTTTCCACGCCTTCCCATGTGGCTTAATGTTATAGCCATAATTTTTGTAGCATTCATAGTGAGCAATCTCGTGGAGTAGTGTTATGAGAAATCTGTAGGGGTTCAAATTCGCATTAACCGTAATTTGATGCGTTCCATTCTTTAATTTTCGGTAATCACCATGTCTAGTTTTACGTTCTTTTTTGATCAAAATATTTAAGGGAACATCTTCCAATAGCTGACTAACAAGGTTATAAGCTTGAACTGGAATATAAGATTTAAGATCCTGATTCATGGTGACTTACATACGTTCTGGCACTTGAATACCAAGCAATCCGAAGGCGTTTTTAATGGTTCTTCCAACTGCTTCACAAAGTTGTACTCGAAAAGAAATTTTGACCGCTGAATCTGCACCAAAAATGGGTATATTTTGATAAAAGGAATTAAACTCTTTGACAAGATCGTAAGTATAGTTTGCAATAAGAGCTGGACTAAAATTCGTGGCAGCTTGTTGAATAGTCAGGGGGAACATTTGAAGTTGTTTCAGTACATTTTTTTCTTTTTCAGACAATTCAATTTCAGTAACTGTGGAAACACTTTTAACATCATCTGCTTTACGCAAAATAGCTTGTATTCGAGCATATGTATATTGAATAAATGGGCCAGTATTGCCTTGAAAGTCTACCGAGGCTTTTGGATCAAAAAGAATAGTTTTCTTGGGGTCCACTTTAAGAATAAAATACTTTAGCGCTCCCAAACCTATAGTGGCATAGGTTTGATTTTTTTCAATTTCTGAATAGCCGTCCAATTTGCCTAATTCTTGAGAAATTGTTTTGGCTGTTGCTGTCATTTCATCAATTAAGTCATCGGCATCCACCACAGTTCCTTCCCTACTTTTCATTTTACCGCTGGGTAAATCGACCATGCCATAACTCAAATGGAATAAATTTTTGGCCCAGTCAAAGCCCAGCTTTTTTAAGATTAAAAACAAGACCTTAAAATGATAATCTTGCTCATTCCCAACAGTGTAAACCATTGCAGAGATATCGGGGAAATCTTTAACACGTTGAATAGCTGTTCCAATATCTTGGGTCATATAAACTGCTGTGCCATCGGCTCGAAGTACAATTTTTTCATCTAAGCCTTCCTGTGATAAATCACACCAAACAGAACCATCATTTTTTTTGTAAAATACACCTGTCTTTAGTCCTTCCTCTATGAAAGATTTACCCAATAAATATGTTTGGCTTTCGTAATAATAACTATCAAAATTGACTCCCAAGTTCTTATAAGTCACTTCAAAACCATCATAAACCCACTGATTCATAGTATTCCAAAGTGCTACAACTTCCTCTTGTCCAGCTTCCCAGTCGCGAAGCATTCTTTGGGCCTCAAGTAATATTGGTGCATTTGTTTTGGCATCCGATTCAGAATACCCCTGATATATTAGATCTGCAATTTGTTCCTTGTAAATTTGATCAAACTTAACGTAATATTTCCCAACTAATTTATCGCCTTTTAACCCAGATGTGTTAGGTGTTTCGCGCTTACCAAACCGTTGCCATGCAACCATACTTTTACAAATATGAATACCACGGTCGTTAATAATTTGAGTCTTGTAAACCTTCTTTCCTGATGCTTCTAAAATTTTGGCTACGCTGTAGCCTAACAAATTGTTTCGAATGTGTCCCAAATGCAAAGGTTTATTTGTATTGGGAGAAGAGTATTCAACCATTACAGCCTGACCCGTTGTCTGTGACACAAAGCCATAATAATCTTTTGATTGGATAGCCTGAAAAAGTTCTAAAAAATACGTGTTTGAAAGAACTAAATTCAAAAACCCCTTTACGACATTAAATCGATCAATTTCTTCACAGTTTTCGACCAAATAGCTCCCAAGTTCTGACCCCAATTGCTCTGGGTTCATTTTGACATGACGAAGCATTGGGAAGGTAACCACAGTCAAATCGCCCTCAAAATCTTTTCGTGTAGATTGAAATTCAACAGTATCCAAACTGCAAGAATAGAGTTCTTTAAAGGCTGATTTTATGTGGTTTGATATGCTATCTTGAAGATTCATTTTAAGGAGATTTCCTGTGGTAAAGATACGTTTTTTTTAAGCTGATTTTAATTGGCTTTTGGCAAAAAAATCTCGGCCATCATACATCGGGCACTACCACCGCCACAAGCTTCAATAATGTTAAGTGAACTTGAAACAATTTTGGCATGACCTTGAAGCTGATTCAATTGATTGGAAGTCAAAGAATCTTTGGCTGATTGGCTCATAATTAAAAGAGAGTTACCTTGAGCATCATTTAATTGAAGCATGTTTCCTGCAAACTGATTGACTTGAGATTCTGTAATTTCAATAATTGTTTTTCTATCTTTTTTCAAATGACTTGTAACTAAATTTTGTTCTTTTTTGTCGTCAATTGAATCCAAGCAAATGACAGCAAAAGTATCGCCAAGGCACATCATTACGTTGGTATGATATATTTTTTTTCGTGTGTTATTAACGGATTGATAGGCCGAAAAAACAACTGGGGTATATTCAAAATCTTCACAAAATTCGATAAATAAGCCTTCATCGGCACGAGGGGAAAGTGCACAATAGGCCTTTCTATTGTCTCTGTCCAAAATGACACTTCCAGTTCCTTCTAAAAAAACTTCCTCATGTTCTGCGTTGGTGTAGTCCATTACGGTCTTTATTTGAAAACCATTGGCTTCTACGGCTTGTAAGATAGATTCTTTTCTTTCATCTCGCCTATTTTTTGCAAACATAGGGTATAGAGCTGCTGTGCCATCGCTATGGAATGACACCCAATTATTTGGAAAGATAGAATCAGGTGTGTCGAAATCTTTTGTATCGTCTACTACAATGACTTGTACTCCAGCATCACGAAGTATTCTTACAAAACTGTCAAACTCATTGACAGCGAGTTGATTAACCCCATCTGAATTTATATTATCAATTATTTTTTGGTAGTAGTTATTCACTGCGGTCTGCTCATTCATTCTGAACTGCACAGGACGTATCATCAATATTGCATTTGTTGTTTGTTTATTCATCCTAAGCTCTAATTAATGGCATGGTTGAGCAACGCAATAAACCACCTTGTTTAGAAATTTCGATATAGGGAACTTCCTCTACGTGAAATTTTTGATAACGAAGCCAATCGTTTAAGCGAGTGAAGCTTTGTTCCGAGATGACTACATCTTGAGAAATTGAAAATACATTACAATACATGGCAGCCATTTCACTTTTTGTAGCATAAAAAATATTATTTGATCCAAAAAATTGTTCTAAAAATTTGACATCATCAGGATTTAAAAACCCTCCTTTGTGTATCAATGCTTTACCATGTCCAAGAGGTTGAAAGCAACAGTCTAAGTGCAGGGCATTTTCCAGTGGATTGGTATTAGATTTCTTGAGTTCAAATGATTTAATGATTTTATGAGGAAAAAGCGACTGCAATGCTCTGACGGCTTGGATATTAGTTCTTGCCGTGATGTAATTTGGATAATCATCGCCAGTGTAAACTCCTACAAAAATATAGTCGTCATGTAGAATAACATCACCACCTTCTATATGGCATTCTATTGGAAGTTCAATTATTTTGCTTGGATTAATTTGCTCTAAAATATCTGTAATAGCCAAAAGTTCGGCCTCGCGATCTGGCAAAATATTAGATTTAATTAATTGATCCTCAATAACAAAAGCAATATCCCTGGAGAAAATTTGGTTGTAGTCTGATATGATATTTGGGCGATAGACTGTAATATCATAAGATTTGAAAATACTTTCCAATGCCGTCATTTCACTAATCATATTAGACTCTATGGGGTATGTTTCCGACAAGACATGTTGCCTACTGCTGGGATCGTAGCACGCTTCAGGACTTGGAATGACGCCATTACTTTCTGCTGTTCCTAAAAGAACGGCCTTTAAAGGATTTGTTTCATTAAAAACATTCAAGCTTATCATAGGCTTGATTTATGCTTTTACTGACTTGAAAGTGCGGTAATTAGGACCCGTATAGATTTGACGCGGACGTCCAATGGGTTCTTTTCTCAATCGCATTTCTCGCCATTGACCAATCCAACCTGGAAGACGACCTAAAGCAAACATCACTGTAAACATATCTACAGGAATTCCCATGGCTCGATAAATAATTCCAGAATAAAAATCGACATTGGGATACAGACGACGATCTACAAAATAAGAATCGACTAAAGCCTCTTTCTCTAAACCTTTAGCGATATCGAGTATAGGGTCTTCTACACCAAGATCATTTAAAACTTCGTCTGCTGCTACTTTAATAATCTTAGCCCGTGGATCAAAGTTTTTATAGACACGGTGACCAAAGCCCATTAGTCTGAAGGGATCACTTTTATCTTTTGCTTTAGCCATATACTTTTTGGTGTCGCCACCATCAGCTCGAATAGCTTCTAACATTTCCAAAACAGCTTGATTGGCTCCGCCGTGAAGTGGACCCCAAAGTGCTGATATGCCTGATGAAATGGAAGCAAATAGTCCGGCATGTGACGAGCCTACAATTCGTACTGTAGAGGTAGAGCAATTCTGTTCATGATCAGCATGTAGAATAAGTAGTTTATTCAGTGCATTAACTATAATAGGATTTTGGACATAATCTTCGTTGGGTTGCTTGAACATCATTTTTAAAACATTCTCAACATAACCCAAGGAATTATCACCATAATCTAATGGAAGACCCTGCTTTTTTCGCATAGTCCACGCGACTAGAATTGGTAATTTTCCGAGAATTTTCACAACAGAATTATACATATCTTCCTCTGAATCAACATTAACAGAGCTCGGATTGAATGCTGTTAAAGCACTGGTTAGGGAGGACAAGACTCCCATGGGATGAGCCGATTTCGGAAATGCATCTAGAATTTTTCGAATATCATCGTCAACTATAGAATTCTTTTTGATGTCCTCATGGAATTTCTCAAATTGTTCTTTACTTGGTAATTCACCAAATATCAGAAGGAAGGCCACTTCAAGAAAGTCGGCTTTTTCAGCTAGCTCGTCTATTGAATAGCCACGATATCTCAAAATTCCTTTTTCTCCATCTAAAAAGGTAATACCACTTTCGCAAGAACCAGTATTCTTAAATCCAGGGTCGATGGTTGTAACACCTGCTGTTTTGGCTCTTAGGCTACTTATATCTATAGCTTGCTCGTTTTCTGTACCCTCAATGATAGGAAATTCATACTTGTGGCCATTAATTTCTAAAATTGCTGTATCTGACATTATTGTATTTAACTGTTGGTTTTTACAGCGCTAATTTAAGAAAATACCACGATTTTATCAATTTGATTTCTAATATAATTATTGAACAAAAAAAAAAGCTTTTCAGTACTGAAAAGCTATGTAAAATTCAAAAGGAATAAAAATCTTATCTAATTGATTTTAAAAGCCTCTTTTTGAGGGTAATAGGCGGTTTCTCTTAGATCTTCTTCAATTCGAAGCAATTGATTGTATTTTGCCATTCGATCGCTGCGAGAAGCCGAGCCGGTTTTGATTTGTCCTGTGGACAAAGCTACAGCCAAATCTGCTATTGTATTATCTTCTGTCTCGCCTGAGCGATGTGACATCACCGAAGTATAGCCGGCTTGATGAGCCATATCAACTGCCGCAATGGTTTCTGTTAATGACCCTATTTGATTCACTTTAATCAGAATGGAATTGGCTATATTGTTTTTAATACCACGAGATAAACGTTCTACATTGGTAACAAACAGATCGTCGCCAACTAGTTGAACCTTATCGCCTATTTTATCAGTTAAATATTTCCATCCATCCCAATCATTTTCATCCATTCCATCTTCTATTGATATTATGGGGTATTTTTGGACTAATTCGGCCAGATAATCGGCCTGTTCTTGACTGGTTCTAATCTGTCCCTTATCCCCTTCAAATTTCGAGTAATCATACTTTCCGTCAACATAAAATTCAGCAGAGGCACAATCCAAAGCTATCATGACTTCGTCTCCAAAAGTGTAGCCGGCATTGTTTACGGCCAAGGCGATTGTATCCAATGCGTCTTCAGTACCATCTAATGTTGGTGCAAATCCACCTTCGTCGCCCACTGCAGTACTCAATCCTCTGCTATAAAGAACTTTTTTTAGGTTGTGAAATATTTCTGTCCCCATTTGCATGGCGTGGGTAAAACTTTTTGCTTTAACAGGGATGATCATAAACTCTTGAAAGGCAATGGGTGCGTCACTGTGAGATCCACCATTGATAATATTCATCATGGGAACTGGTAATGTTTTAGCCGATGGCCCTCCGATATATTGATACAATGGTTTGCCTGATGCTGATGCTGCTGCTTTGGCCACTGCTAGAGAAATCCCTAAAACAGCATTAGCGCCTAAATTTGACTTATTAGGTGTGCCATCCAAGTCAATCATAGTATTATCGATTGACTCTTGTTCAAATACAGACATTCCCAATAAAGCTGGTGCCAGAACATCATTGACATTGTTGACCGCTTTTAGCACCCCTTTACCCATGTAGGTGTTTCCACCATCTCGAAGTTCCACCGCTTCGTGTTCGCCTGTAGAGGCTCCTGACGGGACAGCAGCTCTACCAAAGAAACCGTCGGAGGTGGTTACATCAACTTCTACAGTTGGATTCCCTCTTGAATCTAAAATTTGTCTGGCATGGATTTTTGCAATTGAACTCATTGTATTTTTGTTTGATTGGTTTTTCAAGCGCAAAAGTACAAAAATGAAGTCTTATTACACATAATTAGTATGTGAAATGGTTTAAAATTAAACTACATCGTTTGAGTCTAGCCTAGCGATGAAGTTCTAGAAATCTAATCCTTTATTTTAACAGATCAATGAATTGATCGAAAAGATAGGAGGAATCGTGAGGTCCAGGACTAGCCTCGGGATGATACTGAACTGAAAAACACTTTTTGTTTTTCATGGCAATTCCAGCAACAGTATCATCATTTAAGTGTAAGTGTGTAACCTCTAATTCAGGGTTAGACTCAGCCTCAGATCTGTTGATGGCAAAACCATGATTTTGAGAGGTGATTTCACCTTTTCCGGTTTTTAGGTTCTTTACGGGATGATTAATTCCTCGGTGACCATTATGCATTTTGTAGGTTGAGATCCCATTGGCTAAAGCTATAACTTGATGGCCTAGACAAATTCCAAATAATGGTAAGTTTTTTTCAATAATAGATTTGGCTAATGTTTGGGCTTCAACTAAAGGTTTAGGATCTCCTGGTCCATTGGACAAGAAGTAGCCGTCTGGTCTCCACGCGCTTAGTTCTTCGAAAGTTGAATTATACGGAAATACCTTAATGTAAGCATCGCGTTTGGCCAAATTTCTTAGGATATTTTTCTTGATACCAATATCTAAAGCAGCTATTTTGTAGGTTGAATTTTCATCTCCAAAGAAATATGGTTCTTTAGTGGAGACTTTTGAAGCTAGCTCAAGACCCTCCATATTGGGGACATCTGCTAGTTGTTTTTTTAATTCATCAATACGATTAACTTCAGTAGAAATCACAGCATTCATGGCGCCATTTTCTCTAATGTAACTCACTAAAGCTCTCGTGTCCACATCAGAAATTGCAAATAAATCATTGGCTTCAAAAAAGGATTCTAAACTGCCACTGGAGTCTATTCTGGAGTAATCATAGCTAAAGTTTTTACAAATCAATCCAGCTATTTTTATGCTGTCTGATTCAACTTCTGAGTCGTTTACCCCGTAGTTTCCTATGTGGGCATTGGTGGTTACCATAAGCTGTCCATAGTACGATGGATCAGTGAATATCTCTTGATATCCTGTCATTCCTGTATTAAAGCAAACTTCACCGAATGCTGTTCCTTCTTTGCCTATGGCTTTACCAAAAAAAATAGTTCCGTCTGCTAGGATTAAGATAGCGTTTTTTCTTGACTTATATTTCATACTGCTTTGGCTAATAGTTTCACAAAATTGCACAAAAAAAAGGATAAACTAAAACAGTTTATCCTTAATATTTCAAATGATTATTAACATTTATTCCTCTTCATCAGATGAAGCAACTGGTGCTGATGCTACTTGAGCAGCTTTGCCTCCTCTACGGCTTCTACGAGTTGTTTTCTTCTTCGGTTTATCGGCGTTGTAAACTTCGTTGTAGTCCACAAGTTCTATCATGGCCATATCGGCATTATCACCTAATCGGTTACCAAGTTTGATGATGCGCGTATATCCACCTGGACGATCGCCAACTTTAGCTGCAACGTCTCTAAATAACATAGCAACTGCGGCTTTTTGTCTCAATCTACTAAAGACAATACGACGGTTGTGCGTGGTATCTTGTTTTGATTTTGTAATCAATGGCTCAACGAATTGCTTGAGCGCTTTGGCTTTAGCTGTTGTGGTATTAATGCGTTTGTGCTCAATTAGAGAGCAGGCCATATTGGCCAACATTGACTTTCTATGCGCGGTTTTTCTTCCTAAATGATTAATTTTTTTTCCGTGTCTCATGTTGTTGTCTATTAACCACCATCTTGCTTCAACCCATTTTTAAAAATGGGGCGCAAAATATGGTGCGTTAGTCTTTGTCTAATTTATATTTACTGAGGTCCATACCAAAACTAAGTCCTTTTACACTCACTAGTTCTTCAAGTTCTGTTAATGATTTTTTTCCAAAGTTTCTGAACTTCATTAAATCGTTTTTGTTGAAAGATACTAAATCACCTAGTGTATCTACTTCAGCAGCTTTCAAACAATTTAAGGCACGTACTGATAAGTCCATGTCAATAAGTCTTGTTTTTAGCAGCTGTCGCATGTGAAGCGATTCTTCATCATAAGTTTCAGTTTGAGCGATTTCGTCAGCCTCTAATGTAATTCGCTCGTCGGAGAATAACATAAAGTGATGAATCAAGATCTTTGCCGCTTGAGTTAATGCATCCTGTGGATTAATAGATCCATCCGTGATGATTTCAAAAACGAGTTTTTCGTAATCGGTTTTTTGTTCTACACGGTAATTTTCAACACTGTATTTTACATTCTTAATTGGGGTGTAAATAGAATCTGTGAAAATGGTTCCAACTGCAGCAGAAGATTTTTTATTTTCTTCGGCAGGAACATATCCGCGTCCTTTTTCAATGGTAATTTCCATGGAAAAGTTAACCTTTGAATCTAAGTTACAGATGACGTGATCTGAATTCAAAATTTGGAAACCAGAGATGAATTTCTGCAAATCGCCAGCTGTAATTTGATCTTGTCCTGATATTGATATGGATACTGATTCATTGTCAACCTCGTCGATTTGACGCTTAAAACGAATTTGTTTTAGGTTTAAAATGATTTCAGTTACATCCTCAACAACACCTTTGATGGTAGAGAATTCGTGCTCTACACCTTCAATTTTAACTGAAGTAATTGCAAAACCCTCCAATGAGGATAATAACACCCGTCTGAGGGCGTTTCCTACGGTTAATCCGTAACCAGGTTCTAGGGGTCTAAATTCGAATTTGCCTTCGTGATCTGTAGAGTCGATCATGATGACTTTATCGGGCTTCTGAAAATTTAAAATTGCCATATTGGTTTGTGTTTCAGTTAATTATTTAGAATACAATTCGACGATGAACTGCTCATTGATGTTTTCTGGAATTTGAATTCGTGCCGGAACAGACACAAAAGTTCCAGATTTAGTATCGTTGTTGAAAGTAATCCATTCATAAACAGCGGATGAATTGGCTAGAGAGGCATTGATAGCTTCAAGTGATTTTGATTTTTCTCGAACAGCTACTATATCTCCTGCTTTGAGAGAGTAGGATGGGATATTAACAACGCTTCCATTGACCGTAATGTGGCGGTGAGAAACCAGTTGCCTAGCTCCCCTCCTTGAGGGCGATATCCCCATTCTATAAACTACATTGTCCAAACGAGATTCACACAATTGAAGTAAGACTTCACCTGTGATTCCGTCGGCTGCCGTTGCTTTCTTGAATAAATTTCTAAATTGTCTTTCGAGAATACCGTAAGTATATTTAGCTTTTTGCTTCTCCATGAGTTGGATTGCATATTCGGATTTTTTTCCTCTTCTACGGTTGTTACCATGTTGTCCTGGAGGATAGTTTCTTTTTTCAAAGGACTTGTCTTCTCCAAAGATTGGTTCGCCAAACTTACGGGCGATTTTTGTTTTAGGACCAGTATATCTTGCCATTTTGTGATTTGTTTATGAAAGCCATTGTGAATTCAGGTCTTATTCTTATCCTTCGCCAATGGTTTGTTCTTTCGTTATACTTGTTTATTATTAATTATACTCTTCTTCGTTTTGGGGGTCTGCATCCGTTGTGAGGCGTAGGGGTAACATCGACAATCTCAGTTACTTCAATACCACCATTGTGAATACTTCTTATAGCAGACTCTCTTCCATTTCCTGGACCTTTCACATAGACTTTAACTTTTTTCAATCCAGCTTCTTTTGCAGTTTCAACAGCATCTTCTGCAGCTAACTGTGCAGCATAAGGGGTATTTTTTTTAGATCCCCTAAAGCCCATTTTACCAGCAGATGACCAAGAGATTACGTCACCTTTTTTATTGGTCAAAGAGATAATAATGTTGTTAAAAGAAGCTGTAATGTGAGCTTCTCCTGTGGATTCCACAATAACTTTACGTTTTTTAGTACTTGACTTTGCCATATTACTAATATTATTTCGTTACTTTTTTCTTATTGGCAACTGTTTTTCTTTTGCCTTTTCTTGTTCTGGAATTATTCTTAGTTCGTTGTCCACGAAGTGGTAGTCCAGCTCTGTGACGGATTCCTCTGTAGCACCCAATATCCATCAATCGTTTGATGTTTAATTGAGTTTCAGAACGCAATTCACCTTCAATGGTGTACTGCCCTACTGCGGCACGAATGTTACCAATTTCCTCATCGGTCCAATCGGACACCTTGGTGCTTTCATCTACTTTGGCAGCAGCCAAAATATCTTGTGCACGACTTCTACCTATTCCATAGATGTACGTCAATGA
The DNA here is from genome assembly GCA_049889395.1 of Flavobacteriaceae bacterium. Taxonomy (GTDB): domain Bacteria; phylum Bacteroidota; class Bacteroidia; order Flavobacteriales; family Flavobacteriaceae; genus UBA3537. The sequence continues at coordinate 133,195 of JBMHDM010000031.1, forward strand.
AATAACTCCTCTTTTTTGTTTTGGGATATCTACCCCTGCAATTCTAGCCATAATTAACCTTGTCTTTGTTTGAATCTAGGATTCTTTTTGTTGATTACGTAAAGTCTTCCTTTTCGTCGTACGATTTTACAATCGGCACTTCTTTTCTTTATTGATGCTCTTACTTTCATCTTACTTTATTTTTAATATCTGTAAGTTATTCTTGCCTTAGTCAAATCGTAAGGACTCATTTCTAATTTTACTTTATCCCCAGGTAATAATTTGATGTAGTGCATGCGCATTTTACCGGAGATATGAGCGGTCACTATATGACCGTTTTCTAATTCTACTCGAAACATCGCATTAGATAATGCTTCGATAATCGTTCCGTCTTGTTCTATTGCTGGTTGCTTCGCCATAGGATTATATAGATTTTCTATTTTTTCCTGTTTTCATCAAGCCATCATAATGTTTGTTGAGCAAGTAGGAGTTAACTTGTTGCATCGTATCTATTGCTACACCCACCATAATAAGAAGCGAAGTTCCGCCAAAGAACAAAGCCCAACCAGGTTGTATATCCATAATTTGTACAATTATAGCAGGGAATACGGCTATTAATGCCAAAAAGATAGATCCAGGTAATGTGATTTGAGACATGATTTTGTCCAAATATTCAGAGGTTTCACTACCAGGTCTAATACCTGGAATAAAGCCTCCACTACGCTTAAGATCATCAGCCATTTTATTGGTTGGTACGGTAATGGCTGTATAAAAATATGTAAATACTATGATCAACAGGCCAAAGACAATATTATACCACAAACCAAACATGCTATTACCTCCAAAATTGGCGACAAGCCATTGACCCACAATCGAATCTTTAAGAATATCTAATCCACCAATAAGTCCTGGCACAAACATAATAGCTTGTGCAAAAATGATTGGCATAACTCCGGAGGCATTCAATTTCAATGGAATATATTGTCGCGATCCCATGATGTTTTTTTCATAACTACCAGAAGCTGTACGTCTGGCGTATTGAACTGCAATTTTTCTTACGGCCATCACCAACAATACTGAAGCAAGGATTATGGCAAACCAAATTACCAGTTCTATTAATATTTTGATTAGACCACCTTGAGATTGATTGACAGCAGAGTCAAATTCTTGAGCAAAAGACAATGGCATTGTGGCTATAATTCCGACCATGATCAAAATTGAGATTCCATTACCAACTCCCTTATCAGTTATTTTTTCTCCCAACCACATTGCAAAAATACAACCGGTCACTAGAATAATCACAGAAGAAAAATAAAATATGCCACTCTGGCCTAGGATGAAGGCTTGAGTTCCGCCCATCAAGGCTGGTAAGCTTGCCAAATATGCTGGTGCTTGGACTAAACAAATTGCTATGGTGAGCCATCTGGTAATCTGTGTAATTTTCTTTTGACCACTAGCACCTTCTTTTTGAAGTTTTTGTAGATAAGGAATTGCTATACCCATCAGCTGAACTACAATAGAGGCAGATATGTAAGGCATAATCCCAAGGGCGAAAACAGAAGCTTTGGCAAAAGCACCACCAGTAAATGCATTTAACAATCCTAGAAGCCCAGAGTCTGTGCTCGATGCCAGCGATCCCAGTTGAGTAGCATCAATACCTGGCAATACAACTTGAGCCCCAAAACGATAGACCAATAACAATCCTAATGTCAGAATAATTCTGTCTTTAAGTTCTGTGATTTTCCAAACGTTTTTTATAGTCTCTACAAATTTCATTCTATTGAAAATTTAAAGGGTTACCGCTTCTCCACCAGCTGCTTCAATAGCTGCTTTCGCTGTTGCTGTGAATTTGTGAGCAGATACTTTTATTTTGGCTTTCAATTCGCCACGTCCCAAAATTTTGACCAATTCGTTTTTTCTTGCTAAGCGCAGTTCTACAATGGTATTAAAATCTAGGGTTGTTTTTATTTTTTTATCATCGACCAATTGTTGTAAGGTATCCAAATTTATGCCCTGATACGCTTTACGATTGATGTTTGTGAATCCAAATTTTGGAACACGTCTTTGAAGTGGCATTTGCCCTCCCTCGAAACCAATCTTTCTGGAATAGCCAGAACGTGACTTGGCGCCTTTGTGTCCTCGCTTTGCTGTACCGCCTTTGCCGGATCCTTGTCCTCTACCAACGCGTTTTCCTGGACTTTGAACTGAACCTTCTGCAGGTTTTAAATTACTTAATTTCATTTTTTCAGTTGTCTATTGTTAAGCTTCTTCGACAGAAACTAAATGTTTTACTTTATTTACCATTCCCAATATGTTGGGCGTAGCTTCATGCTCTACTGTTTGACCAATTTTCTTCAACCCAAGTGCTTCCAATGTTAATTTTTGTCTCTTGGTTCTGTTGATCGCACTTTTTTGTTTTGTTACTTTTATCTTCGCCATGATTCTTATCGTCTTATCCGTTAAATACTTTTTCTAGTGAGATACCACGATCGCGTGAAATTTTGTTGGCATCTCTCAGTTGTAATAACGCATCAAATGTTGCTTTAACTACATTGTGAGGATTGGAAGATCCTTGTGATTTTGAAAGAACATCGTGAACACCAACGGCCTCTAGTACAATACGAACGGCACCTCCAGCAATAACTCCCGTACCGGGTGCTGCTGGAATTATGTTTACTCTAGCTCCACCGTATTTACCTTTTTGTTCGTGAGGAAGGGTTCCTTTAATGATTGGAATACGAACTAGGTTTTTCTTAGCGTCTTCAACGGCTTTGGCAATTGCACTAGCAACATCTTTAGATTTTCCTAATCCATGACCCACTACGCCAGCTTCATCACCAACCACTACGATGGCTGAAAATCCAAAGGCACGTCCACCTTTGGTTACTTTAGTTACTCTTTGAACGCCTACCAAACGGTCTTTTAATTCCAATCCACTTGGCTTTACGAGTTCTGCGCTTTTGTATTTTTGATACATATCTTTTAAAATTTAAGTCCGGCTTCTCTTGCGCCTTCCGCTAATGATTTTACTCTTCCATGGTACAAGTATCCTGCTCTGTCGAATGAAACAGCTGTCACTCCTACTTTAATTGCTTTTTCTGCAACAGATTTTCCTACTAGAGCTGCAATCTCTGTTTTTGATCCTTTTTGATCAACAATAGCTTTATCTCTAGAGGATGCAGCAGCTATAGTGACGCCAGATACATCGTCTATTAATTGTGCATAAATTTCTTTATTGCTTCTAAAAACGTTTAATCGTGGGCGGGCAGCAGTTCCAGAAACTGTTTTTCTGATTCTGTTTTTGATTCGTTGTCTTCTCTCGGTTTTTGTAAGTGCCATAATATTATAATTTATGCTGATTTACCTGCTTTTCTTCGAATTTGTTCACCCACAAACTTGATACCTTTGCCTTTGTAAGGTTCAGGTTTTCTGAACCCTCGGATCTTGGCAGCTACTTGTCCAACAAGTTGCTTATCAAATGACGTAAGTTTTACAATTGGATTTTTACCTTTTTCTGAAATGGTTTCAACCTTTACTTCTGGTGCAATATCCAGAACGATATTGTGGGAAAACCCTAAAGCTAAATCGAGTTTTTGTCCTTGGTTGGATGCTCTGTACCCAACTCCAACTAACTCGAGTTCTTTGGTCCATCCTGTGGTTACACCTTGAATCATATTATGGACTAGAGCTCTATAAAGACCATGTTTTGATCTATGGTCTTTGTGATCAGAAGAGCGTTCTACAGTCAGGGTATTGTCTTCAACTTTGAAGGTTACTGCAGAATATTCTTGAGTCAACTCCCCAAGTTTACCTTTTACTGTTATTACGTTATCGGTAATATCTAAAGTAACACCTTCTGGAATCGTGATTGGATTTTTTCCTATTCTTGACATGTTTTAATGCTTTAATATTAAATTAATAAACGTAACACAGTACTTCTCCGCCAACGTTTTCACGCTGAGCTTGTTTTCCAGTCATCACACCGTGTGATGTTGAAACAATTGCAATACCAAGACCGTTTAATATACGGGGCAATTCTTTCGAGCTAGCATATTTTCTAAGTCCAGGTTTACTGATTCTTTGGATTTTTTTAATGACAGACTCTTTAGTGTCTTTCGTGTACTTAAGGGCTATTTTAATGGTTCCTTGAGCCGTAGAGTCGTCAAATTTGTAACTTAAAATATAGCCTTGATCGAACAATATTTTAGTGATTTCTTTTTTGAGATTAGACGCTGGGATTTCAACCACCTTGTGGTTGGCTCTTACTGCATTTCTAATTCTTGTCAAATAATCCGCTATTGGATCTGTATTCATAGTTATTAATTTTCGGTTTTGGTTTTCTAATGCTAGAACCTGAAACCCGTTTATAATTCTTGTTTTTGTTACCAGCTTGCTTTTTTGACTCCTGGTATTAATCCTTTGTTGGCCATCTCTCTGAATGTAACTCTGGAAATTCCAAATTGTCTCATGTATCCTTTAGGTCTTCCCGTAAGCTTACATCTATTGTGCATACGAATGGGCGAGGCATTCTTGGGAAGTTTCTGAAGGGCTTCATAGTCTCCAGCTTCTTTTAATGCTTTGCGTTTAGCAGCATATTTGGCAACGGTTTTTGCTCGTTTGACCTCGCGGGCTTTCATTGATTCTTTGGCCATAGCTTAGTTCTTTTTAAATGGTAATCCTAATTCTGTTAATAATGATTTTGCTTCTTTGTCTGTCTCTGCAGTAGTTACAAAAGAGATATCCATTCCAGAAATTTTGTTGACTTTGTCTATATCAATTTCAGGGAATATGATTTGCTCAGTTATACCCAAGTTATAGTTTCCACGGCCATCAAATCCATTGGCTTTGATGCCATTGAAGTCCCTAACTCGAGGTAATGCAGAAGTTACCAATCGGTCTAAAAATTCATACATGCGCTCGCCACGTAAGGTAACTTTAGCACCGATAGGCATGCCTTTTCTCAACTTGAAAGAGGCAACGTCTTTTTTGGAAATTGTAGCAACGGCTTGTTGTCCAGAAATTTTTGTGATTTCATCAACAGCGTGGTCAATTAATTTCTTATCGGCAACAGCAGCACCAACTCCTTTTGATATTACAATTTTGGAAAGTTTTGGTACTTGCATAACATTCTTGTATCCAAACTCTTCTGTAAGTGCGGAAACAATTTTGTCTTTGTACTCTTGTTTTAATCTAGGTGTGTACGTCATAACTCTTAAATTACTTCGTTTGATTTTTTGGCGAAGCGTACTTTTTTCCCATCTTCAATTCTGTAACCTACCCGAGTTGTTTCTCCATTGGAGGTCAACAATGAGAGGTTAGAAATTTGAATTGCGGCTTCTTTCTCTACGATACCACCTTGAGGATTTTGTGCATTAGGCTTCATGTGTTTTTTAATCATGTTAACCCCCTCTACAATGGCTTTATTTTTTTCGATCAATACGGTCAATACTTTGCCTTCAGATCCTTTGTGATCGCCGGCAATAACTCGTACTGTATCTCCTGTTTTTATCTTTAGCTTTCCCATCGATGTAATAGTTTAAAGCACTTCAGGTGCTAATGAAACAATTTTCATGAATTTTTTATCACGAAGCTCTCTAGCTACTGGTCCAAAAACACGTGTTCCTCGCATTTCTCCAGAGGCATCCAATAGAACACAGGCGTTATCGTCAAACCGAATGTAAGAGCCGTCTGGACGTCTTACCTCTTTGACTGTTCTTACAACTACTGCTGTGGAAACAGCTCCTTTTTTGACATTACCATTTGGTGTAGCGTCTTTTACAGAAACTACAATTTTATCTCCAATTGATGCATATCTACGTTTTGTCCCGCCCAAGACTCGAATGGTCAGAACCTCTTTGGCTCCAGTATTATCAGCTACTTTTAATCTTGATTCTTGTTGTACCATAATTACTTCGCTCTTTCAATAATTTCTACTAATCTCCAACATTTGGATTTGCTCAAGGGTCGTGTCTCCATGATCCTTACAGTATCGCCTTCGTTGCAGTCGTTTTGTTCGTCGTGTGCAACGTACTTTTTTGTTTTAAGTACGAATTTTCCGTACATAGGATGTTTAACCTTTTTAACTTCAGAAACCACAATAGATTTCATCATTTTGTTACTGGTAACAATCCCGATACGTTCTTTTCTTAAATTTCTTTTTTCCATCTCTTCAGCAAATACAATTATTGATCATCTCGTTTTGTTAACTCTGTGGCCAATCTAGCAACATTACGTCTTACTGTACGCAACTGGATTGGATTTTCTAGAGGTGATACCGCGTGTGTCATTTTCAAATCAGCATACGCTTTTTTGGTTTCACTAAGTTTCTCTTGTAACTCAGCCGTCGATAGTTCTTTAATTTCTGATTGTTTCATAATGCAAATCAATTAAGCTTCGAAATCTCGAGCGATTACAAATTTTGTTTTAACAGGCAATTTCTGTGCGGCCAATCGGAGGGCTTCCCGTGCAACTTCAAGAGGCACACCCCCAACTTCGAATAGGATTCGACCTGGCTTTACAACAGCAGCCCAATATTCCACTGCACCTTTACCTTTACCCATACGAACCTCAAGCGGTTTTTTGGTAATTGGCTTATCTGGGAATATTTTGATCCAAAGCTGACCTTCTCTTTTCATGTATCGCGTTGCAGCGATACGGGCAGCCTCAATTTGACGTGAAGTCAAAAAGTTGGAGTCTAATGATTTAATGCCAAACATACCGTTTGAAAGTTGGTGACCTCTTCCGGAGTTTCCTTTCATTCGCCCTTTTTGGACTTTACGGTATTTTGTCTTTTTTGGTTGTAACATTTCTTTCTATTTAAAAAATTACTTTCTTCGACGATTTTTTGAATTAGAACGGCCTCCTCGATCTCCTTTTTTGGACAACCCTACTAAAGGAGACAATTCACGTTTTCCATAAACTTCGCCTTTCATAATCCAGACTTTGATGCCTAAGCGACCGTAAGTCGTGTGAGCTTCAACCAAAGCATAATCTATATCTGCTCTGAAAGTAGATAGTGGAATACGACCTTCCTTGTAGTGTTCGTTACGGGCCATTTCTGCACCGTTCAATCGACCACTGATTTGTATTTTAATACCTTCAGCGTTCATTCGCATAGTCGCTGCAATGGCCATTTTGATGGCGCGTTTATATGAAATTCTGTTTTCAATTTGACGAGCAATGCTTGAAGCGACCAAAAAGGCATCCAATTCTGGTCTTTTGATTTCAATGATATTTAATTGAACATCTTTACCCGTTAGTTTTCTGAGCTCCTCTTTAAGTTTATCAACTTCTTGACCACCTTTTCCGATAATGATTCCCGGTCGAGCAGTTGTAATCGTAATGGTGACCAGTTTAAGTGTTCTTTCAATAATAACTCTCGATACACTAGCTTTGGCTAGACGAACAAAAATATACTTTCTGATTTTATCATCTTCAGCAAGTTTGTCGCCATAGTCATTTCCACCATACCAGTTGGATTCCCAACCTCTAATGATTCCTAAGCGATTTCCTATTGGATTTGTCTTCTGTCCCATGTATTAATTAGTTTCTGTGTTTTTATTGGCTCCAAGAACAACGGTGACGTGGTTGGAACGTTTTCTAATTCTGTGTGCACGTCCTTGAGGTGCAGGTCTTAATCGTTTTAACATAGACCCGCCATCAACACGAATTTCTTGAACGAATAAATCTGCTGATTCGATGTCCGCGTCTTCATTTTTGGCTTGCCAGTTGGCTACTGCCGAAAGAACTAATTTTTCCAAACGACGTGCGGCTTCTTTCTGGCTAAATCTCAAAATATTAAGTGCCTTTTCTACCTTTTCTCCACGAACCAAATCTGCAACTAAACGCATTTTTCTTGGTGACGTAGGACAATTATTGAGTTTTGCAAAAGCGATTTGCTTTTTGTTGGCTTTAATGGTGTCTGCCATTTGTTTTTTACGACTTCCCATAGCGCTTATTTTTTACCTTTATTTTTGGCACCCGCATGTCCTCTAAAGGAGCGTGTTGGTGAAAATTCTCCTAATTTGTGGCCTACCATGTTTTCAGTAATGTAAACAGGAACAAACTGCCGGCCATTGTGTACTGCAATGGTCTGACCAACAAAGTCTGGTGTAATCATACTGGCTCTAGACCAAGTTTTAATCACAGTTTTTTTGTTGGCTTCTACATTAGCAGCCACTTTTCTTTCCAATTTATAATGAACGTAAGGTCCTTTTTTTAATGATCTTGCCATGTCTTATTATTTCTTTCTACGTTCTACAATATATTTGTTACTTGCTTTAGTCTTTGAACGGGTTCTGTAACCTTTAGCAGGAATCCCATTTCTTGATCTTGGATGTCCTCCAGATGATTTTCCTTCACCACCACCCATAGGATGATCGACAGGATTCATTACAACAGGTCTTGTTCTTGGTCGACGTCCTAGCCAGCGGCTACGTCCTGCTTTTCCAGAGACTTGCAACTGGTGATCGGAGTTGGAAACGACTCCAATAGTCGCATAACAATCTAAAAGTAATAATCGTGTCTCTCCGGAAGGTAATTTTACGGAAGCAAATTTTCCGTCACGAGCCATCAATTGCGCAAAAGCACCTGCACTACGAGCGATTACAGCGCCTTGTCCTGGGCGTAATTCAATGCAAGAGATGATAGTTCCTAATGGAATTTGACTTAAAGGCATAGCATTACCAACTTCAGGTGCAATACCCTCGTTTCCAGAAAGTAATTTTTGTCCAACTTGCAATCCGTTTTGAGCCACAATGTAACGCTTTTCACCATCTTGATAGTTTAATAGCGCGATAAAGGCAGTTCTGTTTGGATCGTATTCAATCGACTTAATTTCTGCTGGAATTCCAGTTTTGTTACGTTTGAAATCGATAATTCGATATCGTTTCTTGTGACCACCTCCTTTGTAGCGCATGGTCATTTTTCCTTGACTGTTTCTTCCACCTGAGCGTTTTTTCGGTGCCAATAGGCTTTTTTCCGGCTTGTCAGTAGTAATGGCGTCAAACCCATTAACTACTCTAAATCGCTGCCCCGGTGTGATCGGTTTTAATTTTCTTACTGACATGTCTAATTATATATTAGCGTATAAATCAATTGTTTCACCTTCCGCCAGTTGTACAATAGCCTTTTTGGTGGCTTTTGTTTTACCATGTTGAATCCCCGTTTTGGTGTATTTGGTTTTTCGGTCTGGACGGACATTTATTGTTCGAACTTTATCTACAGAAACACCGTAGGCAGCTTCCACTGCTTTCTTGATTTCTACCTTGTTCGCCTTCGTATTCACTAAAAAGCTAAAGCAATTTCTCAACTCACTGTCGAGTGTTGCTTTTTCGGTGATGATGGGTTTAATTAAGATACTCATGGTGTTCTTATTTACTTAAATTCGATTCAATTCCTTCAATAGCACTTTCTAAAAGAACGACCTGATTGGCGTTCAAAATTTTATAAGTACTTAATTCTGTGCTAGTTATGACTTCTGAGCCCTTTAAATTGCGCGACGACAAATATACGTTATTATTTGGCGCACCCAAGACAAACAATGATTTTTTGCTGTCCAAGTTTAACGCCTTTAAAACGGCTGTAAAGTCTTTGGTTTTAGGAGATTCAAAATTGAAGTCTTCTAAAACTGTGATAGCCTTATCTTGAGCTTTAATTGTTAGAGCTGATTTTCGGGCCAAACGCTTAACGTTCTTGTTTAGTTTAAAACTATAGTTTCTTGGTCTTGGACCGAAAATACGACCTCCGCCTTTGAAAACTCCGGACTTGATACTACCAGCTCGAGCGGTTCCGGTTCCTTTTTGCTTTTTGATTTTTCGTGTACTTCCTGTGATTTCGCCACGTTCTTTTGATTTGTGTGTCCCTTGGCGTTGATTAGCCAAATACTGCTTAACATCCAAATAGACAGCGTGATTATTAGGCTCAATACCGAACACAGCCTTAGAAAGGTCTGCCTTTCTTCCTGTGTCTTTTCCGTTGATATCTAAAACTGCTACTTTCATTATTTTTCAATCTTTACGTAAGCGTTTTTGTGTCCAGGAACGCACCCTTTAACAACCAATAGGTTCTGGTCCGCAACGACTTTTAAAACTCTTAAATTTTGAACTTTTACTGTGTCGGTTCCCATACGACCTGCCATTCTCATTCCTTTAAAAACGCGAGCCGGATATGAGGCTGCACCGATAGATCCTGGTGCTCTCAAGCGGTTGTGTTGTCCGTGAGTCGCTTGTCCTACACCGCCAAATCCATGACGTTTAACAACCCCTTGGAATCCTTTACCTTTACTTGTTCCAGTGATATCTACGAATTCACCTTCTTCAAAATGCTCTACAGTGATGGTATCACCTAAATTGTACTCCTCCTCAAAACCTTTAAATTCCGCGACTTTTTTCTTAACAGAAGTACCAGCTTTTTTGGCATGCCCTTTTTCAGCTTGTGTAGCACTTTTTTCTGTCTTGTCATCGAAACCTAATTGCACAGCGGTATAACCGTCGTTTTCTTCAGTTCTGACTTGGGTAACAACGCATGGGCCAGCTTGAATGACAGTACAGGGGATGTTTTTCCCGTTCTCGTCAAAGATGCTGGTCATTCCGATTTTTTTTCCTATTAACCCAGACATATTTAAATTAATTTATTGTTTTACTTATTTTCAAAAATTAAGGGTCAAAATACGCTTCAACCCTTGAATTGTATTTTTTCCGTTTTTCCTTCGCTCGCAGCTCAGGACATGTTTAGCTGAACAATTCAGCTACTCATTATACTTTTATCTCTACTTCTACACCACTTGGCAACTCCAACTTCATCAAAGCGTCAATCGTTTTGGATGAAGAGCTGTAGATGTCTAGTAGTCTTTTGTAAGAGCTCAACTGAAATTGTTCTCTCGACTTTTTATTAACGTGTGGAGAACGCAATACAGTAAATAGTTTTTTGTGTGTCGGTAATGGAATTGGTCCAGTAACAACAGCACCAGTGCTTTTTACAGTTTTCACAATCTTATCTGCAGATTTATCTACTAAGTTATGATCGTAAGACTTTAATTTTATTCTAATTTTTTGACTCATTTTCTTAACGTTTAAGATTGGATACCTTTAGCTTCTTTTATGACTTCTTCGGAAATGTTAGAAGGTGTTTCGGCGTAGTGCGAAAACTCCATAGTGGACGTTGCACGACCTGAAGATAATGTTCTTAAGGTTGTAACATATCCAAACATTTCTGATAGAGGAACTGTTGCTTTGACTGTCTTGGCACCAGCTCTATCGCCCATGTCACTCACTTGTCCTCGGCGACGATTAAGGTCACCAACGATATCACCCATATTTTCTTCTGGTGTAATAACTTCAAGCTTCATTATCGGTTCCATGATAACGGCTTTGGCAGCACCAGCAGCAGCTTTAAACCCAAGCTTTGCAGCCAATTCAAAAGACAGCTGATCTGAATCCACATCGTGGTAAGATCCATCTGTAAGCGTCACTTTCATGGCATCCACTTCGTATCCGGCTAATGGCCCATTTTGCATGGCCATTTTGAATCCTTTTTCCACAGAAGGAACAAATTCTTTTGGTACGTTACCTCCTTTGATTTCAGAAACGAATTCTAAACCTTCTTTTCCTTCTTCGGTGGGTTCTAGTGTAAACACAATATCGGCAAATTTACCACGACCACCTGATTGTTTTTTGTAAACTTCTCTGTGCTCTGCACGTTGCGTGATGGCTTCTTTATATTCTACTTGAGGTTGACCTTGGTTAACTTCTACCTTAAACTCACGCTTCAATCGGTCTACAATTATATCCAAGTGTAACTCTCCCATTCCTGAGATAATTGTCTGTCCAGAGGCTTCATCTGTACGAACGGTAAAGGTTGGATCTTCCTCGGCCAATTTACCTAGAGCCATCCCTAATTTGTCAACATCGGCCTTAGTCTTTGGCTCAACAGCAATACCAATTACTGGATCAGGAAATTCCATAGACTCAAGAACGATAGGATGTTTTTCATCCGACATGGTATCTCCAGTCTTAATGTCTTTAAATCCAACGGCTGCTCCAATATCGCCAGCTTCAATGTATTCAATAGCATTTTGTTTGTTGGAATGCATTTGGTAAATACGAGAAATACGCTCTTTTTTCCCAGAACGGTTATTCAAGATGTATGAACCGGCATCCAATCGACCAGAGTATGCTCTAAAAAATGCCAAACGTCCTACAAAAGGGTCGGTCGCAATTTTAAATGCAAGTGCCGCAAAAGGCTCTTTGACATCTGGTTTTCTTAGTTCCTCTTGATCCGTGTTTGGGTTGACCCCTACAATGCCATCTTTGTCTGTTGGTGAAGGCAAGTAACGGCATACAGCATCTAAGAGGAATTGTACACCTTTATTTTTGAAAGCTGACCCACAGACCATAGGAATAATGGCCATGTCCATTACAGCAGCTCTAAGGGCAGCGTGCACCTCATCTTCTGTAATGGAATTTTCATCTTCCATAAATTTTTCAAGAAGATTTTCGTCATAAGTAGCCACTTCCTCTATAAGGAGTGCTCGATACTTGCGCGCTTCTTCTTTCATATCCTCTGGGATATCAATAACATCAAATGTCGATCCCTGAGTTTCGTCGTGCCAAACGATAGCACGGTTTTTTACTAAGTCAATAACGCCTTTGAAATCCGCTTCGTCTCCGATATTTAAAACGATCGGCACTGCATTTGACTTCAACATGTCTTTTACTTGTTGACAAACCCCTAAAAAGTTTGATCCTTGGCGGTCCATTTTGTTGACAAACCCAATTCTAGGAACTTTATAATTGTCTGCCAATCTCCAGTTTGTTTCGGATTGAGGCTCAACACCATCAACAGCACTAAACAAAAACACCAAACCATCTAAAACACGTAACGATCGATTAACCTCTACGGTGAAATCAACGTGACCTGGCGTGTCTATGATGTTGAAATGGTATCCTTTGGTTTCGTTTGTGGGTTGTCCATTTTCGGTGGGGAAGTTCCATGTACAAGTTGTTGCAGCAGAGGTAATTGTGATTCCTCTTTCTTGCTCTTGCTCCATCCAGTCCATTGTGGCAGCACCATCGTGTACTTCACCAATTTTGTGCGAAACACCTGTGTAATATAATATACGTTCAGTAGTAGTGGTTTTTCCGGCATCAATGTGAGCCGCAATACCAATATTTCTTGTAAATTTTAAATCTCTTGCCATTTCTGATTAGAATCTAAAGTGTGAAAATGCTTTATTAGCTTCGGCCATTTTGTGTGTGTCCACACGTTTTTTAACTGCAGCGCCTTCTTCTTTAGAAGCGGCAAGAATTTCTGCGGCTAATTTTTGGGCCATTGATTTCTCATTACGCTTTCTTGCAAAATTGATTAACCACTTCATGGCGGTTGAAATTTTACGGTCTGGACGAATCTGCATTGGGATCTGAAATGTAGCACCCCCTACACGACGGCTTCGAACTTCAACGTGAGGCATCACGTTAGTTAGGGCATCTTTCCAAATTTCTAAAGCTGTTTTTTCTTCGTCTGTGTTCTTTTCATCCACTATATTGATGGAATCATAGAAGATTTTGAATGCTACCGATTTCTTACCGTCCCACATCATCATGTTCACAAAACGTGTCACAAGCTGATCGTTAAACTTGGGATCTGGCAATATAGGTCTTTTTTTCGCCTGTCTTTTTCTCATGTCTTCGCTTTAAAGTTTTAAATTACTTCTTTGGGCGTTTGGCACCATACTTAGAACGACGCTGAGTACGACCTTCAACACCTGCTGTGTCTAAAGCGCCGCGGACAATGTGGTATCTAACTCCTGGCAAATCCTTTACCCTTCCGCCTCTTACTAATACTATCGAATGCTCCTGGAGGTTATGTCCTTCACCAGGGATGTAAGCGTTTACTTCGTTACCATTGGTTAACCTTACACGAGCAACTTTACGCATTGCTGAGTTTGGTTTTTTTGGTGTTGTTGTGTAAACACGCGTACATACCCCACGACGTTGTGGACAAGAATCCAAAGCAGCCGATTTACTCTTCTTAGTGAGTTTGGCTCTTCCTTTTCTTACTAATTGTGATATTGTTGGCATATTTTTCTAAAAAAATTGTCTTTCCTCTTCTTAGAGGGCTGCAAAGGTAAGCATTAAAATTAATTATTCAAATACTCCTTTGTATTTTTTAGCATATTTTAGTTTTTTTTTCAAGGCTACGTATACAAAATGGCTTTTTTACGTTAGTTTTACATCAAAGATTAGAAGTTGAAAAAAACACATTTTTTTGGGCTTATTGCAGCGATTTTAATGGGCTTGAATGCCTCAATCGAGGCGCAAAATTTTTCTCTAAAATTGGTTGGTCAAACAACTCAGGATCAACGCATTTTGGATGACTTTGATGTTTTTGGTGCTTTAGAAGACGTCACGGCTGTAAAAAATCAACTCGATTGGCTTCAAAATCAGCTATACACTAAAGGGTATATGGCCTTAAAAATTCTGAGCCTAGAACGAAATGATTTTGAGTTTACAGCTCACATTTCTGTTGGCGCTTACTATGAAGCAATTGCAATTTTTGGTCGGAATGATTGGCTTAATCTTTTAACCTACGATATCCAAAAAAATGCTTCAGGCCAATTCTTCATTGTTGTACCAATTTCTAACTTAGAACAAACGTTGAATGAATTATCCAAACTGTTCAGTGCACAAAGCTACACCTTTGCCACACTTCAACTTCAAAATATCATACCGATGGACGATAATCAGCTTAGGGCTGATTTGGTTGTCGATAAAGGCATTAAACGCGAACTTCAAAGCATTAAAATTTTGGGGTACGACAAGGCCCCAAAAAGTTTTATCAAACATTTTTTGGATATCAAAACCCAAACCCCATTTAATTTGAAAGACATTCAAAATCAAATGGCGTTGTTGGATCAATTGCCATTTATACAACAAAAGCGCCCAGCAGAAGTTTTATTTACACCAGATTCTACCACAGTGTATATGTATTTAGAAAAAACACAAAGTAATCGATTTGACGGCTTTTTGGGGTTTGGATCCAATGAGACCACAGGAGACCTTCAATTCGATGGGTATTTAGATCTCAATTTAATCAATAATTTGAACTTTGGTGAATCCTTAAAGCTATACTACAAAAGCGATGAAATTGACCAAAAAACTTTAGACATTACAGTAGATTTGCCCTATTTATTTGGTAGCCCGATAAGTGCCCAACTTAATCTAAATATTTTCAAAAAAGACAGCACCTTTACCACGACACAGCAAGCCTTAAAATTGAACTACCCGTTCAATGACAAACAACAACTAGGTTTAGGCATGCGTTTGGTTTCATCCAACGCGCTAAAACCAGCTAATAATGTGCAAGTGGAAGATTATAAAAGCCAGTTTTACGAATTAAATTATAATTACATCAAACATCAGGCGAAAGATCTGCTCTTCCCCATACAAAGCAAGGTAGAAGTTAGTTTGGCTTTTGGCCAAAGACAATCCGACCAATCGAGTCAGCAGCGGCACATTAGACTGCTAGGACAACATATATTCCTTCTTAATAGCAAGAATAGCATTTTCTTAAAATTACATTTAGAACAACTTCAATCTGAGCGCTATCTTCTCAACGAGTTGTTGCGTTTTGGTGGTATCAGATCCATTCGCGGATTTCAGGAAAACAGTTTGTTTGCAACCCAGCTCGCGGTGTTGTGTTCAGAATATCGCTATCGTTTAAGTTCCGGCTTATTTGTACACAGTGTCATCGACGCAGGATATTTTCAGGACAGCCAAAATGACGAGTTTCGGTTGTATGGTTTTGGACTGGGATTTGGACTACAAACAAACGGTGGCTTGTTGCGCCTCACCTACGCCAATGGCAAAACTCAAGACACCCCATTTGACCTGTCAAACTCCAAAGTACATTTGAGTTTCACCAGCACGTTTTAATCAATAATTTGTTTGGCAATCTGTAAAAGATTAAACAATTGTTAAAGTCATGTTAAACTTTATGCCTTAACTCCATTTTCTTAACCTTTATTTAAGAGATTCGTTTGGCTAATTAAATTGAAATCATATGAAACCCAAATTTACAATGATCCTAGCGCTTATGGCGTTAGCGGTGCAAATTGGATTTGCACAACAAAAAACCGTTTCAGGAACTGTAACGGACTAAAACGGACTCCCCCTACCAGGCGCCACAGTCATACGAAGTGGTACCAGCTTAGGAACCACAACCGATTTTGATGGAAAATACCAAATGCGTGTCAATACAGGCGATGTCCTCGAGATCAGCTATGTGGGTTATGCCACACAGTCGGTGACGGTGGGGGCATCAAGTGTTTATGACATTAGCATGGCCCTTGACAATACACTAGAAGAAGTGGTGGTAGTTGGCTATGGAACAACAACCAAAAAAGCTTATGCAGGGACTGCATCTACAATAAAATCTGAAAATATTGAAGCTAAAAATTTTTCAAATGTCACACAAGCATTGACAGGCGAAGTTGCCGGAGTGACAGTAATAAATACGTCTGGTCAGCCAGGAACAATTGGAACAGTTAGAATTCGGGGATATGGCTCTCCGCTCGGAAATAGAAGTCCGTTGTATGTGATTGATGGAGTTGCATTTGGCAGCTTCTTCAATTTAAATTCTTTAAACCCAGCTGACATTAAGAGCACAACTGTGTTAAAAGACGCAACTGCAACAGCAATATATGGCTCTAGAGGTGCCAATGGTGTTGTATTAATTACCACCAAGAATGGGGGAGATCTAAAAAAAACTGATGAAAGTTTTGGAGTAGAGGGTGCAATAATTGAATTGGAATTAAAAACAGGAATCAATCAACAACTCATTCCAAGATACGATGTAATCACCTCTCCAGAAGAGTATATCGGATTAGTCTGGGAAGGCTTGTATAATAGGGGAGTTAATACAGACCAAACAGATCCTGTTGCATTTGCAAACAGCAGACTTTTAGGTTCAAATGGAATCGGTGATGGGTATAATATGTGGAACGTTAACTCAGCTGCAGAATTAATTGACCCCGAAACCAGAACAGTAAGGACGGGGGTAAGAAGACTATTTAATCCTGAGCGTTATGCAGATGAAGCCTTTGGTACAGGCATCAGAACTGAAGCTAATATTAATGTAAGCGGAGCTAATAAAAGAACCAGATATTATACCTCCATTGGATATTTAAACGACGAGGGGTATTCCATTAATTCTGATTACACTAGATATTCGCTCAGACTAAACACAAATTCTAAGCTCAAAGATTGGTTAAATGTTGGTGTTAACATTGGTTACGCATATAGCGAAAGCACCAATAACGGTCAGATACAAGGATCAGAAAATGTCTTTGAGTTTGCAGACAAAATGGCTCCAATATATCCAGTTTTTGCTAGATTCCCAGGAACTGGCACACTAATTCCCGATCCTATTTATGGCGGTTATCAATATGACTACGGGTCACCAACCGGAACTATCAATGGTTTTGAAAGAAGTCGTCCAAATGCTAACTTATTAAACCCCATTGGGTCTGCTCGATTTGACTTTGACGGCAGAACAACAAACGCCTTAAACGGATCAATTTTTACACATTTGAATATTTTTCCCGATTTAAAGCTCGAAACAACTTTTGGCGGTCAGTATTCATTTAATCGCAGGCAAAATATTTCAAACCATGTTTATGGAACTGGGAGAAACCCGAACGGCACTCTTTCTGTCAGGGACCGAATACGCTGGTCCAGAACATTCACAAATCTTTTGAGATATAACAAATCTTTTATTGATCATAATATCGAGGCCTTGGTAGCATATGAAACCTTTGAAGTTGGATTTTCACAATCTAGACAATTTAAAAAAGATGTCATTGTCCCTGGTTTATATAATTTATCTAATTATTCCTTGACCGATTCTCCATCAGATGGGTACACCAATAATTCAGGGATTCAGTCTGTTTTTGGGCAAATAAACTATAATTACTTAGGAAAATATTATTTCACAGGATCTGTAAGACGTGATGGATCCTCACGATTTGTTAATAATAAATGGGGAACTTTTGGTTCCGTTGGTTTGGCTTGGTTAACGTCAGCCGAAGATTTTATGCAGGAAAGTTTTTTTACCTATCTCAAGCTGAAAGCTTCATATGGAATAACAGGTGATCAAGATGGCGTTAGCACCACGAGGGGATATACAATATACAATTCTGATTATGTTGGCGGAGGGTTATCACTAGCAGAAAACAGACCTGGATATGCAGATTTAACATGGGAAAGGTCAAGAATGATACAAGGAGGTTTAGAAGCTAGTATTGGACCCCGTTTAGATTTAAATGTTGAGTACTACAATAAATTAACAGATAATTTATTCTTCAACAGACGTATTGGCCCATCAAGCGGTTTTTCCTCCATACTGGTAAATGATGGTAAAATTGTGAATGCTGGATTAGAATTTGATTTGTTTGGACGTGTTGTGAATAGCGATAACTTTAATCTAGATATTTCCGTCAATGGAGAGTTCCTAAAAAATAAATTTACTCAAATGCCAATCGACCCAAGCACTGGACGGGCAAAGGTTATCGATACTGGGTCAAGTTTAGATAGTGGCTTGTACGCTTTTGCAGAAGGAAAATCACAATTTGATTTTTACATGCGAGAATGGGCAGGAGTTGACAGCGCAGATGGTGCGCCGATGTGGTATCAATATTATGATGATCGCAATGATAACGGAATGTTAGATACAGGTGATGTGTCAGAAGCAGATTCTTGGGAAGTACCAGGAAATGCATCTGCAAACTCATCAAGCAACCTATTTGAATATAAGAAACTAGTATCTGACGCTAATATCAAAAGAACAACCACAAAAACATATAACAGTGCAACTCAAGTGTTCTTAAATAAAAGTTTTATTCCTGACATCAGAGGTGCTTTTAGAATTTCTGCAAGATATAAGAACTTTAGTCTTTCAACACAATTCACATATAGTTTTGGAGGGTATGCCTATGATGGACAATACGCCGAACTGATGAGTGATCGTTTTGGAGCTGCAGGCAATAACTACCACAAAGATATTTTAAAAAGATGGCAAAGACCAGGAGACCAAACCGACATCCCACTTCTATCAGACAATGCTGTAGTCAATTCTACCTCTAGTTCATCAAGATTTATTATTAGCACAGACTATGTAGCCTTAAATAATGCAAGAATTGGGTATGCAATGGATAATAAATTGACTAAAAACCTGGGATTAGTTGGTCTTGACCTTTGGATATCTGGTGATAACTTATTTATAAGAACAAAAAGAAAAGGTTTTAACCCCAACATAAGGGAAGTCGGAAGTTCGGGGAGGAGAATCTATGCTCCGGCTACAACCATTACTGCGGGTGCTAAAATTAAATTTTAAAATTTATATGACATGAAATATTTAACTTCAATTTTTACTATTTTGACTATGGCTGTGATATCAAGCTGTAGTGAAGATATTCTTGACAACAGTGGTGAAAGTGGAACAAGTCAACCCACTCAAGATTTAACTTCGGCTCAGCTAGAGGATGGAGCAAAAACTAATGCCTTCATTCCAGCAGCATTTGTAAATGGAATATATTCACAAATGATTCAAACTGGAACTGGAGGTTCTACCAGTCACGACGATTTTGGCCAAAAAGGTTATGACATTTACAGTGATATGCTCTGTGGCGATATGGCATTGAGTGTAAGCACTTATGGTTGGTATCGCTCCGATATTACTGAGTTTCAAGCTCCATTGGACTACACGAAAAGTAGAAACAGATTAGTTTGGCGTTATTATTACAGATTAATACGGTCAGCTAACAACGTTATTCAATCTCTTGGTGGTAATGATCAAATCCCGGAGCTAGAAGCTAGCAAACATGCTATGGGTCAAGCTAAAGCCCTGAGAGCTTATAATTATTTTTACCTAACTCAATTTTTTCAAAAAGAATACTCTGCGAATGAAGAAATATTGCCTCTTTATCTAGAACCCATTTCAGAAAATGTTGGTAAATCAACTGCAGTTGAAATTTACGAACAAATGGAAAAAGATTTAAATGAGGCCATCAGTCTATTAGATGGGTTTATTAGAACATCAAAAAACCAAGTCAATCAGGATGTAGCTCGTATGATGCTTGCTTATGTTTTGGGGGCAAAAGGCGATAGAGATACTGATGTTGCCAACTTAACGCAGCAAGTTATACAGTCTGGAACAAATTCAATTTTGGACATGTCTGATGTAACCAATGGATTTAAGGATGTTTCTTCAAATAGCTGGATATGGGGTATCGATATAACAGAAACTAATGAACTTGGCTTGGCGTCCTGGTGGGGACAGGTTGACACTTACTCATACAGCTATGCATGGGCTGGAGATTTTAAGGTTATTGATTCAGATTTGTGGGACCAAATCCCTGAAGATGACGCACGAAAAGCTCAATTTTACAATAACTCAAGTAGCTCACGACATTTACAACCTCATGGAAAGTTCAAGGCTTCCAATACTATTGGTGGAGTATCGCGAATCACAACAGCTGACTATGTATTTATGAGAATTGAAGAGGCTTACTTGCTAAATGCTGAAGCAAATGCTAGATCTGGTAATGATGCAGAGGCAAAAACAATCTTAAAGCAACTACTGGATAAAAGAATTCCGAACAGTTCATATGTAGATGCTTTAAATGGTCAGAATTTATTAGACGAAATATATCTTCAAACTAGAATTGAACTGTTGGGAGAAGGAAAAAGCTTTCTTGCAATGAAAAGAAACAAAGCTACCACAAAACGGGGAGAAAATCATTTATCGTTCGAGGCTGATTTGATTCCTTATAACGACGAAAAAATGCAATTTGAAATTCCTTTGGATGAAATACAAAATAATCCTCTCATTTCAGGGCAAAACGAATAATTACCATAATTACCATAAAAACCACCTTCGGGTGGTTTTTTTTTGCCTTAAATGAAACTAATCTGTTGATTTTAAATCTTTTAAACAGACTAGCATGAAATTGCGATATGTTCAATTATAAGCTCAACTTCATTAACAATTTCGCATAGAATAAATATCAGGTTATAATAAATGTTCAATAATTTTCATTTTTTTTAAAACAAAAGTTGGTTAATTGAGTTTTTATCCTTTTTTTTGTGAGGACTAATTCAAATAATTAACAAAAATGAAAACAAAGTTTAGTGTAATACTAACGCTAT
>JBMHDM010000032.1:0-27210 GCA_049889395.1 Flavobacteriaceae bacterium
TCTGATGATAGTACCCTGATGCGAGAAGCCATATGGTCTAAATCGGATGAGATTGATATCCACCACGCCGGCACAGCCATGCGATTTTTGACTGCTTTCTTTGCCACTAAAACTGGTAGAAAGACCACTCTTACGGGCTCAAAACGAATGCAAGAACGCCCCATTAAAATTTTAGTCGAAGCTTTAAAGTCGCTGGGTGCCGATATATCATATCTCAAAAAGGAGGGGTATCCACCGTTACAAATCATTGGAAAGCAAATAACAAAACATCAGGTGGAATTAGATGCTAACGTCAGCAGTCAATATATTTCCGCTTTACTCTTGATTGGTCCAGTGCTACCCAAAGGACTAGAATTGCGATTGGTTGGGACAATAACTTCTCTTCCCTACATTGACATGACATTGTCCTTGTTAAATGAATTGGGGGTTAACACTGTTTTCAAAGATAATTTAATAGTCATAGACCCTTACAACGAGGATGTAAATAAAACTTTCACAGTAGAGTCAGACTGGTCTTCAGCATCATACTTTTATAGTATTGTGGCGCTTAGTCCTCTAGGTACACAAATTAAGCTCTCATCATATAAAAAAACCAGTTTACAAGGCGATGCTAAACTGCAGGATATATATAAAAATTTTGGTGTAGAAAGCCGTTTTCAAGGCACAACATTATCCATAATGAAAACCAATACCAATTTACCAAAACTCTTAAAATTGGATTTATCTGACTCGCCAGATATTGCACAAACGATAGTGGTAACCTGTTTAGGATTAAAAATCGACTGTGAGCTGGTTGGACTTCATACCCTTAAAATAAAAGAAACAGATCGGCTAGTGGCCTTAAAAAATGAAATAAAAAAACTTGGTACCACTCTTGCCATTACGGACTATAGCCTATACCTTAAATCATCAAATGACTTAATTCCCAATGTGAAAATTGCGACCTATAATGATCATCGAATGGCAATGGCCTTTGCCCCTCTGGCCTTAAAAACTCCGTTATCTATTGAAAATGCAGAAGTTGTGTCAAAATCCTATCCAGATTTTTGGAGAGACCTTTCATCACTTGGATTTGAAATAAATCAAAAATAAATCGGTAATTACTTGACAACGCCTATTTCTCGATTGTATATTTGCGACTTGATAAAAACAAACAATGAAATTATCCAACTTTAACTTCGATTTACCAGACGAACTATTGGCAGAATACCCATCAGAACACAGAGATGAGGCTCGTCTTATGGTGCTAAACAGAGAAAAACAAACCATCGAACACAAATATTTTAAAGATCTAATCGATTACTTTGCTCAGGATGATGTTATGATTCTCAATAACACTAAAGTTTTTCCAGCTCGACTATTTGGTAATAAAGAAAAAACAGGTGCAAGAATTGAAGTTTTTCTCTTAAGAGAACTCAATTCAGAGCAGCGTCTTTGGGATGTTTTAGTGGATCCCGCACGAAAGATCAGAATTGGCAATAAATTATATTTTGGAGACGATGAAAGTTTAGTAGCAGAAGTTATTGATAATACGACCTCTAGAGGTCGAACATTACGATTTCTTTTTGACGGCTCCTATGAAGAGTTTCGAAGTAAACTAACAGAACTTGGTCAAACACCACTTCCCAAGTATATCAAAAGAGAGGTGGAGCCAGAAGACGAGGACCGCTACCAAACCATTTACGCAAAGAATGAGGGTGCCGTAGCTGCACCCACTGCAGGATTGCATTTTTCTAAACACCTTTTGAAACGCCTAGAAATAAAAGGTATTAATTTCGCAGAAGTAACGCTACACGTTGGGTTAGGAACTTTCAATCCGGTCGAAGTTGAAGACCTTTCAAAACATAAAATGGATAGTGAAGAGATCATTATAGACACTAACGCAACAAATACTATCAATGCTGCCTTGAGCGATAAACGACGCATTTGCGCCGTTGGAACAACAGTCATGCGGTCTATAGAGAGCTCAGTATCTTCAAGTGGAACATTAAATGAATTTTCTGGTTGGACCAATAAATTTATTTTTCCACCATACGATTTTTCAATTGCAAATTGTATGATCACTAATTTTCACACGCCAAAATCAACATTGCTCATGATGACTTCCGCCTTTGGGGGCTATGATTTCATTATGAATGCTTACGAAGAAGCTGTCAAAGAAAAATATAAATTTTACAGCTACGGCGATGCCATGCTGATTTTATAACTTTACAAAAGCCTCTTAATGAGGCTTTTTTAATCTATTTTATTTTGTCATCATCTACAAAAGATATAAGATCTTTATCCAAGGCAGAGCTAATGGCCTTCTTTACAACACATGGGCATAAGGCCTTTCGTGGGAAGCAAGTCTATGAGTGGCTTTGGAAAAAAGGCGCCCACGATTTTGATTTAATGACCAACCTTTCTAAAGAGATCCGTTCGTTACTTAGTGATAACTTTAAAATTAATCATATTCAAGTGGATACCATGCAACGCAGTAACGATGGTACTATAAAAAATGCCGTTAGATTGCATGATGGTTTAACAGTCGAATCAGTTTTAATCCCCACGCCAAAAAGAACCACTGCTTGCGTATCCTCTCAGGTAGGGTGCAGTTTGGATTGTAAATTTTGTGCAACATCACGACTTAAACGCATGAGAAATCTAAACCCTGACGAAATTTATGATCAAGTTTTAGCGATTAACAAACAAAGCCAATTGTATCATAATAGGAAGCTAACTAATATTGTTTTCATGGGCATGGGCGAACCGTTGATGAATTACAATAATGTTTTAAAGGCCATAGAAAAAATTACCTCTCAAGAAGGGTTGGGAATGTCACCAAAACGAATTGTAGTATCAACATCGGGTGTTCCAAAAATGATAAAGAAAATGGCCGATGATGAGGTTAAATTTAATTTGGCGGTTTCATTGCACTCGGCTAGAGATGAAGTTAGAACCCGAATCATGCCATTTAATGAAATATTCCCATTGAAAGACTTACGTGAAGCTCTTCAGTATTGGTACTCTAAAACAAAACGTCAGATAACCTACGAATATGTGGTTTGGGATGGTGTTAATGATACTGTAGAAGATATTCAAGCCCTTATAAAGTTCTGTAAGTTTGCGCCAAGTAAAGTGAATTTGATTGAATATAATCCTATTGATGATGGCGAATTTCAACAAGCCAACCCGTCAGTAATAGATACTTATGTTCGCCTACTTGAGGCCCAAAATATCACGGTAACAGTCCGTCGGTCTCGAGGAAAAGATATTGATGCGGCTTGTGGTCAATTGGCCAATAAAGTATAACTTTTAAGGGGCAGGGTTAGGAATTTGATTGTGAATCTCATTGATTTTTGCCACAGTATTATCACACAATTCAGTTTCTATACTATTTATATTTTCCTCCAGCTGATCCAGTCGTGTGGCGCCAATGATGTTACTGGTTACAAAGGGTCTTTGATTCACAAATGCTAGGGATAATGTTGTCAATGATATTCCTAATTCTTTGGCCAAATTCAGATAGTGTTTTGTTGCCTCAGTAGATTGTTTACTGCTGTATCTCGCGAATCTTGGAAATAAATTCAATCGTGCATCTTTTCGGGCGGTTCCCTCAATATATTTTCCAGAGAGGACACCAAATGCTAAAGGGGAGTAAGCTAAGAGCCCGATATTTTCACGATGAGAAATTTCTGCTAAATCTCCTTCAAAGGTTCGATTTAGTAAGGAATAAGCATTCTGTATGGTGCTAATTTTTGGAAAGTTCTCTTTACGGACTTCTTCAACATAACGCATGGCTCCCCATCCTTTTTCGTTAGATAATCCATAGGCTCTTATTATTCCAGATTTAACCAATTTATTGAGTTCGTATAATACTTGATTAAAGTTATCTACCCAAGGGTCATTTGTGCTGGGTTTAAAGTCACGTATTCCAAATGTATTGGTGTGTCGTTCTGGCCAGTGTAATTGATATAAATCAATATAATCTGTTTGTAACCGTTTGAGTTCTAGTTCTATAGCTTCTTTGATAGAGGAGCCACCAAATCCAGTAGTTCTAATGTGAGCTGTATAATCTCCTGGTCCTGCTATTTTACTTGCTAAAATAATTTTGTCTCTGTTTTTTCTTTTCTTAAGCCAGTTTCCAATGATCTTGCTCGTACGACCTTGGGTGTCTTTAGTGGCTGGTACGGGGTAGAGTTCTGCAGTGTCAAAAAAATTGACGCCTCTTTCAAGAGCATAATCCATTTGAGCAAAACCCTCAGCTTCAGTATTTTGGTTGCCCCACGTCATGGTTCCGAGACATATTTTACTGACTTTGATATCTGTGTTGGGCAGAACGTTATATTTCATTAATTGGCGTTTAAAAGTTCAGAAATTTCGTCTAATTTTGGTGTCAAAATAATTTCGATACGTCTATTTTTGGCTTTTCCTTCTATCGTTTCATTTGGAGCTACAGGCGCATACTCGCTTCGTCCAGCAGCAGTAAGATTTTCTAAATTTATGGTGCTATTCTCACTCAAAATGGCAATAATCGCTGTGGCTCGTTTGGTGGACAAATCCCAATTGTTAGCAATTAGACCACCGTTAGAAAATGGCACATTGTCCGTATGGCCCTCTATCAAAACTGCAATCTCTGGGTTGTTCCCCAACACGTTTCCAAGCTGTTTAATGGCTCGACGCCCCTGTTCACCTACCGCCCAGCTGCCAGATTTAAACAAGAGCTTATTTTCCATTGACACATAGACTTTACCATCTCTTTGTTCAACGCTTAAACCTTTTCCTTCAAATGCCGTAAGAGCGTTAGATATGGCGTTTTTAAGTTCATTCATGGCTTGATCTTTAGCTGCGATGAGTGCCTCTAGTTCTGCAATTCGTTGTGAGCGGTCTTGCATGTCGGCTTCTAATTTCAAAAGGCGGTCATTTTCAGCGGCTAAAGCAAGTTCTTTGGCTTCTAGTTGAGCCAATAGTTCTCTGTTTTTTTGTGCATTCTCTTCAATTGATTTGGAGCTATTTTGTTCCAAAGCGGTGTAGGCAGCATCCAAATTATTGAACTTATTTTGGAGTGCTCTCACCTCTTGTGCCAGTTGATTACGTTCTTGCTCAGTCGTTTCATATTGTTTTTGAAGCTCTTGTAATTGTAATTGAAGTTCATTTTTTTCGCCGATTTGATAATCATTAGATTTTGATAATTCGTCATAATCAGATTTTAATTTTGAATATTTTCCCTCAAGTTCTTTGTATAGCTTGGAGGATACGCAGGATGATAAAAACGTTACAATTGTGATTAGAAAAAAGATTTTTTTAAACATATTTCAAAAGGTATTAAGATAATTCAAGTAAGACTGGACAATGATCACTATGAACAGCCTCTTTGAGTATAACGGATCGTTTAATGTTTTGTTTTATAGGATTTGCGACCAAGGTGTAGTCCAAGCGCCAACCTTTATTGTTGGCTCTTGCATTGGCTCTGTAGCTCCACCAGCTGTAGTGGTGGGGTTCATTATTCAATTCACGGAAAGCGTCGGTGAAGCCGTTAGCTAAAAAATTACTCATCCAAGCTCTTTCTTCAGGCAAAAAACCTGAAACATTTTTGTTTCGGATCGGATCGTGTATGTCAATGGCTTCATGACAGATATTATAATCTCCGCAAATCACTAAATTGGGGGTTTCTTTTTTTAATTCATTAATATAAGATTGAAACAAATCCATGTATTCAAACTTATGCTCTAGACGTTGAATATTTGTTCCTGAAGGTAAATATAAGCTCATGATGGATACATCTGGAAAATCCACTCTTATATTTCGGCCTTCATAGTCCATAGAAGTAATGCCGGTTCCATATACCACATTTTGAGGCTCTGTTTTGGATAATATAGCTACTCCACTATATCCTTTTTTTTGAGCACTAAACCAATAGTTATAACCATATCCCGCAGCTTCAAAAAGTGATAAATCTAGTTGATCTTTTTGGGCTTTTATTTCTTGCAAACAAATCACATCGGGATTGGCTGCGACGAGCCACTCTATAAATCCTTTTTTGATTGCCGCTCGAATGCCATTGACGTTGTAGGAAATGATTATCATGGATATTTATTTCTTTTAGCTAAAATAATTAAAGCCGTACTTTTACACTAAATAATTTAATGGGATTTATTTAAATCTATCAACAAAATATTTTTCAACTATTGGAGTTTAAACTCAATATGCGTTTGTTCTGTGTCATAGTGCTATTATTTGGTAGTTATTGTGCTGATGCTCAAGAAGACTTAAATTGGTTGATGAAATCCAAAAAGATAGCTCCTAATTCAGTTGTAATTTTAGATACTGTTGGTATCAATCCAAATTTTTTTCGCGTTTTAGGGTCAAATAACAAATTAATTAATGACTCTCTCTACGAGATTGACTATAAAACGGCTACCTTAAAACTTAAGTCGTCTCTATTGATTTCAGATTCTTTAACCGTTGAATATTTAAAATATCCCGAATTTTTAACCAAAACCTACAAACAAATAGATCCTTCAGTCATTGTCAATTCGAATGGAATGATGAATACCATCTATCAACTTTCCGAGCCGAATGACAGGGGGCAAAAAAAACCCTTTGATGGGTTGACAACTTCCGGTAGTATTTCCAGAGGTGTTACCGTTGGGAATAATCAAAACTCTGTTCTTAATAGTGATTTGGATTTACAAATTAGTGGTAAATTAAATGATCGAGTGACCCTTCGCGCCTCAATTCAAGATGCTAATATTCCGCTCCAACAAAGTGGGTATTCACAACGCCTGGATGAGTTTGATCAAGTTTTCATTGAAGCCTATACAGACCAATGGTCTGTGCGAGCTGGTGATATAGATCTACAGAACAATCAATCCTATTTTGCAGAATTTTCAAAGCGGGTGCAAGGGCTGTTAGTGACTTCTAAATTTCAACACTCTAATTCACAGACTACTGCATTTGTTTCCGGGGCATTGGTTAGAGGTCAGTTTATTAGGAGTCAATTTATTGCACTAGAAGGCAACCAAGGCCCTTATAAACTTAAAGGACCAAACAATGAGTTGTTCGTCCTAATTGTTTCTGGCAGTGAAACAGTTTTTGTCAACGGGGTAGCTCTGACAAGGGGAGCAAACAACGATTATATTATAGATTACAATGCAGGTGAAATAACATTTAATCCCACTTACCCTATCAATTCTGAAATGCGCATTACGGTCGACTACCAATATAGCGAAAGAAATTATTCCCGTTTTGTAGGGTATGTTGGAGGGGGATACAGTTCTGAAAAACTTAAGTTTGGTTTGTCATTCTACAATGAAAATGATTTAAAGAATCAATCGCTTCAGCAAAATTTGAATGCTGATCAAACAACTATTTTATCCCAGGCTGGAGACGATCGTTCACTGATGATTGCCCCATCGGCTATACGTGAAGAATTTTCAGAAAATAGAATTTTATACAAAAAGGAAATCATTGGTGGCGAAGAAGTTTTTGTGTTTTCAAATAATCCTGATGACGAGCTGTATCAGGTCAATTTTTTATTAGTAGGGGATCAACAAGGTGATTATGTGTTATCTAGTTCAAATGCCATTGCCAATATTTACGAATATGTCTCTCCCGTTTCTGGGCAGAAGCAGGGTAATTATGCACCCATTGTTCAGTTAGTTGCACCAGAAAAATTACAATTGGCTGTGCTAAATGGTTCTTACAGCCCTTCAAAACAGACGAGTTTTGACTTTGAATTGGTTGCCAGTCAAAATGATTTGAATCTATTTTCCGAAATTTCTGATGATGATAATGATGGTATTGCAGGGCGAATAAAATGGTTTCAATCCGTTGTAGAGTCTCCAACGGGCTGGAATGTTGGTTTTGCCAGCAATTTAGACTATATACATGAGGATTTTAGAACCATACAACGCCTTTATAATCCTGAGTTCAATAGAGATTGGAATTTAGAAAATCCGTCTTCAAATCAAATTATTTCTGACTTGGGCACACAAATATATAATACCTCAGAATTGACTTTTTCGAATAATAAGTATGGCCAAATCAATTACGAGTTTGAACATTTGAACTTTTCCGACAATTTTAATGGCAACCGACATACTATAAAGGCAAATATGAATAATAATGACCTAAAGTTTAACACAAATTCAAGTGTGTTAAACAGTAATAGTATCAGAGCGAAAACAAAGTTTACACGATCTCTATCGGAACTACGATATGATAAGGGCGCTGTTTGGCCTGGTGTGAAATATGCTATGGAATCCAATGAAATTATTCTGCGATCCAATAATCGATTGGATGCATTGAGTCAAAGATTTTCGTCTTATGAGGGTTTTGTTGGAGTTGGGGATTCTACAAAAGTTTTTGTGAAATTCGGATATATTCACCGCGTGAATGACAGCGTGCAAAACTTTGATATGAAACGAGTCAATCAATCAGATACTTACTATATCAATTCAAGGCTCATTCAGTCCAAAACGGCGGAACTAAATTTATATGCCAATTATCGCGTGTTCAATTCTAAAACACAAGAGCAATCACAACAAAAAGCATTGAATTCTAGGGTTTTTTACAATCAACAATTAGCAAATAATATGGTTCAATGGCAAACGGTTTTCGAAACTAACTCTGGTCGATTGCCACAACAAGATTTCACCTATGTTGAAGTCGAACCAGGTCAAGGAACTTTTGTATGGTTTGATTATAATAATAACGGCATACAAGAGGTGGAGGAATTTGAAATCGCTCAATTTCAAGACCAAGCTACTTATATCCGAGTGTTATTACCCAATCGAATATTTGTTCGAACCCATCAAAATCGACTCAGCCAGTCGCTCACATTTGATCCTATTCAATGGAACAACTCAACTCAAAAAGGGCAAAAATTTTGGTCACATTTTTATAATTTAACCTCATTTTCAATTGACAGAAAAGACAGAAATAATGGCCAAGATTTTAATCTAAATCCTTTCGAGGCTGAATCTGATGACCAGCTGGGATTGCAGTCCAATTTCAGAACTCAATTATTTTTCAATCGAGGTAAACAATATTATACCATGTCTTATAGTTTTTCGAAAAATAAATTGAAAAACACGCTTTCTTTTGGGGCAATTTCTCAAAACGGGTATAGCAATCAATTTAATTTCACACATAAAATAAGATCCCAGTGGTTGATTAATTTTCAATCTAATTTGGACAACAACGAATCGATTAGTGAGAATTTCTCTTTAAGAGATTTTAATTTGGATCAAATTTTATTAACGCCAAAACTGTCATACCTTTTAAATGATAATAAGCGTTTTGATTTATTTTATCAGTTTCAAAATAAAGAAAATCGACTTCAAAACCAGGAAGTTTTAAACCAACATAACTTTGGGATTGCAGCGGTTTTTAATCAAAATCAAAATTCGGCATTTCGTGCAGAATTTAATTATTTTTCAAATGAATTTACAGGCAACCCAAGTTCGCCAGTAGCTTATCAAATGATGGAAGGTTTGCAACCTGGTACTAACTTCACCTGGTCGATTGTTGCTCAAAAAAAATTAACCCAATATTTGGACCTAAATCTGAATTATTTTGGTCGAAAAACCGAAACAAGTCGAGCCATTCATACGGGTTCAATTCAACTAAAAGCCTATTTTTAGAGCGTTATTATCTTCTAAGGGTAAAATGTGATCGGAATTGTTTTTCCCGGCCGTTCTCATCGTAATATGTTACTACAAACCAATAATCGTTTGTTGGCATTAGGGTATTATTATACGTTCCATTCCATCCTGGACTTGTAGTTTTAAACTGTTTTAATAATTTACCGAAGCGGTCAAATATCGAGATTAGTCCCGTTTGATTTCTAAGGCACTCAATGGACCAAAAATCATTATATCCATCTCCGTTGGGGGTGAAAAACTTTGGGTAATCTAGAATCGTAACAGATTTCTCGGGCTCATTGCTACAACCTTCAGAATCTCTAACTTTAACAAAGTGTTCTTCACAGCCTACTACATTTTGAAAAATTGAATTAGTTTGCCAATTCCCACCATCTAATTGGTATTCATAATTTCCACTCCCGCCAGTAACTGTTACCACAATAATTTGATTTGAAGCAAATGGTTCAGAAACATTTTCGACCTCTATAGTTAGTGAATTAATAGGGTTGACTTCAATGGTTGCTGTAGAAATATTGGCACACTGGTTTGGATCAGGTGTAAATGTGTAAGTTGTTGTCGCCAAATTATTTGGTGCAGGGGACCAACTGCCTGTGATGCCTTCGTTGGATACTGTGGGTAGGACTCCAATGGTTTCCCCAATACAAATATCATCAATTTGAAATGTAGGTATAGTTTGTTGAAGAAAAGAAATTATAATTGTTGCCTGTGTCTCACAATTGGAAGTGTTATCGGGAGTAAAGGTGTAAGTTTCTGATGTTGTATTATTAATAACTGCTGGAGCCCATGTCCCTGAAATTCCATTCTGAGAGGTAGATGGTAATGTAGGAACTGTCTCGCCTTCGCAAAGGGGGCCAATAGTATCAAAAACAGGAACATTTAATGGATTTACAATTACAGTTTGTGTGACGGTTAATGCACATTGACCAGCGTCAGGCGTGAAAGTATAGGTTGTTGTATTGGTGGAATCAAATGCTGGAGACCAGCTTCCTGTTATATTTTCATTGGAAACAGCCGGCAGAGTGATAGCTGTATTTTCACAAATAGAGTTTTGAATTGAAAATGTAGGAGTCACTTGAGGTGTGATATTAACAGTCATGGTTGTTGTATCTGCACATTGTCCATTGTCTGGGTTAAATGTATAGGTTGTAGAGGTGTTGGGGTTGAAAGATGGCGACCAACTACCAGTTATATTATTGTTAGAAGTAGTCGGAAGGGTAATAGTTTCACCCTCACAAACATCGGTTATAGGCGTAAAATCTGGGATTGTAAGTGGTGTAATTCCAATTGTTAGGGTTGTCGTTGTTGCACATTGTCCTACGTCAGGAGTAAAAGTGTAAGTCGTAGTCATATTAGGATTAAAAGCGGGAGACCAACTTCCTGTAATACCCTCATTTGAAGTCGTAGGAATAGTAACATTTGTACCAATACAGACATCTGCAATAGGAGAAAAATCAGGTGTAGTTTCGGGAATTATTGTTATGGTAAGGGTCGTTGCGTTGGCGCATTGTCCAGCATCTGGCGTGAAAGTGTAAGTCGTAGTCGTACTGGGATCAAAAGCGGGAGACCAACTTCCTGTTATACCATTATTATCCGTATTAATCAATGGGTTTGGACTATTAATACAGATCGATCCAATATTATCAAAATTTGGGTCTACTGTTTGTAGAACCGTAACAACTAAATCACTTGAACTGGCACATTGCCCAGCATCTGGAGTAAAGGTATAAGTTTGTGAATTGTTGGAATCAAAGTTTGGCATCCATGTCCCAGAAATGCCATTTAAATCAGTTTGTGGAAGCGGATTTGGATCTCCAACACAAATGGGCTGTATCGGATCAAAAGCTGTTACTGTTGTTGGATTAACAGTAATATCAACAGATTCTGTCCTTATTTCACCACACTCATCTTCTATAGTTACTGTATAAGTAGTCGTAGCGGTAGGAGAAAACGTTGGCATTGGGCTATTGATGTCGCTGACACCAGTAACTGGAGACCATGTGTAGGTATCCCCACTAGGAACACTTGCGTCAATCTCGACAGATTCTCCAGCGCAAATGGTTTGATCTTGCAGGATTAAGTTATCAACAAATGAAATACTGTTGAAACAAACTTGATGTAGATTAGAACTTCCACCTGTAGATCCAACGAAACCAAAATAAACTGTATCATCACCACCAAAAATAGTATTCTTTATATCCCTAACAAGAGAAAGACGTAATTCACAATCAAAAAATACTTCAAAGGTTTGAGTTGATGCGGTCCAAACAATTTTTATGTTGTGATCTTGTCCATCTTCCATGTTTGTGGTTGTACTGGTAGGAGTTACAGGACCTACTAAATTATTGACATTTGAATGGTAAGCGTTACCGTTAATCATTATAGCGATATGATCATAAACGGGGTCATTATTTGGGGCTGTATTTTGCCATGTATCGAATTCAACGATAAGTGAATTTCCAATACCTTCATACCCAACACCACCTCCAGAACCCCCAACAACTGCATTAGAGGTTGTTTTAAAAACCAAGGCCATTCCATCGGCACCATTAGCATCATTTGATCCAAAGTTGTTTTTGTAATCTATAGTGAAATCGTTAGCGAAATTAATGGGGTTATCATACCAAACGCCCCCAACCTGCCATTGGACGTTTTGAGTAATAACATAGCAGTTATTCCCTATTGAAGTAGCATCACCAATAAGTTCTGCATTAAGTTGAGCACACAACTTTGTTGAAAAAAACAAAACTAGGAGAACGGGAAAACATTTTTGAGTTAGATTTTTCAAAGTAAAGTAAAATTGTTTTAATTGGTTGTTTATGTAGCTCAAATCGTAACAAATCTAATATATAATTTACAAACGAATCGACCGTCAAAAAAAACAATACAATTACCATACAAAACTGGAAATCAACAAAAAGGAAGTTATAATTGATTAGTTATGCGGTAAAATTATTGTAGAATTAACAATTTTTCAGCCAATTTCTTGTTGAAACGTGTTTGTCAATAAGATTATTCAGCTCTAAAACAGAGACTCTTTCCTGTCTCATATCGTCTCTAAATCTTATGGTAACGGTTTGATTTACAAGAGTTTCGTGGTCTACAGTAATACAATAAGGGGTTCCAATGGCATCCTGTCTGCGGTACCGTCTTCCTACAGCATCTTTTTCATCATAGACTACATTAAACTGCCATTGAAGATCTCTTTGTATTTGTTTTGCAATTTCTGGCAGACCGTCTTTTTTGACCAAAGGTAAAATCGCTGCTTTGTAGGGTGCTAAAACTGCAGGAAGTTTTAAAACGGTTCGAGTGGTGTTGTTTTCTAAAGTTTCTTCTTTTAAACTATTGGAAAATACTGCTAAAAACATACGATCCAGTCCGATTGAGGTTTCTAAGACATACGGAACATAATTTTTATTTTCTTCTGGGTCAAAAAATTGTAATTTTTTTCCAGCATATTGTTCGTGTTGGCTTAGGTCAAAATCAGTCCTTGAATGAATACCTTCTAATTCTTTAAAACCAAAAGGAAATTTGAATTCAATATCGGCTGCAGCATCGGCATAATGCGCTAATTTTTCATGATCGTGAAAACGATAATTTTCTTGGCCCATACCCAGTGACAAATGCCATTTTAATCTGGCTTCTTTCCAATGTTCATACCATTTTGCTTGGGTTCCTGGTTTGATGAAAAATTGCATTTCCATTTGTTCAAATTCGCGCATTCTAAAAATAAATTGTCTGGCTACGATTTCATTTCTAAAAGCTTTTCCAGTTTGAGCAATTCCAAAGGGAATTTTCATCCGTCCAGTTTTTTGGACATTCAAAAAGTTGACAAATATACCCTGTGCTGTCTCGGGTCGAAGGTATAAATCCATGGCATTTTCTGCAGATGCCCCTAATTTGGTGCCAAACATTAAATTAAATTGTTTGACATCCGTCCAGTTTCGACTACCACTTACGGGGTCTGCAATTTCCAATTCTTCAATTAGGGCTTTGACGTCAGATAAATGTTCACGCTCCAGCGATTGACCAAGACGTTTTAAAATGGTGTCAATTTTATTTTGATATTCAAGAACGCGGGCATTGGTCGATAAAAATTCTTTTTTGTTAAAGGCGTCTCCAAAGCGTTTGTTAGCTTTTTTGACTTCCTTTTCAATTTTTTGCTCAATTTTGGCGCAATAATCTTCAACTAAAACATCGGCTCTGTACCGTTTTTTCGAATCCTTATTATCAATTAAAGGGTCATTAAAAGCATCAACATGTCCAGATGCTTTCCAGGTCGTGGGGTGCATAAATATTGCGGCATCCAAGCCTACAATGTTGCTGTTCATTTGAACCATAGCTTTCCACCAATAATCTCTAATATTTTTTTTGAGTTCAACGCCATTTTGGCCGTAATCGTAAACGGCACTTAAGCCGTCGTATATTTCACTACTTTGAAACACAAAACCGTATTCTTTAGCGTGTGAAATAACTTTTTTAAAATTCTCTTCTGGATTCTTCATGCCACAAAAATAGAAAACCACTTTAAAATATGGCTTATGATAACACAAAATCTAATTTTTTTTTAACTTTAATAACCCCATCAATTTACCGTGTCATGTTTAAACTTATTTCCGATTTATTTTTCCCGCTTTTATGTCAAGCTTGTGAGAAGGTTCTTGGCGACAATGAAATTGTGATTTGTACAACTTGTCGCCATCATCTACCGATAGTCCCGGCGAGAATTAAGGCTTCTGACTTGCAAATTGAATTTTTGGAAGGTGTTCAAATTAAAACATTTTTTGCCTTATTTTATTTTAAAAAGAGTAGTCTTGTTCAAAAATTACTTCACAATTTAAAGTATAACAATCAGGAAATAATTGGCACTGTTTTGGGCGAATGGTTAGGTGCACAACTAAAAGGGCATAGTTCATATCAATATGTTGATAAAGTACTTCCAGTGCCATTACATTCAAAACGGTTGAGGCAAAGGGGCTACAATCAAGTAATGGCATTTGCAAAAGCCATTGCTCTGGCATTAAATTACTCATGTGATGAAACTGTTTTAAAAAAAGTACAAAACACAAAAACACAAGTATTTCAGTCCAAATCAGATCGCTGGAAATCTGTACAACACAGTTTTGAATTGACTAATCCTGAAGTTGTTTTTCGCAAGAATATTTTGCTTGTAGATGATATTATCACAACTGGAGCGACTCTAAACGCTTGTGCCAAAGTGCTTTTGGAGGCGCGTCCTAAATCCATTTCAGTGGTTTGCATTGCAATTCCAGCAACAGTGTTTCGTTAGAATTAAAATAAATCGTTTCTTTGTGACAGGTAACGAAAAATCTATGCTAAAATTAAGCTTTAAGGTTATTTTTTTAGGAGTAATGACTTCGATTTTTTTTGACTGTGCCAACAGAGGTACTGCAAGTGGTGGAGAAAAAGATGTTACCCCACCAGTCATTATAAAAGAAGAACCTGAAAATTTTTCTACAAACTTTTCCGCAAACGAAATAAAAATATATTTCGATGAGTATATTAAGCTAAAAAATATCCAAAAGCAGCTTATTGTGTCTCCCCCCATGGACCCAGAACCAGAGATCACGCCTTTGAGTACAGCTAGTAAGTACATTACAATAAAAATTTATGATACGCTACAACCCAATACCACGTATGCCTTCAATTTTGGTGAAAGCATAGAGGACAATAATGAGGGAAATGTATTTCCATTCTACCGATATGTGTTTTCTACCGGGTCAACTATAGATTCACTATCAGCAAAAGGTTTAGTTCTAGATGCTCTTGAACGTGAAAATCCCGAAAGAATTTCTGTGATGCTTCATGAAATAGATTCGACCTATACCGATTCCATAATTTTTAAACAAAAACCCAAATACATTGGGGTAACAGATAGTCTATCACAGTTTACTATAGAAAATATTAAAGAAGGTCAGTATCTTTTAACCGCATTGAAAGAAGAAAATACCAATTATACTTATCAATCCAAACGAGATAAGATGGCCTACAGAAGTACATTTATCTCAGTACCCTCAGATACAGCCTATGTCTTAAAGTTATTCAAACAACAGCCCGATTTTAAATTTGTTCGCGCTCGCCAACTCGCCAAAACTAGAATAGGATTTGGGTATGAAGGCGATCCCAGTCAAATGCAAATCAATTTACTGTCAAAACCCAATGATTCTTTTACTTACGTCATAGCCAAAGCGCCCAAGACAGACACCTTAAATTATTGGTTTAAGCCCAAAAAAATAGAATTAGATTCATTGCGATTTGAAGTATCTAGCCCAGTTCAAAATGACACAGTGACCGTTAGAATTAAAAATATGGATTCTGATTCATTGAATATCCAAAAATTGTCCTCTACCTTAAAGTTAAATGAACAGTTTGAATTTAAATCTAACATTCCGTTAAAGTCTGTTGATCCAACAAAAGTTAAGGTTATGAATCAAGATTCACTTTGGTTAGAAAACGTTCTTTCATTAGACCCGCTAGATCAAACTAAGGCCAGTCTAAAATTTGACCTAGAGGAAAATAACAATTACCAAATTACAGTGCTACCGGGAGCTTTTACAGATTTTTATAATACATCTAATGATACCTTAAATGTTAAGGTCAATACCAAACTTATATCCTCTTATGGCGATCTTCGACTTAATATCAAAAATGCAAATTACCCCTTGATTATTCAATTGATCACTAAAAATGGTGATGTTAAAGCGGAACAAATCGCCCAGGCTCCAGGACCTGTAGATTTCATTTACCTTGAACCAGGGAATTATTTTTTGAGAGTTATTTATGATACCAATAATAACGGACAATACGACCCTGGACACTTTCTCAAAAAAATACAACCAGAGCGCGTCAGCTATGCCGAAGATCTTATAGAAGTTCGTTCCGACTGGTCACAGATTGTTGATTTTACATTAGAAGACTAACCCTTAAGGTTGGCTTTGAGTAATTCACGGTTCATACGCGCGATGTTCTCCAAAGAGATTCCTTTAGGGCATTCCACCTCGCAAGCGCCTGTGTTGGTGCAGTTTCCAAATCCTTCTAAATCCATTTGAGCGACCATATTTTGTACTCTGTCCGCCGCTTCAACTTGACCTTGTGGGAGTAGGGCATACTGAGATACTTTAGCACCTACAAATAACATGGCCGAAGAATTTTTACACGTAGCCACACAAGCGCCACAACCAATGCAAGTAGCGGCGTCCATAGCTTTATCTGCAGCGTGTTTAGAGATTGGAATGGCATTGCCGTCTTGGGTGTTACCAGAAGTATTGACTGAAATAAATCCACCAGCATGCTGAATGCGATCAAAGGCAGAGCGGTCAACGACAAGATCTTTGATAACAGAAAAGGCCTTGGCTCTAAAAGGTTCAATATAAATGGTATCTCCGTCTTTGAATTTACGCATATGCAACTGGCAAGTTGTCACTCTTCGGTCTGGTCCGTGTGCTTCTCCATTGATATACAATGAGCAGGACCCACAAATACCTTCACGACAGTCGTGGTCAAAGGCAACGGGCTCCTCACCGGATTGAATGAGTTGGCCGTTCAAGACGTCTAACATTTCCAAAAAAGACATGTCTGGCGAGATGTCCTTAATCGGATATTCTACTATTTTGCCCTTTTGGTTGGCGTTTTTTTGACGCCAGATTTTTAGTGTTAAATTCATTTATATCTTATTTATAGGATCTTTCTTTAACTTCGATATTTTCGTAAACAAGTGGTTCTTTATGCAACTTGGCATCTTTTGGAGCGCCTTTGTATTCCCAGGCTGAAACAAATTGAAACTCTTTTCGACGCTTGGCTTCGCCTTCTGGGGTTTGATATTCTTCGCGGAAATGTCCTCCTGCAGATTCCTCTCTTACTAACGCATCTTTGGCAAACAATTCGCCTAATTCCAAGAAGTCTGCCACACGTCCGGCTTTGGCCAATTCTTCATTAAATTCGTTGGCGTCACCCGGAACAAGAACGTCTTTGTAAAACTCTTCTCGCAGAGAAGAAATTTCTTCAATGGCACTTTCAAGATCTTTTTTGTTACGTGCCATACCACATTTGTTCCACATTATTTTTCCTAATTTTTTATGGAAATAATCTACAGGTTTTGTCCCTTTGTTATTGATGAAACCATCAATTTGCTGACGAGCCTGTTGTTCGGCTTCTTCAAATTCTGGACTATCTGTTGAAATGGGTCCAGTTCTGATATCGTCTGATAAGTAATCCCCTATGGTGTAAGGTAAAACGAAATATCCATCTGCCAACCCTTGCATCAGGGCTGAGGCTCCCAATCTGTTTGCCCCGTGGTCTGAAAAGTTAGCTTCACCAATGGCATACAGTCCTGGGATTGTTGTTTGTAAGTTGTAATCTACCCATATGCCGCCCATGGTGTAATGCACCGCTGGATAAATCATCATAGGGGTTTCGTAAGGGTTTTCGTCTACAATTTTTTCATACATCTGGAATAGATTGCCATATTTTCCTTTGACAATTTCTTTCCCTAAAGCTTGGATTAATTGTTCGTCATTTTCATTTAATCCTTTAACATGTGCTTGCTCTTTTCCGTAGCGAATAATGGCAGAAGCAAAGTCTAAGTAAACAGCTTCACCAGTAGCATTAACCCCAAATCCAGCATCACAGCGTTCTTTGGCAGCTCTTGAAGCGACGTCCCTTGGAACTAAGTTTCCAAAAGCAGGATACCGGCGCTCCAGGAAGTAATCCCGATTCTCTTCTGCAATTTCTGTAGGTTTGAGAGTCTTATTTCTTACCGCTTCCGCATCTTCTATTTTTTTTGGAACCCAAATTCGTCCGTCATTTCGAAGTGATTCAGACATTAATGTCAGTTTGGATTGATGGTCGCCAGAGACTGGAATACAGGTGGGGTGAATTTGGGTGTAGCACGGATTGGCAAAAAATGCGCCACGTTTGTGGGCTTTCCATGCTGCGGTCACATTACTTCCCATGGCATTTGTCGATAGGTAAAATACATTTCCATACCCTCCAGTTCCAAGAACAACGGCGTGAGCAGAATGACGTTCGATTTCGCCTGTGACTAAATTTCTTGCAATGATTCCTCTTGCTTTTCCATTTACAATAACGACATCGAGCATCTCGTGTCGATTGTACATTTTTATTTTTCCGCGTCCAATTTGTCGATTCATAGCGGAGTATGCGCCCAGTAGCAATTGTTGCCCAGTTTGACCTTTGGCATAAAATGTTCTTGAAACTAGCACACCTCCAAATGACCGGTTATCTAGTAGTCCGCCGTAGTCCCGCGCAAATGGAACGCCTTGCGCAACGCACTGATCGATGATGTTGGTCGATACTTCTGCTAACCGATAGACATTGGCTTCTCTGGAGCGATAATCTCCACCCTTAACGGTGTCGTAGAATAATCTGTAAGTAGAATCGCCATCTCCTTGATAATTTTTGGCGGCGTTGATCCCACCTTGTGCCGCAATAGAGTGGGCTCTTCTGGGAGAATCTTGAAAGCAAAAGGCTTTAACATTGTATCCAAGCTCGGCTAAAGTTGCCGCTGCTGATCCTCCTGCCAAGCCGGTTCCTACCACAATGATGTCGATCAAGCGTTTATTGGCAGGATTAACAAGATCAATATTATTTTTATGGTTAGTCCATTTGTTTGCTAATGGACCTTCAGGTATTTTTGAGTCTAATGCCATAGTTTTTTTGGTTTAATGTGCATTATTGAAAAAGTGGAATAAAGCAATCACAATGAATCCAAGTGGAATCATTACCGAGTAAAGCTTTCCAATGGTTTCTAATGATTTTGTATATTTATTATTGGCTCCTACCGATTGGAAGGCGGAATTAAAACCATGCAACAAATGAAGTGATAAGAATATAAATCCAATACAGTACAATATAACACGCCACAATGGCACAAATTTGTGCTGTAGTTCTTCAAAGTAGCGGTAGTCGCTACCATCATTTAATAGACCAGATGTATCGCCCACTATATATTTCGTATTGATTTCTGGGATCCAGAAATCAATGAAATGTATGATGAGGAATACAAGTATGAATCCGCCACTGTAAATCATGTTTCGACTCATCCAAGTAGAGTTGGCATTACCGTTGTTAACAGCATAATTTACACTCCTTGAAGCTCTATTTTTGAATTCTAACACAAATCCCATCCCAAAATGAAAAATCACTCCGAAAACTAAGATGGGCTGTAGTACAAATTGAACCAACGGGTTGGTTCCCATAAAATGAGACACTTCATTGAACAAATCTGGATTAAATACAGATAATATATTGATGGCAAAGTGTTGGAGAATAAAAACCATTAGGAAAAAAGCTGATAGGGCCATGGCTATTTTTCTTCCAATTGAAGTCTTTAAGAATTGGTTCATAAAATTAACTTTCTTTTAACTAGACAAAGGTACTTCACAAAGTGTTTTCAAACAATAGTAAATGCTATAAATTTTTGATATTTAGAACATTTTTAAATAGAATTTTGACGGGGTTGTGTTTTGCTGTTATTTACTTTAGCATGTAATTCAAAATTTTTACATTTGAAAAAAACGTATTTATGAAATATCATCCCATATCGTCGCATTTATTTATAAAAAACAGATCAAAATTTATGGCACAAATGAAGCCAAACACCATTGCTGTTTTCAATTCTAATGATGTTTTTACAACGGGAGCCGATAGTTCATTGCCATTTCATCAACATCGGAATATTTTTTATTTAAGTGGAGTTGATCAAGAAGAAAGTGTCTTGATTTTATGTCCAAATGCCAAAGATCCTGACCATAGAGAAATTTTATTTGTTAAAGAAACTAACGACCACATTGCCATTTGGGAGGGGGCGAAGCTAACTAAAGCACAAGCAACCGATACTTCCGGTATAAAGACAGTGTGTTGGTTGGATGAATTTGATTCAGTTTTTGAACAACTGATGTGCCAGGTAGATACCATTTATTTTAACAATAATAATCACTATAGACAAGCAGTAGAAATTGAGACTCGTGAAGACCGATTTATAAAATCCGTTAAGACAAATTATCCCAACCACAACATTGAGAATAATTTTCCAATAATGGAAAATTTGCGTGGTGTAAAAGAACCCGAGGAAATTGAACTCATTCAAATGGCTTGCGATATTACCGAAAAAGGATTTCGACGTGTTTTGAATTTTGTTAAGCCTGGGGTAATGGAGTATGAAATTGAAGCCGAATACGCCCATGAATTTCTCAGAAATCGCTCCAAAGGTTTTGCTTACACACCTATAATTGGCTCCGGTTTTAACGCTTGTGTGTTGCATTATATTGAGAACAATCAGCGCTGTAATAGTGGTGATATGCTACTGATGGATGTTGGTGCAGAGTACGCCAATTACTCTAGCGATATGACACGAACTATCCCTGTCAGCGGTCGTTTTACCGATCGCCAAAAAGCAGTTTATCAATCTGTCCTCAATGTAAAAAATGAAGCTACAAAAATGCTTGTTCCTGGAACACTATGGGAGGAGTATCATATGGAAGTGGGGAAACTTATGACTTCAGAACTTTTAGATTTAGGGCTTATCGACAAAGCCGATGTTCAACAAGAAGATCCGAAGTGGCCTGCTTATAAAAAATATTTTATGCACGGTACCTCTCATCACATGGGCTTGGACACCCATGATTTCGGAGCCTTAAAAACGCCAATGGTGGCAAATATGGTTTTCACAGTTGAGCCCGGCATATATATCCCCAAAGAAAACATGGGAATTCGACTCGAAGATGATGTGGTTATTCAGTCCAATGGAAAGCCGCTAAATCTGATGAGAAATATTCCAATAGAACTAGAGGAGATTGAAGACATAATGAATACTTAATTTCAGGACTTTTGGAATGTTATTACGTCTAAACCTAAAGCTCTGATTTATCCTCCATATATCCCTCAACAGAATATTTTTCGCTCACTGCTTTAACGGTCTGCTCAAAATCTTCCTGAGATAATTTTTCAGCATCAAATTTTACAGTAGCTAGTTTATTTTCAAAATCAACTTCAGCACTACCAACACCGTCTAATTTAGTTAACTTTTTTTCGATAGGTTTGGCACACCCCATTTTACAAGACATGCCATTAATCGTAAAAGATGCAGTGGTAAAATTTGCCATATCGACTTGTATTTCTGCTTGATGTGTAGATTCAACAACTGCCGATTCGACGATTTTTATCTCTGCTTTTTTTGGGTTTTTACAAGACGATAACAACAGTAGCGTTGCAACTGTAATTAAAGTAAATTTAATAGGTTTCATGACAAATTAATTTAAGGATATTCCTCAAATTTAATATTTTTTTGGCAATGGTTTGTAGTTTTTAAACCAATTTTGCTTCTTTTAGTACTTTCAATGGGTTTTTCTTCAAAAAAGTGGTTTTATCTTACTCTACTTTCTCTTATATGGGGGAGTTCTTTCATTTTGATTAAAAAAGGGTTGGTTGGGCTGACTCCAATGCAACTTGGAAGTTTCAGAATTGTTATTTCTGCCATTTTCATTTTCATCGTGGGGTATAATTCTATCAAAAACCTTTCAAAATTACAATGGCGCTGGCTGGCCTTGTCTGGTTTTTTGGGGACTTTTTTTCCATCTTTT
The DNA here is from genome assembly GCA_049889395.1 of Flavobacteriaceae bacterium. Classification (GTDB taxonomy): domain Bacteria; phylum Bacteroidota; class Bacteroidia; order Flavobacteriales; family Flavobacteriaceae; genus UBA3537. The sequence goes on from JBMHDM010000032.1 coordinate 22,265, forward strand.
TTATTTGCTTATGCCGAAACCGAAGTTGATAGTGCTATTACTTCTATCCTCAATGCTTTAGTTCCGCTTAATACCATAATCTTGGGTTATTTTATATTTAAAATTAATTCCAATCGTTTTCAAATTATTGGAGTTTTAGTCGGTCTTGTAGGAGGTCTTCTGTTAATCGTTGAAGGCGCAGAGCTTAATCCTGATCAAAATTATTGGTACGCTGGCTTGGTGGTCTTGGCGACATGGATGTATGCAGCCAATGTGAATATTATAAAAACACATCTGCAGGGACTTCGCCCAATTGCCATTGCGACAGCAAATTTTGCTGTCATTGTAATTCCTGCTTTTTTAGTATTAATTTATTCGGGGGGACTTGATGCAACAACTATTCAAAATGAGGATTTTCTTATTTCGATTTCAAGTGTGATTGTTTTGTCACTGTTTGGGACAGCAATGGCAAAAGTTTTATTCAATAATCTCATTCAAATATCAACCCCAGTTTTTGCATCTTCAGTAACCTACTTAATGCCTGTTGTGGCTTTGTTCTGGGGCCTTTTGGACGGTGAGTTATTCGACATATTTCAAGCTATAGCCGCTCTTCTCATATTATTGGGGATTTATTTGGCCAATAAGAATCAATAAAAAAAACCGCCAAGTGACGGTTTTTTTATTAATTCCTTTTAAAAAAATCATTTAAAATCTTCTTCCGAAACATCAGAATTAATGACAACTTCCGAAGCTGTAATACCAACAGCTTGTGGCCCAGTTTGGATTTCCTGAGCAAATGGAATCAACACGCCATTGACTTCTCTGTAATCTTTTAAATCTTTAATTGATGTAAAGCTTTGTCCTTGAGCCTCTTCAGTGGATTCTTCACGAAGCAAAAGTCCAGATTCTGCATCATAATAGCGGTAAGATTCTTTAGTACCTTTTACTTTGATTTTATAAACATCCGTTCCATCCATATCTCCTAAGCTTACCAATTCGATATCGGCTTCGCTGTAGTACATTTCAGGAAATAATCCTTTTTGACTGGCTGCCTCGGTAACTTCTTCTTCACTCATAGGTTGTTTCATGCCTTGCTGTTCTGCATAACCCGATACTCCGTCAAACTTTTGCTTCATGATGGTGCCCATCCCCGCAATACTCATTTCCATTGAAGATTTATTTGGCGCCATAGATTTGATGACTGCTGTTGGTTTAAATGGTGCACCTTGAATGGTTACATCCGCATTAATCAGGATTGTTTGTATTTGACTAATTGCTTCCTTCCCACCAATGGCATCAACATATTGCTGCATAACAGTCATGGCTGTAACACCCTCTGGGATAGGTTTTGAGAATTCAGGCCTATCAGTTGGATTGGCCTCTTTGTCAAAATACTTTATCGGTAGTTTTTGTCCATTCCATTCAATTTTTTCAACATTTTCTAAAATGTCTGCAGCTTTTCCAACCAATACAATTCTGGCCTTGTCGTCAGTGAAGTATGTGTTAGCTACCCGCTGAACATCTTCCACAGTTACTGCGTCTATGTTAGCAATATAGTTTTTATAAAAATCTTCAGGAAGTTTGTTTGTCTTTATGCTTAAAGCGCGTCTAGCGGCTACTGTTTTGTCTTCGGATTGAAGAATAAAATTACCTAAAAATTTAGCTTTTGCATTGGCTAACATTTCGGCATCAACGGGTTCTGTTTTGATGCGCTTTATTTCAGTCAAAATTTCAACGACAGCACTGTCCGTAACCATATTTCTTACTTTGGTTGTGGCACGAAAAGAGCCATCATACCATCGACCAGTTCCCAAACTAGATCGAGCGCCGTAGGTATAACCGTTTTTCTCTCTCAAATTCATATTAAGATAAGAGCCAAAAGCGCCGCCTAGTATGTAATTGGCAACTAACGCTGCATGATAGTCTTTATCCGTCATTTTTAGTGGTGATACGCTCATTACGGCTAATTCAGTTTGAACAGCGTTGGGGACATCAACAAAATTAATTTCAGTTGAAGAAACATCGCTAAACGCTGGAAAATCAGTTGTGGGAACAACTCCAGCTTCCCAATTTTTCATATGAGTTTTAAGTAACTTCTTGGCTTCTTTGACGGTAATATCCCCGCTAAACAATAAGTAGCCGTTTGAGGGCTTAAAACGATCTTTATAGAAATTTTCCACATCTGTAAGTGTGACGTTACCGACAGTTTCTTTTGTCAGAATTTCACCAGCAGGATGGTTTTTTCCATAAAAAACAGCGTCTCTAACATCGCTCGCAATGGCTGCTGCACTATTTTCACCTGATTTTAAGCTTTCAATGAGTTGTTCTCTTTCGAATTCTAATTCTTCTGCGCTGAATTTAGGCTGAAAAGCAGCTTCTGCAAATAATGAAAACACCTCATCCTTATACTTGGACAAACAATAGCCAAAGCCTCCATTTGGGTTAACATTTACTGATGCTCCTAAAAAATCGACTTTTTCGGCGAATTCATCCTTGGTACTTTTTGCTGTTTCTTTCCCCATTAGGGCACTTGTTAGAGACTGTACGCCTGCATTTTCCCCTTCATAGATAGGAGGGTTGTTGAGGTTGAGGTTCCATCTAACAACTGGAAATTTAGTGTCAGTTGCTACAAGTACAGTTAAACCATTTCTTAGTTTAAACTCCTGAGCTTCTCTTAAATTTATCTCTGGTGTTGGGCCAGATGCCGGTATTTTGGACCTGTCAATTTGTGCTGTCGCAGACCATCCGATCAATGCTGCGATAAGTGTATATATAAATTGCTTTTTCATAATGATTGTAAATGTTTATTAATTTGACACTTCTTCGGTAGGAGCTGTACCAGCCAAATATTTGATTTCTACACGCTGATCTGGGTTCAAATAAGCCTTTGCAACACGCTTAATATCGTCCTTAGTAATAGATCTGTAAATATCAAGTTGAGTATTAATTCTGTTGGTGTCGCCCTGAAGCATGTGATAGGTTGCCAATGAACCTGCAATGCCTTCTACACTTGAGTTGACTTCAACATAACTGGTTTCAAATTGGTTCTGAAGTTTTTGATATTCTTTATCAGAAATTAACTCGGTTTGAAGTCTTTCGATTTCATCATCCATCGTGGCCTTCAAGTTATCCCAATCCGGTTCTCCTTTGATAAGGGCCCCCATAGTGTATGTTCCATAGTCTTGGCTAGCTTGGTTGAATGCTAAAACCTGAAGCGCTACTTTATCTTGTTCCACCATTCGTTTGTACATCCTAGAGCTATTACCACCTGTTAGGATAGAAGAAATATAATCTAAAACATAAGCGTCTTTATCAACAGATTTTGGTGTGATGTAAGAGAAGATGTAGGCCGGAATTTGAATATTTGAATCGTACTCAGTAACCATTCGAGTCTCTGTTATTGGGGGTTCTGTAATCTCGATTCTGACATTTGGTTCGGCGTTGTTGGGAATTGGCCCAAAATAATCCTCTACCATAGCTTTCGTTTCTTCAATGCTGATATCTCCTGCTACAACCAAAACGGCATTGTTAGGGTTGTAATATTTTTCGTTGAAGTCAATAAACTCATCCAACAGGGCGGCATCTAAATCTTCCATTGATCCAATGACAGAACGGCCATAAGGATGTTCTTTAAAAAGATGATTGTCAACACCAGTTCGATAAATGATTTTACCGTACGGTGCATTATCAATTCTTTGACGTTTTTCTTCTTTAACGACTTCATTTTGAGTGTCAACTCCCACTTTTTCAATGATGGGGTGGAGCATTCTTTCACTTTCCATCCAAAGTCCTATTTCAAGCTTATTGGACGGGAAAGTTTCGTAGTAATAAGTGCGATCTTGAGTGGTGTTGGCATTGTTACTGCCACCATTGGCTGAGACAATATCAAACCATTTTCCGCGTTCGATATTTTCAGTTCCCTCAAAAAGTAAATGTTCGAAGAAATGTGCAAATCCTGTTCTTCCTTCAACTTCATCTTTTGCACCGATTTGATACATTACTGCGACAGTAACTACTGGAGCTGCATTTTCTTGATGTAGGATGACATGGAGGCCATTGTCTAGGTCATATTCCTCGAATTGTACCTCTTGGGCTGATACTGGCGCTGCCAATAATATTAAGGCCATCAAAGCCCCTAAATAAATTTTCATACAAATGATTTTTTGGTGTTAATACTTATAAAGATTATTTTATATTAAGACTGATTTGAACCATATTTGTTACAGTCAAATTCAAAAATAATACTTTTTAGTAGTATGACCGCTCATTTTGTACAAACAATGCCTGAATTTAGTTTGTATATTAATTATTAAGGATTATATTTGCACCCGCCTTTTTTGAAAGAATAAGGCCAATCGTTTAACCAAATAAAAAACGCTATGTACGCAATTGTAGAGATAGCAGGGCAACAATTTAAAGTTGAAAAAGACCAAAAAGTCTTTGTTCACCGTTTACAAGCCGAAGAAGGAAAAAAAGTCGCTTTCGACAAGATTCTTCTTTTAGCTGACGGCGACAAAGTTACAGTAGGCGCCCCAGCTATAGACGGTGCTCAAGTAGGAGCCAAAGTCTTAAAACACCTTAAAGGTGATAAAGTGATTGTCTTTAAAAAGAAAAGACGTAAAGGATACAGAGTAAAAAATGGCCACCGCCAAGCTTTAACTGAAATCCAAATTGATAATATTGTTGCTTCAGGAGCAAAAAAAGCCGCCCCTGCCAAAAAAGCACAAACACCAACTGCCAAAGCTGAAACTCCAGCACCAAAAGCCGCTAAAGCTGCTCCTAAGGCAGAAGCACCAGCACAGGATTTGAGCAAAATGACAGTTGCACAACTTAAAGAATTAGCAAAAGCTAAAGGAATCACTGGAATCTCTGCGATGAAAAAAGCAGACTTAATTTCAGCCCTTAGCTAAATCATAACATTTAAAATCGAAATAAAATGGCACACAAGAAAGGAGTCGGAAGTTCGA
>JBMHDM010000033.1:0-12133 GCA_049889395.1 Flavobacteriaceae bacterium
GAGATCAACTTTACGAAGTTATCATTCAATCCGATACTGGCATTGGCATCAAAAGTACTGGTTTTGGATTCAGAGACAAAATCTTGTGAAACTACGCCTTCTTCGGTATATCCCAAAATACCTTTTAATTCATTTTCTGAAGCTTTTTTTAATGCCAATTTCACCGCCTCAAAGCTTGCACTTTTCTCTAATCTACAAGTCAAGTCAACAACAGAAACATCAACGGTTGGAACTCTAAAAGCCATACCCGTCAATTTACCATTGAGCTCTGGTATAACTTTCCCTACTGCTTTGGCTGCACCAGTGGAGGCTGGTACGATATTGTTGAGTGAGGCACGTCCTAATCTGTAATTTTTTTTCGATGGTCCATCTACCGTAAATTGAGTAGCTGTTGCAGCATGTACAGTAGTCATTAGCCCTTCAACTATACCAAAATTATCATGAATAACTTTAGCTAAAGGGGCTAAACAATTTGTTGTACAAGAAGCGTTTGAAACGATTGTATGATTTGCAGTAATATCATTGTGATTTACTCCCATTACAAACATGGGCGCATCGGCAGACGGCGCAGATATAGCTACTTTCTTAGCACCTGCAGTAATATGCTTTTGTGCACCTTCTAATGTTGTAAATATTCCTGTACAATCTAAAACAACTTGAGCGTCGACGGCATCCCATTTCAAGTCTTCAGGATTTCGTTCTGCAGTGACCCTGATTTCATTTCCATTAACAATCAAGTTGCCATTTTTGATTTCTATAGTTCCTTTAAACTGACCATGAACGGAATCATATTTGAGAAGATATGCTAAATGATCGACGTCCAACAAGTCATTGATTCCAACAACTTCTACTTCTGGGCGTTCGGATGCAATTCTGAATGCAATTCGTCCTATTCTTCCAAATCCGTTAATTCCTATTTTTACTTTTGACATGTTATTTGTGATTTTTGGTTAGTTAGTTTAGTTAATTATGTACTCATGATATCGGATACTCTGAGTAACTCTTCATCAATTTTGGAATGTCCTTTGACTGCTTTATTTATGGGGTACAACTCTAGTTTATTGTTTATCGTTCCAACCATGACATTTTTTTTGCCTTCAAGAAGCGATTCGACTGCCTTAACACCCATTCTGGAAGCCAATACACGATCGAAACATGAGGGAGATCCGCCACGTTGCATGTGACCTAAAACCGAGACTCTGACGTCATAGCCTTGAAGATTTTCTTCAACATAATCCCTAAGTTCAAAGACGTTTTTGCCTGTTTTGTCACCCTCAGCTACTACAACTATACTAGACGATTTTCCAGAATTTTTACTACGCTCAAGAGATTCCAAAAGTCGCTCTAGTCCTAGATCTTCTTCAGGTACTAGTATTTCTTCAGCACCAGAACCTACACCAGCATTCAGTGCTATGTGTCCAACATCTCTACCCATGACTTCGACGAAAAATAATCGCTTGTGAGAGCTGGCTGTGTCTCTAATTTTGTCTATGGCCTCTACAGCGGTATTTAGAGCTGTGTCATATCCAAGAGTGAAGTTAGTTCCGACAATGTCATTGTCTATTGTTCCAGGTATTCCAATGATGGGAAAATTAAATTCATCATTAAAAATCATACCTCCAGTAAAAGTTCCATCGCCTCCAATCAAAACCAGGGCATCGATTTCAAATTTTTGGAGTTGACTGTAGGCCTTTTGTCTGCCTTCTTTAGTCCTAAATTCATCAGAGCGTGCAGACTTTAAAAATGTACCTCCTTTGTTTATTATGTAGTTAACGCTTCTAGCGTCTAGTACTTTAAAATCGCCTTCAATCATGCCCTCATAACCTCTGTATATTCCTAAACAGTCTATTTTGTGATGTGCGCATGTGCGAACTACAGAACGGATTGCAGCGTTCATCCCTGGTGCATCACCACCAGATGTCAGTACTCCTATTTTTTTTATGGTTTTAGGCATAATTTAGGTATGATTGCAAAATTACTAAACTTATGTTACAGTTATACGATCTAAAAGACTATAATTTTCAAACTTTATAAAATTCAAACGTTTTCGTTAATAACTAATTGGAGTTTGATGATGGGAATTCGTAATTTCATTCATTTTCGTTAGATTTCTTAAACTCCATGTATTCTGGAAATTCAGATTCTTTTTCTGTCGCTTTAAAAGAATCTTGTTGGGTTATTTTCTTTTCCGAAAATAATTCACTCAATAATTCCTTGAGATTGTCAAATTCAATATTGTAGGACAGTCCTAATCCTTGTGTGTAGCCAATTTGATCGCCAAAGTTTTGAATACTATTTTCTCTGTTGAAAAACTTAAGCGATAAGGTTCGATCTTCATTTAATAACACTTCTACTTCAAAGTCTCCAGCAACAGTAGTTTGACTAACTCCTCCTATGGGGACTCCAACTTTTCCGTTTATCAATACGTTTTCACTGATTTTTGTAGAAAGTGTTACTCCTACTCGACTGTCCGTTTCAATCTCGGGAGTGTTCTTCCCTATGTCTAAATTTAAACCTAATTTGACTTTGTTGTCGTCATCCGAAAATATATCATTCAGCATATTGGTTACACCGTCAGAGACTAGTTCAAAAGCGTCTTGAGTGTCTAGTGCAATTTTACTCCTGAAAGCACCCGTTGCGAGGAGTGATAGTGCTTGAAATTCACGTTTGTCCTTGTCTCTAAGGCGGTCTGCTAACTCGCTGTTGAGTGCTGAATTGATATTGGGAAAACGAATATCAAAGTTGATATTTGGCTTTTCTAGGGCTTCGGTGAGTTGAACTTTGACCTCTACTGGAATGGTTTGATTGATAGGGTTGTCAAGCAAGGTAGAGGGATTCACTGACAAGTCATCATAGATAGCTTCAATATTGATCTCTGCCTGAAGTGGATTTCCTTCCCAGACAAGCGTACCGTCTTTCACCAATTTAAATTTTTTCTGAACAAGCTTTCCAATACTATAATTGTAATATCCCGATAGAACCAAAAAATCTCCATACATTAAAAACTTATCACTGGTGTTGATTTGTGCCAAAATACTGCCGTTTCCTCGACCTACAATAGAGCTTCCAGTATCTTTATCCAAAACAATTTCAATTTCAGCATCATCAGTGACGTCCATATTAAATTCCATTTCAACACCTTCTATATCGTCCAATTGAACCGAACGACCTTCATATTGTAATTGTTTTTCCTCTGGACTAAGAAATTTTATGTACGAATTTTCTCCAATCATTTCACTATCGTTCAATGGAATTTTAAAAATGGTTCCCTTTGAAGTGGCAACATTAGCTTCAATAAAAAGTTGGTTCATTGGGCCTTCGATGTTGATATTTCCATCAACAAATCCAGTACCGTAATATAGAGATTCATTGGTTTCGGACGTGTTTAAAACCAATAAACGAGAGGAATCGATATTTATATCTAAAGACCAATTTGAGAAATTATTGTGACTCATTTTTCCACTCAAAACCCCATTTGAATTAAACGTTGTATCTGCAAAGTTAGCAGACTTAAAAATAAAGCTTTGTTGTTGTAAATCTATTTTGGTTTGATCATCAAAAGCATATTTCACATTAAGATATGGTACAAAAAGATGGCCACCGTCAAGACCAAGACTGCCGTTAATTTGAGGTTTTTCTAATCGCCCGGTCACCTCAGCCTGACCACTAATTTTTCCTCGAATTTCTGTTATAACACCACCAACTAGTGGATTCAAGGGCTCAAGAATAAAATTTTCAAACTTGAGACTCACGTCTAATTTTGAGTTCTCTCCTGAAACATCCAAAAGACCGATGGCTGAAAAGGACTCATTCCTATCATCTTTGACTCGGATATCAACATCATAACTAGTTAATGAGGAATTCCCTACTACATCAGCATTGAAAGCCCCAAGATTAAATCCATTAACACTAAAATCCTCAATATTCAAAAGGGATTTGGGCAGAAGCGTATTTTTAAATTTTGAAATAACCAGATTTCCGTTGACAGTTCCCCCCAAACTGAGGCTATCTATCTCTGGGGTAACTTTGGCCAAATCAACATTCTTGAATTTAAGGTTTAAATTTCCAGATAATGAGTCTTTAGCCTGGCCACTCAGGATTAATTGTTCGGTCTCATAAGATAGATCCAAATCTTCAATAAAATAGGTCTTAGTTTTTGGATTGAAAATGATTTTGTTTTTGCTATTTGATAGACCATTAACTTGCCATGGAATCCCTTTAAAAATAGCTTTTGACGGTTTTAAACCAACCACAGAATTTTCGTCTTTCAAAGTGTAATACCAATTTAAATCGAACAGGTCTTTGTTTTGTTTTCCACCTCTAAATTCTGACTTCATGTAAAGCGTATCGTTGAGCGTTACGTTTATCAAATTGAAAGAATTGGCCTCGTAGTATGGGGTTTTAAAACGTTCTAATTGAATGTAGGTGTTGAAAATGGGATTGTCATTTGCTAATTGTACTTGAATCTGCTCAGCAAGATAATCTTCTAATTCAATATTTGGTGATTTGAAAGTAAGCATGAACTTTTTGGGATCACTATCCAAAAATCCTTTAACAAAGGTATTAGTACCAACTTTTAATTTGGGATAAAATACCTCAATTATTTTATTAAAAATTTTAAAATTAAAACTTAAATATTGCCCTTGTTCTACAGGATTTGAAAGCGACTGAGAATACAAATCTGCAACAGCGTTTCGGAGCATTGACGGAATTTGATTGATTTTAAACTTTCCTTTGAATATACCTTGAATAATTTCTGGGGAATTAATAGCTATGGTACGGTTGTCGCTAGAATCGAAAGTTGAAAAAATTTGAAAATCTTCAAAATAATAGACGTCATTTTGGTTGGTATATAATGCGTTTTTAAATTTTAAATTCCCGTATGCATCATCAAAGTTGGTACCACGCATATCGAGCTCCAAACGACCTTTTAGAACAGAAATATCATCCCGAGTTACAAAATTTAATTCTCTCAAATTAGCATGACTAACCTCTGCTGTAAAATCATAAATATTCTCTTTCCCTGAAAAATCAACTAAACCCTCAAAGTCTAATTTTAAGTTAGGGTCGCTGGTGTTTAAAGCCCCTTTAAAAACATGGTCTTTAACAAAGCCTTGCACTTCAATATCTTTGTAGATATAATTGTTAAATTCGAAATTTTGGCAAATTCCATTCACATTGGAACGAACATTTTCAATGGTAAACCCCTTGCCTTCTAACGTCAAATTCGAGTTTACCAGACCCACTTTTGGTTCGTTGAGAATAACCCCAAGATCAAAATCCATTAAATTCAATTGACCGCTATAGCTAGCGCTATCAATGGGCTTTATATTCGAAAGTTTGAGGTCTGTATACAACTGACCAATAGCTGTGCTAATATCAAAATTTATGTCGATAGAATCATCAAAAATCGAGGCATCGCCCTGTGCAGAAAAATCCCCAAGGGGTTTTAAATTTGAAGGCAGATTGTTTCCTAAAAGTCTGGGCAAAATAGCTTTTAGTTCAGAATAATTTGAACGCAAGGTTTGAAATTGTCCCAGCATCATAAAAGAATCAGATTTGGAGCTTATTAAGTTTTTAAAGCTAAATTGACCCTCAATTCGTGTCGCACCAGAAGCATTATCTAAAGAAAAATTATGAAGCATCAAATCATTCAGTGTTCCTTGGACATCTGTAGTCAGCTGTACGGTAGTTGATTGACCAAACTCTGGATAAAAAATATTTAATTCGCCCAAATTAATAGTGCTTTGAGAGAAATGAGCCTCAAGGTTAACCTTTTCTGAGAAGTTTTTCAAATCCGCTCTTTGGTAAGAAAATTTCAAATGGCCTTGCAACTGTGATTTTGAGGTGTTAATATTTAAATCATCAAAAGTCATCCCATCAAGCCTGTAGTTAAAATCGGTTTGAAAATTTTTCATTACCACGCCACGGGGATCATTGAAATTGAGCGATTGAATGTTTGCATGAACATTTGGTCCATTAATCCAAAAATCTGAAACTTCGATGTTTAATGCTTTAAAATCTAATAATTGAGATTGGGTTTTATTAGAATTACTTAACTTGAAAGTGCTGTTATAAATGGATAGTTCATCGGAGGATAATTTAAAAGGTGACCCTGTTTTCTTTTGATCACTTTCAAAACGATCCACAAAAATATCCAAGTTTGAGTCTCCCTCATCCGCATATGTTTTGATATGAAAAAACAACCCATAGATGTCTATATCCTTAAAAATCAGGTTATTGTCTTTAATTTTTATAAAACTTATAATGGAGCTATTCAGTTCCTCTATGGCGATTAATGTATCATTGTGGTGATCTCTTATGAGTATATTTTTCAATTCAATATCCCCATTGAACTGAAGTCCTACTTTATCAACTCTGATATCGGTCCCAAATTGTTCATTTAATTGATTTGTCGCATAGCCTCCAAAATAAGTTTGAACACTAGGGATAGAACAGACCAAAACTACAGAAATGAATAGTAGCAGTAAAATTGCTACAACTCTAATTAATATGTTAAATCGTTTTCTAATACCTATCAAATTATTGTAAAATTATGAAATCCAAATTGAAATCATAATTAATGCCCATAAACACTATAAATTTCTCTTATTTTTTTTATTTCTTTGTAGATAATTAAGGTTACAGCAATAGTTCTGCCAAACTCCTGCAAAGAAAATAAAATATAAATTTAATCTTTCAGATGTTACACGAAAAAACTTATATCTTGGGGATAGAATCATCTTGTGATGATACTGCTGCAGCAGTGCTTTGTGATGGAAAAATTTTAAGCAACATCATTGCCAATCAGTCCATCCACGAAGCCTATGGTGGTGTGGTTCCAGAACTGGCCTCAAGAGCACATCAGCAAAATATTATTCCAGTCGTGCATCAAGCCCTAAAGGAGGCAGGAATTTCGAAAAAAGAACTTTCCGCCATTGCTTTTACAAGAGGACCAGGCTTAATGGGATCGTTGCTAGTTGGCACTTCATTTGCGAAATCATTAGCCATGGGGCTTCAAATTCCATTAATTGAGGTCAATCATATGCAAGCTCACATCTTGGCACATTTTATTGATAAAAAGGGATACAAAAAACCAAATTTTCCGTTTTTAGCCATGACTATTTCTGGAGGACACACCCAAATTGTAGCGGTTAAAGACTACTTTGATATGTCAGTTATTGGGGAAACCATTGATGATGCCGTTGGAGAAGCATTCGATAAAAGTGGTAAACTTCTAGGACTCGGCTATCCTGCTGGTCCAGAAATAGATAAACGTGCAAAATTGGGTAATCCAAAAGCCTTTCATTTTACAAAACCCAAGGTTGATGGTTTGAATTTTAGTTTTTCAGGACTCAAAACAGCCATATTATATTTTATTCAAAAAAACACCAAAGCCAATTCTAATTTCATCCAAGAAAACCTTAATGATATCTGTGCCTCGATTCAATATACAATTGTAGGGATTCTAATGGATAAACTCAAAAAAGCAACCCATGAAACAAAGATCGATAGAGTGGCAATTGGGGGCGGTGTTTCTGCTAATTCAGGAATTCGAGAAGCTTTAAAAAGCGCTGAACAAAAATTTGGCTGGGAAACCTTTGTTCCTGCATTTGAATTCACAACAGATAATGCCGCCATGATAGCCATTGTAGGTTATTTGAAATATCTTAACGAAGATTTCACCTCACAAAATGTGATGGCAACAGCTAGACTAAAAATTTAGACTAACCGATGCAACTGTTTTACAACCCAACTATAGCAAAACACGATCAAGACTTTTATTTTAATAAAAATGAAAGTAGACATATTGTAAAAGTACTACGAAAAAAGAGTGGAGATAAAATACTTATAACCAATGGATTAGGATATATTTTTGAATCAAAAATTTTACTATCAGATCCAAATAAATGCCAGGTAAAAATCTTAAAAGTTACCAAGCAATCGAGACAAAAACACAATATACATCTAGCAGTTGCCCCCACAAAATTAAACGATCGGTTTGAATGGTTTTTGGAAAAAGCAACTGAAATTGGTGTTGATGAAATCACCCCCATTTTTTGTACAAATAGTGAGCGAAAGGTTATCAAACCTAATCGATACAATAAAATAATTCATGCCGCAGCCAAACAATCCCTTCGCGCCTATTTCCCCATCCTTCGTCCAGCCGTAAAGTTTAAAGATTTTGTCCATAACTTTAAATCCGAAAACGATTTTATTGCGCATTGTATGGACACACCAAAACCTCATTTGAAGTCCGAGTTAAAACTGAATCAAGATGTCCTGATTCTTATCGGTCCAGAGGGAGATTTTACAACAACAGAGATAGAACTTGCCGAGCAAAATGGTTTTAAAGCCATCAGCTTGGGGAATTCTAGAATGAGAACTGAAACCGCTGCTGTAATGGCTTGTCACACCGTACAACTTTGTCATGTCTAGATTTTCTATTTTTGTAGCGATATTTTCAATTTTATTTAATGTACCAACTCATGGACAAGAACTTGCCATTTTAAAATACAGTGGCGGTGGTGACTGGTACAGCAATCCTACAGCTTTAAAAAATTTAATTGAGTTTTGTAATGAAGAAATTAAAACATCAATTGCCCTAAAGCCAGATGTGGTTACTGCTAGTGATAATGCGATTTTAGATTATCCTCTCGTGCACATGACAGGACATGGTAATGTGATTTTTTCGCCAGATGATATTGAAAATTTAAGACAATATTTATTGGGGGGTGGTTTTTTACACATTGATGACAATTATGGCATGAAACCTTTTATTTTACCTCAAATAAAAGCACTATTCCCCAATAAAGAATTGAGAGAAATACCTGCCAATCATCCGCTATTTAATATTCATTTTAAATTCCCAAATGGATTGCCAAAAATTCATGAACACGATGGTTTACCGCCCAAAGCTTTAGGGATTTTTGAGAATAATAAACTTATATTGTTGTACACCTATGAAAGCGATTTGGGCGATGGTTGGGAAGATCCAGAGATACATAACGACTCGCCAGAGGTTAGACTTAAAGCGCTGCAAATGGGAGCCAATATTGTGAAATATGCATTCGAATTTTAGGGCCAATATATGCAACTGAATCACTACAACTCTAAATTCAAAACTCAAGAATTTCCGATCGTTTTAATCACGACAAATGTAATCCGTCCGGCCAATATTGGAAGCTTGTTTCGTTTGGCAGATGCCTTTGGCGTTAAAAAATTAATTTTGGGAGGAACAAAAATAGAACTTAACCGCAAGGTTTGGAATACCGCCCGATCAACCGAAAAAGTGGTTGATTTTCAACAAATTGAGGATCTACCTGCTTTGATTCTTAACTTAAAAAAAGAGAACTACAGTATTATTTCACTAGAAATCACACAACACAGTCAGCCCATTACTGAGCTCGACTTTAACGCTGGACAAAAAATTGCACTGATCGTTGGTAGTGAGCGCTACGGCATAGATTCGGAGATTCTTCAACTGAGCGATTCTATCTTTCATATAGAAATGTTTGGACAAAACACCAGTATGAATGTTGCTCAAGCTGCTTCAATAGCACTTTTCAAACTTACAACAGCCATTCAGGATGCTAAATAGTAATATCTTAAAATCTGAGGTCCAAGAATTTATCTCCAAACATGTGGGATCAAATATTCAACAATTAGCGCTAAAGGGTAGTCCATTTGATGGTATTGAAACCTCAGATTTGGTAGAACAAATATTATGCAAATCAAAATGCCAACATAAACTGCCGCTATGGTTCAAAACTAAAAGAATTTATTTCCCCAAAAAGCTCAATATCGAACAAACTTCTTCCGAAACAACGGCATTGTACAAAAGTGGGTTGATCTCTGGATCATCTCTAATTGATTTAACAGGTGGATTTGGAGTTGATAGTTTTTATTTTTCAAAAACAATAAAAGCAGTTACACATTGTGAAATTAATGAGAACTTATCCGAAGTTGTCAAACACAATATTAAAGTCTTGGAGGCTGAAAATATTGAGTCCGTTACTGGAGATGGCTTGGAGAAATTAAAACATGATGACACTAATTTCGATTGGATTTATCTGGATCCTTCACGAAGAGATAAAAACAGGAATAAACGTTTTTTCATTTCTGATTGCTCACCAGATGTTTCCAAACATTTAGATCTATTTTTTAAGCACAGTAAAAATATCATGATAAAACTATCGCCAATGCTTGATATTAAAGCAGCGTTGGAAGTTTTACCACAAACCAAAACAGTTCATGTTATCGCTGTTAAAAACGAAGTCAAAGAGTTGTTATTTATATTAGAAAAAAACACCTCAGAAGAGCCTATATTGAAGGCTATTAACCTCAATTCGAATCAGCCTTTGTTTGAGTTTGTTCGAAGCGAAGAGCGAGAATGTACACCAAACTACAGTGAACCTCTAGGCTATTTGTATGAGCCGAATAATGCTATTCTAAAAGGAGGGGCTTTCAAGATTTTAACCAAACAATTTGATCTCTTCAAGCTAGATCAACACAGCCACTTATACACTTCGAATAAATTCATTGATAGTTTCCCTGGAAAAGCCTATAAGATAATTGAACAATTACCAAATCAGAGGAAAGAAATCAAAAAGAAACTTTCTGGACAAAAAATCAATGTTAAAGTTCGCAATTACTCTAGATCCGTCGAACAAATCAAAACAAGCTATAATATTTCAGATGGTGGACAGTTGTTTTTATTTTGTACTAAAGCTCTTTCAAAAAAAGTAATATTAAAATGTGAATTGATTGACTAATTTTTTTTGAAAAAAATTTAATTTTGTTTTTAACAAATTACTGAAAATAAACGCGATGAGCCATAACTATTATCATAAAATACAACACCAGATAGAGTCCTACGGCTTTAACATTGTCGCTAAAGATTTTGAAAGACCCTGGGGGGCTTTTCTAGTTATTGATGAAACTCAGTCCCAAGATTTTTGTGATAAATTTTTCAAGAAAATTGATGTTAATTCCTTGAAAATTCAAGGTAAATTAAGTCCCAAAATATTGATAGTCAAACCACAATCCCGACTATCTTGGCAATATCACAATCGTAGAGCGGAAATTTGGCAAGTTTTCAGAGGATGTGTGGGAGTTGTTAGAAGCCAAACCAATATTCAAGGAACTGTCGTTCAATACTCAAAAGGAGAACAAATTAAACTGGAGAAGGGCGAACGTCACCGACTCATTGGATTGAAAGACTTTGGTGTTGTGGCCGAAATTTGGCAACACACAAGCGCTCAGCCTTCTGACGAAGAGGATATAGTGAGGGTTCAAGACGATTATAACCGTTAAAAATCTGATCTACAATACAACCCTCATAAAACAAAATAACCTCCTGAAATCAGAAGGTTATTTAAACTTTATTATTTTAAAGGCTTTACTGCTTACTGCTAATTATATTTAGTGAAAAGTCTTTGATTAAGTCAAAACCACCTCTTTCTGCCAATAATTTTACAAATCGATTATTTTTTTCCATTTTATCATAAAGCATAAGATGATCTACTGTATCTTTTCCTGTCAATCCTACCCAGTAAGTTGCTCCATTTGGCATACCAATATCATAGGTTCCAAACCCTACGACACGATCTTTAAACTCATCTTTAAATTCATCTACAATTTTATCATGAGCAACTTTAAATGCAGCTGGATCCTCAGGGATAATATCCCATATATGAACTTCTGGATTAGTTTCTAAGTTGCCTTCTTTCCAACTCATCATTCTTCCTGAATATGAAACGCCCCAATCTTCAATATAATTGCCCATTTTAGCCCAAAATGCAGCATTTTTATCAGAGGCCCAAAACTCATCTGCAATCATTTTTTCACCAAGAGTGTATAAAAATACTAATCGATGTGTCATACCATTACTGTCACCTCCAGTAAATCTTTCAAGAACAATTGCACCTTTGTTCATTTCAACATCCTTAAAAACCTCTTCAAAAGCTTCTTTAATATCTTTTTGTGTAAACGGTTTTACTTTTACTTCTATAGCAGAAAATGCCATAGTTTGCGCATTCATCCATTGAGTTGAAAAACAAATCAATAGTAGAATCATAAACATTTTTTTCATTGTCAGTTAATTTTAAATTCTCATAAATTTACAAAAAAA
>JBMHDM010000034.1:0-32440 GCA_049889395.1 Flavobacteriaceae bacterium
TTTTTTGGCCCTCAAATTGTAAGTAATTAAGAGGAGTAGGGTATTGTTTAGGACCATCAACGCGAAAGGGTTCTAATGCGTCTAAAGTGACTATCCATGGCGATATTGACGAAGCAAAATTTTTCCCTAAAAATGGGCCTAATGGAACATATTCCCATTTTTGGATGTCTCGAGCACTCCAATCATTGAACAAAACCAAACCGAAAATATAATCTTCAGCTTCATGAATTGGAATCGGAGTTCCTAAGTCATTGGCATCGGTTGTTATAAATGCCATTTCGAGTTCAAAATCTACGGCTTTACTTGGGCCAAATACTGGAGTATCAGCACCTGCAGCTAATGTTTGACCTTTTGGTCTGTAAATAGAAATTTCAGAAGTAATAATAGATGAACTTCGTCCGTGATACCCTACAGGCAAATGTAACCAATTGGGCATCAAAGCATTTTCTTTTCCACGAAACATTGTACCAACGTTTGTAGCATGTTCTCGACTGGCATAAAAATCTGTGTAGTCACCCACTTGAATTGGAAGCTGCATTTCAACTTCATCTAATCTAAATAAAACTATTTCTTGATGCCCTTGGTTAGATCTTAGAGATTCATTATTTACATCAAATAGTTCAGCGATACGATTGCGAACAGCACGCCAAGTTTGACGTCCATCGGCAATAAAGTTGTTTAAGCTATCTTGTAAAAAAATATCGTCGGTAAGAGGAATCCCATCAAAGTAGCCCAATTGATGCAGCGCACCCAAATCAATAACAGTATCACCTATTCGCGTACCAATTGTAATAACATCCTCGCGAGTCAAAAACACCCCAAATGGTATGTTTTGAATCGGAAAATCTGAATCTGAACCCACTGAAAGCCATGACACTCGATTTGGATCGTTAGCAAAATTTGGCATAGAAAGTTAAGTGTTAATTAATTTTTAATAAATTATAAATCAAATATATGTTTTTTAACGATATATGAGTTGGGTTATGACTATTTTTGTAGCGTATTAATTTTTACACCAACAATATGCAACGCGACGAACAAATTTTTGAACTAATCAATGAAGAAAAGCAACGTCAAACAAATGGCATTGAATTAATTGCCTCAGAGAACTTTACTAGTGAACAAGTGATGGAAGCTACTGGATCTGTTTTAACCAACAAATATGCCGAAGGATACCCTGGAAAAAGATATTATGGGGGATGTGAAGTTGTTGATGAAGTGGAATTAATCGCTATCGAAAGAGCTAAAACATTATTTGGTGCGGCCTGGGCTAATGTTCAGCCGCATTCTGGAAGTCAAGCCAACACCGCTGTTTTTCATGCTTGTTTGAAGCTGGGCGATAAAATCTTGGGTTTTGATTTGGCACACGGCGGTCACTTAACACACGGCTCGCCAGTGAATTTTTCCGGGCGCTTATACAATCCTGTTTTTTATGGGGTAGATAAAGAAACTGGACGATTAGATTACGACAATATCCAAGATATTGCAACAAAAGAACAACCCAAATTGATAATCGCTGGTGCATCTGCATATTCCAGAGATATTGATTACAAGCGCTTCAGAGAAATTGCCGACAGTGTAGGTGCAATTTTGTTAGGAGATATTTCGCACCCCTCTGGACTAATTGCTAAAGGAATTTTAAACGATCCGCTTCCACATTGTCATATTGTTACAACCACCACGCACAAAACGCTTCGTGGACCTCGAGGTGGGTTAATCATGATGGGGAAAGATTTTGAAAATCCATTTGGCTTAACGTTCAAATCAGGAAAAATTAAAATGATGTCATCCCTATTGGATTCTGCTATATTTCCTGGAAATCAAGGTGGTCCTCTAGAACATGTTATTGCTGGTAAAGCCATTGCCTTTGGTGAGGCGTTAACTGATGAGTTTATGCATTACATTCTACAGGTCAAAAAAAATGCCGATGCCATGGCCAAAGCTTTTGTAGATCGAGGGTACGACTTAATTTCAGGTGGAACCGATAACCACATGATGCTAATTGACTTAAGAAATAAAAATATCACAGGTAAAGATGCCGAAAATGCACTCGTAAAGGCCGATATTACAGTGAATAAAAACATGGTTCCTTTTGATACAGAAAGTCCTTTTGTGACTTCAGGAATTCGTGTCGGTACACCTGCAATAACGACACGCGGTTTGGTGGAATCTGATATGGATACAATAGTGGGACTTATTGACGAAGTTATTTCAAATTATAATGATGAAACTGTATTGGAGTCCGTGGCAAATCGAGTTAATGAAATGATGGGAAATCGTCCGCTTTTTGCTTGACAATAAAAATATATTTATTACCATAAAAAGCCGACTTAATAGTTGGCTTTTTTAATTCTCAAAATCCGTAGCATTATACGCACCCAAATCAGGTGTAGACGGGCGAGGAGTAGCTGTCAAATCTGTATTTAACCCCTCTGTGTTTATACCTTGTGATACTGCCGGAGAAGAAAGAGGAATTTGGAGTTTATTATTTTGAGGGTCTAAAAATTCTGGATCAAAATTAAACAATACATTTTCATAAAAATCGGTGTTATTAAAATTATAATATGGGCCAGAAAAATTATTGTTAGGGTCATTGAAATAGATTAAACAGTTTTGAAATTTAAAGTCAAAACCAGCATCAGGATTTTGATCTAAAAGTAATTCTGGATTGTTATTTCCATATATAATGCTGTTTGTGAAATTGGCACTTAATAAAGCATTGGGAATCACATTATTATCTGAATCCGTTGTGAAGTTATTTAGTAACAGTGCTGGAAATTGTCGAAAACTACTGGTCCAATAATTGGCAATCGTAGCATGATTGACGTTATAATTCCCACCAAATGTAGCTGCAAACGAGGACTGACCGCTTTTATTTATCACTATATTCTCTGCTATTATTGAAGTAGCTCGACCCAAAATACCGAAATGACTAGAATTGTAAATTTGTGAGTTTGTGATTTCCAGCTTTGATGTGTCATTTTGATTCCCATCTACCAGTAGACCAACAGTGCTATTTTTGATGGTAGTGAAATTAAATTTATTGTTCGTACTACCATTGAAAAGCCAAACCGTTTGCCACTGTCCAGGAATTTCTGAAAAATTAGGTTCTAGTCGATCACTTTCTAAAATTATTTCATTCTCTTGAATATCTTGATCAAGACTAGGCAAACCCATTGAATGAATAGAAGCCCCACTAGTGATTAAAATACCCGAATTGGCATGAAAGTGCAACCTAGACCCTGGCTGAAGTGTTAAAGTTTTTCCATCTGCTACGGCAGCGTAACCATATATAACGTACGGTTTGTCGTTTGTGAATGTTAGTTCATTGTCCTCTAAAAATCGACCTTGAATATTAGTTTCATCTTCTTCCCCATCATTATCTACATCAAATATAAGGGTCTCAATTTCTGTCGATCCATCTGAGTTGACCGTCTGTTGCGGGTAAATAAAAATCGCATCCTTGACCAATGTGACCAATTCCACTTTTTGAAGGTTGGTTTGACCGAACTCTATCGCATCGGTGTAAAGGAATTGGGAAGTATTAGCGGTTAATGATTGAATATCTATTGTTGTTTCAATAAAGATGTAAAGACTGTCTTTTGCTAATAATTCTACATTTGAAAATTCTTTACCTGAAAGGGGGATATCGCCAGTCATCCCGTCTACATTTAATCTATAATTTGAGTTTTGTCCATTTTGTAATTTAATTTTTGGAATGGAAATATTGTTGTCTGTTGTATTATAAACTTTTAAAGTGTAGGTACTTGAGCCTATATTACTAAAAACAGTGTCCAGATAGACCGTATCTTTCGAAAAACGTAACATGCCTTCTGATGGTGTAAAATTAAAATTATCCCGACAAGAACTCCAGAAGATTAGTATAACAAAAGCAGCTAGAAAATATAAATTACGCTTCATGACTCAAAGGGTATTTTTGTAAAAATATAACATTTTGGATAATTAGTAAATTATTCAAAAATACTTAACAATTCTGATGGAATTCGTTTTGGACGTTTAGTTATAGGATCGGTGAGGCACCATTTTGTTCTACTTTTAACCAAAAGTTTTTTAGAATTGGAATCATAAATTTCAACTATTCGAATACTAATAACACCCGAACACTCAGGAACAAAGGTTTTGAGCAGCAGCTTGTCATGCTCAAATGCAGAGGCCTTGTAATCAATTTCATGACGCAATACCACCCATACGTTCTCTTTCCTTTGATTTTCTGTGGTTATCGAAGTCCAATGTTCACGAGCCATACCTTGAATCCACTCCAAATATCTAATGTTATTGACATGGTTTAGATGATCAATATCATCAGAAACAACAGTTCGAGATTGTTCAAAAACTTGCATTAATCAACTGGAATTATTTTGACTTCAAACAGTTTATCCCAACGTTTTCCAGTGATAAACAGCGTTTTGGTTTCGGAATTGTAAGCCATTCCATTAAGAACATCCAAACCAGGATGGTTGGTTACCTTAGCTTTCAAGTCCTTGAAATCAAGGACTGCTTCTATAGCACCATTGTATGGATTTATAATGGCAACGCCATTCTTCTGATATCTATTGGCATAAATTTTATTGTCTACCCATTCTAATTCATTTAGATTGGTCAATTTTCCTTTGTTAGTGTAGGCTTGAATAAAATATTCTTCTTGTAAAGTTTCAGAATTCAATATCCATATGTTTTCGGATCCATCTGTTTTGTATAATTTTTGTCCATCATTACACAAACCCCATCCCTCTTTACTCTGACCATAATTGAAGCTACCTATGGCCTTAAACTGGTTAACATCATAAATTAATCCACGATTTTCCCGCCATGTTAATTGATAAATTTTGTCCTTTAAAACAGTTAAACCTTCACCAAAATAAGAGGGCAGTAAACTAATGTTTTTCAATACTTTACCTGTTCTGTAATCTACAGCTCTTAATTTCGATTCGCCATACTGGCCGGTACTCTCGTAGAGAACGCCCTTATAGAATTCAAGGCCTTGAGTGTAAGATGTAATGTCGTGCGGATAAGTGTTTACAACTTGATAAGAATATAGTTTTGGCGCCTGATTATTTACAACAATAATTTTTTGAATTGCCACTTCTTCTTTACCGTCATAGTAAATTGTTGCTTTAATCATTTTTTCTCCAAGAGGAAGCCGGTCTAAAACAACAGGATTGTCAATCGGCGTATTATTCATAAGGAATCGAACGGAATCTATGGGTTTTGAGTTGGGATTCAAAATATCAAGTTCAAGTGTTTTTTCATTTGAAATAATATTTTTTTCAGCATTCGTACTTATGGAAAAGTTAACCTTTTTAACTTTGGTTGAATTACCACAGGACATCAAAATCAAACAAATCGCTGTGAAATTCAGAACTTTAGATAGAATCATGTAAAAATTTAATTTTTTGGCAATTTATTTATTTCTATTCACTAAAAAAAATCATCAAATAAATATTAAAACATTGTATCTTTGCATCAGGCAAGTCCTACACAACCAGCTCCTGTAGAATCCTCCAGGGCGGGAACGCAGCAAAGGTATACGGTTGTAGCGGTGTGATGTAGATCGCTTGCCTTTTTTTATTCCCTCTATTACCCAAATCTTTCTATCTTTACCACTAAACTACAGCGCAGTATGTCCAAAAAAGTTCTAATTACAGGTGGTTCATCCGGAATTGGGAAATCTATAGGTGAATATTTATATGCTAAAGGTTTTGAAGTTTTTGGCACCAGTCGTTTCCCAGAAAAATACCCTGATTCTGTTTTTCCCATTTTAAAACTTGATGTAACCGATCCGGATTCTATTAAAAATTGTGTAACAGAATTATTAGAAAAAACCAAAACAATTGATGTTCTTATTAACAATGCTGGGGTCGGAATCACGGGGCCCACGGAAGAAATTCCCCTAAAAGAAATGAGAGCAAACTTAGAAACTAATCTTTTTGGACCAATTGGAATGATTAATTCCGTTCTACCAACAATGCGTTCTCAACAATCTGGCTTAATCATAAACATAACCTCTATAGCAGGATATATGGGCTTACCGTTTCGTGGAGTTTACAGCGCCAGCAAAGGCGCTTTAGAGCTTATTACGGAGGCATACAGAATGGAACTTAAACCATTTGGTGTAAATATGACTAATGTAGCTCCCGGAGATTTTGCGACCAACATTGCTGCCAGCCGTTTTCATGCGCCATTAGAAGAAAAATCACCTTATTACAAAACATATGGACTCACACTGGATCTTATGAATAGTCACGTCGATCAAGGTGAAGATCCTAAAGTTTTGGCCAAAATAGTCCATCAAATAATCCAAACTAAACACCCTAAAGTTCACTACATAGTAGGAGCTTTTTTACAAAAATTTTCCATCGTTTTAAAGCGTGTTTTACCAGATAAAATGTATGAAAAGATACTGATGTCTTTTTACAAACTCTAATGTTCAAAACCGGTGTAAAGTTGTTAATATATTTTGAGCATTGAACTTTGCTTCAGCCCCTAAAAAAACTATTTTTACAACTAAATTAATCCACATAACCACATGAAATTTTTTATAGACACAGCCAATTTAGAACAAATTAAAGATGCTCAAGACCTTGGTGTTTTAGATGGCGTAACCACCAATCCGTCACTCATGGCCAAAGAGGGCATAACGGGCGCAGAAAACATCCTAAACCATTACAAAGCCATTTGTGATATTGTAGAGGGCGATGTATCGGCAGAAGTCATTGCCACTGATTTTGAGGGTATGGTGAGAGAAGGAGAGGCACTTGCCGCTTTGAATCCCCAAATTGTGGTTAAACTACCCATGATCAAAGCTGGTGTGAAAGCCTGTAAATATTTTAGCGATAAAGGAATAAAGACTAATGTTACACTTGTGTTTTCACCAGGTCAAGCCCTTCTTGCCGCCAAAGCTGGAGCAACCTATGTGTCACCATTCATAGGACGTCTCGATGATATTTCGTCTGATGGGTTAAGTTTGATTTGTGAAATTCGTCAGATTTATGACAATTATGGTTTTACAACCGAAATTTTAGCCGCATCTGTCCGCCACACTATGCACGTCATAGATTGTGCCAAAATTGGTGCTGATGTCATGACTGGGCCATTGAGCTCTATTGAAGGCCTTCTCAAACATCCCCTTACAGATATTGGTTTAGAAAAATTCTTAGCAGATTACAAAAAAGGGAATTAATCAAAATTCATTTGAAGAATCTTTGTAATTCTCTATTTTTGCAAAAAAAATAAGAGAGTTATGCTATCTGTTTCGAATCTTTCTGTACAATTCGGCAAGCGTGTCCTGTTTGATGATGTCAACATTACTTTTAATGCTGGCAATTGTTATGGGATAATAGGCGCTAATGGTGCTGGAAAATCTACATTTTTAAAAATTCTTTCAGGACAACAAGAGGGTACTTCTGGACACGTTCATTTAGAGCCCGGAAAACGCATGTCTGTTTTGGAGCAAAATCACAACCTCTACGACGCGCATAATGTACTCGAAACGGTATTGATGGGCAACAAACCCCTGTATGCCATAAAAACAGAAATGGATGCCCTGTACAACGATTACAATGACTCAAATGCAGATAGGATAGGGGAATTACAAGTTCAATTTGAAGAGATGAATGGATGGAATGCCGATAGTGATGCTGCTGCCATGTTATCCAACTTAGGCATTAAAGAGGAATTACATTACGCTACAATGTCCGATTTGGATGGTAAACAAAAGGTGAGAGTTTTGTTGGCACAAGCACTGTTTGGGTCACCTGATGTATTAATTATGGACGAACCCACAAACGATCTCGATTATGAAACCATCACATGGCTTGAAAACTTTTTGGCTAACTATGACAATTGCGTCATAGTGGTCTCACATGATCGACACTTTTTAGATGCTGTTTGTACGCATATTTCAGATATCGATTTTAATAAAATAAGTCACTTTTCTGGGAATTACACCTTTTGGTATGAATCCTCACAATTAGCAGCCAAGCAACGAGCCCAACAAAACAAAAAAGCTGAAGAAAAAAAGAAAGAGTTAGAAGAATTTATTCGTCGTTTTTCGGCCAATGTGGCCAAGTCCAAACAAGCCACCAGTCGAAAGAAAATGATAGAAAAGCTTAATGTTGCCGATATCAAACCCTCGAGCAGACGCTATCCTGCTATTATTTTTGAACGCGAACGCGAAGCTGGAGATCAGATATTAAACATAGAAAAACTATCTGCTGAACTGGACGGGGAATTGTTATTCCAAAATATTGATTTAAATCTTAACAGAGGGGATAAAGTTGTAGTATATTCCAAAGATTCAAGAGCCACAACAGCTTTTTATGAAATAATTAATGGTAAAGTCCAATCCAAATCCGGAAATTTTTCATGGGGTATTACTACAACCCAATCTTATTTACCATTAGACAACAGCGAATTTTTCTCAGACAAGTTAACATTGGTTGATTGGTTGCGACAGTGGGCTACCACAGAGGAGGAGCGCGAAGAAGTTTACATTAGAGGTTTTTTAGGAAAAATGATATTCAGCGGAGAGGAAGCGCTAAAGACAGCAGATGTATTGTCTGGTGGCGAAAAAGTCCGTTGCATGCTTTCTCGTATGATGATGCTTAGAGCTAATATTTTGATGTTAGATGAGCCAACTAATCACTTGGACTTGGAGAGTATTACAGCTTTCAACAACTCCCTTAAGAACTTTAAAGGTACAGTACTATTGACCACTCACGATCATGCCTTCGCACAAACAGTAGGAAATCGTGTTGTAGAACTTACGCCAAAAGGTATTATAGATCGTTACACGACCTTTGACGACTACATGCAGGACCCTAAAATCAAATCATTGCGAGAGAAAATGTATGCTTAATGACTGTATTTAGTTATTAAGCATTACTGGCATTACCAACATTGTGACGTTTTCGCCTTCATCAAGCCCATCAACGGGTGTTAAAATACCAGCCCGGTTAGGTAAACTCATTTCAAGTAGAACATCATCAGATTCTAGATTTCCAAGCATCTCAGTAAGAAACCTTGAATTGAATCCTATCTGCATGTCATCTCCCTGATAATCACAAGTAAGGCGTTCTTCAGCTTTATTGCTGTAATCAATATCCTCAGCCGAAATATTAAGTTCGGCACCTGCAATTTTTAATCGAATTTGGTGGGTTGTTTTGTTAGAAAAAATAGAAACCCGTCTGACTGAATTTAAAAATTGATTTCGACCAATTGTAAGTTGATTGGGGTTTTCTTTAGGAATGACAGCCTCATAATTGGGGTATTTACCGTCAATCAAACGACAAATAAGAATTGAATTTCCAAAAATGAATTTAGCATTGGAATCATTATAGGCGATAGTTACAGTTTCATCTGAAAGGGCCAGAATGCCCTTGAGCAAATTCAAAGGTTTTTTGGGCATAATAAATTCTGCCGTTTGGTTGGCCGTAACATCTTTCCTTGAGTATTTAACTAGTTTGTGCGCGTCTGTAGCAACAAAGGTTATATTTTCAGTCGAAAATTGAAAAAATACACCACTCATAACTGGACGAAGGTCGTCGTTTCCAGCAGCAAAAATTGTTTTGTTTATAGCTGTTGCCAGAATATAAGCTGGTATTTCAGTTTCACTAGGGTTATTGAGTTCTACGGGGTTTGGAAATTCATCGGCTTTGGCATAGGCCAAAGCATATTTACCATGGTTTGAGCTGATTTCAACTGTGTTATTAGATTCTACCGTAAAGGTTAAGGGTTGTTCTGGAAATGTTTTTAGAGTATCTAATAACAATTTGGCTGGAACCGCTATTTGTCCCTCACTATTGCTTTCAACGTCCAGTGTAGCGGACATGGTGCTTTCCAAATCACTGGCAGAAACTGTCAGAGTAGACTGGTTTAAATGAAACAAAAAATTATCCAAAATTGGCAATGTATTGGAGTTATTGATAACGCCCCCTAGGACTTGTAGTTGTTTGAGTAAATAGGTACTGGAAACTATAAATTTCATGTGTGTTTGATTGTATTTAATACTATATCCTACAAATATATCTCATCGAGATAAATAAAAGAAAATAACTTATTAACATTTGAGGCTTTGAATAAAGGCTGAAAAAATTAATCTCTAAAAAAATTAACTGTGATACTATCCATCATATGGAGTCCCATAAGGGAAGAAGCCCCTCCAACAGAAGCTTTATTGCTTTTGTACATTGCAATTTCTAAATATCCAGAAGCATTAAAAACGGCCAAACCCCTACCTTCATCATTACGCTTATTAGGTGGGATATCAAAGTTAACAATATCAGAGTAGCGGGTGTAAATGACATTAAACTTGTGATTTCTTGCAGAAATTTCAAATCGACGACCATTTTGAATGGCCTCAAAAAATGATTTTTTGATATTTGTAATGACATTATCATAGCGATCAATGAAAATTACGTGGCCTATAAGCTGGTTATTTTCAGATCCAACAAAAGGAACGATGTTTCTTATTGGTTTGATACTGGAAATTGATTTACCAATAACCTCTAATGTTCCGCCCCTAGAAATGTGTGCTGCTACTTTGACAAAAATATCTAATACAGGAAAACTCCCCTGAACTTTATCGTGAATATTGATTTCAACAAGTTGTTGAGGCGCAATCTGATTACAAATCATACTTAAAATTCCATTGTTTGCACAAATAAAAAACTGATCGTTAAGTTTCATAGCGATGTGCGTATTTTCTGGATTAAGTTCGGAGTCAACCCCTATAATGTGTATGGTTCCTTTTGGAAAACTATTAAATGCATTCTGAATAACATAAGCCGCTTCAATGACACTAAAGGGAGATATGTTATGTGAGATATCAATAATTTTTACGCCTTGAATTTCAGACAATAATGCACCCTTAACCGATCCCACAAAGTGAGCTTTCATTCCAAAATCTGTGGTAAGTGTTACAAAAGACATTAAAAAATTGAGTTAAAAAAGGATTAAGTAATTCCTAGATTGAACAATACAAACCTAAACAATTTTTTGTTTTTAATATTTATTAACAGTTCAATTATTTAAATAAAAATGTTATTATTTTTATAACTGTAAAATGTCGTAAACAACATCAAAAAAAAGACACCCTTGAATGAACTTATTATAGAACTTGAAGCGATAACGCCCAAAGAATTTTTCGGACCCCAAAACAAAAATATTGAGCTATTAAAACGATACTTCCCTAAGCTCAAAATTGTGGCCCGTGGCAACAAAATTACAGCATTTGGAGATGAAGCTCATCTTGAAGAATTTGACAAGCGTTTAGAAATGCTATTTAGCCATTTTGGACAATTTAATACACTAGACGAAAATACCATAGAGCGTGTATTAACGAGCAATTCAGAAGCAGATTATACCACCTCAAAAGAAAGTGGACAAGTCATATTACATGGTGTCAATGGTAAACTGATTAAGGCACAAACAACCAATCAAAGAAAATTGGTAGATGCTGTGAAACAAAACGATATGGTTTTTGCCATCGGACCAGCAGGAACAGGCAAGACCTACACCGGCGTAGCCTTGGCCGTAAAAGCCCTGAAAAACAAAGAAGTAAAGCGTATCATTTTAACTCGACCAGCAGTAGAGGCAGGCGAAAATTTAGGATTTCTTCCTGGCGACTTAAAAGAAAAACTAGACCCTTACATGCAACCACTTTATGATGCACTTCGGGATATGATTCCGCATGAAAAGCTTGATAACTATATCGAAAAGGGGATTATTCAAATAGCTCCGTTGGCTTTCATGAGAGGACGAACATTAGACCATGCTTTTGTTATTTTGGACGAGGGTCAAAATACCACTCATGCTCAAATGAAAATGTTTTTAACCAGAATGGGGAAAAATGCTAAATTTTTGCTAACTGGAGACCCTGGACAAATCGATCTTCCTCGACGCGTTATTTCAGGCCTAAAAGAAGCCCTATTAATACTCAAAAACATTGATGGGGTTGAAGTTGTCTTTCTAGATGATAAAGACGTTATTCGACATAAATTGGTCAAAAAAATTATTGAGGCTTATAAAAATATTGAAAATAGAGATTAATCATGTCCATCAACAAAACCATTACCAGTACCCATTTTAATTTTCCAGGACAAAAACATGTTTATAAAGGCAAAGTTCGTGAAGTTTACACACTTGAAAATGATCTTTTGATAATGGTAGCGACCGATCGTTTATCCGCTTTTGATGTTGTTATGCCTAAAGGAATTCCACACAAGGGTCAAATTTTAAATCAAATTGCAACCCAAATGATGAAGGCCACTGAAGATTTGGTTCCAAATTGGTTAATGGCTACGCCCGATCCGAATGTAGCCATTGGACAAGCTTGCACCCCTTTTAAAGTTGAAATGGTCATCAGGGGATACTTGTCTGGACATGCGGCTCGAGAATATAAAGCCGGCCGACGAATATTATGTGGCGTTGAAATGCCAGATGGCATGAGAGAAAATGATGCCTTCCCATATCCAATTATAACACCTGCTACTAAGGCTGAAAAAGGAAACCACGATGAAGATATTTCAAGAGAGGACATTCTAGCTAAAGGGGTTGTTTCGGTGCAAGATTATGTTATTTTAGAAGATTACACCCGAAAATTATTCCAGCGGGGAAGTGAAATCGCAAAATCGAGAGGTCTCATTTTGGTCGATACAAAATATGAATTCGGCAAAACCAAAGATGGAAAAATTGTACTCATTGATGAAATTCACACGCCCGACTCTTCGCGATATTTCTATGCGGAAGGTTATCAAGAGCGTCAAAAAAAAGGTGTGCCACAAAAGCAGCTATCAAAAGAATTTGTAAGACAATGGCTAATTCAAAATGGTTTTCAGGGGTTAGAGGGTCAACAGGTCCCACACATGAGTGATGAATACATTGAATCAATAAGTAACCGCTACATTGAATTGTACGAAAATATAACGGGATTACCCTTTGAACGGTCCAATTTGGATGCCATTGACTCCAGGATAGAAAACAACGTCAACGCATTCTTAGCGAATTTATAAATTGTTTTAATTGTCCAATTCGAATTAGTATGGTTTGGTACATATAATTATTGGCCCATACCCTTTTTATTGCCACCAAGCTAACTATTGAAAGAAATAGGATGGCACCAAATATTGCTTCATAAGAGGTCAGGTTTTTACCTAAAATTCTATTCAAACCCCAACCGGTAAAACTACCGTACAAAACAACGAAGTGTATTACATATATGGATAAGGTCTTTTGTCCAATTTTTAAGATTAAAGATTGTTTTAGGTAATTTTCAAATGCGTAAATAAGACCAAAAATAACAAATACATTCCCAAGACGAATGAACAAATAATTGAAATTAGAAACATCTATGAGTAATTGAAAATTGAGCAATTGACCTGTAAACTTGAAAAAAAGAGTTGAAAAATTAACTAATAACAATCCAAAAGTAATTAATACTATTACCATCATAAATTTGAAATTTGATTTCTTTAAAAAACGGTGAAATAAAGTTGACATAAAAGCACCTAATGCCATGTAACCAAACCATGGTATAATTGTAAAAATTGATCCATTTTCTTTAGTTAGATAATTGGCGATGACTAAAGGAATTCCGGCAGCATCATAGGTTCTATAAAAAGGTTCAAATAAAAATATCGTAACCCCTAAAAAAAGCATCAATATCGAAAAAAACAATTGACTTTCTCTAGTCAATTTATAAAATAAAACAATCAAAATCAGTGATAACCCGATGCACTGTAAGACATCAATAACCAAAAAATAGGTGTCAAATTGACCTGTAAACCATCTAAAAATAGGAATTCGAAGGAGATAGCCAACCCCTATCAACATAAAGCCCCGAGAGATACCCTTACGTATTCTAACAGCTGCTGTGCCTCTGTCTTGTGCCTTGTATAAAAGATAAGTAAAAATCAACCCAGAAATAGTAAAAAACATTGGGGCTGTGATCCCTCTAAAATATTGCCAAATAGAAAAAATGATGCTATTTGGATCTCGGAACTCTACGGCTAAAAGGGTGTCAATAAAATGACCTTGAAGCATCATAAGAATTGCAAAAGCACGAACAACATCAATAAAATACAACCTATTAGTGGGCATTATTTAGAAGTGTAAATCAAATATGAGCAAAAAGTCATGTTGCTGTTAATTAGTTAATTTTTTGTAAGTTAGTGTAATATGCGATTTTAACAAAACTATTAGGGACTAATGGCAGATTACAAGCTTAACAATTTATTAGATTATAAAATTAATTACCAAGAATCCATTTCAAATCCAGAAGTGTTTTGGTCATCGATTGCCAAAGATAACTTTAATTGGATATCCCCTTGGACTTCAGTACTTGAATATGATTTTTCTGAACCTTCAATTCAGTGGTTTAAAGGTGCTAAACTTAATATTACCGAAAACTGTATTGATCGTCATCTTAAAGCAAATGGAAACAAAACTGCCATAATTTTTGAACCAAATGATTCCAATCAGCTAACAGAGCATATTTCATATAACGATTTGCACAAGAAGGTCAATCGATTGGCCAATGTTTTAAAATCTCAAGGCGTATCAAAAGGAGATCGCGTTTGTATTTACCTGCCCATGATTCCAGAGCTGGCGATTTCAGTTTTAGCTTGTGCTCGAATAGGAGCCATCCATTCGGTAGTTTTTGCGGGGTTTTCTTCTACGGCATTAGCAACACGAATTAACGACTGCGACTGTAAACTAGTTATCACAAGTGATGGCAGTTTTAGAGGCAACAAAACAATTGATTTAAAAGGTATTGTAGATGACGCATTAAACAATTGCCCTAATGTATCTAAAGTACTTGTAGTTAATCGAATTAACTCGGATATTGAAATGAAACAAGATCGAGATAAATGGCTAGAACCATTATTGGAGAAAGCCTCTGAAATATGTGATCCGACTGTAATGGATGCAGAAGACCCGCTATTCATACTTTATACTTCCGGGTCAACAGGAAAACCAAAAGGGATGGTCCACACCACAGCAGGATATATGGTTTATACGGCATACACCTTTAAAAATATTTTTCAATATGATTCAAGTGATGTATACTGGTGTACGGCAGATATCGGATGGATAACTGGACATAGTTACATCGTGTATGGTCCATTATTGAATGGTGCTACAACAGTAATGTTCGAGGGTGTGCCGAGCTATCCTGATTATGGACGGTTTTGGCATATTGTACAAAAACACAGTGTGAATCAATTTTATACAGCACCAACAGCGATAAGAGCCTTAGCAAAACAAGGAAAATCTTTTGTTAAACCTTATGATTTATCCACTCTTAAAGTCATAGGAACAGTAGGCGAACCCATAAATGAAGAAGCATGGCATTGGTATAATGAAGCAATTGGTCAGAACAATTGTCCCATTGTAGATACTTGGTGGCAAACAGAAACAGGAGGAATTCTTATAAGTCCCATCCCTAACTGTTTTAAAGGACAGCCAACATTTGCAACACTTCCATTTGTGGGGATTCAACCCACACTCATGGACGACTATGGTAATGAAATTTCTGAAACCAAAGCCGAGGGACGTTTGTGTATAAAATTTCCATGGCCCTCCATGGCAAGAACAATTTGGGGTGACCACAAGCGCTATAAAGACACCTATTTTTCAAGTTTTAAAGGCTATTATTTTACTGGCGATGGTGCTAACCGTCACGCCAATGGGCATTATAGAATAACTGGACGGGTAGACGATGTGATTATTGTATCTGGTCACAATCTAGGTACCGCACCGATTGAAGATGCTATAAATGAACACAAAGACGTTTCTGAATCAGCTATTGTTGGATATTCACACGATATTAAAGGCCAAGCCTTATATGGATTTATAACCTTGAAACATGGCTGGCCAGATGAAAATCTTGAGACCATCAAAGAAGAAATTAACAACTTGATTTCTAGTAAAATAGGACCAATAGCTAAATTAGATAGTATGCTATTCACAACTGGGCTTCCAAAAACAAGATCAGGGAAAATTATGCGTAGAATTCTACGTAAAATTGCAAATAACGATACATCAAATTTGGGGGATATCAGTACATTACTCAATCCTGAGGTCGTTCAAAATATCATTACTGACGCAAACAATATTCATCAAAACAATAAATAATAAATCAAATGAAAACAAAATTTATTTTCTCTCTACTGGTATTAATTAGCATTTATGGCTGCAAATGTAAAAATAGTGAGGGTTGTAAACAACAAACATCATACAACAATAGCACCGATAGAGACGATCAGTACCTAGGAGGCATCAAAATGATACCGATTCAAACGCCTAAAGGCGAGTTTAATGTTTGGACCAAACGGGTAGGGAACAACCCAAGCATGAAGGTCTTATTACTCCATGGTGGCCCAGGAATGACCCACGAAATTTATGAAAGCTTCGATGGTTATTTTCCAAATGAAGGCATAGAATATTATTATTACGACCAACTGGGCTCTTACTATAGTGATCAACCTGAAGATTTATCGCTTTGGGATTTGGATCGTTTCGTAGAAGAAGTTGAACAAGTGCGCATTGCTTTGGGCTTGGACAACTCTAATTTCTATTTGTATGGACAATCATGGGGCGGTTTATTGAGCATGCAATATGCGCTTAAGTATCAACAGAATTTAAAAGGATTAATTATTTCCAACATGGTGCCATCCATACCAGATTATCAAACGTACTCAGATACAGTTTTGGCGCCTCAATTAGATCCTGATGTACTCGAGGAAATCATGTACTATGAAAATCGAGAAGACTATACCAACCCAAGATATATGGAATTATTGATGAATAATTATTACACAGAACACATCATACGGATGCCAGTTTCACAATGGCCTGAGCCGCTAAACAGAAGTTTTAAACATATTAATCACGATGTATATGTAACGATGCAGGGGCCTAGCGAGTTTGGGGTTAAAGGCGATGCGACCCTGAAGTATTGGGACGTTAAAGAAGAATTGAAAAAAATAAGTGTACCAACATTAAGTATCGGGGCAACCTATGATACTATGGATCCAAAACAAATGGAATTTATTGCAAATGAAGTTCAAAATGGTCGATTTTTGTTATGCCCAAATGGGAGTCACTTGTCACAATTTGATGACCAGAAAATTTATTTTGAAGGTCTAATTAAATTTATTAAAGATGTCGATAACAATATTTTTTAAAGCTTATTAATCTCATCCATTACAAATTCATAATAAGACATATCTGCTGGGACAATTTTAAATTCCGGATGAGTCTTTGACATACATTGTTTGATTTCATCAAATGAAAATAAACGAACAGCTTCAACTTCCTCGTCCTGTAAAATTAAAGACGCTACTGGAAATTTTAGCAATGTCAAAAAAACATGCTGAAACTCACAATCTTTAGTCCCGTTGGGGAAGGAGTTGATGTTTTTCCTAACCGAAATATGGTTCAAATCAGAGGGGTTTAGCACCAAACCGATTTCTTCCTTTACTTCACGAATTGCAGCGTCCAATACCGTCTCTCCAGCAGAAACATGTCCAGCAACCGAAACATCCCAAAGATTGGGAAAAGTTTGTTTGTTAGATCCTCTTTTTTGCAAAAGTATGGAAGGGGAGGGGGTATAAAACCAAATGTGAACCGTAGGGTGAAAAAGACCATTTTGATGCGCGAAATCTTTTTCGAAAATCTGACCGGTTGGTTGACCATTTTCATCCCAAATGTCTAAATATTCCTGCACGCTTATTCGAAATAACTAAACGTTTCTCCTGATTTGATTTGAAGTAAGGTTTCATAAATCATGCGAATAACATTTTCGACGTCATCGCGATGAACCATTTCTACTGTTGTATGCATGTACCGCAACGGCAAAGAAATTAGCGCAGAGGCTACGCCACCATTACTATAAGCGAAGGCATCTGTATCCGTTCCAGTAGCTCTAGACAAAGCTGCTCTTTGAAATGGAATTTTTTTAGCTTCTGCCGTTTCTGTAATAAGATCTCTCAATTTTTGTTGAACGGCAGGAGCGTATGCAATCACAGGTCCATCACCCATTTTACAATACCCTTGCTTCTTTTTGTTTATCATAGGTGTTGTAGTATCGTGTGTGACATCGGTTACGATGGCTACATTGGGTTTAATCGTGTGCGTGATCATTTGTGCCCCTCTCAACCCAATTTCTTCCTGAACGGAATTTGTAATATACAATCCAAAGGGAAGGCTTTTTTTGTTTTCGTGCAACAATCTTGCAACTTCTGCAATCATAAAACCACCCATTCTATTGTCCAAGGCTCGACATACAAAATGGTCTTTATTCAAAATATGAAACTCGTCAGGGTAGGTAATGACACAGCCAACATGAACACCTAATTTTTCAACCTCCTTTTTGGATTGACACCCGATATCAATGAAAATATTATCAGGCTTTGGAGGTTGTTCTTTAGCTAAAGTTCTGGTATGAATAGCAGGCCAACCAAAAACACCCTTCACAATTCCTTTTTTGGTATGTATATTGACGACTTTACTTGGTGCAATTTGATGGTCACTTCCGCCATTTCGAATAACGTAGATTAAACCATCCTCTGAAATATAATTGACGTACCATGAAATTTCATCAGCATGCCCCTCAATTACAACTTTGAATTCTGCATCAGGATTAATTACACCCACTGCAGTTCCGTATGTATCTGTAATAAATGTATCTACATAGGGCTTGAGATACGCCATCCATAATTTTTGCCCATTCCATTCATAACCAGTTGGTGCAGCATTGTTAAGATAGGATTCTAGAAATTTAATTGATTTTTTATTGAGAATTTTTTGTTTCGGCATGATAAAATATTTGCCTAAAAATAAGAATTCTTAAGAATATTAAACATCAATTGATGTATAATTTTTTAACTTTGAAATAGTATCAAGGGACCATATGAAAAAATCGTGTTTAATATTATTATTTTGTTCAATATGGGGCTGGTGCCAAACGCCAGAAATACGTTCAGATTCTTTGTCAAACAAGTATCTAATGATTGTTGGGGATACTTTAATAAACAGCTCCATAGGTCTTGAAGAGGTTTTGATTTTACCAAAATTAAAGCTCAATTCATACGATAAGAGACGACAGTATTTAATCCTTCAGCGAAAAACCTTAAAGGTATATCCTTATGCAAAACTGGCTGCCGAGCGTCTTGAAGTGATGAATGAACGAATCCAAAGCGTCAAAAGCAAACGAAAACAAAAGCAATATATCAAACGTGTTCAGCAATTTATCGAAGATGAATTTTCTGAAAAATTAAAAAAATTTACCATTACTGAAGGACAGATATTGATCAAGCTTATCCATAGACAAACTGGAGAAACGGCCTTTGATCTCATCAAAAAACTCAGAAGCGGATGGAAAGCTTTTTGGTATAACAATACCGCAAAACTGTTTGACATGTCATTAAAGATCCCTTTTGATCCTGAAACAGTCGAGGAAGACTTTTTAATTGAAGATATTATACAACGCCAGTTTCAAAATGGAATTTTGGAATATCAAAAGTCTTACAAACCTTTTAATTTATATGAACTTTCCAAAAAATGGGGTTCAAAATCGTCAAACTGAACAAATTTACCGCTTCCCTTTTCCCGTTTATTACATCAATTGGCCGTTTATTACATGATGCTTTAGTACTTGAATCTTTGTTTGTAACTTCGTACTGTAAGAGATAGAGAATTTAATTTTATATAATTCAACTACCTTTTTTGCCCTAAATACCTGCAAATTAATGCGTGATCGGAATATCCCCTGTTCTTGTTGCGCATTGTTTTTTACATAAAATAGGCTACAGAAATCGCCAAAACGATCATTAGTAGTTTATTCAGATTAAACTGATGACCCTTATCGGCCTCGAATAAAATAATTGTTGAAATATGAAAAAACATACCCGCCACTACAGCATTTACCAAATATAAGGTTGGTTGTTGGATTTCTACAGAATTAGACACCAACGTACCAAAAGGGGTCATTAAGCCAAAAACGATTAAAGACATAAACATCTGTTTCTTGGAAAATCCTACTTGTAAGAGGTAGGTTGACATTAATGCAGCTATCGGAATTTTATGAACAAATACACCATATATTATTGTTTCATGATGACCAATTGGAAATCCCTCTAAAAAAGCATGAACAAATAAGCTTAAAAACAGAAACACTGGGAAACGGTCTGTATTCTCTTTATTGGTGTGTAAATGACCATGTTCGGCACCTTTAGAAAAAAACTCCAAAATAATCTGGAATATTATTCCAAAAAGAATAAAAATACCCGCTATTTTGGGACTGTGAAATGTATAAATATCTGGCAAAAGTTCAAAAACGGTAGTTGACAACAAGAATGCGCCGCTGAATGTAAGAATTAGCTTGAAATTTGTGGTGTCAGATTTTAAAAACCATAGTGTAGCTAAACAACCAACAACCACAGCGAATATGGGTAATATGTAATCAATCATGGATTAGTAAAAGCTAAAATTAAACGTTTAGAATTAATCTCATCAAAAGGGTTTAAATTGTAATCTCCAAAAGTAGTCAAAAGCTGTAATCTGTTCGTATTCAACATATTTTGAAAATCTTTCAAACGATAAGCGCGTACTTGTTCCGTATAATTGTAGACCTGATCATTGTCTATTACTTCGATATTCTTTACGATGGATTGACCATCAAACCTTCGATTGATATTAAAAATTAATCCTTCACAATAAATGGTCTCCTCGGATACTAAATGCTCAATCACGTATTGGACATTCATAAAGTCAATTAGCCCTAAACCATTGTTGAAAAGCGATTGTTTAATAGAATTAATGACCTTTAAATCGTCAGACGGCGCATCAAAGTATCCAAAACTCGTAAATAAATTAAAAACGGCGTCGTATTTAGTCTTTAGGGGTAACCTCATATCATGCTCATCAAACTTTAAGGTAGGATTAGCAAAGGTATTAGCAATGTGAATATTTTGCGCAGATAAATCTACGCCGAGGACTTCAAAACCCAACGAATTAAGATAAATTGAATGGCGACCTTTGCCACAAGCTAAATCCAAAACTTTTTGATTCGTTTTGATCTTAAATCTTGAAATCAAATTTTTTATAAACACTTGGGCCTCTCGATCATCTCGATGTTTGTAAAGAATGTGATAATAGGGTGTGTCAAACCAAGACTGATACCACTTTGATTGATTTGTCATTTGTTTCATACTAACAACCACAAAAATACTGTATTTTTGGCAGTATTGTTATACTATTTTATGCAAGAAAATTTTGAAATGGTAGCCAAAACCCTTTTTGGCTTTGAAGAACTTTTAGAGAAGGAGCTTAAACAAATGGGGGCTCAAAATATAAAAAAAGGGGTTCGTCATGTAAAATTTGTGGGCGATAAGGGATTTATGTACAAATGTAACCTAGGACTTCGGACAGCCATAAAAATTCTGAAACCCATTGCGCAATTTTCAGTAAAAAACGAGATAGACCTGTATGAAAAGGTTAAGTCCGTTTCTTGGGAAGATTTTTTGGATGCTAATGGAAGTTTGGCAGTTGGCGCAACCCTAAACGGCGATGTATTTACACACTCAAAATATGTCGCTCTGAAAACAAAAGACGCTGTTGTAGATCGATTTAGAGATCGCACAGGCATCAGACCAAATGTAGATTTAAAATTTCCAGATTTAAAAATTGATGTTCATATTGACAGAAAGTTTTGTACCATTTCGTTGGATAGCTCTGGAGAGTCACTTCACAAAAGAGGATATAAAATTGCAACCAATATTGCCCCGATAAATGAAGTTCTAGCCGCTGGCTTAGTGATGCTTTCGGGTTGGGATGGACAAACAGATTTTATGGACCCTATGTGTGGCTCAGGCACTATTTTGATTGAGGCAGCTATGATTGCTTGTAATATCCCTCCTAATTTAATGCGAAACGAGTTTGGGTTTGAACGTTGGAAGGATTGGGATGTGGAATTGTTTGAAAAAATTGAAGACTCCTTATTGTCTAAAACTAGAGAATTTTATCATAAAATTGTAGGATATGACAAATCACCGAGTGCGGTAAGAAAAGCCATAGAAAACGTCAAGAATGCACATCTTGAAGAATTCATTCAAATTAAGCATGAAGATTTTTTTAATACCCAAAAAGGAGGTGATCAATCCTTACACATGCTTTTTAATCCACCCTATGGGGAACGATTAGAATTAGATACGGCTTCATTTTATGGAAATATAGGAACAACTCTAAAACACAAATATCCTGGTTCCACAGTATGGTTCATTACTTCTAATATGGAGGCCCTGAAGTATATAGGTCTTAAAACTTCCAAGAAAATCAAAGTTTACAATGCCAAACTCGAATCGCGTTTGGTTAAATATGATATGTATAGCGGTAGTAAAAAAGCAAAAAAAAAGAATTCTAACTAACGTAACACCCCCGATTTGATCTTAGATTTTGAAAAATAAATCAAAAAGATTGCTACTAAAAAAGTAATAAAAGGTAATATAATTTTAGGCCCCTGGATTTCAATATAATTTTGCACAAAAAAATTGTAATAAGTCTGAACAAGGAGGGCCAAAAAAGATAAGTTAAAAAGATAAAAGGCCCATTTTTTTCTCAAAAAAAGACCAAAGCATCCAAAAAATCCAGCAAAAACAGCTAGTGCAAAAGCTGAAACGACCCAAGATGGAAGGTTAGAATAATACAATTGTTCTGCCTCTGATAAACCGCTCATCATCTCGTCAGTCATGTATGCTTGTCCTAGATAGGCCATTACGCCAAAAATATTCCATAGAGTAGCAAATCCAGAAATAATCCAAAATAAAAATGTAGGTTTTGATTGAATTTGATCCATAATAAGTTGTGATTTGATTATTCTAAATATAGTGTTTTATTTTAATATAATGATTGATTTAGCTAAGGATGACTGTTTTCTTATGAAAAAATTAAAATTCTCAGCGAATTTTATTACTAAAACTAAAAAAAGAGATTACTTTTGCAAAGATGAATTCTATCGAAAAAAAACTATCTACTTACGAACAAGAAGAACGCCTAGCAGGTAAAGAGCTATATCAATATCAAAAAGGCGCTATCCAAAAGATTTTTGAGTGTTTTGAATCTGCAGATGATGATTATCATTTACTCTATCAATTACCAACCGGGGGTGGAAAAACTGTAATTTTTTCAGAAATTGTCCGTCAATACTTGAAAACCAGGCAAAAAAAGGTTCTCGTAATGACGCATAGAATAGAGCTATGCAAACAAACTTCTGCTGTTCTGAGCGAATTTGGAGTCACCAACAAAGTAATAGACAGCAAAGCAAAATTAGATGATCAAAGCGAATACGATTGTTTTGTGGCAATGGTAGAAACGCTGAATAATCGGTTAAAGGATGATAAATTAGATATCTCAGATATCGGTTTAGTGATTATTGATGAAGCCCATTATAATTCATTTACAAAGTTATTCAAGTTTTTTGACAACTCATTCATTTTAGGGGTTACAGCTACACCGCTCAGCTCCAATATTGAATTACCAATGACCGATAATTATAATGAACTTATTGTAGGGGAAAGTATTGAATCACTAATTGAAAATCGATTTTTGGCTCAAGCTAATATGTATTCATACAATGTTGGTTTAACATCATTAATTGTTGGTGCAAATGGCGACTACACCGTCAAATCCTCTGAAGATTTATATACCAATAGCGAAATGCTAACCAAATTAATGACGGCATACAATGAAAAATGTTTAAATAAAAAAACACTTATTTTTAACAACGGAATAAACACCTCACTATTTGTATATGACTTATTCAAAAGAGCAGGACTTCCAATAGCCCACCTTGATAATACAACAACAAAAAAAGAGCGTGCCAACATCCTAAAATGGTTCAAAGAAACACCAAACGCTATTCTAACATCAGTCAGTATATTGACAACAGGTTTTGATGAACCAAGTGTTGAAGCCATCATATTGAACAGAGCCACAAAATCATTAACGCTCTATTACCAAATGATAGGGCGGGGGTCTCGGATATTTAAAAATAAAAACAGCTTTGATGTTATAGATTTAGGAAATAATTTCCACCGATTTGGACCTTGGGGGAGCACCAATTTGGATTGGCAAAGAATTTTTAAATATCCAAGCCACTACCTTGATGGAATCCTAAGTGATGAAGAACTAGAAAGCAATTTTGTTTATGAAATGCCAGAAAGCATCAGACAGTCTTTTTCCAATTCTGAATCTGTTTACTTCGATATCAACAAAACTTACGTACAGTCTATAAGACAAGGTCAATCGTCAAAAGTTGTTTTGAAAAAATCCATAGAACAACACGCCACAATATGTGCAGAAAACAGTGAAGATGTATATGATGCACTAGCACTCATAAAGTTACTTTCAGACGATATAGACTTTAGAATTCATCGTTATTCCAAATGCATTAGTAAAAGTACCCACAATTTTTTGGAATGGCTTAAAGAAGATTACAAGAAAAAACTTCGATCTTACCTCAGAGAACACTTTGACAGCATCAAAGAAAGCCTACAAACTCCCCAATAATGAGGTTGTTTTTGTGTATATTGACGGCAATGTATTTCCAACAAAATCTCACAATTTTTGAATTTAATGACAACTGTAATTTGCAACTCTGGGGAGTTGTAGACGATAACGTCATGGGCGGAATTTCTAATGGCCAATTATTGTTAAACGACCATGGGGTTGGTGTATTTAAAGGCCATGTTTCCATTGAAAACAATGGTGGATTTTCATCAATTCAATGCAGGACTAAACCTATAGAAATTAATAATCTCAATACAATTGTTCTCGTGATAAAAGGTGATGGAAGTCTGTTTCAATTTAGGGTCAAAAACAAATTAAATGATCACCATTCATACACCTATGACTTTAAAACATCAGGAAAATGGGAAACTATACACATCCCTTTAAGTGATTTAGAGGCAAGTTTCAGGGGCTTTAAACTCTACTTACCAAATTTCAATAAAAACATTATTGAACAAATTGGTTTTTTAAAATCCGCCAAGA
Source organism: Flavobacteriaceae bacterium (assembly GCA_049889395.1). GTDB lineage: Bacteria > Bacteroidota > Bacteroidia > Flavobacteriales > Flavobacteriaceae > UBA3537. The sequence goes on from JBMHDM010000034.1 coordinate 25,072, forward strand.
GCGAAGTCGATTTTAAATTGGAACTCAAAAGCATTGGTTTAACACGGCAATAGTCAATCCATAAATTTATTGTTTTTTTCAATAATTCAAAACTGTTGAACATCATAAATTGAACTTCTTAATATACTCATTATCAATTGTTTATATTATTTTTTTGTCATTTGAGTCTACTTGCCAATTTTAGATTATAAACCAAAACAATCTCTGTTTAATTAGCTTTGAAGAGTTAGTTTATTTTTTAAACAAAATCAACTGTGAAATCACTCAATAAATATAGCAAAACAATTACGCAAGATCCTACCCAACCTGCCGCGCAAGCCATGCTGCATGCGATAGGCCTAACTAGAGAAGATTTTGACAAAGCAATAGTCGGTATTGCCAGTACCGGATACGAGGGAAATCCCTGTAATATGCATTTAAATGATTTGGCAAAATTAGTTAAAGAAGGTACCAAGACTCAAGATTTAGTGGGTCTAATCTTTAATACTATAGGCGTTAGTGATGGTATTTCAATGGGGACACCTGGTATGCGCTTTTCCTTGCCTTCAAGAGATATCATAGCTGACTCCATGGAAACTGTAGTGCAGGCGATGAGTTATGATGGGCTAGTCACTGTTGTAGGGTGTGACAAGAACATGCCAGGCGCTCTTATGGCAATGATACGGATCAATAAGCCTAGTATTTTGGTCTATGGTGGCACTATAGACTCTGGATGTCACAATGGCAAGAAATTAGATATCGTTTCGGCATTTGAAGCTTGGGGCAGTAAAGTGGCTGGTACCATGACAGAAACCGAATTCCAAAATATTGTTCAAAAAGCATGTCCTGGAGCAGGCGCTTGTGGTGGAATGTACACGGCCAATACTATGGCCTCGGCTATAGAAGCATTAGGGATGGCTTTACCATATAATTCATCCAATCCTGCAACAGGTCCAGAAAAACGCCTTGAAGCTAGAAAAGCAGGTGAAGCCATGCGAATTATTCTTGAAAAGGATATTAAACCCTCAGATATAATCACCAAAGAATCCCTCGAAAATGCCGTTCGGTTAATCACCATACTTGGCGGATCGACCAATGCTGTACTTCATTTTTTAGCCATAGCAAGAGCAGCTGAAATCAAGTTTACTTTAGAAGACTTTCAGCGTATTAGTGACACTACACCATTTTTAGCTGATTTAAAACCGAGTGGAAAATATCTAATGGAAGATGTTCATCGAATTGGTGGTATTCCAGCCGTTTTGAAATATTTACTCGAAAAAGGATTATTACATGGCAACTGTCTAACGGTTACAGGGAAAACATTAGCTGAAAATTTGTCTCAAGTCGACGGATTGTCTAAAAACCAAAAAGTCATAAAACCTATTGAACAGCCAATCAAAGCTACTGGACATTTAAGAATGCTGTATGGTAATTTAGCTCCCGAAGGAAGTGTGGCAAAAATAACAGGAAAAGAGGGGGTTAAATTTTCAGGGAAAGCCAAAGTTTTTAATAGTGAATTTGAGGCCAACGACGGTATTGGTAAAGGTATGGTAAATAAAGGTGATGTTGTCGTTATTCGATACGAAGGTCCAAAGGGAGGTCCTGGAATGCCAGAAATGCTAAAGCCTACCGCCGCCATAATGGGAGCGGGGCTAGGAAATGACGTTGCCCTCATAACAGATGGAAGATTTTCTGGAGGCACCCACGGATTTGTAGTCGGTCATATCACGCCAGAAGCACAAGTAGGGGGCCCTCTAGCACTTATAAATGATGGAGACAACATAACCATTGACGCAGAAGCTAACACCATAAATTTGGAAATCTCTGAAGAAGAATTAAAACAGAGACAAATCAATTGGAATCCACCGAAGTTGAAAGTAACCAAAGGAGTCTTGTATAAATACGCCAAATCTGTATCGTCTGCATCCAATGGATGTGTAACGGACGAGTTTTAAATATCAATTAATATGAACGTAAAAACCAAAACAAAATTTAAGTACCTAAATCAATCCACAGAAAAAATTAGTGGTGCAGAAGCTATCGTTCGTTGCCTAATTGCTGAAGGAGTCGATATCATTTATGGTTATCCAGGGGGTGCAATTATGCCTGTTTACGATGAATTTTATAAATATCAGGACGAGATTCACCACGTTCTTACCCGTCATGAACAGGGTGCTACTCATGCCGCACAAGGATATGCTCGAATTTCTGGAAAAGTTGGAGTAGCTATAGCCACATCTGGCCCAGGCGCCACAAACCTAATCACAGGCATCGCTGATGCACAAATTGATTCAACTCCTATGGTTTGTATAACAGGCCAAGTTCCATCACATTTGTTAGGAACCGATGCCTTTCAAGAAACTGATATTGTTGGAATTTCAACTCCCGTAACCAAATGGAACCATCAAATTACGAGTGCCCATGAAATTCCTGAGGTTATCGCTAAAGCCTTCTATATTGCACGAAGCGGTCGTCCAGGACCCGTACTGATCGATATTACTAAAGATGCGCAATTTGATAGTTTAGATTTCTCCTACAAAATTTGTGATGGCGTTAGAAGCTACAAGCCAGTACCGAAAGTTCAAACAGAAAATTTGAAAGCAGCAGCTCAACTAATAAATTCTGCCAAAAAACCTCTTATTGTATGGGGACAGGGTGTAATTTTAGGACAAGCAGAGAAAGAGTTTAAAGCATTCGTTGAAAAAACAGGAATACCTGCTGCATGGACCATAATGGGGGTTTCTGCCTTAGAAACAGCACACCCTCTCAATGTCGGCATGGTAGGGATGCATGGCAATTATGCGCCTAATATTTTGACTAATGAATGTGATGTTTTAATTGCAATTGGAATGCGTTTCGATGATCGTGTGACAGGAAAATTAAGCGCATATGCCAAGCAAGCTCAAATCATTCACTTTGAAATTGATCCTTCGGAAGTTGATAAAAATGTGAAAACTGATGTTGCTGTTTTGGGAGACGCCAAAGATAGTTTAGCTCAAATCCTGCCTTTACTAAATAAAAACTCACATTCCTCTTGGCTAGAGCAATTTCAAAAACTATCTGAAATCGAGTTTGAAAAAGTTATTAAAAACGATTTATATCCCACCAAAGAAGGTTTGACAATGGGCGAAGTGATGAAAGAAATAAACAGACAAAGTCAAGGACAAGCCGCTATTGTTTCTGATGTCGGACAACATCAAATGATAGCCTGTCGTTATGCCAAATTCAGTCAAACTCGTGGCAATATTACTTCTGGAGGATTAGGAACTATGGGATTTGCATTGCCAGCCGCCATTGGCGCCAAAATGGCCACTCCAGATCGTGAGGTGATTGCAGTTATTGGAGATGGTGGTTACCAAATGACAATTCAAGAGCTCGGAACCATATTCCAAACCAAAACAGCAGTTAAAATAGTCGTTTTAAACAATGATTTCCTTGGGATGGTTCGACAATGGCAACAACTATTTTTTGACAAGCGCTATGCTTCGACGGTTATGACCAATCCTGATTTTGTAACTATTGCCAAGGGTTACAGTATACAAGCCATTCGGGTAACCAAACGCGAAGACTTGGCTAAAGCTGTTGAGACTATGATGGCTTGCACAGAACCTTTCTTCCTGGAAGTCTGTGTAGAAAAAGAAGATAATGTGTTTCCGATGATTCCCTCAGGGGCATCTGTATCAGAAATAAGATTAGAATAAAATGATGGAACAAACTCTTAATCAATACACTATTTCGGTGTATACAGAAAATAATGTCGGACTACTGAATCGTATTTCAGCGATATTCCAACGTCGCCATATTAACATTGAAAGTATGAATATTTCGGTGTCTGAAATTGAAGGCGTTTCAAGATTCACCATATTAGTCAACATGAGTGAAGACAATGTCAAAAAAATCATTGGACAGATTGAAAAACAAATTGAAGTCATAAAAGCCTTTTACCATACGGATGAAGAAACTATTTACTTGGAATCTTGTATGTTTAAAATAAAATCAGATTTATTATTTGAAGAAAGACAAATTCAAAACATTATTAAAGACAGTGATGCTAGAATAGTGACTGTTAATCGTGAGTTTTTTGTACTAGAAAAATCTGGAAGAAGACACGAAATCGAAATGCTTTACAGAGAACTGAGTGCGTTTGGCATCATGCAATTTGTTCGTTCTGGTCGAATATCAGTTACCAAAGATGAGATGAAAATATCAACAATACTAGATGCATTTAACAACTAAAAAAAACTAAATCATGTCAAATTACTTTAATACACTTTCATTAGCCCATAAATTAAATCAATTATCCAAATGTAGATTTATGCAGATTTCTGAATTTGGAGGCGGTGTAGAAGCTTTAAAAGGTAAAAAAATTGTAATCGTTGGCTGTGGCGCTCAAGGACTCAATCAGGGTCTCAATATGCGTGATTCTGGCTTAGATATTTCTTATGCACTAAGAGAGCAAGCCATAACAGATCAAAGACAGTCCTACAAAAATGCTGTATCAAATGAATTTACAGTCGGCACATATTCCGATTTGATTCCAACAGCAGATCTAGTTTTGAATCTAACCCCTGATAAACAACATTCAAACGTGGTCGATAATATCATGCCACTAATGAAACAAGGCGCTACTTTATCCTATTCTCACGGCTTTAATATTGTTGAGGAGGGTAAAAAAATAAGAGAAGATTTAACTGTTATAATGGTAGCACCTAAGTGTCCTGGAAGTGAGGTTCGAGAGGAATATTTGAGAGGTTTTGGTGTGCCAACTCTAATAGCTGTTCACCCTGAAAACGACCCAGAAGGCAAGGGATGGGCACAAGCAAAAGCCTATGCTGTAGCGACTGGAGGCCATAAAGCAGGTGTTTTGGAGTCATCATTTGTGGCAGAAGTTAAAAGTGACTTAATGGGAGAACAAACTATACTTTGTGGCGTTCTACAAACCGCTTCGATTTTATGTTTTGATAAAATGGTAGAGGAGGGGATAGAACCAACTTATGCCTCAAAGTTAATTCAATATGGATGGGAGACGATCACTGAAGCGCTAAAACACGGTGGGATCACAAACATGATGGATCGACTGTCAAATCCAGCCAAAATTAAAGCCTTTGAATTATCAGAAAAGCTAAAATCTATAATGTCACCTTTATTTAAAAAACATATGGATGACATCATGTCTGGACACTTTTCCAAAACGATGATGGAGGACTGGGCCAATGACGATATTAACTTACTAACATGGCGAGCTGAAATGGGCGAAACCGCATTCGAAAAAACGTCTGCAACCTCTGATCCTATTCCTGAGCAAGATTATTTTGATAAGGGGGTTCTTATGGTAGCCTTTGTTAGGGCTGGTGTAGAGTTGGCATACGATACGATGGTCGCCTCTGGAATCAAAGAAGAATCTGCCTATTATGAATCTTTACATGAATTGCCATTAATTGCCAATACTGTAGCCAGAAAGAAATTATTTGAAATGAATCGTATCATTTCTGATACAGCAGAATACGGTTGTTATTTATTTGACCATGCTGCAAAACCGATGTTGACTGACTTTATGAAAGGGATTAAGACTGATGTGATCGGTGCTGGACTTCAAGTTAATGACAATGGGGTTGACAATAAGCAGTTGATCGATATCAACGAAATTATTCGTTACCACCCAGTAGAAATGGTGGGTTATGAACTTCGCGCTTCCATGACCGCAATGACTAAAATAGTATAGGGTGAAAAACCTGCCTTCACTTGAAGGAGTTCAAAAAGCTGTATCGCGTTTGAATAATGTGATCAGAAAAACTCCTTGGGAATTTAACAAGCGTTTGTCAGCAAAGACAAACGCTTCTGTTTTTATCAAACGTGAAGATTTACAACAAATTCGCTCATTTAAAATACGTGGGGCTTACAACAAAATCAGTTCGTTAAACGAGTCCGAGCGAGGAGAAGGAATTGTTTGTGCAAGTGCAGGAAACCACGCTCAAGGCTTTGCTTTTTCCTGTAAAAAATTGGAGATTCAAGGTACAGTATACATGCCCGCAACGACCCCACAGCAAAAAGTAACTCAGGTGCGTATGTTTGGCGAAGACTTTGTCGAAATAGTCCTTACTGGTGATACTTATGATGCCTGTCAAAAGCAAGCCATAAAAGCTGCAAAAAAGGAGGGAAAAACCTTTATTCATCCTTTTGATGATAAAGAAGTTATCGAAGGTCAAGCTACGGTTGCTCTTGAAATTCTAGAGCATACGTCCGCCCCTCTAGATTATATTTTTGTACCTGTTGGAGGAGGTGGTTTGATTTCAGGAATCGCCACAGTATTGAAGTCCCATTCTCCAAAAACTAAAATCATAGGAGTGGAGCCCAAAGGGGCACCATCTATGCAACAAGCCCTAGTATCAGGAGAACGTATAGCGCTAAAGAAGATGGATCGTTTTGTAGACGGCGCTGCTGTGCGTCAGGTAGGAGTTATTCCTTACGAGATTTGTAAATCATCTCTTGAAAAAGTCATCACTGTACATGAAGGGAAAATATGTCAAACCATACTCGACTTATACAACAAAGAAGGTATAGTAGCCGAACCAGCTGGAGCACTTGCCATTGCAGGACTAGAACAAATGCAAGATGAGCTTGAAGGTAAGCGAATAGCAGTTTTATTGTGTGGAGGGAATAACGACATTTTAAGAATGCCAGAAATTAGTGAGCGCGCTCTACTCTACGCCAGTTTAAAGCATTATTTTCTCATTGATTTTCCTCAACGAGAAGGCGCACTTAAAGAATTTGTAACGGAGATTTTGGGACCCAATGATGACATTACACATTTTGAGTTTTCAAAAAAAAGTTACCGAACGAATGCACCAGCAGTCGTTGGAATCCAATTAAAGGAAGCAGCAGATTTTTCGCTTTTGGTAGAACGGATGAAAATCCATAACTTCAAATTCGATTATTTGAACGAAAAGCAAAATTTGTTTCAATTTTTAATCTAAAAACGCTAAGAAAAAGAAGACATTATGACTACTAAAATTGCTGAAATTCCTAAGGAAGTTCAAGTAACCCCCCATGTATGTGACCGATACCTTGTGGACGGTGAATTAAAAACATGGAAAGGAAATACCACTGAAGTTTTTTCAACCGTACAATCACCCAACGGTTCAGGTGAAATGGCTCCTACACTGTTGGGATCAATACCAGATATGGAAACTCCAGACGCTTTAGAGGCTTTAAATGCAGCCGAAAAAGCATTCAAAAGAGGTCAAGGTCTATGGCCTACCATGCGTGTTGGAGAACGCTTGAAATGCATGGAAACTTTTGTCGAAAAAATGAAACTTCACAGAGAAGAGGTCGTCAAGTTGCTGATGTGGGAGATCTGTAAGAATAAATCAGATTCCTATAAAGAATTTGA
>JBMHDM010000035.1:0-7598 GCA_049889395.1 Flavobacteriaceae bacterium
TGAGCCCGTAAGAGTGGTCTTTCTACCAGTTTTAGTGGCAAAGAAAGCAGTCAAAAATCGCATGGCTGTGCCGGCGTGGTGGATATCAATCTCATCCGATTTAGACCATATGGCTTCTCGCATCAGGGTACTATCATCAGAGTTGGACAAGTTTTTGATGGTCAATCCTTCAAAGAGCGCTTGTAACATCAATATTCTGTTAGACTCGCTTTTTGAGCCGGTTATTTTGAGAGATGAGGAGACGTTTATTTTAGATTTATTGATAAAAAGTTGCACCTTATTTTAACTTTGTGTTGGAGTGGTGACGATCATGATCACGCTTTGTCTTTAGGTATAATTTTTTGTCAAATGCTGCTTGTAAGTCAACGCCAGTTTGATTGGCCAAACATAGAACAACAAAAATAACATCGGCTAATTCCTCTCCCAAATCTTTTGTCTTATCGCTTTCTTTTTCGCTTTGTTCACCATACCGCCTCGCAATAATTCTAGCGACCTCTCCTACCTCTTCAGTAAGCTGAGCCATATTGGTCAATTCATTAAAATATCGCACGCCATGGGTTTTAATCCAATCGTCTACAATTTGTTGTGCATTTTGAAGGTTCATAGCTGCATTTTATTAAAAGATCTAATTTAGTCAATGTCTTTTGGAAATCAAATATTAACGCCACAAATAAATGGATTTATTCTCTGTTTTTTGTGTCAATGATTAAGGTTACTGGGCCGTCATTTAATAGCTCCACTTTCATGTCAGCTCCAAAGGTTCCTGTTTGTATGGTTTGGTTTAAATCGCTTTGTAAATGCTCAACAAATTGTTCGTACAAAGGTAACGCGATATATGGTTTTGCGGCCTTGATGTAGCTGGGACGATTGCCCTTTTTGGTTGAAGCATGGAGAGTAAATTGACTGACAACTAAGGCCTGACCTTGTGTTTCTTTCAACGACAGATTCATTATTCCTTGATCATCATTAAAAATCCTGATGTTTGATATTTTATTACACAACCAGTCCATATCGTTTTGAGTATCGTCTTTAACAATCCCCAGAAAAATTAATAGCCCAGATTCAATCTGACCTACAATTTCTTGGCCCACTTTAACTTTTGCAGCTGAAACACGTTGAATGACTGCTTTCATTGATGGTTATAAGAATCGGTTCTATAAATGGAGTCTTCTCCATCTAAAATTTGAGTGTAAGATTGATATCTAGATGGCGCAATCTCCTTATTATCAAGCGCCGTTTTTATAGCACATTTGGGTTCGTGTACATGCAAACAGTTATGAAATTTACACTGAGGCTTTAAAGCAAAAAATTCAGGAAAATATTGATCCAACTCATGTGGTTCTATATCTACAACACCAAAGCCCTTGATACCAGGTGTGTCTATTATGCGAGCCCCAAAACTCAAGTCAAACATTTCTGCAAAAGTTGTGGTGTGCTGGCCTTGCTGATGGCTTCCAGAAATCGCTTTTGTTTTTAAATTCAACGATGGCTCTATAGCATTGACTAATGTCGATTTTCCAATTCCAGAATGCCCAGAAAACATACTAGTCTTATTTTTCATCATATTTTTTATGGGACCTAAATTTTCGGCCTTTATGGCAGATATTTTGATGCATTCATATCCTATTGAGGAATAAATTTGTGTTAAATTTTCAACAGTGTTTTTTGGATTTGCTCCATAGGCATCCATCTTGTTAAATACCAAAATAACTTTGATACCATAGGCCTCTGCAGTGACCAAAAAACGATCTATAAAACTCGTAAATGTTGGTGGATTATCAATTGTGACTAATAGAAAAACAAGATCAATATTACTAGCAATAATATGGGTTTGCTTGGATAGATTAACCGATTTTCTTACAATATAATTTTGACGTGGATTAATGGCTTTTATAACGCCCGTTTGGTTGTCATTTTGGGTTTCTAGCTCAAAATGGACTACATCTCCCACAGCAATCGGGTTGGTACTTTTTATACCCTCCATCCGAAACTTGCCTTTTATACGACAATCAAAAAAAGTACCGTCTGAAGTTTTAACAGAATACCAACTCCCTGTAGATTTGTAGACAGTTCCAATCATTCATACAATTTTATATCTTCACAAAGAAACAAATTTCTTTTTACTTCAAATGTTTTTATTAAAATCAAAAAAAGGATGCTTTCGCATCCCTCAATTATCTCTCAAGAACTTGTTTTTGATGATTAATTGATTCTTGATGTATCGCTTTAAAAAGCTTCAGTATAAATTCTTCACTGAGGTTGTGCTGTTCTCCTTCTAGAACCATTTTACCTAGAATTTCATTCCAACGTTTGCTTTGCAAAACAGCTACATTTTTTTCCTTTTTTAGGACTCCAATAGCTTCAGCTACTTTCATCCGTTTTCCTAAAGTTTCAAGCAGCAAATTATCAGTAACATCAATTTGTGCCCTAAGATTTTGAAGTTTATTAGTATAGTCGGCTTCGGTAGTGCTTTCTTGACGAATTTTTAAATCTTTAGTGTATTGAATTAGGGTTTGTGGCGTAATTTGTTGAGCAGCATCACTCCAAGCATTGTCGGGGTCATGATGGGTTTCTATCATTAATCCATCAAAATTTAAGTCCAAAGCTGTTTGACAAATATCAAACACTAAGTCTCTTTTTCCTGTAATATGTGAAGGATCATTAATTAAGGGCAAATCTGGAAAACGGCGTTGCAATTCAATGGCCAATTGCCACTCTGGATTGTTTCTATATTTCGTTTTTTCATACGTTGAAAATCCGCGATGAATAACACCTAATTTCTTGATATTGGCAGAAGCCAAACGCTCCACGGCACCTAGCCATAAGGATAAATCTGGATTAACAGGGTTTTTGATTAGTACGATTTTATCGGTTCCTTCTAGAGCATCTGCAATTTCTTGCACAATAAATGGACTTACTGTAGAGCGAGCTCCAATCCAAAGCAAGTCTATATCGTGATCAAGTGCTAATTCTACGTGTGCACGGTTGGCGACTTCTGTTGCCGTTTTAAGGCCAGTTTCAGCTTTAACTTTTTGAAGCCACTTGAGCCCCAATGCGCCAACCCCCTCAAAATTACCGGGTCGTGTTCTTGGTTTCCAGATACCAGCCCGAAAATAACTGACATCAGAGTCTTTTAGCTCATGAGCTATTTTTAACACTTGATCTTCGGTTTCTGCACTGCACGGCCCAGCGATGACTAACGGATGACTCAATTTTAGGTCATCTAGCCAGGTTCGTAATGTTTTGCTGTTTTCCATAATTTTTGGATTTAAGAAATTCCTTTTAAAATTGTTTTAATATAATTGGTATTTTTCATTTCGTTTTTGATGCCGTCAAAGTCTTCTTTTTCCATCAAAGATTTAAATTGTTTTAAATTTTGAATGTATTCGTCGAGTGTTTCAATAACATTGGTTTTATTTTGTTCAAAAATGGGAGTCCACATTTCCGGAGAACTTTTGGCTAATCGCACAGTAGATTCAAATCCACTTCCTGCCATATCGAAAATGTTACGTTCATTTTTTTCCTTTTCAATGACAGTTTTTCCCAACATAAATGAGCTGATATGAGACAAGTGAGACACATAAGCAATATGCTTGTCGTGATCCTTTGCGTTCATGTATCGGATGTTCATCCCAAAGGATTCAAAAACTGAAGTGGCCTTAAGTACTAAATCTGTTCGGGTTTGATCCATATCGCAAATGATATTGGTTTTGTTTTTAAACAATCCGCTATGTGCTGCGTTTGGTCCCGAGAATTCTGTTCCAGCTATAGGGTGATTGGCTAAAAATTGGTTACGCTTTGGATGAGTTTTCACCGCTTCACATATGGTTGATTTTGTTGATCCCATATCTATCACCAAGGCTTGATCATTGACTATGTCAAGTACGCTTGGTAATAATTCTAATGTGGCATTTACAGGAATCGCTAAGACTACTAAATCTGCTTTTGCTAAATCTGAAAAATTAGCTTTTTTATGAATCAAATTTAATTTTAAAGCGGTCGCTATATTAGATTCATTTTGGTCTATACCATAAATAATGACATCTGGATTTAAAGCCTTATAATCTAAAGCAAAACTTCCTCCTATGAGTCCAACGCCTATAATGTAAATATTATTCATAGTGTACGATTAATAGCTTCATTTATGGATTGTTCTGTAGCACAAAGAGAAAAACGAATGTAGCCATTACCGTTGGAACCAAAAATAGTTCCTGGTGCTATAAATATATTTTTCTCGTAGAGTAATTGGTCTGTAAATTGTTCCGATTTGGTTCCGTTGGGTAATTTCGCCCAAACGAACATACCACATGAAGCCGTGTCAAATTCACAATTTAGCTGAGTAGCCAATTTCCAAACCAGATGGCGGCGTTTTTCATAAATACTGTTCAAGTGAGCAAACCAGTCTTTGGATAATTTCAAAGCTTCAATAGCGCCTTTTTGGACCCCATAAAACATTCCAGAGTCCATATTGCTTTTTACTTTAATGACATTATTAATATGATGAGCTGCACCAGACAACATTCCTACTCTCCAACCGGACATGTTAAATGTTTTACTCAAAGAATTGAGTTCAAGACAAACTGCTTTGGCACCTTCAAAATTGAAAATACTAGTAGGATTATCATTTAAAATGAAGCTATAAGGATTATCATTTACAAGTAAAATGTCATGTGCTTTTGCAAATTGAATTAAAGCCTTTATGTGAGATTTTGAAGCTTGAGCACCCGTTGGCATATGCGGATAATTAATCCACATTAATTTAACTTTAGATAAATCTTTTTGAGCTAGGCTGTTAAGGTTGGGGTGCCACTGTGACTCTTGGTTCAAATCATAAAATAATGGGGTAGCTCCAAGAAGTTTTGCAACGGCACTGTAGGTTGGATAGCCTGGGTTGGGAATTAGTACGGCATCCCCCTCATTAAGATAAGCCATTGAAATATGCATAATCCCTTCTTTACTACCAATAAGTGGAAGAATTTCTGAGTCAGGGTCTAATGTGACGCCATAATGGTTTTGATAAAATCCTGAAATAGCCTCTCGTAATTCGGGCAATCCTTGATAGCTCTGATATCTATGAGCTGTAGGGTGTGAAAGACTTTGATTTAAAGCTTTAACAACTTGTGGTGGAGGCGGTAAATCTGGACTCCCAATACCTAAATTAATTACAGGCCTGCCCTCTTCAATGAGTGCGCGTACTTCTTTCAATTTTCTTGAAAAATAGTACTCCTTGACAGTATGAATTCTTTGGGCTACGGTGCTCATTGCTTGGCATTTTTATATTCGCCCAAAATTTTAAACTCCTCGGCCATAATGGTCATAATGGATTTAGCTTTGTTGTAATCATCATAAGAATCAAAGGTTACATCCACAAAAAAGGCATATTTCCAAGGTGTGTCTATTTTTGGTAAAGATTGAATTTTAGTCAAATTTAGCTTACAATCACTCATGACATTGAGCATAGCAGCTAAACTTCCTCGTTTATGATCAAGCATAAATTTCAGAGACGCTTTATTGATTTGTTTTGAGCCAATCGATTGACGCTCTACAATTACAAAACGTGTTTCATTGTGTGTAATGGTTTGAATGCTATGAGCCAAAATATGTAATCCAAAAATATCTGCCGCGGCATGACTGGCAATCGCAGCTATCCCTTTCAAATGATCTTCCCGAATACGCTGAGCGACACCCGCAGTATCGGTATCCTCAACCAGCTTGATATGAGGATATTGCTCAAAAAATATTTGACACTGTAAAAGAGCCATTGGATGAGAATGTACTTCATGAATATCCATGATGCTTTGCCCAGGAAGTGCCATGAGGTTGTGTTGAATGTCCAAATAGTGCTCTCCTGTGATGTGTAAATGATTCGCATCGATAAGCGCATAATTGGGGATAATAGATCCGGCAATGGAATTTTCAATCGCCATTACTGCAACGTCAACTTTTTTTGAAGTTAGATTCTGCACAACAGCATTGAATGTCAAAAAGGGTTGAATTTCAACAGCTGTTTCAAAATAATTTTGAACCACCAAATGATGAAACGACCCTTGAATTCCTTGTATGGCAACTTTTTTTCTCATAAAAAAAAATCTCGATGTTAACATCGAGACCTAAATTAAATTGTATAGCTAAATTATACATGTAGCATCTCGATCTTCTTATAATATAAGAAATAATACCAGTTATAAAATGTATAATTTGCGTTTAACATCTGTACTTAAATCAAATGCTAAAGTATATATTTTTTTTCCAAAACAAAATTCATGGTGTTTTTTTTTAAGTTTTAGTTTGAGTTTTCTGTATTTCTGAAAAAAATTAAACTTCCATTGCATAATTTATAATTTTTCTTCTCCTAATTAAATTCCTTTCAATTAGTCCAAAAAAATTAATTTCCCAGTATACAATTCTTGGACGTTAACATCTTCCGGGGCGTAGACAGATATCAAATCGCCTGTGCTGCGAAGTTCCCCAGTAAGTGATTCTTTAGGATGGACTACCATGTCATGACTACTCCTATGGAAAATATTAATGTGATTGGCTTCTAAATTTGCGCCAAAAAATCCTGTAGTACCGGCATAAAAGCCAACAAAAAGAGTATCTGTCGATCCAGAAAGATAGAATTGAGATAAGTTATTGGAAACAATACTTAAATTTTGATTGTGAATTTGTAAATCAAAGTCTCCTGAACTTATATTATCAAGGTTAAAATTCTCAGATATTAAATTCAGCTTAGCAAAAGTTAATGTTCCAGAGGATTTAATCACATATTGTGTATTACTTCGAATTTCGCGGAGAGTGGGCGTGGTTACAAAAATTTTAGTGGGATTGTACCGCCGAACCCAATTGCAGCTGTTATTATCGGTTAAGGTCAATAAGCCATTATCAATGGTGTAATTTACATCTGAAATTAAATGTTCTCCTGCTTCGATTCTGAGCTGATACTCTGCCCCTTGAGTAATAGTCAATTCTATATTTTCATTGACTAAAATTTTATCAAAACTATCTATCGTATAATTGGCGACAACCAAAGACCCTGCGCTTTGAATACAATCTGGTACTTTGTCTTTAGAACAAGACAATAAGCCAAATATCGAAACAAATAATAAATATTTCTTCATAATCTAACTCCTATACTAAATTCCAAAGCTTCAGCCTTAGCGGCATGGGATTTTAAACTGGTGCTCACGAACCAATTAGATGTCACATAGTGTTTCACCCCAATTCTATTGTAGATCTTCCCCTCAAAATCAAAGGGGGCGTAAATGTAGTAACCCAACTGGGTTTGTAATGAAAATCTCCCAAAAAGCAATTCGTGGCCCACATAAATGCCAACTCTTTTGTAATCTTTATTAGATCCAACATTAGAATCTGGATATGCCACACTTTGATAAAAAATATATTCTTTTAAAAATTTTGAGTTAAAGTACTCTGTGCCAAGCGTCATTATGCTCTTGCGGCTAAATTGTTTTTCAGCATAAGCAGAAAAAATATAAAATGGAAATTGTGGACTACCCACCACATCGCTTTGATTAATTCCAGTTCGAAAAAGAAATCCGTACCGTATTCGCTTATCAACTTCAGGTTGCAAACTTTCCGCT
>JBMHDM010000036.1:0-46078 GCA_049889395.1 Flavobacteriaceae bacterium
GCAGTTCCAATAATTTTCGATTCTTTGGGATAGTCCGAAACTATAAAATAAGGGTCAACAGCAATGCAATGCCCGCCTACACCACAACCTGGATTAAGAATGTTCACCCTCGGATGTTTGTTGGCTAATGTTATAAGCTCCCAAACATTGATATTTGCTTTATCACAAATTAATGACAGCTCGTTGGCAAAAGCAATCTGAACATCCCTAGAAGAATTTTCTACTAGCTTACACATTTCTGCAGTTCGTGCATTTGTTTCATGCAATTCAGCGTTCACATATTTGCTATAAAAAGCTTTCGCTTTTTGTGTTGATTTATCGTTAACACCCCCAATAACTCTGTCGTTGTTAACAAGTTCATACATAACATTTCCAGGTAATACACGCTCAGGACAATAGGCAATATAAATTAAATCTCGAAGCTCTGGCCTTTTACTGTAGATATAATCCATCATCTTTTCAGTAGTTCCAACTGGTGATGTTGACTCAATAACATATAAATCGCCTGCTTTAAGCAATGGAATAATACTTTTTGTTGCGGCTTTAACAAATGATATATCGGGTTCATTATCCCCTTTGAAAGGAGTGGGCACTACAATAATATATGTGTTTGCCTCTACCGGCACGACATCTGCAACTAAATACCCCTTTTGAACTGCATTAAAAACTGTGTTTTCAAGGTCAGGTTCAACAATATGTATTTGACCCCTGTTAATGGTGTCAACTACTTTTTGATTGATATCTACGCCATGAACAAAAGTATGATTGCTCGAAATTAGTGCGGCAGTAGGTAGACCAATATAACCAAGCCCAATCATTACAACTTCTGGTTTTGTTTTCATTATTAGCGTTTAATTTTTGACTTAATATAATTAACTATTTTTTGAGATGCCGTTCCATCTCCATAAGGATTGTGTAGTTTCGACATCTTTCTGTATGTAACCGTATTGCTTAACAGTTTATTTGTTTCTTTAACGATTTTATCTTTGTTCGTGCCTACCAAGATAGATGTTCCTGAATCAACAGCTTCTGGTCGCTCAGTAGTATCACGCATAACTAAAACCGGCTTCCCCAAGCTTGGAGCCTCCTCTTGAATACCTCCACTATCTGTGATTATCAAATACGATTTTTCCATCAACCACACAAAAGCAGGATATGAAAGTGGGGTAATTAATTGGATATTGTTAATCTCACTCAAGAGTTTGTAAACTGGACCTTGAACATTTGGGTTTAAATGAACTGGATAAATTATTTGAGCTTTTGGATTGTTTAAAGCAATCTCTTTTAATGCTTCACATATTCTAACAAAACCGTCTCCATGATTTTCTCTTCTATGTCCTGTAACCAATATGAGCTTTTTTTCTAAATCTAATATCGCCTTTAGCTTTTCTATTTCTGGGTCGTGGTAATTTATACGCTTAACTTTATCTACACTGAACATTAGTGCATCAATAACTGTGTTTCCAGTAACAATGATACTGTCATTAGGCTTGTTTTCAAGTATTAAATTATTTTTGGAAGTCTCTGTAGGACAAAAATGAATATTTGTGATTACTCCTGTAAATGTTCTGTTCATTTCTTCAGGAAAAGGCGATAGCACATCAAACGTACGAAGCCCTGCCTCTACATGACAAACTTTTGCCCCAGCGTAAAATGCTGCTAAGCTTGAAGCCATAGTGGTCGTAGTATCACCATGTACATAAATATATTCCGGGTTAAAGCTCTCTAAAATGGGCTGTAATTCTAATAATATTGAGGACGTAAGTGTGTACAAGTTCTGATTGGGCTTCATTAGATTAAGGTCAAAGTCTGGTTTTATCTCAAAAAACTCAAGAACTTGATCTAACATTTCTCTATGTTGAGCTGTAACACATATTTTTGTATCAAAAATTTCTGGATATTTTAGAAACTCCTTTACTAAAGGGGCCATTTTAATCGCCTCTGGTCGTGTGCCAAATATAATTAGGTTTTTTATCATCTTAGGGTGCTATTGTCTTTAATCTATTTTTCCAGAAAGACGTTGTAATTTGGAATTCTGATTCAATTTTTTTTGTGTCCAAAACACTATACTCTGGGCGCTTGGCTGCAGTTGGATAGTCCTTTGTTTTGATTGGCTTGACGTATGTCTTTTTGCCAAACTGCTTAAAAATCTCAACCGCAAAATCATGCCAAGAAATAGCGCCTGAATTACTGTAATGGTAAACGCCATAATTTGTAGACGAAGATAAGATTATTTTAATCAAAGCTTTAGCTAAATCCCTGGCATAAGTAGGACTTCCTATTTGGTCTGAAACAACGTTAATTTCACCCATTGTTTCAGATAATTTGAGCATCGTCTTTAAAAAATTATTTCCATATTCTGAATACAACCACGATGTTCTTATAATAAAATATTGGTTTATTATTTCCTGAATATGTTGCTCGCCCTGTAATTTACTCGAACCATACACTCCCAATGGGTTAGCGATGTCTTGTTCTGTATAGGGCATTTTTTTTTGACCATCGAACACAAAATCCGTTGATATGTGAATTAATGTAACTTGATGGTGGTGACAAAGCTGCGCTAAGATTTTAACGCCTTTGGCATTAACGGCATAGGCCAACTCTGATTGTGTTTCTGCTAAATCTACTGCGGTATATGCGGCACAATTAATACAGTAATCAAATTGGTTTTTAGAGAAATATAATTCAACTTGACTCGAATCAGTAATATCTAAGCTTGGGAGGTCTTGGAAATCAAACTCAAGTTCCTTTTGATGTTTTGCCACATCTTGGAGACACTGACCCAGCTGTCCATTCCCGCCTGTAACCAATACTTTTATCATACCGTTAAAGCTTTTAGTTGAGGAAGGTTTAAATCCTTTTCAGATATTATGAGACGGACTGAGGGTGCCCCCCAATCAATATCAAGTTCTGGGTCGTTAAAAACAATTCCGCCTTCAGCCTCTTTATTGTAATAGTTATCACATTTATACGACAAAGTTGCCGTGTCGCTCAACACCACAAAACCATGAGCAAACCCTCTTGGTACAAACAGCTGTTTATTATTGTCTGAAGACAGTTCAACGGAATGGTATTGACCAAAAGTAGGGGAGTTCTGCCGTATATCTACCGCCACATCTAATACTTTGCCTTGAATAACACGAACCAATTTGGCTTGGGCAAACTCTCCTTTCTGAAAGTGCAGTCCCCTTAATACGCCTTTCTTTGAGAATGATTGGTTGTCTTGAACAAAGCTTACAGCATAACCTAGAAGTTGATCAAGTTGTTGCTTTCGATAAGTCTCTTGAAAAGCCCCGCGATTATCTGAAAACACTGTCGGTTCTATTACAATACATCCCTGCAGTGGAGTTTGGGTTAACTTCATTGTTTGTAAATACAACTATTTTCCGTGGTTAATTATTCTGGTTTATAACGTTCAAGAAAGCGGAAAAACTCTAGTCCAAGTAATATAATTAAACTAAATAGTGTAAAAACAATCGTATAATATAGCTTGGTAGGTGTCGTTACCCCTAGTAGCTCTTTCCCTTTATCAATAAATCCATTGTCTTGTTTGCTTGAAATGATTTCTACAATATTTGCTCTATCCTTAAGCCTCCTATCGATTTTGACAATTTCTCTTCGTAACTCAACATCATTTTTATAAAGGTCATATTCTCGAGTTTTATTTTTATCATTATTGCCTTCAAACGTAATCCCTATTTCTGAACTGGTTTTATTGTCCATTTGCTGTTCCAATACGCGCTTATATGTATTTTGTAAAGAATCTGATTGTGCTAAAGAGCGCTCTAGGGCAGCCTTTTGTTGATTTAGTTGTGTTAATTCTTTGTCTCGCTCGTTAACAAAAAAGGGGTTGGTGTTGATATTATCAATGATATTATCAAAAACATTTTTGAAATTAACTCTATTTTCAGAAAAAATCGAGATGCGCTGCATAGCATGCTTGTACGCTTCAATATTGTCAACATAATCTTCATACTCAATCTTCGAAGCAGCTAAAGAGTCCAATCCTCTAATGTACTGATCAAACATAATAAGTTTATCGTTTTCCGTTAAAACAG
Organism: Flavobacteriaceae bacterium; assembly: GCA_049889395.1. Lineage (GTDB taxonomy): Bacteria > Bacteroidota > Bacteroidia > Flavobacteriales > Flavobacteriaceae > UBA3537. The sequence continues at coordinate 4,062 of JBMHDM010000036.1, forward strand.
GCTCTATTTCAAAACCCGTTATCGTTTCTGTGGTAACTTGATTCAATCCTAAGATTTGGCTAAGAATATTATAATCTTTATCCCGAATAAGTCCATTGTAATAATCAACAGAGCCATATAGGTTTTCTCCTGTTGGGTAGTTTTGCTTCAACGTAATTCTTGACTTGTAAGAAGGAGGCGTGGTTTGCTCCAAAACGACCCCTAAAATTAATCCCGCAACCAATGCAGACCCTAAAATAAGGGCTCTTTTTTTAAAAAAAAAGACAACCCAAACAAACGCTAAAAACAATTGCTTGAAAATAGATCCGACAAAGTTAAAAAGGCGACTAAACGCGTTGCCAATCATTTTAAATAGTTGACCCAAATCAACTTCTTCAGATGGAGGTGTGGTGTTGTTAGTACTCATTTTGTAGTATTAATTTAAAATTTGTTTTAAAATTTGATGTGTAATAGCATAAGTAGGTTTTACGCCTGTTAAGCCCAACCCCCCAGAAGCCAATGTACTGCCCGTTTCAAGCGGGTTATCACTGGCATAATAGGCATATCGGACTTTGACTTTAGACGAAATACTATGGCGAATTTTGGACGCCGCTTGAATAGCTTTTTGGTAATGTACCCCTTCCATTTCCAAGCCTATAACATCCCAAGTCGATTCGTGAAAAAACTTTAGTAATTCTCTGTTTTGTAAAGACGTTCCCAGGACCGTCACCATTGAGCCTTGGTAAACCTCTAAATCTAAATCGTGAAAATCTTCTTTTTTTAATTCGTTGTCAAAGGGGTAATTATCAGCAGTCCCTTCAAATATATGTGCAGAGGGTATCATGATGTCTCCTTTGCAGCCACCTAGAATTCCTGCCTTGCCCATAACTGACACAGAATCTACATTCAAAAAGTAGGTTTGAGATGGTGTTTTGAAAGGCTTTAACAGCTCGTCAATTGTTTCATAAGCTTGTTCTCCAAACGCATAATCCATAACAACAATTACTGGGGCATTATCTTCAGACTTTAAGGCTGATAAAACGGTGTTATATTTAAAATCAATCTGGGCTGTATCTATAATTTGAACATCAATGTTGGTCCCAGATTTGTCTTCGATGTAGTGCATGCCTTCTTTTAACGCCAAACGCTTAATTTTATTGCGCATTTTGGAATCTGTACTTTCGCTTAATTGCTCATATACATCAAAAATATCCAATCCTTGTTTCACTTTAAGCGCTTTTGGGGCATAAAGGGTGTTCATTACGCTGTGGAGATTGGCTGATATGATATGAATAGGCCTGTGAATGAGTTGGTTATCCAACAAGGTTGTTTTGATGGTATAGGCCCATTTCTCCCCATGAATATGATGCCCTAGACGTTCTCTCAAGACCGGACTGAAAGTTACAATTCGCTTATTATTATCAATCAATTCATAAATGGCACGTTTCCCTAGCCAATAAATCAATTTCAAAAAACGATCCGGAGATTGATCTGTTGCAAATGCATCATATACCGATTGAATCTCCTGAAATGTTCGGCCAAGAATATTTGCAGTATGTGTTACCGCAATTTCCTGATCTTTTTGGCTTAACTTTTTGGACAACAAGGCTGCTTTTTCAAGTTTTTGCCAATCCCGTGTTGTCTTACCACTGTCGCCTATGAGAACCTGATTGGCTATTTTATGAGACTCTATGTATAGAAACGTAAGATGAGTCAAAATATCATAAATCTCCGATCGTCCTCGGGTAATCTCAATATTCATTTGCTCAAAATCTATTCGATAGCAGTTTCTGCGCCGTTTGGCTGGTATAATGACTTGAAAATGTGATCCTGAGAACCCCTCTGCACTAGTTAAATTAATGTGTGTGCACTCCTCTATTCCGATTGGCAATCTATCGATAACGTAAAGTAAGCCTTCAAGCTCTGCTTTGTCGTCTCCGATGGTACCGTAAATCTCTGGACTGAGGGATAACAGTGACTGACGCAAGCTTTCACCAGAAATACCCATAGGCTTATAAAATCCTCTACTAAACAAATGGCGCATGGTTATATACATACGCTGAATAGCATGAGAGCTTTCTTGTGCTCTAGTTCGATTTAGTGGTTTTGCTGTTGATTTTACCATACTAATGCCAAATATACATTATTTGATAAGATTGTTGTGATGTAAATAATCTGCAATTTTTCGGTCATTGGATAACCTTGGTGTCTTGTTTTGTCCCCCTAATTTTCCTATTGTTTTCATATAGCTTTTAAATCCTCCGTTTTGGACTCTTGTTATTATAAGGGGCCGAAGGATTTTTCCTTTAATCAGATCTAAATAATAACTGTTTTGATTTTGCATTTCTACATCAATAGCCTCTGCCAGTTGCTGTAGATTTTCAGGGGGGTTGTCAAATTCAATAAGCCACTCGTGGTAGGGTAGCCCTGTACTGGGATTAATTTGTGGTGCCACAGAGTATTCGGATACGCTTATATCAGTTTCATCCAAGGCTTTAATTAAGGCTTGATCTACCTCTTTTGCAATAACATGTTCTCCAAAAGCTGAAATGAAATGCTTGATACGACCACTAACAATAATTCTGTAAGGCTTAATAGAAGTAAACTGAACGGTATCTCCAATGTTGTAAGCCCAAAGCCCAGCATTAGTGGAAATAATAATGACGTAATTCACGCCAACTTTGACATCTTTTAGGGTCAATCGTACTGGATTTTCATCAAAAAAACTAGAGGCTTCGACGAATTCGTAAAAAATTCCCGAGTCCAACTGCAATAACAACCCTTTGTGGTCTTGTTGGTCCTGAAACGCAAAAAATCCTTCACTTGCCGGATAAAGTTCCACGCTGTCTACTTTTCTACCTATTAAAGTTTCAAATTTATTGCGATAGGGTTCAAAATTGACCCCGCCATAAATGAATAAATTAAAGTTTTTAAATATCTCGCCTACTTTTTGGTGTCGTCTTTCGGTCAATTTTTCAAAATACATTTGAACCCAAGAGGGTATACCGGCAATCGCTGTCATGTTTTCAGAGAGGGTTTCTTCTACAATGGCATCAACTTTAGTCTCCCAGTCTTCGATGCAGTTCGCTTCCCAGCTTGGCATTCTATTGTTGAGCAAATAAGAGGGGACATAATGCGCAGATATGCCAGAAAGACGACCTGTTCTTATGCCGTTGGTCTCCTTCAATTTTGGGCTTCCTTGCAAAAAAATCCATTTTCCATCTACAAAATCTGAATTTCCTGTTTCATTGATATACAATAAAATCGCATTCCTAGAGGCTTCGACCTGATCTTTGATTGATTCTGCAGTGATTGGAATAAATTTAACGCCGGAAGTTGTTCCAGATGTTTTGGCAAAATATAATGGCTTTCCTTTCCAAAGAATGTTTGATGCTCCGCCAATAATTTGATCAATATAGGACTTTATTCCTTCGTAATCTCGAATGGGAACTTGACGGACAAAATCTGAATGGTTCTTTATCGTATTAAAGTCGTGGTCTTGACCAAATTGGGTGTGTTTAGCCGATTGGATTAACGACTTAAAAACCTGGTCTTGCGTCTCAATGGGTTTTGAGGCCCAGAATTGAATCTTTCGAGCAATCCTAGCCGCAAACAATTTCGCTAAATATGATTTTATAGATCTCATTCCTAATAGGTTAAAATTCAATGAATGTTGTAGGATCTATTGGAGATCCGTCATTCCAAAGCTCAAAATGTAGGTGTGGCCCCGTGCTTAATTCTCCTGTAGAGCCTGACCTTGCAATCACTTCTCTTGCTTTGACGAAATCGCCCTGCTCCTTTGTCAATGAAGCGTTGTGTTTATAAACCGATAGCAGTTGGTTACCATGGTCAATTACCATAACATATCCAGAATCTGATGTCCATGAGGCCAAAACAACTCTTCCGTCTGCAGCAGCTTTTACTGGTGTGTTTTGTGGTACGACAATATCAACCGCGTAATGCTGTATTGTGGCGTCAAAACCTGAGCTAACAACGCCATTAACTGGTGGAAAGAAAACAAAATTTTTGACCGATCGGGCAGATTCAAACAAATTGTATTTGTCTTCTTTTTCTACCTTTTCTCTCAACAATGAGTCTTCTTTTGAAGGAATTAGTCCAGACAAAGGTATTTCGGCTTCGACACTGTCAAATATGGAATCCTTGTTAATAGATTCAAAAGAAGTTTCCCCGCTCAAGGCGCTTTTTATTGAAGCGATATAACGGTCGTTTAGTACGGCCATTTGATACAATGAATCCGTCTTTTTTTCTAAGGCTATTGCACGTTTTTGAAGTAGCGGAGAGGTATATCCAGGGATGTATTCACGAAGCGGGGTGAAAGCAATTAAAACAGTCGTGATCAAAATTAATACAATAGCAATGACTGTTCCAAAAAGAAAGACATTCAAACGTGTTAACTTAATCGCAAACCGTTCCTGGAACGTATCTTCATTTAACACAACCAACCTATACTGGCTCAGCAGCTTTTTCTTTAATTTCCCTTTGTTGGATTTTTTTACAACCATCAGCACAAAATTAAATAAAAATAAAGGGACTGTTTGAGATATTCTAGTCTAAAGTTTAAATTCGTGTTGTAATTAAGGGATTATTCTTAACTTTGTTTTATAAAACAAAAATAACATGACTACACAACTGTTACCTTTGGCGCTAGGACCTATGCAAATCGTTTTAATTGTTTTGGCAGTTTTATTGCTTTTTGGTGGGAAAAAAATCCCTGAGTTGATGAGAGGGCTAGGAGGCGGAATCAAGGAATTCAAAAAAGCCAGTAAAGACGACGATGAAGATCAAAATAAATCGGAACAAAAATAAGACTATAATCCTAGAGTTTTCTAGGATTTTTTATTTAAAGGAAATTGATCGAATTATTGTTTCGAGTTCAAACATATAATCCCTCTTCCTTTGCGAGGGAGAATAAACGAACCCCTCTGCAACAAAAAGGCGTTGGTTGGGCTCTTCTATAAAGCAATAATTAACAAAAGGTCCAGACATAAAAGCGCCCTCTACGTTCCATAAACTACGGGTTTCTAGAGCCTTCTGTCCAAATAAATTTGTCTCAACAAAAAAAGGCGTATAAGCTGTTTCTGTTTGCATATAATTACCCTCGATAGGGCCAGGGATGTATTGTTTTGCTATGGAATCTCTAGTTGAAATAACAAACTCAGAAAATGAAGCTGTAGAATCAAATTTCTGAAAAGGCAGGCTATAAAGTAAGAGATTCAAACTTCCTGTTTTGGTGTCCCTTCGGATCCAAAAAAAATTCTCATCAGACTTGGCAATGCGGTAGGCAGATGGAAATCTTACTGTAATATTTAAGATCTCTTCAATGGGATTGGCGTTAAATAAAGATTTATTGATTCTACGTTGTCTCTCTATAAACTCCGTGGCTTTAATGGTTGAAATAATCGTGCTTGCGTTTTGCTCTATTTGTTGAATCAATTCCTCTCTCGAACGGCCACTTACAACAGCCATTTTTTGAGGGGTTGCATAGGGGTCAGTGTAGTATTTTACGTTATTGTCTTTAGCAAGTCTCACTCTTAAAACGATTCTATTTCGGCGTACAAAATCAGAAAAAACCTCATCGGGAACCTGACGCAAATCAAAATGCGGCTCAACCTGAGGAAGGCCATAAATTTCACCACCTATATAATCACGGACTGCCTCTCCAACTCGACCGCTCCAAAGCTCATTATCTACTACTACCAATAGGTTATTAATATTCCCTGAAGATGTGAATTTAATCGGTTGTTTTTTGTTGGTTTCTTTACATCCGATTACCAAAAAGAAAACCATAAAAAATAATACTCTCATAATTGCTTATTTTGAAATGACTAATCTCATTCCGGGTTGCAGTTTTACACCACTAATACCGTTCCACTTTTTTAAATTTTCGACAGAAACACCCGAAAATTTTTGGGATATACTCCAAAGCGAGTCTCCTTTTTGAACGACATAAACTCTTTTAGAATCCTGTTCGAGTGGGGCTTCAGTATCTGGTTGATAGTCTAAGTTTCTGGTAAAAATAGTAATTCTTTGTCCTGCTCTGAGATTATCTGTTTTCATGTTATTCCAACGCTTAATGTCACTCACTCTTACTTTAAATTTCTTGGCGATTTTCCCTAAATAGTCCCCTGATTGTATATTATATCTGATCTTTGAGTCCATTTTAAAAAATTTGGGCAGTGGTTTTTCTGTATTTTGGAATTCTTGCTGGGCAAAAGAATAGATTTGACTCTCTTGGGCCACAAATGGACCAATCATCTCGATAGGTAATCTTAGTTTATAATCTCGACTGTCAATAGCCGGAATGATACCAAGCTTGTACGATGGGTTTAAAAACTTTATGGTTTTTAAATCGACATTTAGAATTTGTTGGATATGGTCAAAGCTTATCATTTCTTTTACTGAGACCGTATCGGTTTTTGATAGATGAAATTGAGATGTTTTTGCCCGTAAGCCATGATTGCTGGCAAATTCAAACATATACATTGTTGCTAAGAATCTAGGAATATAATCTGCCGTTTCTTTAGGTAAAAATGGTCTAATATTCCAATAATTAGTATGCCCTCCTGAACGTCGCATGGCTTTAGTCACATTCCCTGGGCCAGAATTGTAGGCTGCCATAGCTAGATTCCAATCGCCAAAAATAGCATATAATCTAGATAAATATTTAGCGGCTGCTACAGTTGCCCGCAAAGGGTCACATCGCTCATCTACATAACTACTCACTTCAAGATTGTAATGTTTAGCTGTAGAAAACATAAATTGCCATAACCCTGTTGCGCCTACGGGGGATTTGGCGCTTGGTTTTAACATGGATTCTACAACAGCTAAATATTTAACCTCCAGTGGAACTCCTTCTCTGTCAAAAATCTCTTCAAACAATGGGAAATAATAGTTGCTAAGAGCTATAAGGTATTCAAATGCACCTCTTCTGTTCGTTAAATAGGATTGAATGGTTCGTTCTAGAACCGGGCTGTATTCTATTTGAATTGGGGTTTTAGAGTTTAAAATTTTCAATCGGTCTTTTAACGTTTCTGTGGAAAGTAGCATCTCGGGTGCAGGGTTTTTTATGCTAATAGGATTGATGCTGTCTACGACTGGAAAACTTAAAAACTCCCTTTGCCACAGAGAATCTAATGCCGCTGGTATTTTAAACCGCTGAGAGGTTGTATGGGTGTTGTCGTTTACAAGCTTTTGTATGGAGTCGGTTGTTTGAGTATAACCCCAACTGAAGTTGAAAAAAACGGCAAGAAAAATTGCTCTCATAGTAGCTTTAATTTGCTAACATTGCTGCGATGCCTGGAAGTGTTTGGCCTTCAAGACTTTCCAACATGGCGCCACCACCTGTACTAACGTAGCTGACTTTGTTTTCAAATCCAAATCGCTTAACCGCTGCAACTGAATCTCCTCCTCCAACAAGTGAAAAGGCGCCCTTTGCTGTGGCCTCAGAAATAGAGTGTCCCAACGCAATTGTACCCTTTGAAAATGTCTCCATTTCAAACACTCCTAAAGGTCCATTCCACAAAATGGTTTTGCTTTGCTGAACTATATCATTAAAATGAGCTTGACTCCTAGGGCCACAGTCCAACCCCTGCCATCCATCAGGAATTGTATAAATATCATGCACTTGAGTTGGAGCTGTATTGCTAAAATCGTTTGTCGCTAGAACGTCGGTAGGTAAATGAATGGACACGCCTTTTTGCTTGGCTTTGTCTAATATCTCTAAGGCTAAATTTAGTTTATCGTCTTCGCAAATCGAGTCTCCAATTTGGCCGCCTTGTGCTTTAATAAATGTGAAGGACATTCCACCGCCAACAATAAGGTGATCGATTTTATCTAAAATATTTTCAATGATTGTGATTTTTGAAGAAACTTTTGCGCCGCCAAGAATGGCCAGGACCGGCTTTTCTCCAGAGCTCATGACCTTATCTATACTCTCTATTTCTTTGGCCAGCAAGTAGCCAAAACACTTTTTGTTATGAAAAAATTGTGCTACAGTTGTTGTCGATGCGTGTGCACGATGGGCGGTTCCAAAGGCATCATTAATATAAAAATCTGCCAGCTGCGACAATTGGTTAGCAAAGGTTAAATCGCCTATTTTCTCCTCCTTATGAAAGCGTAAATTTTCTAATAATAAAACTTGACCAGGTTGAAGGTTCTGAGCTAAATCTTTGGCCAGATCCCCAACACAATTGTCGGAAAAAATAACTGAAACGCCGATTATATCTTCAATTTTTGATACAATATGCTTCAAAGAAAACTGAGTATCTCTTCCTTTTGGTCGCCCCAAATGCGACATTAAAACACAACTTCCTCCATCCTCTAATACTTTTAATATCGTGGGTTTTGCCGACTGTATTCTTGTATCATCTGTGACATTAAAATTTCCATCTAAAGGCACATTAAAATCAACTCTGATTAATACTTTTTGGCCTTTAAAATTTATGGTATCTATCGATTTCATAAAGGTACTTTGTTGGGTGAATTTTTAAAGTTCAAAGGTACATATTTATTTAGGTCATCAAACAGGTTTTGGAAGATTTTAGAAGGGTATTATTTTATCCCGCAATGTGATGCTGTTCATTTTATCTATTATATTTGTCAAATGACATTTGAAGACGTTATAGGACAACAGTCTATAAAAACACATTTGATGCAAAATATCGAGTCTGGAAGACGTCCACATGCCATTGCTTTTTCTGGATTGGATGGGTATGGAACACTCCAAATAGCGATTTCTTATGCCGAGTACTTGATGCGGTTTGACGCAAACTCAAACAGCTTCATAGACCCGTTGAATCACCCAGACATTCACTACTTCTTTCCAGTTGTAAAAAAAGGCAGTAGTGGCAACTCATCACTTTCCAAGGATTATATGTCTGAATTCAAATCTTTTGTTAATAAACACCCCTATGGTGACTTGACTGATTGGTTAGATTTTATCGAAGCAGGGAACAAGCAGGGGGTGATTACAGTGGATGAAGCCCAGGTAATATTAAAAACTTTGGCTTTGAAATCTTTCTCTGGTCAATCCAAAGTCCTTATTATTTGGCATGCCGAAAAAATGACAAACTCTTGTGCTAACAAGCTACTCAAATGGATTGAAGAACCCAACCCAAAAACAACAATATTATTAATAACAGAACAGCACGATGTGTTGCTAAAAACCATTCAGTCTCGCTGTCAAATTATTACAACAAAGCCAATTCCTCCGGAAGATATTAGTGAGGTTATAATAAAACACGGTGTTGAAGCGGCTCATGCAAATAAAATTGCAAAATCCTCTGAGGGTAACCTCCAAACGGCGCTGAATTTTCTCACTAATAATGAAAATGATTTATTATATGAACAATTATTTATTGAATGGGTGAGAACAGCATTCCAAGCAAAATCCAAAAAAAATGCTGTCAACACCCTAATGAACTGGAGCGATAAGGTGTCAAAGCTAGGCCGGGAATCTGTAAAACAATTTTTAACATATAGTTCAGAGGCCTTTAGACAGGCGCTTTTGCTAAACTATGGGGTTTCTAATTTTGTTCATTTGAAGATTCATGAAGAATCATTTTCTCTTCAAAAATTTTCTAAATTTATTGGCGGGCATAACATCGAAGACATCTGTAGTGAAATACAAAAATCTATTTTTCATATTGAGAGGAATGCAAACGGAAAGATTGTTCTTATAGATCTTTCCATAAAACTAACCCGCTTATTGCATTTACCCCAGAATAATTAAAAACTATTGTTTTTAACTTATTAATAAGACACATCTATTAATTTAAAGCCCTATTAACGCGCTTTTTCGAAGTTATAAATTAAGACGCGGGTGATACACTAAACGTGTCGGGAAAACCTCTTAAATCCGCTAAAACGTGGCCTTTTTATGTTTTATAACAAAAATCAAAGACGAAAACTCTTTAGTACGGATGGCTTTAAGGTTTGATAGTAAACCAATCCAAAGACCTTTTAAAATTTTCATTTTACCAGATTTATTTTTGGTGGACAATAAACTAACATAAAAAGAGTCGAGCCACATCGGGTGAACCGATTCAACAACCATGTGATGGTCCTCAAAAAAACTTGTCATGGATTGCCGTGAAAAATGCCACAGATGACGGGGCACATCATAAGCGGCCCAAAAAGATCCAAAATATTTAGCATCAAAACTGTTGTAATTTGGCACTGCCACTATAAGCCGACCTTTTTGGTGTAAAAGACGCTTTAATTCCTGTACTTGCTCATCGAGATTTGGTATATGTTCCAGAACATGCCATAGTGTAATAATGGTCTGACTGTTATTGGACAAGTTTTTTGTGTGTGACACAGGAAACACAGAATTTGGGTGTTTTGAATTTGCAACAGACCTTGCTTTGGCGCTGATCTCTATACCATTGGCTTTCCAATTTCGGCGTTCAGCAGAACGAACAAAATGACCAACTCCCGCACCTACATCCAAAAGTGTTTTTGGAGCAAGTTTATACTTTGAGATTAATCTCCATTTGTAATATTGTGCCATTTTTCGCGAAAGAAAATACACTTTTTTGAAAATAGTCTCTTGACGGTCAGCGTGTGAAATATAATTATCCGATTTATAATACCTTTTAAAATAGTTTTGATCAAATGACACTTTTGTCCTCAGGGGACTACGCCTAGAATCGCAAATAATATCAAACAACTCGTCGCTAACCATGTGGTCGCGACAGGTTAAAAATAAATTATTGTTTGAAGGTTGTTCCACGTGGAACAAATGTAAAAAAGTTTTAAAAATTATCGCCCCATAAAAACCAATAAGACTGAAATATCATTGGGGGACACACCACTAATTCTTGATGCCTGAGCCACTGTTTTGGGTCTAATTGTGTTTAACTTTTCTCTTGCCTCTGAGCTCATCGACTTAATTTGAGAATAATCGAAAGCATCTGGTATCATAACATACTCAAGTCTAGTTAGTTTGTCTGCATTATTCTTTTCCTTTGCGATATAACCTGAATATTTAACTTGTATTTCTGCTTGCTCTATTATTTCTTGACTCAGATCGTTGCTTTCGATAAATTGATTTACAGCTTCAAATTTTCTTACATCATTAATATTGATATTTGGTCTTGAAAAAATCTTAAAAACTTTATCAGATTGGCGGATCGGTGAGGATTGCTTACTTTCAAGTACGGGGTTAGCCTCTTCTGGTTTAACGCTTTGTGATTTAAAAAAACTCACCAACGCTTCTGATTGCTGCTTTTTGTTTTCCATTAACCTCAATCTTGATTCATCAGCAAGACCAAGACGATACCCTTTCTCTGTGAGCCTCAGGTCTGCATTGTCCTGACGCAAAAGTGTTCTGTACTCTGCGCGAGAGGTAAACATTCTATAAGGCTCTTCAGTGCCTTTGGTTATAAGGTCATCTATTAAGACGCCGATGTATGCTTCGTCTCGTCTTAGAACAAAGGGGGATTTATTTTGTACAGAGAGACTGGCATTAATACCAGCCATTAAACCTTGAGAAGCTGCCTCTTCATAGCCGGTAGTGCCATTAATCTGACCAGCAAAAAACAAATTTTTTACCAACTTTGTTTCAAGGGTGTGTTGGAGTTGAGTAGGGGGAAAATAATCATATTCAATAGCATAACCAGGTCTAAAAAACTTGACTTTCTCAAACCCTTTAACGGCTCGGAGGGCCTTAAACTGAACGTCCTCGGGAAGGGAGGTCGAAAAGCCATTTATGTAATACTCGACAGTGTTCCAGCCCTCAGGTTCAACAAAAATTTGATGACGCTCTTTTTCTGAAAATCTATTAATCTTATCTTCTATTGAGGGACAATATCGTGGACCGATACTCTGAATCCGTCCATTGAACATGGGGGAACGATCGAACCCTGTTTTAAGCAAATCGTGAACGACTGGGCTCGTGTATGACATGTGGCAAGATCGCTGATTTTTCAAGGGAGAAGTCGTGTTGAGATATGAAAATTTTTGCGGGTTGTCATCGCCTGGCTGTTCTATCATCTTAGAAAAATCTAGGGACCTTCCATCGACCCGTGGCGGGGTTCCGGTTTTCATACGTCCTGAGTCAAACCCCAATTCAATCAATTGTTCTGTAATGCCTGTGGCGGATTTTTCACCAGCTCGTCCGCCTCCAAAGTTCTTTTCTCCAATGTGTATTAAACCATTAAGAAATGTACCATTTGTTAGGATTACAGTTCTTGATTTAATGGTTAATCCAAGTGATGTTTTAACCCCAACACAGGCATCATTTTCGGTTAAGATTCCAACCACCATTTCCTGATAAAAATCAAGGTTTGGTGTATTTTCAAGCATCTTTCTCCAGTCTTCGGCAAACCGCATTCGGTCGCTCTGCACCCTTGGACTCCACATTGCTGGGCCTTTCGATTTATTAAGCATTTTAAATTGTATAGCAGAGGTGTCGCTAACGATACCGCTATAACCTCCAAGCGCGTCAATCTCTCTAACAATTTGCCCCTTTGCTATACCTCCCATTGCTGGATTACAGGACATTTGAGCAATGTTCTGAAGGTTCATTGTGATGAGAAGTGTAGCGCTGCCCATATTCGCGGCTGCAGCTGCAGCTTCACTACCAGCATGACCTCCTCCAACAACAATAACATCATAAGTTTTGTCAAACATACTCAGGCGTTTTGTTCCACGTGGAACGTATTTTTTGGCAAATATAAGCTTATATATTCAACCTTAATTTAGATAAGTAATAATCTTCCTTTTGCGTCATTGTTGTTTGATCCTCTTTGGTTTTATCCTTATATCCGCAAAGATGAAGAACACCATGAACCATGACCCTAGCGATTTCATCAGAAAATGAAACGTCATATATCGCTGCGTTATCTTGAACGCGTTGAAACGATATGCATAAATCCCCAGATAAGATTTTGCCTTGGCTGTAGTCAAACGTTATGATGTCTGTGAAGGTGTCATGCTTTAAGTGTCTGATGTTCAAGTCAAACAATTGGCTATCGGTGTAAAACACAACAGAAACTTCTCCTTCAATAAATTGCTCCTCTACTATGACGGCGCTTAACCATTTGGCATAGCATGAAGAGCTAGAGAGCGTAAAATCTTTGTGGTTTACAAATTCAATCATTCGTTGGATTAAAGTAGTCTATTACACGTTTACTTATGCTTCGGCGTAAAGGCAGGGATTCTCTGTTTAAAACATCTTGGGAATTAAGTTGTTGCCTAATTTTAAGGGGGATCTGCTGCGCCTTTGAGTCAAATTCAGCTTGGCTTTGGTTGGAAATTCGTTTTTGGTCGAACCCTTGCTTTTTTGAGGCCGTTTGGAGCTTGAGAAATTGGTATTTAAGTTGATTCATCTTTGCTATCGCTTCTGCCGTAACTCCTTGATTTAGAAGCATTTGCTCTATTTTTTTCATTTCATTAATAGTTGACTGGGCTTTTGACTCCAGACCTTTGTTTTGAAGTGCTTGAGACAGGGCTTGTCGTAAAGATTGTTGCTTTTGATAGAGCTCAAAAAGAGCTTTGCTAGATTCCTCACTGTCACTATATTCACCCTCAAGACCATTTTTACCATTAGACCCGTTCTGTTGTGGGCTTCCGCTTGAGTTTGGCTGGATTTTAGAGGAGTTTTTACCTTGTTCGTCTTGTCCTTGCTGACGTTTTGCTAGGCCTTGTGCTTGCTGTTGCAATTCTTCTTGGCTCATGATGATATCAGGAAGTTGCATCTCTCCAGATCCTTGGCCGGGGTTCATTTGCATTTGCATTTCCATTGAATTTAAAGCATCACTTAATATATCTGCCAAGCTGTTGGTTGAGGTTAGTGCATATTGTTGGGCACCGATTCCGCGATAGAGGTCATTTTCAGAAAACAAAAGCAATGACTTATCGATGTTTGAATAAACCTCTTCTACATTTGAATTAATTTGTTCTGAAATCAGCGGTTGGCGTAGGGACAACACAAATAAACTGTCATCAATATGTTCAAAATGTGTTCTCAGTTTTTTTTGAGAAACTAAATTTTCAGCATAGCCCCCACGCATAGATTGTGTTGTTTTAAATCGAGCCATTAGCGCCTCTTGTTCAAATGAAAACAGCAACAAGTTGTCTAGTATTTGGCGCAACATGCTAATGTCTTCTTGGATCTGTTGTGTGCCTCCTGACGCCATTTGCTGTGAAATCTGCTCGGCAATTTGATTCATTTTTTGGGCAGCTTTCTGCTGCTCTTTTTGAGCTTTTACGCTCATCTCTTTCTTTTGGTGAACATTCATTTGGCTTTCCTTGTCTTGAAGATATTTGAGGGCTTGTTTTTGGTTTTGAGAGACGGACCGCTCTTGCTTTTGGGTTTCGGGAATAGTTTTCGGCTTAGCCAAATCGTTGTTCATTTTTCTGAGCTCGCTAAATTCATGAGTCAAATCGTCGAAGGCCTTATTAAGTCGCTTTTGCTTATGTTCTGTGTTCTTGTTATTTAATTCTTCGGAAAGTTGGATTTGTTGTTTGGCGAGGTCTTGAAAACGTTTTTTAAGTTGAGTTGTTTTTTGAGTTACGTAATACCGTTTTGTAAGCTCCAGCATTTGCTCCAAACCTCGTTGATTAGTCTGGTTTTTCTTGGCAAGTTGCTCTGCTCGCTCAAGCAATTCCTCTTTATTTAATTTATCCATCAATTGTCGAAGTTCTTCAAGCTCTTTTAGGTTGGCTTCAGATTTTCTTTGTTGGGCTTCTAAACGTTTCAAAATTCTCTTTTTTTCTTCACTTTTTTCGTTCTGTTCAGACTCACTTGACAAAGACTTTTTGATCGTTTCAGTAAATCGTTGCATCATTTTCTCTTGTCGATCTTGCCGATCAAAAACATCTTTAATATTTTGGCGATCATTGAAACTTAATTCATTTTTCTGCTTTAGCATAAGAATTGGATCGTAGAGCTCTGGTTGTTGGTTCTGGTTTTGGGTGGATTTTTGTAGGTCTTGTAGCGCTTTTTCTTGAGTGCTTAAACGCTCAGAGTTAATGGTTTTCTGACTCTTGTGATTATAAAAAAATGTCGCTGAGCGAGTTCGGTTTGGTTTTGGGTAAGGGTCGTTGTCAAATACTTCAAAAAACAACTCATAGTCAGTGTCTGGAACAAGGTCTAGGGTGTTTGGGAAATTATAAAAAAAATCTAGGCGTTCTTTATCGAAACTTGTTATTTCGACAAGCCGTTTGTTATCTTTATCATTGATCGGTGCATAGTGTAATACTAGCTTTGACACACCAAAATCATCTGTCATTTGGCCGTAAAAATATAACGGTGATTCATCAGAATCCTCCTTTTTTGATTTAATGTTAATTGTGGGGGGGTTGTCTGGAATGATGTCAATGTAAGATTCCAGGGCTTCATAGTTTTTGAGCTGCGAATTACTCGTTGTTAAAGTATATTCAAGTCTTGAAAAAATTTGTTTTGAACAAACAAATAAGTCTCCCTTTTTTTTGAGAAATATTGTTGATGCTTCATCCTTAAAGGTTACGGAGTCCGTTGAAGTTGTTTTAATATTCCAATCCACAATTGTACCATCAGGAACAATAAGATTACTAAAGGATGTGACGCGCTTGGTTTTTAAACCGGTATAAAACGGAAAATTCAATATCAGTTCTTGTGCGATTATTTGCGGAGCCTTGACCACGGAAAGAATGAGGTCGTCAGAAGTTACATTAGCAGAAACCAAACGAAACTGTTGATCTTTTTGGGGTTGAGAAAACAAAAATGAAAATTGACCATTGGGTTCTTTATTTAAAAAATAGGTTTGTCCGCCTAAATCGATTTGGACTGCATCTGGCCTAACCGCTCCTTGTGTGGTCACCAACAACTTAAATGATTCGTTTTCTACTGTACTCAAATTGTCATTCAAAACATTAAAAACAAATGGCGCTGGGGGGGCATATTCTGTTTGATAATCTACAATTCTTTTGATGGTGTTCTCAATTTTATCTTGTTTTCCAAAAAGATAAAATGGTGCTAATACCAACAAAGGGGCAATAACATACCTCAAGTATTTCATATTATCTTTGAAGCTAACTGCTTTTGAGAAGGAAAACGAACTAAATTCAGCAGCTTTTTGTTCGATACTCGCTAGCATTAACTCTGTTTTATCTTGGCGGTTTAACTGGATTGCGTTCAACAATTTGTCTTTTATTTCTGGAAAGAATTGGCCCACCAAAACGGCTGCTTTGTCTAAGCTTAATTCGCGTTTGACTTCGAAATAATTAAGTAAAGGGGTTATTACAAATCGGTAAAACAATATCCCCTCAAAAAAAATCAAGCTCCAGAACACTATTGTTCTTCCCGCTGTAGAAAGCCAAAAAAGATGTTCAACAAAAACCCAAAAAATGGCATAAAGCAAACCAAAGCCAAAAAACAACATCACACCCTTAATCGCTGAGCTAAGGTGATATCGCTTTATAAAAGATTCTAAATTACTTAACGTTGAATTTAATCCGCTCAAAACATATTCTTTGAATTGTAAATCTACAACAAATCGCAATATCAAATTACACAAACATTCAAAAGGTAGTAAGAATTGTTTGTGGGTTCGTTGCAAGGCCCATATCTTTGTAATAATATTTCAACTCATGAAAAAAGCTGTTAGAGTAAGGTTCGCTCCTAGTCCCACTGGCCCGTTGCATATTGGCGGTGTCCGTACCGCCCTATTTAATTATCTTTTTGCTAAAAAACATAATGGGACTTTTGTGCTTAGAATTGAGGATACCGACCAAAGTCGTCTTATTCATGGAGCTGAAGAGTACATCATAGACTCTCTTAATTGGTGCAAAATTCCGTATGACGAAGGGCCCAAAAAAGAAGGTCTGTTTGGCCCTTATCGTCAAAGTGATCGACGAGATATATATAAAAAATATGTTGATGAACTTTTGAACAAAGGACAAGCCTACTATGCCTTTGACACGCCTGAAAGCCTCGCCTTTGAAAGAAAAAATCACGAAAAAATCGGAAAAACATTCATTTATAACTGGCACAATCGAGCAAAAGGTCGGTTGGTAAACTCTCTTGTCCTATCCGCTGAAGAGACCAAACTAAAAATCTCAAATGGTGTCCCTTATGTCATACGTTTTCTGACCCCTCAAAACAAAACCGTCAAACTAAATGATCTTGTTCGTGGTGACATAAAAATAGACAGCAATACGCTTGATGATAAAATTCTATTTAAATCTGACGGTATGCCGACCTATCACTTAGCCAATGTAGTTGATGATTATTTAATGAAGATCTCTCATGTTATTCGTGGCGAGGAATGGCTGCCGTCACTAGCTCTTCATCAACTATTATACGATGCTTTTGGTTGGGAAGCGCCTCAGTTTGCACACCTGCCTTTGATATTAAAACCCACTGGGAAAGGGAAACTCAGTAAGCGCGATGGTGACAAGTTGGGCTTCCCTGTTTTTCCTTTAAAATGGACAGATGAAAGCGCTGTGTCGCTGGGCTACAAAGAGTCTGGGTATTTGCCAGAGGCTGTTATTAACTTTTTGGCTTTTTTGGGTTGGAATCCTGGAACACAACAAGAAATTTTTGATTTAGATGAACTTACTGAAAGTTTTAGCCTTGAGCAAGTGAATAAATCGGGAGCTCGGTTTGACCCCGAAAAAATAAAATGGTACAATCAGAATTACCTACAAAAAGTTTCACACACTGAACTTGCTAAACATTTTATCTCAGAAAACCAGCAACTATCAAGCGTTGATTTAAAATATGTAGAGCGAGTAGTCAACCTTGTCAAAGAACGCGCGTTGCTAACTTCAGACCTTTGGAGCCTAAGCCATTATTTTTTTGAATCTCCAGGCCAATACGACCAAAAGTCCCTAAAAAAAGCATGGAAGGAGGATACCTCAAATTTATTACAAAATTTTATGGTTTCTTTCAATGACATGGACGATAGTTCAGCAGAAAGTATTAAACAAAACATTAAACGTTGGGTTGAAGATTCAGGAATTGGATTTGGCAAAATCATGATGCCCTTGAGGCTAGCACTTGTGGGGGCTTTAGAAGGAGTAGATCTTTTTGAAATCATCTTTTGTGTTGGAAAAAAAGAGACCATACAAAGAATTCAGATGCTCTTGGACAAGCAACATTTGATTTAAAATGGTCTTGGATTTTTGATTACTTTTGTAATCCAATAAATCGCGTAGCAAATCAACCATGAAAAACATTAGAAACTTCTGTATCATTGCCCACATAGATCATGGCAAAAGCACACTTGCTGATAGACTCTTAGATTTTACAGGTGCTGTTTCAGATCGCGACAAGCAGGATCAACTATTGGACAACATGGATCTAGAGCGTGAACGCGGTATTACTATAAAATCTCACGCCATTCAAATGGATTATCTTTTTGAAGGCGAGCGATATACTTTAAATCTAATAGACACTCCTGGTCATGTCGATTTTAGTTACGAAGTTTCACGTTCCATTGCGGCATGCGAAGGCGCTCTGTTGGTTGTAGATGCTGCTCAAAGTATTCAGGCTCAAACCATCTCAAACCTATATCTTGCCCTTGAAAATGACCTTGAAATTATACCCGTACTCAACAAGGTTGATCTGCCCAGTGCTAACCCAGAAGAGGTAACAGACGACATCGTCGACTTACTAGGTTGTGACCCAAAGGATGTTATACCTGCAAGCGCCAAGACGGGTATTGGAATAGAAGATATTTTAACAGCCATCATAAAATCGATCCCACCCCCGCAAGGAAATATAAATAAACCTCTTCAAGCCTTGGTTTTTGATTCTGTTTATAATCCCTTTAGAGGGGTTGAAACTTATTTTAAAGTTGTAAATGGCACTATTAGAAAACAACAAAAAGTTAAATTTATGGCCACAGGCAAAACCTACAGCGCCGATGAGATTGGAACTTTAAATTTAACACAGACCCCAAAACCTCTTATTGAAGCTGGTGATGTTGGTTACCTCATCACCGGAATTAAAGACGCCAGGGAAGTAAAAGTTGGTGACACCATAACAGATGCTGAAAATCCTACACAAGATGCTGTTGATGGGTTTGAAGACGTTAAGCCAATGGTTTTTGCCGGCATTTACCCGGTTGATACGGAAGAGTACGAAGAATTGAGAGCGTCAATGGAAAAACTACAGCTAAACGATGCCTCGCTTGTGTTTCAAGCAGAAAGCTCGGCAGCACTAGGGTTTGGATTCCGTTGCGGGTTTCTAGGAATGCTTCATTTAGAGATCATTCAAGAAAGACTAGAAAGAGAATTTAATATGACTGTGATTACCACGGTGCCAAACGTATCTTACCATGCCTTTACAAGGAAGAACCCTCAAGACCCAATCCTTCTAAACAACCCTTCCGATCTTCCTGATCCATCTACTTTGGATCGAATTGAGGAACCCTTTATAAAAGCTTCAATCATAACAAAATCAGATTTTGTAGGAAACGTTATGTCGTTGTGTATCGAAAAAAGAGGACTTATTACGAACCAAACCTATCTAACCACTGAGCGTGTTGAGTTAAATTTTGATATGCCATTAGCAGAAATTGTTTTCGATTTCTACGATCGTTTGAAGACGGTTTCGAAAGGCTATGCCTCCTTTGATTACTCCCCTATTGGCATGAGAGTTTCAAAACTTGTAAGAGTAGATGTGTTACTCAATGGTCAAACTGTAGATGCACTTTCGGCACTTATCCATTTAGATAATGCTCAAAAAATTGGTCGAAAAATGTGTTCTAAATTACGAGAGTTGATTCCTAGGCAACAGTTTGACATTCCCATTCAGGCTGCAATCGGGTCTAAAATCATTTCAAGAGAGACCGTTAAGGCTGTTAGAAAAGACGTTACAGCGAAATGTTACGGGGGTGATATTTCAAGAAAGCGTAAGTTGTTGGAAAACCAAAAAAAGGGTAAAAAACGAATGCGACAAGTGGGGAGTGTAGAAATTCCACAAGAAGCGTTTATGGCTGTCTTAAAGCTTAATGACTAAGCCTGGCTCAGCGGTTTTTTTTATTTTCAAAGAAAGGGTTATATTTAAAACCCTGTAATTCACTTTAAGTTTGGATTCCAATACATTTAAAACCATAGGAATTGGTGTTGCTTTTTCACCAAATTTGAAAGCCAATATTTTTGAGGCTGCTCGGTTGGCTGTCTTCATGAACAGTGAGCTTGTTCTTATTCATGTTGGGGCAGAAGAAAAACAAAAAAAAGAAAAGATCGAAAAACACCTTGTTTCTTTTGAAGAAAAGGAGTTGAAATCTAGAATTGTATTTTTACCTGGAAGCCCTGTTGAAATTATTCTTTCAGCCATTGACAAATACAATATCGATCTTATGGTTTTGGGAGCGTTAAAACGAGAAAACTTTTTTAAATATTACTTGGGCTCAATCGCGCGACAAATAACACGTCAGGCGTCTTGTTCAATTTTATTGCTAATAAACCCCTCTGTTGATCGGATACCCTGTAACCATATTGTTGTTAATGGTTTAAAAGATCCTAAAACTGAAGATACAATACAAAGCGCCTTTTTTATGGGCCACAAGCTAAGTGCCTCAAAAATCACTGTGGTAGAAGAGGTGTCGCAAGAGGAGGTGAACGTAAAAGTTGACGACGATAAAACTTTGCGACAATCAACCATTGTTCGCGAACGCTTGATGATTAGAGAGAAAAAGCGTGTAGAAAAACTTCTTCAACAAATTCCAGAAAAATATTCAAATAATATTTTGGTTAAATCACAGCCGATTTTTGGAAAAAGAGGGTATTCAATTGGTCACTATGCCCAAGTTGTAAGGGCAGATCTTCTGGTTATGAACGCTCCAAAAAAAACCTCTTTTAAGGATCGATTATTTCCTCAAGACATTGAATATATTTTAGGCGAATTACCAACTGATGTGCTCATAGTTAGATGAAATTAAATAAATCAATTATACACACTGTAAGGTCTATTCCAAAGAACATGTTTTCTGGTTTGGCAGTAAGCCTAATCGCCCTACCCTTAAGTCTTGGATTGGCTATGGCCTGTGATGCACCTCCTGTTGCTGGGGTAATTACATCAATAGTAGGAGGAATAGTTGTTGCCGCTTTAGGGGGTAGTTTTGTAACCATTTCCGGGCCCGGTAAAGGGCTTGTTGGGGTAGTTCTTGTTGCTGTATCTTCTCTAGGCCTAAATGCTACTTTTGCAGCTATTATATGCTCAGGGGTTTTACTTCTTGTGTTGGGATTCTTGCGGCTAGGCAAGCTTGCTGACTATTTTCCATCATCTGCAATTCAAGGTGTTTTAGCAGCTATTGGCCTAATAATCTTAGGAAAGCAGTTTCATATTATGATGGGCAATAAGATTCTGAAAAACACCACGATAGAATACCTGTTAGCTATTCCAGAAACTCTTGTTTTTACCTTTCATAACGAGGACCCTGGGCTGACCAATGCTGCAATCGCGGGAGTATTAAGCTTGATGTTATTAATTTTTTATTCAAAAATACGCAACAAATACCTTCAACTCGTTCCAGCCCCAATGTGGATCGTTATTTGCTCCATTGGGTTTAGTTATTATTTTGAACTAATATTAAAAATTCCAAATCCTATATCGCCAGAGTATATGATGCCATCTATTCCCAGTCTGGCTGAAGTTTTAAACGACTTACCAACGCCTGACTTTAGCTGGATTAGCCGTGTTGAGTTCTGGTCGAGTGTCATCGCTTTAACACTAATAGCCAGCATAGAGTCTCTCCTGAGCATAAAAGCGGTAGATAAGCTGGACCCTAGAAAGCGTCGTTCTAACGTTAATAGAGATATAAAAGCTTTAGGGGCGGCTACGGCCTTAAGTGGTTTTATGGGAGGGCTAAATGTCGTGACAGTAATTGCGCCTAGTTCAGTTAACATCAGCAATGGGGGTTCTAACCGGCTTGGAAATTTATTTCATGCACTCTTTCTTACATTATTTATCTTGTTATTTAGTGCTGAATTAGCTAGGATTCCGCTATCGGCCTTAATGGCAATTTTAGTCTACACTGGATATAAACTGGCAGCACCAAAAATGCTTAAGCGCTTGTTTTTGATTGGAAAAGAACAAATAATTATTTTCCTGTCTACATTGGTTGTGACGCTTCAGATTGGTCTTATCTCTGGAATAACAGCTGGACTGATGTCAACATTCATTATTCACATTTTGGTTAACAAAAGTATTTTATTGTTTGTAAAAAACGTTTTGAAGCCCAACGTATTAATGTATAAGGAAGATAATGGAAACTACTTCATTAGCGTAAAACACTTTTGTAGTTTTTTGAACTTCAACAACCTAAAGGACAAGCTAAGCGTTATCCCAGAGCAAAACGACGTTGTTATTGATTTCTCGATGTGTGCCTTTGTAGATCATTCTGTAATGGAAAACATTAATGATTTTCAAGAGCTATTTTACAAAAAGGGCGGCACTATTGAAGTAATTGGGATGGACCTGCTGGGGGCTAGTTCAGGTCACCCTTTTGCGCTCAGACGCATGTTGCCTTTTTCAAATATTATGAGTGGGGGCTCAACAAAACGCGAAAATGACTTAAGATTAATGGGGGAAAGTTTTGACCTCTCGTTTAATGAAGAACAAATTCTTAACAGTAAAAGACTTGAGAGCTTTCTGTTTTTTAGAACAAAAAAAATTGAATACACGCATAACACGCTTAGTCGTTTAGACGGCAAGCTAATCATGTTCGATATTAATTTTTCTGAAGGCGAATTTATCGCAAAAGAAGTTGTTAGGTCAACAATGCTATACATTGAATTATCTAAAAACATTCCCGAGTTTGCCTTAACAAAAGAGGGATTGCTAGAACGGCTTTATGTTTTAGCTGGTCAAAAAGACATTAATATTCCAGAATATGATGACTTCTCTAGTCGATTTTATTTAAGTGGAGGAAACCCAAAAATGATCCGACAATTTTTTTCTGATAATATTATTCGTTTCTTTGAAAGCAACCCTTATTTCCATGTAGAATCCAACGGTAATGGTTTACTTATTTTTTCCAAAGAACGAATAGCTAGTATAAAAGAAATTAAACAGTTGCTGGACTTCGGCATGCGGCTAGAAGCTAAAATTTCTGAACCATGACACTATATCCTCTGAACGTTGGTAATTTTAAATTAGATGGTGGGGCTATGTTTGGTGTTGTTCCAAGATCAATTTGGTCTAAAACCAACCCCGCCGATCAAAACAACATGATCGATATAGCTTCTCGTTGTTTACTAATTGAAAATGGTGAAAAACTGATTTTGATTGACACTGGAATGGGTGAAAAACAATCCGACAAATTTTTTAGCTATTATCACCGATGGGGTAAACAAGGGGTTGATCAAGCTCTTGCTAAACACGGATTTCACCCTAATGATATAACTGACGTGTTTTTGACTCATTTGCATTTTGACCACTGCGGGGGAGGGGTGAAGTGGAATAAATCTAAAACAGGATTTCAGCTCACCTTCAAAAATGCAAGGTATTGGAGTAACGCGGATCATTGGGCTTGGGCTAAAACACCAAATAAACGTGAAAAAGCATCTTTTTTAAAAGAAAACATAACGCCAATTGAACAATCTGAACAACTCTGTTTTATAAACACCCCAAAAGGAAACCTTTTAAAAGATAGTCCACTTGGCTTTGATGTCTTTTTTGCCAATGGACACACAGACAAACAAATGATTCCGATGATACCCTACAAAGGAAAAACGATTTGTTTTATGGCAGATTTATTGCCTACAGCAGGTCATGTGTCTTTGCCTTTCATTATGAGTTATGATACCCGACCATTGCTAACATTAAAAGAAAAACAAGAATTTTTGAATTGGGCTGCAAATGACGAATATTACTTATTTTTGGAACATGACGCGCATAACGAACTTATTACTGTAGAGCACACAGAAAAAGGAGTCCGTTTAAACGAAACACATTTATTTAACTCAATATTTTAATCCTATGAATCTCTTTTCTAAATCACATTTCAACATTATTACTATTTTAATACTAACGATGCTTACGTATGGTTGTGGCTCAACTGCTCCAATACTTTCAACCCCTATCGAGAACATTGACCAAACCCCTGTTAAGCTCTCTGAACTTTCAGAAGCAGAAGAAGAACAATGGAGCCACCTTGACCTTGTAACGGACACTATTGCAGGGATTAGTTTGGAAAAAGCTTACAATGAACTTATTAAAAAGAAAGGTAAGACTGTCGTGGTTGCGGTGATTGATTCTGGGATAGACATCACACACGAGGACCTTGAGGGTAACATCTGGACCAATGAAGATGAAATTCCAAACAACGGAATTGACGATGATAAAAATGGGTACATCGACGATATTAATGGATGGAATTTCCTTGGAGATTCTAATAATGAGCAATTAGAATATGTGAGGCTATTAGCTAGTAAAAATACGTCTGACCCTAGGTATGAAGAAGCTAAAGAACTCCACGAGAAAGAAATAAAAAAATATTCAGGACTAAAGAGCCAATATGGTTCTATCAAAAAACAAATAGAAGACTCTGAAAACGCTATAAAATCACACTTAGAAAAAGACAGTTTTACTAAAGACGATGTGTATGCCATAAACACTGAAGATGAAACCTTATCCCGACATATAAGCGTTATAAAACAGGCCTACGGATTTGGCTATGACTCTATTGCAGACCTCATGAAAGAATTAGACGATGGTCTTAAATCATTTAATGAACGTCTGGACTATAATCTCAACATTAATTTTGATGGGAGAAGCATTGTTGGTGATAACCCAAATGATTTAAATGACAGAAACTATGGAAACAACAATGTCATGCCAAAAACTGGTCGAAGCCATGGTACACATGTATCTGGAATTATTGCTGCCAAAAGAGACAACGGTGTAGGAGTAAACGGTGCGGCTAATAATGTCAAAATAATGGCTATTCGAAATACCCCCAATGGTGATGAGTACGATAAGGACGTAGCTTTAGGTGTATATTATGCCGTGGATAACGGCGCTAGAGTCATAAACATGAGTTTTGGAAAAAGTTTTTCTCCACATAGTGGTTGGGTAAGAGATGCTATAACATATGCTGCAAAAAAAGATGTTTTGATTGTTGCGGCAGCAGGAAACGATTCAGAAAACACCGATGTAGCAAAAAACTTTCCAAATGATCAAATCGGTACAGGCGAAGAAATTGCAGACAACTTTATCAAGGTTGGGTCCACAACTTATCAATACGGTTCAGGGCTGGTTTCTGGGTTCTCTAACTACGGAAAAAGTAGCGTAGATGTTTTTGCTCCTGGATCTAAGATTTATTCAACATATCCTGACAATGAGTATGAATTCGCACAAGGCACCTCTATGGCTTCTCCACTAGTAGCTGGGGTTGCTGCATTAATATTTTCACAGTATCCCAAACTAAGTGCATCACAAGTCAAACAGATTTTAATGAAATCAGGTTTGGCTATTTCTAAAAAGATTAGTTTAGAAGGCGGAACTGTTGTTCCCTTTTCCGACCTTTCTAAGTCTGGCCGGTTGGTAAATGCATATAACGCACTAATTATGGCCTCTAAAGTTTCTAAATAAATGATACGTCAAAAGAGAACAAAAATATGTAGTATTGTCGCAATACTAATATTCTGTGTAACTAATGTTTTTTCTCAAAGAAACGGTGGTTATTGGCAACAGCATGCCGATTACAGTATTGAAGTCGACATGAATGTTGAAAACTTTAATTACGAAGGATCACAAAAAATTGTTTACACCAATAACTCGCCGGATCAATTAGGCCGCGTGTTTTTCCACCTGTACTACAATGCTTTTCAGCCGGGAAGTGAAATGGACGCTCACTCTATTCATATAGAAGATCCCGATAGTCGAGTAAAAGACAGAATAAGTAAATTATCGACTGAGGATCAAGGCAAATTGCTCATTTATGACTTGACTCAAGATGGAGAATTAGTAAAATATAATTATGAAGGCACCATACTTGAAGTCATATTAAACCGTCCAATAGAATCTGGTGAGCAAACTATCTTCGAAATGGAATTTGGGGGTCAGGTGCCTTTGATAGTTCGCCGTGCGGGTAAAAATAATAAAGAAGGGGTGGCGCTTTCTATGGCGCAATGGTATCCAAAACTAGCAGAGTATGATTTTGAGGGCTGGCATGCTGACCCATATATTGGTAGAGAATTTCACGGGGTTTGGGGAAACTTTGATGTGAAACTCTCAATCGATAACCGTTATGTCGTTGGCGGAACAGGATATTTGCAAAACGCTGATCAAATTAAGATTGGATCGGAAGGTTCAATAAACAATAAAAACATATGGCATTTTTATGCGCCTAATGTTCATGATTTTACCTGGGCTGCCGACCCAGATTATGTTCATGATTTTATTGAGATGGAGAGTGGTCCAACACTGAATTTCTATTACAAAAAAACACTTTCGTCTGAATATCTTAAAAACTGGAAAGATCTTCAAGAAGTTACCGTTGGGCTTATGCGTTTTTTTAACGAAAACATTGGGGCATATCCTTACGATCAGTATTCTGTAATTCAGGGTGGTGATGGTGGTATGGAGTACGGAATGTGTACATTAATCACTGGAGAAAGGTCTTTTGAGAGTCTAGTTGGAGTAACGGCTCATGAATTAGCTCACACCTGGTTTCAATTTCTTTTGGCGACCAATGAAGGGAAACATGAGTGGATGGATGAAGGATTTACAGAATATTTTTGTACACAAGCCGAAGCGGCAACTGTGGACCTCAACGAAAAAAAAGTTTTTGAAAGGTCTTATGGTAGATATGTGAAATTGGTAGATTTTGGCATAGAACAACCTCAAACCACACACGCGGATCGATACAAATATAATATGGCCTACAGTGTAGCTGCATACGTTAAAGGATCAATTTTTTTAAGACAGTTGAAATACATTTTGGGTGATAATCTTTTCGGGGAAACAATTAAAAACTATTTTAATAAATGGTCATTTAAACATCCCACACCAAATGACTTCATTCGTTGCGCCGAGCGTGTTTCTGGTTTTGAATTAGATTGGTACCTTATCGACTGGACTAAGACAACTAATACTATAGACTACGGTATAAAATCATTAGAAGAAAAGGAAGGAAAGACAACTATAAAACTAGAGCGCATCGGATTAATGCCTATGCCATTGGAAATAGAGGTACTATTTGAAAACGGTGATAAAAAATTATTTTACATACCCTTACAAATGATGCGTGGCAATAAAACACAACTCGAATCTACAACAACATTAAAAGACTGGGCTTGGGCATATCCAAACTATACATTCGACGTAGAAGGTCGGGTAGAGAAAATAACTATAGATCCTAATGCTTATGTGGCAGATGTTAACCTGAACAATAATATTATAAGCTCAAATAGCGTTGAATAAACTTAAAGGGAAAAAGCAAATAGAATTATTGTTTTCTAAAGGCCAGAAAATTAACAATTTTCCACTTAGTCTTATTTTTTTAGAAAGTAATCAACTGTCATTTGGTGTCTCTGTAGGAAAGCGAAACTTCAAACTGGCTGTTGACAGAAACCGCATAAAACGTATGTTAAGGGTGGTGTTAAACCAGCATCTTCTTACAGTTTTTGAAGATTCTAAAAAGTCTTTTTCAGTGATGCTTTTATATACAGGCAGCGATACACCTGATTGGAGTTTATTGGATAAGAAATCTAAAACACTTGTGGAAAAACTTAAAAAGATATTGTGAGAAAAAACACAAGACATATTTTAATTGTTGTAGTAACGGCTTTGTTATTCATGTCATTTAATCAATTTAAAATTGATTTTTTTGAAATTGCGAAGCAGATCGAAATATATAACACATTGTTTAAAGAAATAAACAAGAGTTATGTTGATGAAACAAATCCTGCAGAACTCATGGAGAGTGGTGTTAAACAAATGCTTTCAGAGTTAGACCCTTATACGGTGTATAGTAGTGAGCAAGACGTCGAAAATGCAAAAATATTTCAATCTGGAACCTACGCAAGTGTTGGTATTAAACTTCAGCTTATTAATAAAAAACTTATTATTACAGACGTTTTTAAAGACCATTCCGCAGATTTAGAAGGTTTAAAAATAGGGGACGAGATTATAGAGATAGATGGTGTAAATGTATCGGAAAACAATCTTGGTATTGAGACGCTAATTGGAGGGAACAAGAACACTAATGTCTCAATTGTATATTCAAGGAATGGTGTGATTAAAAAAAGTGTTTTGAAAAGAAAAAATAGGCCAAGGAATGCTATTGCTTTGTATGAAATGTTAGATAATAATATAGGATACATTGCATTAGAGCGGTTTTCTTTAAATGCTTCAAAAGAAGTAGAGTCGGCACTGAAGTTTTTGTTAATAGACGAAGTAAAAGGAATAGTTTTAGATTTAAGGAATAATCCAGGTGGTATCTTGCAAGAAGCCGTAAAAATTGTCAATTTATTCGTTCCTAAAAACCAATTAGTCGTTTCGACTAAATCAAATGTTGAGCAATATAATACTGTGTTTACAACGCAGAAGCAACCTGTTAGTTTGGACATTCCTCTAGTAGTTTTAGTTAATGAAAAAAGTGCATCAGCTAGCGAGATTGTAGCTGGGGCTTTACAGGATTTAGATCGAGCAGTTATAGTTGGTAAAAGAAGTTTTGGTAAAGGATTGGTACAACAATCTAAACCTCTCCCGTATGGTGGACAAATCAAGATTACAATTTCAAGGTATTATACACCATCCGGGCGGTGTATTCAAGCGTTAGATTATTCTGAAAATTTAAAATCCGGCGTTATTAGAAAGGTTGACGAAAAAAATAGATTTGTTTTTAAAACTAAAAATGGAAGAAAGGTCTATGATGGTGGTGGTATACTTCCAGATGTTAATTTGGGAAACACAGACGAATTAGGTTTATATAACATTTTAAAAAACAACAATATTATTTTTGATTTTGTATCCTCTAATTACAAGTCAAAACCCTTAAAAAATATAGAAGAGTTTGAATTAAATGCTAATATATTTAAGGAATTTAAAACCTTTTGTATTAAGAAAGATTTTGATCTTAATACCAAAACAGAATTATTCTTAAAGAAAACTTTAGCTGCTGCAAAAGATGAAAAATTAACAGCCATTAAATCATTCGGAATAAAAATAAATAATGTTTTAAAAGAACAAAAAAATCAAGCTTTGATAGGTATTAAAGATCAAATTTTGTGGGGTATAAGCGAAGAAATTATACGTCGGAATTTTTATAAAGAAGGTGTTTATCAATACGCTATTATGAATCATCCGGCGATTCTGAAAGCTAAATATTTATTAACCAATACTTCAGATTATTATAAAATTTTAAAATAAACAGATACATTCTAGTATGTCAAAATTTATAGTTTTTCTTTGTCTTATCTCTCAAATAAGTATTGCTCAAGAAATAACAAAACATGTTGTTTATTTTGAGACAGACCAATATGACGTTCCAGAGACAGAGATAAACCGCTTATTATTATTTACGCAAAACTTAGATACTAAATTCGTTAAGAAAGTCGAAATTTATGGGTTTTGCGATGATCGTGGTACGGATCAATATAACCTTATTCTCTCTCAAAATAGAGCAAATGCTATTAAGCAAATTTTAACAGGTTTAGATGTAGATGAAAAACTTATCACAAATGTTGATGGTAAAGGTGAAATATTATTAAAAATCATTGAGACAAAAGATGTTAATATCATTAGAGGATTAAATAGAAAAGTAGAAATAGATATAATTTATGATTCTAATACTAATATATCTAGCAAATCTAAACCAGTGGATAACAGAAAAAAACCACTTAATTTAAATAGTGATTTAAGGGTTGGAGATAAAGTCATTTTAGATAAAATTTTATTTAGAACTGGATATAGTTATGTTTTAAAAGAATCGATACCGGTTTTAGAAAAAATGGCAAAGACACTGAAAGAAAAGAAAAATATATATTTCACTATTGAGGGGCATGTCTGTTGTACATCACAAAGTAGAGATGCCGTTGATAGAGGAACAGGTAAGCGGAACTTATCTCATGCAAGGGCTCGTTATATTTATGATTATTTAGCTCGAAAAGGAGTACAAAAGAAACGTATGAAATATATCGGCCTAAAACATAAGTATCCTCTTGGAGGAGATTCTAAATATGACAGACGGGTTGAAATAGAAATAACTGATATTAGAAATTAGTCTTTTATCATTGCTATATGAGGAATACCGTCTTCTAGATAACTATTGCCTATTGGATTAAAGCCTAAATTTTTATAAAAGTTATTAAGATAGACTTGAGCTGATATTTTTATAGAATTTGTTTGAAATTCTTGATATATAGTTTTGATTGAAGCTTCCATAATTTTTGTTCCATATTGGTTATGGCGTTCAGTTTTGGAAACGACAACACGACCAATACTGGCTTGATCAAAATAATCACCAGGCTTAAAAATCCGAGTATATCCTATAACAATATTGTTTTTTTTAAGTATAATATGTATAGCCCTTTGGTCTTTGTCGTCTAAGTCTGGATAAACACAATTCTGCTCTACTAAAAAAACATCTGATCTGAGTTTTAATATACCATAAAGTTCCTCTAAAGATAATTGATTAAATGTTTTAACTAAAATGTCTACCATTGTATTTAGTTTAAAAGATAGCTAACAACAGGAATTTATTTTATCAATACGTCTTTGATGTCTACCTCCTTCGAATGTTGTTCTTAAAAAAACATCTACCATTTCCAAAGCGTCTTGTATAGTTGTAAATCGAGCTGGAATACATAGTATGTTAGCATTATTGTGTTGTCGGATCAGTTCTACAACATCTTTATTCCAACATAAACCTGCCCGAATAGAACGATGTTTATTTGCTGTCATAGCAACGCCGTTGGCGCTTCCACAAAGTAGGATCCCATAATCAACAACCTTATTCTCCACATCTTTTGCGACAGGATGAACAAAATCTGGGTAATCTACACTTTTATTAGAGTTTGTACCGTGATTATTTATGGTATAACCTTTTGATTCTAACATTTTTATAATCTCAAATTTATATGCTGTACCTGCATGGTCATTTCCTATTGCTATCTTCATATTTTGTTGTTAAGTATCTTGATTGTAAACTTACGAAAAAATTAAAGTGTTAATTAAGTTAGGACAACAGTGTTGATAAGTTAATATTATTATTAATAACTCTATTTTGATTTATGTTAGTTTTTCCATAGTAAAAATTCTTTTGATATAAAAAATTTTATTTTTTGTTTTTCTTTAAAAAACTATTAAGATTAGTAGTAGTAGTTATAAACAAAAATCAGGACAGAAAATTAAAAATAATAAGGTTAAAAAAAGAGGTTATTAAAAATAAATAAAGGTTATTAACAGACAATAATTATAATTAAATAGAATTATAAAAATAAAAAAAAATATACTTTATAGTAAATATGTGAATAAAGTTGATATTCTATTTAAAAATGGTAATTTTAAAATAGTAGTTTTGTTTAAAATAAAATGCTTTAATGCGCCAAAAGAAAAAGAAATCTAAAATATTAAAACAATATTCAAATAAAATAACAGCTGTTTTAAGTTCCTCTAAAACAGCTTTAAATTACAAACAAATATGCATGCGCTTAGGCGTTCATGATCCCAAATCTAGAGCAGACGTTATTTCCTGCCTCCAATTTTTACTAATAGATACTGTAATTACTGAAGAAATGCGCGGTAAATTTAAACTGCATAATACAACCAAATATCACGCAGGTATTTTTAATTCCACATCAAGAGGCTCGGGTTATGTTAGAGTGGAATATATAGAGCAGGAAATATTTATACCAAAACACAAGACACAAAAGGCTTTAGATGGTGATGAAGTACAATTCTATATTCATAAAAGAAAACGAAACGGCCGTGTTGAAGGCGAGATTGTTCAGGTTGTTAAACGCGCTAAAAGTGAATTTGTAGGTGTTATACAAATTAATAAAAACTATGCTTTTGTAGTCCCGGATAATTCAAAAATTCCAGTAGATATTTACATTCCTTTAAAACATATAAAAGATGCAGAAGAGGGTCAAAAGGTGTTGGTTAAAATTCAAGATTGGCCAGACAAGGCTGATTGTCCAATAGGAAAAGTTATTGAAGTTTTAGGTAACCCAGGAGATCACCAAACAGAAATCCATGCTATACTTGCTGATTATGGTCTACCAAATAAATTTCCTCAAAAAATTGAAGATTATGCTAATAGTTTAGATACAACTATTCAGTCAGACGAAATCAATAAACGAAAAGATATTCGTCAAGTATTGACCTTTACAATCGATCCAAAAGACGCTAAAGATTTCGATGATGCTCTTTCTTTTAAGGTGTTAGAAAATGGAAACTACGAGGTAGGAATTCATATTGCTGATGTTTCTTATTATGTTAAAGAAGGTACCATTTTAGATGATGAAGCATACGATAGGGCCACATCAATTTACTTAGTTGATAGAGTGGTACCTATGCTGCCAGAATGTTTATCTAATCACGCTTGTTCTCTTCGACCACAAGAAGAAAAATATACGTTTTCTGCTATGTTTGAAATTAACGCAACAGGAAAAATTTACAACCAGTGGTTTGGAAGAACCGTCATTTATAGCGATGCAAGATTTTCCTATGAAGAAGCTCAACATATTATAGAAACACAATCAACCCAAATACCACAACATATTTCACTTACCAATAAATCATATAATACATCTGAAAGTATAAAACATGCGATTCTTGAATTAAATAATATCGCTAGAATATTAAGAAGTGATAGAATGAAAAACGGTGCTATATCATTTGACAAACTAGAAGTAAAATTTAACTTAGACTCAGAAAATAATCCAAAAGAGGTTTACTTTAAAACCTCAAAAGATGCTAATAAATTAATTGAGGAGTTTATGCTTTTAGCTAACCGATCTGTGGCAGAATTTATCGGAAAGCAAAAACCATCTAAAACATTTATCTATAGAGTTCATGATGTTCCAGATCAACAAAAACTAGAAAGTTTACAACGTATTATACATCAATTTGGCTACAAATTAAACTTAAAAACACCAAAAGACACCAGTAGTTCTTTAAATCAACTTCTGCTAGATGTGGTAGGGACTAAAGCGCAAAACCTTGTGGATACTTTAGCTATTAGGAGTATGAGTAAAGCAGAATATACCACACAAAATATCGGTCACTATGGATTATCTTTTGATTATTATAGCCATTTTACATCTCCTATTCGCCGATATCCTGATATTATGGCACACCGATTGTTGCAACATTACTTAGATGGTAATACAACACAACAACAAAACACTTTTGAAGAAAAATGTAAACACGCTTCAAAAATGGAAAACCTAGCAACAAAAGCCGAACGGGATTCTATTAAGTATATGCAGATAAAGTATATGCAAAACAATAAAGAGACCCAATTTTCTGGGGTTATCTCAGGAGTAACAGAATGGGGAATCTATGTCGAAATAACAGAAAACAAATGTGAAGGTATGGTTAGAATAAAGGACTTAAAAGAAGATTATTTTACCTTTGATTCAGAAAATTATTCACTAGTTGGAGAACAAACAAACAAACGATATCAACTTGGCGATCAAGTTTTGGTAAAGGTTAAAAAAGCCGATTTAATTCAAAGACATCTCGATTTTACGATAATTTAATTTTTTTAATATGAAACACTTAATTTTATTTTTTCTTTTCATCAGTTCATATGTTTTTTCACAAGTCAACATAACCAAGACTTTAGGAGAGTTTTCTACACTGAAAGTTTATGATCTCATAAATGTAGAATTAATCAAATCAGACACTAATAAAATAATCATCACAGGCCAAAATATTTCTGATGTTAGTATTATTCAGAAAAACGATCTTTTGAAGATTCGTATGAATACAAAGAAAATGTTTAATGGTAATCAAACCCAAGTTAAACTCTTTTACACCGATATTGATGTTATAGACGCTAATGAAGGTGCAGTAATCAACTCCAAAGACCCAATTAAACAATACGAATTAACACTAAAAACACAAGAAGGTGCCGAAATTTCAGCCCTAGCAGATACAAAACTACTAAATATAAAATGTTTTACAGGTGGGGTAATCTCTGTATCAGGCACAACAGAACGACAAAAATTATCACTCAGAACGGGAGGGATATATCTAGGCTCTAACCTTGTGTCTGAATATTCAAATGTGAATATAAATACTGGTGGAGAAGCTCATGTAAAAACTCAAAAAGATCTAGATATAAGAATCTTCTCAGGTGGTGATGTCTTTATCTACGGAAAACCAAAAAAAATTAATCAGAAACGACTTTTTGGTGGTCGTGTTATATTTAAAGATTAAATAAATAAGTTGTGTTAGACGATATTCAAGCCGCCATACCGTTAGGTTTTTTCCTTGCTTTTATGATAGGTCCTGTTTTTTTTGTTCTTCTTGAAACAAGCATCATTAAAGGATTTCGAGCAGCAGTATCTTTTGATCTAGGTGTTATTGTGGCAGACGTTGTATTTATTCTATTAGCATACTTTAGTAGTTACCAGTTGTTGGAAAACCTTAGCAATCAACCAGGTCTTTATATCTTTGGTGGTACACTTCTTACTATTTATGGCGCAACAATTGTTCTAAAAAAATCAAAAACAAAAATTAATAACACCCTCCAGCAGCACGAAAAAACAAATTACGTTAATTTATTTATTAAAGGGTTTTTGTTAAATTTCATCAATATTGGTGTACTCGTATTTTGGCTGGGATTAATTATAGTGGTGGGCCCAAATCTAGAGGGAGACACAAAGCGTTTTTTAACTTTCTTTACAGCACTTATAATAGTATACTTTATCACGGATTTAGCAAAGATTATATTAGCAAAAAAATTACAAAACACCCTCACACCATCTCTCATTTTTAAGATAAAAAAAGCAATAGGAGCAATATTAATAATTTGTGGAATCGTTTTAATGATTAAAGGTGTGTTGCCAAAAAATAAGTTAAACCCAACAGAAATAATTGAAGACATAAGGGCATAAAAAAAACCATAAACAAGCATTATGGTTTTTTAGAGGCGTCTAGCGGATTCGAACCGCTGTAAAAGGTTTTGCAGACCTCTGCCTAGCCACTCGGCCAAGACGCCAAAAGGAATGCAAATCTAATCAAAATAATAGCACACACAAAATAAAGTATGGCCAGTTGAAAACAAGAACAAAAATTCATTTCATAATAAACCCAATTTCAGGAAAGGGAAAAAACACAATTGATGAACAATTGTTAAATACAGTTTTTTCTAATACAGAATATGATGTGATAGCAAAAATATCAACTCAAAAAAAAGAGGCAAAAAAGTTAGCATATGAATCTGTTCTAGAGGGCGCTGATATTGTTGTAGCATGTGGTGGTGACGGTACGATTAATGAAGTTGCCTCTACCCTTGTTGACACCTCTGTCTGTTTGGGAGTTATCCGTTTGGGCTCTGGAAATGGTTTGGCATCAAATTTAAATATTCCTAAATCAATTAATAAGTCGCTTTTAGTCATTAAGGATTTTTACACTACAAAAATTGATGTTGGAGTACTCAACAATCTTTACTTTTTCAGCAACGCCAGTGTAGGTTTTGGAGCTCAATTAATTCATCATTACAGTCAAACGAAAAGGAGGCAATTCTTCTCCTACGTGTTGGCTTTTATAAAAGCCCTTTTTTCGAGCCGTAAACCCACACCAGTTACTATAGATTATAATAACATTAGAAAGCATTTAAACCTATTTGTTTTATTTGTGTCAAATTCCAATGAAATGGGATATAATTTGACATTGACCCCAGGGGCATCTTTACAAGACGGAAAATTAGACCTGTTATATATTGAAAACACTAATGTTTTGAGGAAGATAGGGCTGGCGTTATTAATGTTCTGTAAAAACATAAACAGAAGCACTTTAGTACACTATCATACAATCGAAACACTCAGTATAGAAAACAAACAAACGGCATCAACCAGAGTTCAAGTTGATGGAGAATCTGAATTGTTACACACAAACCATCTCTCTGTTTCTATAAAAAAAGCTGCTCTGAACGTTATTGTTCCTCGCAGTTAGGCTCTGTCTTCTTCAAGCACTACAACAACACGCTCAACATCACCACCAATAGGAGGATTTATTTTTGCGACAGAAACAGAAGCCCAATCGACTTGTTGACAACACAAAAAAATCTGATCCAAAATACGCCTTGCAACAACTTCTAAAAGTTTGGAAGGTTGCGACATTTGCTCAACAACAATAGCATTGAGGGTTACATAATCTACGGTGTCCTTTAGGTCGTCACTTTTGGAGGATTGAGATAGATCTGCCCTAACAACGATATCTACCCTGTAATCACTACCTATTATTGTTTCCTCGGCAAGACAGCCGTGGTGAGCAAATACCCTAATATTTTCAACTTTTATGATACCCATTAGTGTGATTAAAAAACTAACAGCGTAAAAATAATATTTATTCGAGTCATATAGACCTTGAATTTATTAATTTTGTGATCAGATTAGACACAAAGTACAGCCAGTTAATGGATAAACTATCAAGTAAGCCGCTAAATTTTATAGAGCAAATTATAGAAACAGATCTAGAGCAAGGTCTTGATCTTAGTTTGTTGCGCTTTCGTTTTCCGCCAGAACCAAACGGCTACTTACACATTGGACACACTAAAGCCATAGGAATCAGCTTCGGCCTGGGAAATAAATACAATGCTCCTGTAAACTTAAGATTTGATGACACAAACCCAACAAAGGAAGATCAGGAGTATGTAGATGCTATAAAGAAAGACATTTCATGGTTGGGATATTCTTGGGACAAAGAGTGCTATTCTTCGGATTATTTTCCTCAACTTTTCGATTGGTCTGTGCAGATGATAAAAGACGGAAAAGCTTATGTTGATTCGCAGTCTAGTGAAGACATGGCCCAACAAAAAGGGTCACCCACTCAAAAAGGAACCGATAGCCCATATAGAAATCGGACTCCAGAAGAGAACCTTGATCTTTTTTTAAAAATGCGAGACGGTATCTTTCAGGCGGGAGAACATGTTTTGAGAGCCAAAATTGATATGGGTCACAGCAATATGCTAATGCGAGACCCAATTATGTATCGTGTTGTTCATGCCCCTCACCATCGCACAGGGAACAGTTGGTGTATTTATCCAATGTATGACTGGACACATGGAGAATCTGATTATATCGAACAAATATCACACTCTCTTTGCTCTTTGGAGTTTAAGCCCCACAGAGATCTTTATAATTGGTTCAAATCAATTGTTTATAACTATAGCAGTAAAGAATATCCACTTATTCCAAAACAGCGGGAGTTTGCTCGCCTAAATTTAAGCTATACAGTAATGAGTAAGCGAAAACTATTAACCCTTGTAGAGCAAGGTATAGTTTCTGGTTGGGACGACCCAAGAATGCCAACAATTTCCGGCTTAAGGCGTAGAGGATACACCCCAAATTCGATTAAAAAATTTGTAAACACCATTGGTGTTGCAAAGAGGGACAATGTTATTGATGTTTCTTTATTAGAGTTTTGTGTTAGGGAAGACCTAAACAAAATAGCGCCTAGAGTAATGGCTGTCCTTGACCCCATAAAGCTTACAATTATAAACTATCCTGACGAAAAAACGGAGTGGCTAACTGCAGAGAACAACCCTGAAGATGAAGAGTCAGGGACAAGACAAATTCCATTCTCTAAAACGCTTTATATAGAAAGAGCAGATTTCAAAGAGGAAGCAAATAAGAAATTTTTTCGGTTATCGATTGGAAATGAGGTGCGTCTAAAAAACGCTTATATCATTAAAGCAGAGTCAGTCAAAAGAAACAGTTTAGGGAACGTAGCAGAAATATTGTGCACCTACGACCCTAAGAGTCTTAGTGGGAGCGGAACTGAGGAAAGCTTAAAAAAAGTTAAAGGTACTTTGCATTGGGTTTCTATTGAGCACGCCAAAGCTGTCGAGGTCAGAGAATACGACCGACTGTTTTCACATCCAGCACCAGACGCTCAAGAAGCCGACTTTACAACGTTTTTAAACCCTAACTCTTTAACTAAGCGTCTAGCATATATTGAGCCGAATCTTGTAAACACTAAACCGGGTAGTCATTTTCAGTTTCAAAGAACAGGATATTTTTCAATAGACCCTGACAGCACAAAAGAGCAACTGGTTTTCAATAAAACAGTGGGGCTTAGAGATTCATGGGCCAAACAAACAAAAGTCATTAACAACCCTTCAAAACCGACACATCACACCCAACGCAAAGCAATAGATGTCGTTAAACAACTGGGGAAAAAATACACAAATTTACCAGAAGATAAACAAGAAAAAACAAAGCAGGAAATACAACGGTTAGCCAAAAGCATCTCTTACGAGGAATTACAACCGCTATTCTCGACAGCAGCCAAAAAAATTGGAACACGAATTGCGACCACTATTGTCTTAAAAGAACTAATAAATCAAGGTTTGAAACGCAATAAGGAGATTGATGAGTTTATAGACAAAGCCGCCGCTGGTCAAAACGAACTTCTTGCAGCAGAGGCAAAATCAATCCATTAAAAACGGCAAAGTTTAACCTTCTTTTTTATCCTTTTGATTTTTCATAGCCTCACCAATTTGATTGCTAGCCGTAAAGCTTGCCACCATATCGTTTAACATGTTGCTACCTGCTTGAGGAGAATTAGGTAATAAGATTAGGTTGCTGTTAGACTCCCCACCAATAGACTGCAGTGTATCATAGTGTTGTGTAACCACAATAAGAGCTGATGCTTCTTGCGAGTTGATACCAACCTTATTTAAAACTTCAACGGACTCTTCAAGACCACGAGCAATCTCTCGTCTTTGATCTGCAATGCCTTGACCCTGAAGACGTTTGCTTTCGGCCTCTGCTTTTGCTTTTTCAACAATTAGAATTCGCGCCGCATCTCCTTCAAATTGTGCTGCAATTTTTTCTCTTTCGGAAGCATTGATTCGGTTCATGGCTTGTTTAACTTGTTCGTCTGGGTCTATATCCGTCACAAGTGTTTTTATAATATCGTAACCATATTCCATCATGGCCTCGTTAAGCTCTGTTTTAACAGCTATAGCGATGTCGTCTTTTTTAACAAAAACATCGTCTAGTTTCATTTTTGGCACCTCTGCTCTAACCACATCAAATACATAGGATGTAATTTGGTCTTGAGGGTAGTCTAGTTTATAAAACGCCTCATAGACTTTCTCTTTTATCACCTTGTACTGAACCGAAACTTTTAAACGAACAAACACATCGTCTAAAGTTTTGGTTTCCACGATAACATCTAGCTGTTGAATTTTTAAGCTTAAACGACCAGCCACCCGATCTATCAACGGAATTTTAAGCTGTAAACCAGATTGGCGAATGCTTTGGAACTTACCAAATCGCTCTATTATGGCTGCACTTTGTTGTTTAACAATAAAAAAAGCAGCAAATAAAAATAGAGCACCAAAAAAATAAAAAGGGATTGAAAATAAAGACATAAGGTTTTGGTTTTTAATGATAGCTATAAATATAAAAAAATTATGTTTTAGTATTTGACTTATTTGAATATAGCGCAATACCGGCAGAAACAAGATTTTTCAGGTCAGGATTATTAAGGCATAACAAATTTAAGTAGTCCAGTATGTTTTCCCTTAATTTATCGTCGTCTATGAGCTCAAGAAGTTCAATAGACAAAAGCCAGTCGCCAGAGTGGTGTGTTGTTAATGTTTTAAAAACTGAAGCCAGTGTTGTCTTGTCAAATTCTTTAGCTTCTCTTAAATCGCGAACTTTTTTATATAGCTTTTCTAAAGCAGAAAGTTCAGTTTTATTTTTTGTTTTAATGGTTTTGGTTTGTGAAGCGCTGTATAAATTTGGAAAGGAATTGGGGTCGGCACTTCCAGCAAATGCAGAAATTACAGTAGTACCAATTGCCATGTCAAAAAGTCCAAACTCGGGTTTGAAAAGAATTTGATCACCACATGTTACTGTACAGTCCTCAAGCTGAATAATCATAATCATACCTTTTACATTACGAATTCCAGTGATATTCAAACCTTCAACTTTAATACCACTTTCAAACTCAAAAGATAACCTTTGACCATCATAAAAGTTATAAGCTTTCAGGTCAACAGGAGTCATGTTTTCCAAAGGAAGACTCACACTTTTTAGCATTCCTAGTGGAGAGCTATATCCATCTTTGTGGTTCGAAATACCATGGCCAATAAGTTCTTTTTCTCTGTAAGCTAAAGCAGTAGGCCCCTCCGTTTTAAAATAAACAACTTCGTTGTTGTCGCTTAGAATCAAATTTGAAAAGACGCCCGAGATTTGTAGGCCAGTGTTTAATTCTATTGTTCCAA
Organism: Flavobacteriaceae bacterium; assembly: GCA_049889395.1. Taxonomy (GTDB): domain Bacteria; phylum Bacteroidota; class Bacteroidia; order Flavobacteriales; family Flavobacteriaceae; genus UBA3537. Next base: position 44,420 of record JBMHDM010000036.1, read on the forward strand.
CGGACTTGGAATCGATTAGTTTTTGAAGCCCCTTGTAACCACCTTTACGCACACTCAAAGTATTGGCAAAATCCTCGAGCACTTCCATAAGAAACGCAAAATCAGGGGTAACAAATAATTGTGGTTGAGGTTTGGTAATATCAAACCCTTGATAGGCCACAGCTATAGAATAAGGAATTTTTTTTACCTTATAACTCATGCACCAAGCACTTTCTCCTATTGAAGACAAAAGACCAGCGCCGTATATTTTTGGATCTTCTAATTTTCCTATCAATCCATATTCTACACTCCACCATTGCATATTTCTAACCTGAGCCATTTCAGAAAATGATGGCTCTTCTTTCTGAAGGTTATTTACTTCGCGTTCTGCAGATTTAATTTTTTTTGGATCTATTCCAGGGGCTTCTTTTAAAATTGATAATTTGCGAACAGCTTCGTAGAGGTCGATATCATATTTTGACATGATGGCCTTGGAGCCAATTTCGCCAAGTCGCCGCAGAAACTCTGCATAGTCCGGGTTCGCAATGATTGGGGCGTGACCAGATGCTTCATGAATGATATCAGGAGCAGGAGTGTACTCAATGTGTTCCAATTGTCGAATATCGCACGCTATTACAAGGACTTTATTGGCCTGAAATTCCATAAAGGCGTTTGGCGGAATGAATCCATCAACGGCAACAGCAGCCCACCCAATATCCTTCAATATTCGATTCATTCCATAGATGCTAGGAATTGAATCAGGATTAATTCCTGTTTTCAGAAGCCCCTTTAGGTATGAGTGATGTGCCACTTGTTTGAGGTGTGCAATATTTTTGTGCATGACAAACCGCCAAACCGCCTGATCAATAGGGGTGTATTGACTGTAATCTTGAGGAACAATAAATTGTTTTAAGTGCTTAGGCAGGCGCTCAATGATTGTATTGGTATGAGGTGTATCAACAACGTTTTCCATAACGTTTTTTCTTGTTTTTAGGATTATAGGTTGTTTAGATTTGATTTGCAGTGTCCACTAAGGTAGTAAATATTTTACTACATTTTTTGAAGTGTAATAAAAACATCCGAGCCAGGAGCAAGACAGGTATTATGCTCAAAGACTATTTTTTGTTCTTTATACGATGCCTCAATAAGAAAAAAATGACCTTTAAAATAACTGTTCAAAACTGTGGCAACCTTATCGCTTTTTTCGCAGACTGAAAGCTGATGAGCATAGATAATATTGTTGTCAATTACACAAAATTCTGAAAAAAATGCTGCGATAATAGGGTCTTTTGTGTTGTAATAAAGCTCTCTTGGCGTATTTTTTGAAATCACATGGCCGTTGTGCAATACCATCATGCTGTCTGCAAATGAGAGAACATCGTCTTTATCGTGTGTTGCAACGACACAGGCGATGTTGTTGTTTTTCAAGAAACGGAAGAGATCTTTTCGCAATGTCATTTTTTTAAAACTGTCAATATGACTAAATGGTTCGTCTAACAGTATTATTTCGGGTTGTTTTGCAAGCGCTTTGGCTAGAGCCACACGTTGCTTTTGACCACCACTTAAATCTTTAACTTTTTGGTTTGAGTAGTCGCTAAGGCCAACTATCGCAAGCAGTTCTTCTGTTCGTTTTTGTTTTTGTTTTGGAAAGAAATTTGAAAGATGAGAACCAATGTTTTC
>JBMHDM010000037.1:0-43388 GCA_049889395.1 Flavobacteriaceae bacterium
CCAATGTGAGCAATGTAAGCCGTATTACTTGGACTAAATATAGATACACCTGTAACAGCTGAAAATAAATCTAGCGCTATAATGGCTGGAATAAAATACTTGGCTTTGATAGGTATGGGTAGAAATATTAACATCAATTCAGCATTTGGGTTAAGCATCGCAAAAGCAACCAAAATTCCCATAATTGCGCCTGAGGCACCAACCATAGACCTATTGCTTTGTACGTTTAAATCAAAAAAATCCCTAAACGTGTTTTCATTCATTTGACTCAAAGAGTGACCATAAGATTCCAAAATAGGCTGCATCTTTTGAGCCAAAATTTCACCCCGATATATATTATTCTCCAAAATATTTAACCGAGTAATTTCTTTTATCAAATCGAAAGAATAACCTCCAGACTCAATGGCACCAATTATGGGGTATATTTGAATGAAATACACCAAAAAAGTGACAAAAACGGCCCCTAAACCACAACTAATATAAAAGGTGATAAATTTTCGCTGACCAAAAACCTGTTCAACAGCAGAACCGAACATCCAAAGCGCAAACATATTGAATAGTAAATGCTGGACACCCCCATGCATAAACATATGAGTCAATATTTGCCAATACTCAAAACTTGAACTCAATGGATAAAATAACGCCAAAAAGCCATAAAACAGATCCCTATTTCCCATAAAATAGGTGCCAACAAAAATGATGGCGTTCAAAATAATGAGATGTTTAACAGTAGGGGAAATTCTAATCATTGGAATTTTTAATTAAATTTCTGGTCTAAATCATTGGTGGTTAATGTTATAAAAATCGATTGTTTCGAGGGCGAAACGTTAGGCTCCTTGCAAGCGAATAAAGAATTAACAATAAATTCTTGTTCTTGATTTGAAAGACGAGTTCCATTTTTGATTGCTAAACTTTTAGAAAAAGATTTGGCTAACAGATCGCTTTGGCTAAAACTGGAATCAGGTACATCATTTTTAACATCATCTATAAGTTGATCAAACATGGTTCCTACCACATTAGAATCAACTCCAACAGGCAAAGCCTTTAATTCCAAATGGTCTGATTTAAAAACACTAAATACAAAACCAGATTGAATTAAATGATCCTTTATCGTCTTGAGAATTTTGATATTTTGAATACTAAATTCCAATCGAAGCGGAAACATAAGTTGCTGTGAAACAGGCGATTTCAGTGTAATTTGCTTAAGAAAATCTTCGTATAAAATTCGTTCATGAGCCCTGTTTTGGTCTATAACTATCAATCCTGATTTGATTGTGCTTATGATAAATTTATTTTGGAGCTGAAATGTATTTTTGGAAGTTGTCGCTGCGTTGTCCTCAAAAATACTCGATTGAATAGCGTCGGTTTCAAAAGTCAACAAACTAGTGCTTTCTTGAGCGTTACTTTTGGACTCCAAGCCAACGTATAACGCCTCCCATGAATTAGCAGGAGGTTTGGAGGAAGGAGCATTTTGTTTTTTGAAGGGATTGAACGTGTGATCTACTTCGAGTTTTGGAGCAGATATTTGGCTATATTGCTGAGCGTATGGTGTGTCTAAGTTTGGGTCTCGTTCGAAGTCCAATACTGGTGCTATGCTAAACTGACCTAAGCTATGTTTTACGGCTGCCCGTAACAAGGCATATAGTGTGGGTTCATCATCAAACTTGATTTCTGTTTTTGTAGGATGAATATTTATATCAATAGATTTTGGATCGACTTTAAGATTCAAAAAATAGCTGGGAATTTTTTTGGGAGGTATTAGTCCATCAAATGCTGATACTATAGCATGGTTTAGGTAAGAACTTTTTATAAATCTGTTGTTTACAAAGAAGAATTGTTCGCCTCTAGATTTTTTGGCAAACTCTGGTTTGACTACAAATCCAGAAATTTTTAATAATTCTGTGTCCTCATTGACAGGTACTAGTCTCTCGTGGGTTTTTGAGCCAAATATATGCACTATACGCTGTCTAAATTTTTCAGGGCGTAAATCAAACATATCGTTACCATTGTGATACATGGAAAATCCAATTTGCGGATGAGCGAGTGCAACTCTATGAAACTCATCCATAATATGGCGAAGTTCGACGGGGTCAGATTTTAAAAAATTGCGACGAGCTGGAACATTAAAAAATAAATTTTTGACTGCTACAGATGTACCGTCTGGTGTTGCTATGACCTCCTGTGAAGTTACATTACTGCCCTCAATTAAAATTTGAGTTCCCAATTCTGCATCTGGAGTTTTGGTTTTGAGCTCCACGTGTGAAATAGCAGCTATACTGGCCATGGCTTCGCCTCGAAAACCTTTGGTGTTCAGGGCGAATAAATCATCTGCAGATCGAATTTTTGAGGTGGCATGTCGCTCAAAACAAAGCCGTGCATCAGTAGCAGTCATACCTGTTCCATTGTCTATGACTTGAATGAGGGTTTTTCCGGCCTGTTTAATTAACAAGGTAACCTGAGTTGAATGGGCGTCAATAGCATTTTCTAAAAGTTCTTTCACAACCGAGGCGGGTCTTTGAACGACTTCTCCAGCAGCAATTTGATTGGCTACATGATCGGGTAAAAGTTGTATTATATCTGCCATTAGCTATAAAAAATTGTTAGGTCAAAATCCATGAACCAAAAAAATAAAAATAACAGAACTAAAGCAATTATTCCTATTATTGAACTCGACTGTTTGTCCCTATTCTTTAAATCATCAATAGCATTATTGAAAGTCTCTTTTAGGTTGGTTTTTTTAATAGTTACTCTTTGATCATCAAACTTATGTTTGATTTCAAATGGGGAACTTCCACCCTTGTAAAAGCGTGGCTCGTAATTGAATTTTTTATTTTTTCTGATTTTAAATAACCCCATGTTAGGTATTAAATTTAATGTCCAAAATATATATCCCAATTATTAGTAAAGCTAAGACAATAAGCATCCAAGGGAGTGAACGCCGTTTAGATCGTCTAGTATGTCGAAATTTGATATTAGTCAATTTAGTATATGAAGTTTTTTTAACTTTTTAATCGAGGTACTATCCTCAAAAATACTCAAAAATTAAGCAGCAACGAAACCCAAAAAAAGAAATTTACAAAAAGAACTAATAACGATGCTTAAGATCGGCCATTTTTAGTGCAGTTATGGCAGCTTCTACTCCCTTGTTACCGTGCTTTCCCCCACTCCTATCGAGGGATTGTTGTAAAGTATTATCTGTCAAAACACAAAAAATAACAGGTGTGTCATGCAAAATATTTAAATCTTTGATGCCCAAAGTAACCCCCTCACATACATAGTCAAAGTGTTTTGTCTCGCCTTGAATAACACATCCAATGGCGATTACAGCATCAAAATTTTGCTGTTGCATGATTTTAGATCCATATATTAATTCGAAACTCCCAGGAACGTTAATGACTTCAATATTGGAACGAGAAACACCACAATCATTCAATGTATGTAAAGCACCATCTAAAAGTGAAGAAGTAACTTGTTGATTCCAATCTGATACGACAATACCAAAACGAAATTCATGAGCTTCAGGAAGAGAGGCTTTATCGTAGTTGGACAAATGTTTGTTGGCTGTTGCCATCAGAAGTTAGTTGCTTAACGCTTGAGCTTTTCCAATAAATACGTCCACATCTTTGGCTTCCATACTATCCGGAAAATCATTTTTGATGGTATTGAAGTGTTCTAGCGATTGTTTGTTTTTGCCAATTTTTAAGCCTATTACTCCTGCCTTTTGTAAGTACATAGGCCTGGTAAAATTATTAGCTTTAGATTCAGCGGCTTGAAGATAATAGTCATAGGCATCTTCAAGTTGTTCTAATTGGACAAAAGCATCACCAATTCCGCCTTTGGCCATAGGGCCCAAAATATCATCGTTGGATGAAAAAGCATTCAAATAAGTTATGGCGTTGGCATAGTCTTTCATATTTAAATAGGCCATTCCAGCATAATAATTAGCTAAATTTGCAGCATCCGTTCCCGAATAATTGTCAATAATATCTAACATACCGTACTTACCATCTGCACCATTAAGCGAAATATTGAATAGCGAATCTTGACTGGTACCTAAAACTGCATCATTGAAGTATTTTTGAGCCGTATACATATCGTTCATCGCGTTTCTCTCGCTAGGTTGTTTAACATATTTATCATATCCCAAAAACCCTAAAACCAAAACTGCAGCCAATCCAATTATTATAAAAATATATTTTTGGTTGGAAATCACCCATTGTTCAGTCCTTGAGGCACCTACGTCTAGTGTATTAAATACTTCAGCTGTTGTAGATCCGTCTTCGATGGATTGCTGCTTTTCAACTTTTGTTTTAGGCTTACTACCGCGTTTCTTGTATGTGGCCATAATGTTTTAATTTGTAATGCGCAAAAATATAATTTTATTCTAAAAAATATGCTAATTTATTTGTTATTTTTCAATAATTTGCAACTCAAATCGTAACCGATTTATTCAGATATAAATAAAATTCCAATTTGCTTTTAAATGCATTTAAGCACGTTAAGTCTTACAAACTACAAAAATTTTGAATTCAAATCCTATGAATTTAGTTCAAGAATTAATTGCTTTGTCGGACCCAATGGCATTGGCAAAACTAATATTCTAGACGCCATATATCACTTGTCATTTGGAAAAAGCTATTTCAACCCCATTGCACTCCAAAATATTAAGCATGGGGAAGACTTTTTTGCTGTCAACGGTGTATACAACAACAAAGATAGGGTCGAAAATATTATTGTATCCCTAAAAAAAGGGCAACGAAAAACGCTCAAGCGAAATGGCAAATCTTATGAAAGATTTAGCGATCACATTGGCTTACTGCCATTGGTTATAATTTCTCCTAACGATAGAAATTTAATTGTGGAAGGTAGTGAAACAAGAAGAAAATTTTTAGATGGTGTTTTAGCTCAAAACGATAGAGATTATTTAACTGTATTAATGCAATACAACAAACTAATAGCGCAGCGCAACGCCTTACTCAAACATTTTGCAAACAGCAATACTTTTGATACTAGTACGCTAGAAATTTACAATTTTCAATTGTGTAAACTAGGACAAATAATTCATCAAAAACGGCAAGAGTTTATGACCGCGTTTGAGCCTATTTTTATTAAGCAGTATCAAATCATTAGCAATCAAATCGAAACGGTAAGTTTAACTTACAAAAGCCAACTTCATAACATACCTTTAGATCAGCTCCTAAAAGATAATTTAAGCAAAGATCGGGTGATGCAATACACCACTTCCGGAACCCACAAAGACGATTTGATTTTTAGCATTAAAGATTATCCGATCAAAAAGTTCGGCAGCCAAGGACAACAAAAATCATTTCTCATTGCACTAAAATTAGCCCAATTTGAGATGATTCAATCCAAAAGTGAGACCAAACCCATTCTTTTGCTAGACGATATTTTTGACAAGCTGGATGAGCATCGTGTAGCTCAAATCATTAGTATGGTTGATAATGAACAATTTGGTCAATTATTCATCTCTGACACCCATGCAGATCGAACTGAGAAAGCAGTGAAAGCAGCTCACAAATCCTTTGAAATTTTTGAATTATGAGACAGCTACTATGGATAGGTATTTTTTTTATATTCAGTTGCCAAGGTAAGCCTGAGGCCCACCTTCAATTCATTGAAGGGTATTGGGAAATTGTTCAAGTTGAAAAGGAGGGGAAAATCATCAAATCATTCAGCATCAATCCTGATATTGATTATTTTAAAATAAATAATAACGAAAGTGGCTTCAGGAAAAAACTAAAGCCACGTTTTGACGGGAGTTTTGAAACCTCAAGAGACACCCTTAAATTTGATATTGAAATATCAGAAAACAAACTCTATTTGGCTTACAAAATTGACATCTTGACCCTCAGGGAGCATGTGGAAAAAGCCAGTGCAAACAGATTAATTATTAGTAATACAGAGGGGTTTAAATATACCTACAAACCCTATGAACCTTTAGACCTAAACAATGAGTAAGCGTCACAACGATCATCAAAAAATTAGCGACATACTGTCTACTTTTGTTGAAGACAACAAGTTGAACAAAGGACTTGATGGTGTTCAGGTGGAGGCGGCTTGGCGTGAGTTAATGGGGCAAGGCGTTCAGTCCTACACCCAAAATATCAAACTTCAAAATGGCACCTTGTATGTATCGTTGTCCTCTTCTGTACTCCGGGAAGAGTTAAGCTATGGTAAAGATAAAATCATGGCTATGATTAACGAAGAACTGGGAAAAGAAGTGGTTACTAAAGTTATTCTGAGATAAAAAAAACCACACAAAACCTTTTGTGTGGTTTAAAAAATCTTGTTTTAAAACCTTAAAACATTTCTCTTCCAGAAAAATGAAACGCCCCTTCAATGGCAGCATTGTCATCGCTATCACTTCCGTGAACAGCGTTTTCACTGATAGAATCCGCAAACATATTGCGAATTGTACCTTCGGCTGCTTCCGCCGGATTGGTCGCCCCTATGAGGGTTCTGAAATCTTCAACAGCATTGTCTTTTTCTAGGATAGCCGCCACAATTGGTCCACGAGTCATGTAAGAAACCAACTCTCCAAAAAATGGTCGTTCTTTGTGAATGGCATAAAATTCTTGAGCGTCAGCTAGTGTTAGCTGCGTTAATTTCATGGCCACGATTCTAAATCCGGATGCGGTTATTTTTTCTAATATTGGCCCGATGTTTCCCTTTTCAACTGCATCGGGTTTAAGCATTGTAAATGTTCTATTATTTGACATAGTAAAAATTTAATTCGTGCAAAAATAAGGATTTAGAATTGAAAAATCTGTCGCATATCTATTTTAAAAAATTGTATCTTTGTTACTTATGAAAAAATTAACGTTAGACGACGTCAAATCAATCTTAAATTCTCCGAAAAATGTGGTTATTGTGCCACACACCAACCCGGACGGTGATGCCATAGGGTCGTCGCTTGGATTGTATCATTTTCTTACACTAAAAGGGCATAAAGTAAGCCTTGTAGCCCCAAATGACTACCCTGAATTTTTAAAATGGATGCCAGGAACTTCAGAAGTTTTGATTTTTGAGCAAGAGCCTAACAAAACCACCGCTTTAATCGATACGGCTGATATTATTTTTACACTAGATTTTAATGCCCTTCACCGAAGTGGTTCTCTTCAACAAATCTTGGAACAAAACGATTCTCTTAAAATCATGATTGACCACCACCAACAGCCAGAAGATTATGCCCATTATATGTTTTCTGATGTAAACATGAGCTCCACCTCAGAAATGGTTTATCATTTTATAGATCAGTTAGGAGATTTAGATTTGATGAATGCCACAATCGGTACAGCCCTCTACACTGGAATTATGACCGATACAGCTTCATTTCGTTTTCCTCTAACTACCAGCGCGACCCATCGCCTCGTAGCACATTTAAAAGATTTAGGCGTAAATCACTCCGATATTCACAACAAGGTGTACGATACTAACCGATACGAGCGTACAAAATTATTAGGGATTGCACTGAACAACCTCAGCGTTTTAAGCGAATATAATGCAGCCTATATCACATTATCGCAAGAAGAGCTGGACTATTGCAACCATCAAAAAGGAGATACAGAAGGGATTGTTAATTATGGGCTTTCTGTTGAAGGCGTTGTATTGGCAGCCATATTCATAGAGAAAAAAAGTGAGGGTATTATTAAAATTTCTTTGAGATCTAAAGGCGATTTTGATGTCAATCGATTGGCGCGTGAACATTTCGAAGGGGGCGGCCATAAAAACGCCGCTGGTGGAAAAAGCGATTTATCATTGAAAGATACTGTAACAAAATTTGAAACGCTCGTTGAATCTTACAAATCACAATTAACAGCTTGAAAATATTTTATTACATATTAATATATAGTGTATTTTTTAGTTGTAAAACAATAGAAGCCAGGAAACCCCTTCAGCAAAATTCTGGACAATTCATGGCCGAATCAGTTCAGCGAAATAAAGACTTAAATGCCAGAGAATACGCCAAGATCAATGCGCTTATTGAATCTTCTAAAATATCCTTTCAAAGGTCAGATTATGGGTTTTGGTATAGCTATAACAAATCCAATAATATCTCACATTATACTCCGAATTTTGGCGATGAAGTTACCTATTCATATAGTGTTAAACATTTGGATGGCACATGGATTTACCCACCAGAAACCATCCAAAAACAAACCTATTATGTAGATCAGGAAAATTTATTTGCGGGGCTCCGTGAAGGCCTAAAGCTAATGAAACAACAAGAAAGTATGACTTTTATTTTTCCGTCTCAACTGGCATATGGCTACTATGGCGATGATAATCAAATTGGAGCCAATACTCCAGTTATTTATAACGTGACGGTTCATAACATCAAAACAAATCCATAATTTTAACCTTAATAATTTATACATCACATGAAACTCAACAAAATTTTACCACTGATTGGTATCGCCCTGATGCTTAGTGCCGGCTCTTGCCAAGGTAAATATCCTGAACTTGGAGACGGATTATTTGCCGAATTTGCCACTACAAAAGATACAATGATTGTTCAATTATTCTATGATAAAGCGCCTCTAACCGTAGCTAACTTTGTAGGACTAGCTGAAGGTACACATCCACAACTTCCAGACTCACTTAAAGGAAAACCTTACTATAACGGTACCACATTCCACAGAGTTATAGACAAATTTATGATCCAAGGTGGTGATCCTACGGCAACCGGAATGGGAGGACCTGGATATAAATTTGGTGATGAATTTGATGCCTCACTCAAACATGACAAACCAGGTGTATTGTCCATGGCAAACTCTGGACCAGCTACCAACGGGAGTCAGTTTTTTATCACAGAAATTTCAACCCCGCATCTTGATAATCGCCACGCTGTATTTGGTCAGGTCGTCAAAGGGCTCGCTGTACAAGATTCAATTTCTAATGTTGCGGTAGAACCTGAAACCAACAAACCCTTAGAGGATGTCGTTATTCTATCCCTCAATATTATCCGTCAGGGATCTAAAGCACAGCGTTTTGATGCCGCCAAAACTTGGGATAAAGAATTACCGCTACTCGAAGAAAAACGCCTCAAAAAAATTGAAGAAGCTAAAGAAGAAGCGGAACGCCAAAAGAAAATTGCAGAAGAAAAAATGGCTGCTGCAGCGGCAGATATCTTACCCACACTGGAAGACTACAAAAGTAAAGCCACTAAGACTGATTCTGGATTATTAATTCATACCATCAAAGAAGGGAATGGTAGCAAACCTAAACAAGGTGAAACCGTTAAATTATACTACCAAGGCTATTTTACAGATGGAACTTTGTTTGGCACAAATGTCAAAGCGGTTGATCTCAAATGTGGAACTTATAATGAACAAAAGGAACAACGTGGATTTTATGAAATGATGCCCATGTCATACAGTGCTGATGCTCAAATGATTCCTGGTTTTAAAGAAGGTGTTTTTGAAATGACAAAAGGCGAAAAAACCTTTTTATACCTCCCCTCCTATTTAGCCTATGGCGAAAAAGGACGTGGCCCAATTAAACCAGATTCAGATCTAATATTTATTATTGAAATGGGCGAAGATTTATATTAAAAAACCTACAAAAAAACCCGCAATTGCGGGTTTTTTTATTTTATTGGAATAGATGATAAGATGGCTTTTAGGAATAACCAAAATTTTTGAACAGATGATATCTGGGCGCGTTCATCTGGAGAGTGAGCTCCTTTAATGTTGGGGCCAAAACTAATCATTTCCATATCAGGATAATGCTGTCCCAAAATACCACATTCTAGTCCTGCATGACAGGCGGCTACATGAGGGTCAATGCCATGCAAACCTTTGTATAATGTTGTCACAACTTCAAGGATAGAGGATTTCATATCAGGTGTCCAGCCTGGATAATCTCCAGAAAACTTAACCTGAAAACCCGCCAATTCAAAAGTGGCTTTTAAAGTTTGTGCTAAATCCCATTTAGAACTTTCTACAGATGATCGGGTGAGACAACCAATTAGTATTTGTCCATTTTCGACTAACACTCTAGCCACATTATTGGAGGTTTCCACCAATCCTTCGATGTCTGGACTCATTCGATAAACACCGTTTTGGATGGCAATAAGTGCTTTTAAAAGTGGTTGTTGAACGGTCAACTCCATGACTTTTCTTGGTAAATCGGTGGGAGTTACAGTTATAATCAATTCGGGTTCTAGAATTTTATACTCTGTTTCGATGGCAGAAATAAGGCTTTGAGTTGCCATCTCAAAGGCTGTGGCATGAACTTCATCTACGGCCACTAAGGCTACGCTTTCGCGGGGAATGGCGTTCCGTAAACTACCGCCATCAATTTTAGAAATTCTAAGGCCAAACTTATTTAAACCGTCATGAAGTAAACGCCCCAAAAGCTTGTTGGCATTCCCCAAACCCTTGTGGATATCCATTCCAGAGTGACCGCCCTGCAATCCGCTTATTGAGAGACGATAACTAACCGTTGTTTTTGGCGTCACTTCTTCGAGATAAAAATTAGTGGCTGTAACGTCCACACCCCCTGCACATCCTACCCCAATTTCATCATCCTCTTCAGTATCCAAATTAAGTAAAATATCTCCCGACAGAATATTAGGCTTAAGACCCATAGCACCAGTCATACCAGTCTCTTCGTCAATGGTAAACAAGGCTTCCAAATTCGGGTGAGGTATGTCGGTACTTTCAAGAATGGCCATAATGGCAGCGACGCCCAGACCGTTGTCAGCCCCCAAAGTAGTCCCTTTGGCTTTCACCCAATCGCCCTCCACATACATTTGAATACCTTGGGTTAAAAAATCAAAGTCTGTTTCGGCATTTTTTTGATGAACCATGTCCAAATGAGATTGTAGGACCACTGTTTTTCTGTTTTCCATCCCAGCACTTGCAGGTTTTTTTATGATGATATTTCCAACTTCATCTTGAAACGTTTCTAAGTTTAAATTTTGCCCAAAATTGATCATAAAAGCCATGACACGTTCTTCCTTTTTGGATGGACGAGGTACTGCATTAAGCGCTGAGAAATGTGTCCAAAGACGATTTGGTTCAAGGTTTAAAATATCAGAATTCATACGATTGATTTTATGGAACCAAGTTACGGATATCTTCTGAAACAAAATTAAAATTCTTACATTTGATTTATGTCCAAAAGAGGTCGCTTTTTATTAGCGTTGAGCATTGTGCCTCAAGTTCTGATCGTCAGAATTTTATCGCACTACCCCGAAACTGTAGAAGCCTATTACAGTTGTGGTTTATACCCAATTTTGTCCAAAATATTTAGGTTTATTTTTGGCTGGATGCCCATATCGTTTGGAGATATTCTAATCGGATTTGCTATAATTTATATTATACGTTGGGGGATCGTAAGTTTTAAATATTGGTTTAAGAATCCTATTTCTATTTTGATAAAAATACTTTCGACCTTGTCATTGGTTTATTTTATGTTTCATCTGTTGTGGGGCTTAAATTATTACCGTTTACCACTTCATGACCGTTTGGGAATTGACACAGAATACTCAACCGAAGATCTGAAATACATCTCCGAGCAATTGATTTCATCAACCAACAAACTTCATTTAAAAATTACAAAAGATTCGAGTGCTGTGGTTGATATATCCTACGATTTCAAAACATTGAAGAACAAAATTTCTAATGCTTGCAATCAGTGTTCAAAAAAGTATTCTTTCCTGAAGTACAATCCTAGCAGCCAAAAACAATCATTGTTCAGTTTACCGCAGGCTTATATGGGTTTTAGTGGTTACCTTAACCCTTTTACAAACGAGGCACAGGTAAACCATTACACACCCAACAATTCAATGCCTATTACTTTGGCTCACGAACAGGCTCATCAATTGGGGTATGCCGCTGAAAATGAAGCCAATTTTTTAGCCTTTTTTACCACAGAAGAAAATCCCGATCCAGCAATTAGATATGCCGCTCTTACTTTCGCCCTAAGGCATTGTTTAAATGATCTTTTTAAACAAAACCCTGACAGTTTTAATCGGATAAAAAAAACAATCAATCCAGGTATTTTGGACGATTTTAAAGCGCGTCAACAACAATGGGGACAATTTAAAAATCCACTCGAACCATATTTTAAATCTGGATACAACACTTATCTAAAAGCTAATAGACAACGTGAAGGAATTAAAAGTTACAGTCGAGTAGTTGGTCTAATTATAAATTATTTAAAAAATAATCAATCCCAGAAAAAGCATTATAACTCTTACTAAATTCTTATATTTATACCTCTAAAAAACAAACAATGAAAATTAAATTCCTAATTGTTGGATTGTTCTGGGCTTTTGTTTTACAAGCCCAAGATTACTACCCAAAAAACGATGGTGTTAAAACTGTAAATGACAACTATACTGCCATAACCAACGCCACCATTTATGTAAGTCCTTCAAAAATCATCAAAAAAGGAACGCTCCTTATTCAGAACGGATTGGTCGTAGATAGCGGCAAATCTGTAAAAATTCCCAACAACAGCATTATAATTGATGCCAAGGGATGTACGATTTACCCATCTTTTATTGATTTATACTCCACCTTTGGCGTAGCTAAGCCAAAACGTACCAATGGCGGTGGTCGATCACCACAATATGGTCCTAGTCGTGAAGGATTTTATTGGAATGACCATATTAGGGCAGAGCAAAATGCAATAGATCATTTTAAATTTGATGAAAAAAATGCCAAGGCGCTTCTGCAACAAGGATTTGGAGTTGTAAATACGCATCTAGAAGATGGAATCGTTAGAGGAACAGGAACGCTGATCGCCTTGGATATCAACGGCAATGATGCCAAACGTATTTTGGCCAATCAATCTGCACAATATTTATCGTTTTCTAAAAGTGTTCAGTCTCGACAATCGTATCCCACTTCCATCATGGGCGGAATGGCGCTTCTTCGTCAGCTTTATCATGATGCAGATTGGTACAGAAAAGGCAAAATCAGTACAACAGATCGAACAATAGAGGCATTCAACTCCAATGCTAATAAACCTCAAATTATTGCAGCAGGAAGTCGTGCCAATGCGCTTCGTGCTGATAAAGTAGGTGACCAATTTGGCGTACAATACACTATTTTAGGTGGTGGTGATGAATATGAGAGGATTGAGGCTATCAAAAAAACTAACGCTACTTTCATCATCCCAATTAATTTTCCAAAACCCTACGATGTCGAAAATAGTTTTCTGGCCGATCGATTGGAATTGGAAAGCATGAGAGAGTGGAATCAACGTCCAGCCAATCCAAAGATTTTAGATGAAAATGATATTCAATTTGCGTTGACATTACACGATTTAAAATCGCCAAAAGCATTCAAAACCAATATATTAAGTGCCGTTGAGCATGGACTTAATAAAACTACAGCACTAGAAGCATTGACCACAATACCATCAGAAATTTTGAGGTTTTCAAAAATTGGGAATTTAAATAATGGAAGTTATGCCAATTTTATGATTTCTACAGGAGATTTTTTTGATAGTAAATCATCCATTGCGGAACATTGGATAAGAGGCTCAAGACATATATTTGAAGACATAAGTAAAAAAGACATCCGAGGGCAATATCGTTTTGACTTGAACGGGGAGTCCTTTGAATTAGAAATCTTAGGGACTAGAGCTAAGCCGAAAGCGAGTTTAAAGGCAGAAGAGAAAACCTACAGCTCCAACTTAATATATTCAAACGACTGGATTCATTTGTTACTCACAGGGCAAGATACTACACAACAACAATTTTGGCGTTTTAATGCTAAAATTCTGGCTGATACATCAGATTTTATTGGCACGATAAGCTATGAAAATGGCACTGTTCAAGATTTAACCATGAACAAATTAGAATCCAATAAAATAAACCAAAAACAAGATTCCGAAAAAGTAAAAGAAAAACAAAAATCTGTATTACCAGTAACCTACCCCAATGTCGCTTACGGTAACACTTCATTGCCAAAACCAGAAACATTATTGTTCAAAAACGCTACAGTTTGGACCAACGAATCAGACGGGATTTTAGAAAAAACTGACGTTTTGATTAAAAATGGTAAAATATCGGCTATTGGTCAAAATTTGAGTGGTAGAGGCGCTAAAATAATTGATGCTAGTGGAAAACATTTGACTGCAGGGATTATTGACGAGCATTCTCACATTGCTGCGGCAAGTATCAATGAAGCTGGTCAGAATTCATCTGCCGAGGTTAGTATAGAAGATGTTATTGAAGCAGACGATGTAAATATTTATCGTAACTTATCAGGGGGAGTCACCTCCATTCAAATTTTACACGGATCGGCTAATCCTATTGGCGGTAGATCGGCTATTCTAAAGCTCAAATGGGGAGAGTCGGCTGACAATTTAATTTACAATAATACCCCAAAATTTATAAAATTTGCATTAGGCGAAAACGTCAAACAATCAAACTGGGAGAGTTACAGCCGTTTCCCACAAACCAGAATGGGAGTGGAACAAATGTATATTGATTATTTCTCAAGAGCTAAAGCTTACGATGAAACCAAAAAAAGCGGTCAACCCTACAGGGTAGATACTGAAATGGAAGTTCTGGCAGAAATTATAAACAAAGAACGATTTATCAGTTGTCACTCTTATGTTCAAAGTGAAATTAATATGTTGATGAAAGTAGCCGAACAGTTTAATTTTAGCATCAACACATTCACACATATTTTAGAGGGTTACAAGTTGGCAGATAAAATGAATGAACATGGCGTGGGCGCTTCAACCTTTAGCGATTGGTGGGCCTACAAATATGAAGTCAACGATGCTATACCATACAATGCGAGCATTCTTAACAATGTTGGAGTGGTCACGGCTATCAATAGTGATGATGCCGAAATGTCAAGACGTTTGAATCAAGAGGCCGCCAAAGCTGTAAAATATGGTGGAACGTCAGAGGAAGAGGCCTGGAAAATGGTCACTTTAAACCCAGCGAAACTACTTCACATCGACAATAAGGTAGGCAGTATTAAAGTTGGAAAAGATGCCGATGTTGTATTATGGAGCGATCATCCACTTTCAATTTACGCCAAGGCTGAGAAAACCATTATTGAAGGGGCAACTTATTTTGATTTAGAAAGTGATAAACAACACCGCCAATCAATTGAAGAAGAAAGAAATACACTCATTCAAATGATGCTTAGGGCCAAAAACAAGGGAATGAAAACACAACCCATAAAGGTTACTAAAAAACAGGATATGCACTGTGACACCTTAGATCATCATGAACATTAAAATAATTATTGCTATGAAATTTTATATCACAATTTTAACATCTTTGTTTTTAAGTCCTTTTTTAGAGGGACAACAAACCCCTGCTCCTCCCCAGAAGCAAACTACCGCAATTATTGGGGCAACAGCTCACCTAGGAAATGGAGAAACTATAGAAAATAGTTTGTTGATTTTTGACAATGGAATATTGAATTATGTTGGTAAAAAAGATAATACCAAAAGCCTTTCTGAGATGGAAGTTATTGATGCCAGCAATCAACATGTTTACCCTGGTTTTATCATACCAAATTCTACTTTAGGACTCATTGAAATTGACGCTGTTCGAGCCTCCGACGATGATGCTGAAATTGGAACTTGGAATCCACATATCCGAAGTTTAATCGCCTATAATACAGAATCCAAAGTAGTAGAAACCATGCGTCCCAATGGTGTTTTGTTGGCTCAGATTACACCTAGAGGTGGACGAATATCAGGGAAATCGTCTGTAGTTCAACTGGATGCATGGAATTGGGAAGACGCAACCATTAAAACCGATGAAGGAATTCATATGAACTGGCCAAATAATTTTAGTTATGGGCGCTGGTGGATGGGAGAAGATCCAGGGTTGAAAGTTAATTCTAACTACAATAAACAAGTGGCGGAGATCAATTCTTATTTTAGAAATGCTAAAGCCCATCTTTCAACTGGCAAAACTGGAACGAACCTCCCCTACGAAGCCATGTCTGGGTTATTTGCTGGAACTACTAAATTGTATATCCATGTTGACGATGAAAAAGGTATCGTTGATGCTATAACTTTTTCTAAAAATAATGGCGTCAACGACATAGTATTAGTTGGAGCCTATGAAGCCTATAAAGTAGCATCATTTATAAAAAACAACGATGTTCCTGTACTTTTAAGAAGAGTTCACAGCAGACCCAACAAGTCAGATGAAGATTACGATCTGCCATTCAAATTGGCTAAAACACTCGTTGACATGGGGATTGTTACAGCGCTGGAAGCTAGTGGTGACATGGAAAGAATGAATTCCAGAAATTTACCCTTTTATGCTGGGACAACAGTAGCTCATGGTTTGACTAAAGAACAAGCACTTCAATTGATCACGCTGAACGCAGCAAAAATTCTTGGTATTGACAGCAGGTACGGGAGCTTAGAAGTAGGAAAAAGTGCCACGCTTTTTATTAGTCAAGGCGATGCTTTGGACATGCGAACCAATCAGCTTACAAGAGCATTTATAGACGGTAGAGCTATTAGTTTGGAAAGCCATCAAACCAAATTATGGAGAAGATATTCCAATAAATACAACAATCAGGAGTAAAAAATTTATGCCAAAAGAAATATCTAGCCTTCAAAACCCTCTAGTCAAGCGTATCTTATCCTTAAAAGAGAAAGCCAAGCGCCGATATCAAGAGGGATTATTTGTTGTAGAAGGTCAAAGAGAATTGAATTTGGCCAAACAAGGGGGATTCAATATCAGAACAATTTGTTATCTCTCAGATGAGTTTGAAGAGAATTCCATTTTAGATTATGACACAGGAAAGACAGAATTTATTAAGATTTCTAAGCAGGTCTACGAAAAATTAGCTTATCGTAGCAGCACAGAAAGTATTTTGGGGTTGGTTCAAATGAAATCTAATGCACTAAAAGACCTCAAAATTGATCTCAAAAATCCACTAATCTTAGTCGCCGAATCTCCAGAAAAGCCAGGCAATATCGGCGCACTACTTCGAACGGCCGATGCAGTCAATGCCACAGCAGTTCTTATAGCTGATTTTAGTACAGATTTATTTAATCCAAATGTAATCCGATCCAGTGTTGGAGGCTTATTTACCATTCCAGTTGCAACGGGTACTACTAATGAGATTATTGATTTTTTAAATCACAACAATATCGCCATATTTAGTGCCATTTTACAAGACTCCGCAAGTTATGATCAGATTGATTTTCGTGGACCGTCAGCCATTGTTGTAGGTCCTGAAAGTACAGGTTTATCTAAAATTTGGAGAACTTCAGCCAAAAATTGCATCCATATTCCCATGCTTGGAATTTTAGACTCTATGAATGTATCGGTTGCAGCAGGTATCTTATTATATGAAGCTAAACGACAGCGAAAATTTTTATGATTTTTGAATTGAAAATGACTTCATCATAAAAATTTGTTATCTCTATTGGTTGTTACGATTGTTTGTTTTAGCTTTAGGGTATGACCGAAGACGCTTTAAAAAAAGAAAATGCAGCCATAGCAAAGCAGTACAAAGAACTGCTGAAGATTAGTTATAGGACTTTATCCGTTTCAGACAAAAAACTGATTAGAAAGGCCTTTGACGTCGCTGTTGATGGTCATAAAGAACAGCGACGAAAATCTGGAGAAGCGTATATTTTTCATCCGATTTCAGTAGCCAAAATTGTGGCCTCAAAAATTGGGCTTGATGCAACTTCCATAGCAGCTGCTCTACTTCACGATGTTGTTGAAGATTCTCCCAATTACTCTATAAATGATATCGAACAGCTTTTTGGAGAAACAGTAGCTCGAATTGTAAATGGTTTAACAAAAATTTCAAGCCTAAAAAAAGATAAAAATATTTCATTACAGGCCGAGAATTTTAGAAAAATGCTACTGACCCTCAATGATGATGTGAGAGTTATTATCATAAAAATTGCAGACCGTCTTCATAACATGCAAACAATTCAATCATTGCGCGAAGACAAACAGGTTAAAATTGCATCTGAAACTTTATATATTTACGCCCCGTTAGCCCACAAAATCGGATTATACAATATCAAATCTGAATTAGAAGATTTAGCTTTAAAATATACTGAACCAGAGGTCTATCATTCCATTCTGAATAAATTAGAAGAAAGTAAGGAGGAACAAGACACTTACATCGAAAAATTTAGCAGTATTTTAGAAAAAGCACTTCAAAAAGAAAAAATTAAATACGATATCAAGGGACGTCCAAAATCTATTTTCTCCATTAGAAGAAAAATGCAACGTCAAGGCGTTTCTTTTGATGAGGTTTATGATAAGTTTGCGGTTCGAATAATTTATAAATCAGGCTTAAAAAATGAAAAATTTTTAGCTTGGAAAATTTATTCTATAGTTACAGATTATTTTAGACCCAACCCCATACGCTTGCGCGATTGGATTTCTTCACCAAAATCAACTGGCTACGAAGCCTTACACATTACAGTAATGGGACCTAAAGGGCGATGGGTTGAAGTTCAAATTAGAAGCGAACGCATGAACGAAATTGCAGAAAAAGGATATGCTGCACACTACAAATACAAGGAGGGAGATACTGATAATGATGAAACTCTAGAAGGATGGGTTAGCAAACTTCAGGAAGTGATGGAAAACCCTGGCTCTAGCGCAGTAGATTTTGTAGAAGAATTTAAACTAAACTTATACGCCAAAGAGATTTTTGTTTTTACCCCAAATGGCGATTTAAAATCACTCCCAAAAGAAGCCACACCCCTAGATTTTGCGTTTAGTATTCACACTGAAATTGGACTAAAAACTCGGGGCGCAAAAGTAAATGGAAAATTAGTACCTCTAAATCACAAACTACAGAGTGGAGATCAAGTTAGTATTATCACTTCAGAAAACGCCAAACCAACAGCGAATTGGATTGATTATGCCACCACTGCTCGGGCGCTGAGTAAAATTAGATCATCACTAAAAGAAGAAAAAAAGGGCATCGCAGAAGATGGAAAAGAAATTTTAAGAAGAAAACTAAAGCAACTTAAAATCAATCTGAACGAACGCTCTGTAAATGAACTGGTTAATTATTTTAATCTCAAAACCAGTTTAGACCTCTTCTACCGAATCGGTATTGGCAGCATCGACAATGGTATGCTCAAAAAATATGCGGCTTCGAGAAGCAATGTTCTAGTTAGTTTTATTAAAAATAAAATTTCTCGCAAGAAAAGTATCACAACTGAACAGATAAACTCCGATGAAATTACCTCCAAATACGATTTACTCGTTTTTGGAAAAGAAGAAGAAAAGCTCAATTACAAACTATCAGTGTGTTGTAATCCGATCCCTGGAGATAAGGTATTTGGCTTTTTGAGTATAAAAGAAGGTATCAAGGTGCACAAAAAAGACTGCCCAAACGCCTTGAGTTTACAATCCAATTATGCCTACAGAATCATAGCTGCAAAGTGGATTGACTCCACTCAACAAGTATTCAGGGCAGTACTAAAGATTACAGGTATTGACGAAAAAGGCTTAGTCAATGACATCACAAAGCTCATTTCAACTAGTATGAATGTCAATATTAAAAGTATAAAATTTGACTCCAATAGTGGAACTTTTAATGGAGAAATTGCCGTAGAAGTCAACAACAATAGTTCTGTGTCGAAACTAATAATTCGTTTAAAAAAAATAAATGGTATTGAAAAAGTATCTCGAGTATAAAAAATACTTAAATTTGAACTTTGATTATGGCCACCAGCACAACAAATAAAGATCAGGATATTGTAAAAACCGTTTTTACGAAGTACCTCGAAGAAAACAATCAACGTAAAACCCCTGAACGCTTTGCTATTTTACAAGAGATTTATGATAATGACGATCATTTTGACATCGAATCATTGTATATCAAAATGAAAAATAAAAAATACCGCGTATCGCGTGCGACGCTCTACAATACCATAGAGCTATTACTAGAATGTGGTTTGGTACGCAAACACCAATTTGGCCTCAATCAATCTCAATATGAAAAATCTTATTTTGATAAACAACATGATCACGTTATTCTAACCGACACTGGAGAAGTCATAGAGTTCTGTGATCCAAGAATACAATCCATAAAAAAAACTATAGAAGAAGTGTTTGATATTGAAATTCAAAATCATTCTTTATACTTCTATGGAACAAAAAAAAATAACTCTAACTAACCAATTTTAAATGGCTGTAGATTTACTACTCGGACTCCAATGGGGTGATGAAGGAAAAGGGAAAATTGTTGACGTACTTACCTCCAATTATGACATCATAGCACGTTTCCAAGGTGGACCAAATGCTGGACATACCTTGGTCTTCAATGGCATGAAACACGTACTCCATACCATTCCATCAGGAATTTTCCATGACAATGCCACAAACTTAGTAGGAAATGGTGTTGTTATTGATCCTGTAATTTTCAAGAAAGAACTGGACAAATTAGACACCCAAAACGTAGATTATAAAAAATCATTGGTTATATCCAGAAAAGCGCATTTAATCTTACCCACGCACCGGTTATTAGATGCAGCATCTGAAGCTGCCAAAGGCAAAGCAAAAATTGGTTCAACACTAAAAGGAATTGGACCAACTTACATGGACAAAACTGGAAGAAATGGTATCAGAGTTGGGGATTTGGAATTAGATAATTGGACAGATAAATATCGATCTTTGGCCAATAAACACCAGGCTATGATCAACTTTTATGAAATCGATTTACAATACGACCTATCTGAACTAGAAGCAGAATTTTTTGAAGCGATAGAAACTTTAAAATCATTGACCTTTATAGATTCTGAAGATTACTTGCACACCGCACAATCGAACGGAAAATCCATACTAGCTGAGGGCGCACAAGGCTCACTTTTAGATATTGATTTTGGTACGTATCCATTTGTAACCTCATCGAACACTACAGCAGCAGGTGCCTGCACAGGATTAGGCATATCTCCTGGTTCAATCAAAGACGTTTTTGGAATATTCAAAGCCTACACAACAAGAGTAGGGTCTGGACCCTTCCCCACCGAATTGTTTGACCAAGATGGCGAGACTATGGGACGAGTTGGACATGAATTTGGAGCAACAACCGGACGTCCTCGCCGATGTGGATGGTTGGATTTAGTGGCATTGCGCTATGCTTGTCGTATTAATGGTGTAACTCAATTAATGATGATGAAGGCCGATGTCCTCTCTGGGTTTAAATCCTTAAAAGTATGTACCGCCTATAATTATAAGGGTCAAGAAATAAAACATTTACCTTACAACATCGAGCCTGAAAATGTAAGCCCAATTTATACAGAATTTCAAGGATGGTCAGAAGATTTAACTCAAATGGATAATGCTTCAACCCTACCGACTGAATTGATGACATATATCGAATTTCTGGAGTCTGAATTACAAATTCCAATAAAAATTGTTTCGGTAGGTCCCGACAGAAAACAAACCATTTTTCGTTAATTCATTAACAAAATATGGCAATTTTCACTGAATTGTTGGGTGTCGTTGCCTTTGAATTTGAATAATCCTTACTTTTGTTAACATTCAATCCATACGCCGTGCGAATAACAATTCTAAAAATATGTGTTTTACTCCTTTTCCCTTTACATTTGATGGGGCAAGATCGCCAGCAAATTGAAATAGAATTCGCGCCATATATGGATCTTGAGGAAGACATCCCAGACGCAACCATACTAACAAGAGATAATTCTAATCAAGTTCATATCAAACATAAGGGAATTGATATGTGGTGCAATAAAGCCATCTATTACGGAAAAGAGGATTTTATTGAAGCCTATGGTCAGGTTAGAATCAAACAAGGCGATAGCATTGATATGACGTCAAAATATGTTGAATATAGCGGTAAAACACAGCTCGCCTATGCCAGTGGCGATGTGGTTTTAATTGACCCTAATTCTAAACTATACACTGACATTCTTTATTTTGATCGGATTAAGCAACAGGCTTTTTATAACACTAATGGTAGAGTAGTTAGAGACACATCTGGGGTGATTACCAGCACAATAGGACGATACTACCTCAACTCAAAAAAATACCAATTTTTAAGCAATGTAAAGTTAGTTAATCCTGAATATGTCATAAATACTGATCGCTTAGATTTTTATACCGAATCGGGATATGCTTTTCTTTTTGGGCCAACCACAATCACAAGCGAAACAAGCACTATCTATTGTGAGCGAGGGTTTTACAATACCAACAACGATACCGGGTATTTTGTCAAAAAATCAAGAATAGACTATGATGATCGAATAATTAAAGGAGACAGCATGTATTTTAATCGAAATACAGATTTTGCTTCTGCAACAAATAATATTACCGTCATAGACACCTTAAACAAAAGTACCATAAAGGGACATTACGCCGAAGTTTTTAGGGCTAAAGACTCTGTATTTATCACCAAACGAGCACTTGCCATAACTGAACAAGAAAATGATTCACTTTTTGTGCACAGCGACACGCTGATGATAACTGGCCCACCTGAAGAACGTATAGTTAGAGGTTACTACAATGCAAAAATGTACAAATCTGACTTAAGCGGAAAAGCAGATTCTATCCACATGAATCAAAAGACGGGATTGACACAACTCATTAATTTCTATGATATTAACGCTGAAGATTCATTTTCTAAACGCCGATACCCAATCCTGTGGCATCACGAAAATCAAATAACAGGCGACTCGATTCATTTAATCTCAAACAATAAGACTGAAACATTAGACTCCCTAAAAGTGTTTGAAAATGCATTTGTAATAAGTAAAGATACTATTGGGACGGGTTACAATCAGATTTCAGGGAAACGACTTAATGGGCTTTTTGTAAAAAACGAATTAAGCACTATAGACGTTATCAAAAATGCAGAAACCATCTATTATCTGCGAAACAGCGATAATGAATTGGTTGGAATAGATAAATCTAAATCAGGTTCCATAAAAATTTGGGTTTCTAAAAACGCTATTGACGAACTTCGAAAACTCAACCAAATTGGTGGCATGACCTACCCCGAGTCTGATTTTCCCGAAAAAGAAAGGATACTAAAAGGTTTCAATTGGCGTGAAGAAGAACGTCCTCAAAGTGTAGACGATTTATTTTCTGACGAACCAACTTTAGTTTTACCTAAAATTAAGGGGCTCGAAGACTACAAACCACAAGAAGAATTTTTTGATGAAGACTTAAGAAATCGTGTTGAAAAAGCGGGGCAAAACGCCTCCAATAAAGATGTGAAAGATGTCTATTCGAATCCGAATAAAGCAGCTAGAAAAGTACCTGTATCGCCAGTAAAACCGCTTAAAAATCCGTCAACTGCAAAAGAGAAAATCTTCGAAAATAAGAAAAAGCTTTGAGTCAAGTAGATTTTTTTAAATATCAAGCACAAACCACACCTCACCCTTTGGCTATGGAAGTATCTCATGCCGATGGGTGTTATATTTATGATAAAAACAAAAAGGCCTATCTAGACTTTGTAGCTGGCGTATCGGCCTGTAGTTTAGGGCACAGACATCCCAAAGTAGTGTCAGCCATAAAAGCACAGCTTGATCAGTACCTGCATGTTATGGTTTATGGGGAATACATTCAAGAGTCGGCCTTAGAACTGACAAAGATGATGGCGGCATATTTGCCAAAACACATCGAAAAAACCTATCTCACAAACTCGGGTACAGAAGCTATTGACGCAGCCCTAAAACTGGCCCGTAGATACACCGGTCGTTCTGAGCTTTTGGCGGCAGACAAGGCCTACCATGGCAACACATTTGGCGCCTTGAGTGTAATGGGGTATGAAGATCGAAAAGCCCCTTTTAGGCCATTGATACCAGATGTGAAATTTATCGAATTCAATTCTGAACAAGATTTATCCAAAATTACTTCAAAAACCGCAGCAGTCATTTTAGAAACCATTCAAGGGGGGGCTGGATTTATCGAACCAAAAAACGGATATTTAAAACAAGTTCAAATACGATGTAATGCTGTTGGAGCACTTCTTATTTTAGATGAAATTCAACCCGGATTTGGACGAACAGGAACCATGTTTGGATTTGAAAATTACGATTGCACTCCTGATGTTGTAGTGACTGGTAAAGGTCTAGGTGGTGGTATGCCTATCGGTGCTTTTTCGGCCTCAAGAGAAATGATGGACTCCCTTGCAGACCATCCCAAGTTAGGACACATCACTACATTTGGAGGACACCCAGTAATAGCTGCTGCTGCACTGGCAACAATGAAAGAAATCTCACAATCTAATTTGATTCAGGAGACTTTGGAGAAAGAAAAATTTATAAGAGAAAAGCTACAACATCCTTTAATCGCAGAAATTAGAGGAAAAGGACTGATGCTTTGTGCTATGACAAAGAGTGCATACTATACCAATAGAGTGGTTTTGGAGGCTCAAAATAAAGGTCTCATTTTATTTTGGCTACTTTATGAACCCAAAGCAATCCGAATCACGCCACCACTTACCATAAGTATTCAAGAGCTCGAAAAAGGCTGTAATATTATTTTGGAAATTCTAGATGGTCTAGAAAAAGAATGTTAATTAATTTGTTGAAAACATTCATTTAAACCAATCAAAGGTTTTTTTATTAATCCTAAATTTATTTTACAAAATATCTCTATATGGAGTATAGACCATCTGAAGAAAATCAAAAGTTCTCCCTTAGAAAATTTGAGTCAATGCTGAAAACCAACAACATTGTATTCTTTGACTCCAACGAATTTGAAAATATAATCCATCATTATTTAGAAATTGGAAAGGTAGCTCTTGCTAAAAAAGCTATTAAATTGGGATTAGACCAACACCCAACGTCTGTGAATCTCAAACTATTTCAGGTTGAAATCTTAATTTTTGAAGATAATTTGTCTGAAGCCGATAAAATATTAACGGCATTATTTCAACTTGAGCCAAGTAATGAAGAGCTTTACATTCAAAAAGCCAATATTCATTCTAAAAGAGATCAACACGAAACCGCCATTGAAGTTTTTAAAAAGGCCCTAACATTTTCTCAAGACAGTTCTGAAATTCACTCTCTAATTGGCATGGAGTATTTATTTTTAGACAATTACAAGGACGCCAAGATACATTTTATGAAATGTATTGATCTGAATCTTGAAGACTATTCTTCGCTTTACAATGTTATTTATTGTTTTGAATTTTTGGATCAAACCCACGAAGCCATAGCGTATTTAAATTGGTATTTGGACCAAAACCCCTACTGCGAGGTCGCTTGGCACCAGTTGGGCAAACAATATTTGGAAATCAAAGCACTCGAAAAAGCGGTTACGGCATTTGATTTCGCCATCATTTCAGATGATACTTTTATTGGGGCCTACCTAGAAAAAGCTAAGGTACTAGAACAACTTAGGGAATACGAGGAAGCTAAAAATCACTATAATATCTGTATGGCCATCGAAGGTCCTACGGCATTTAGCTATCTAAAAATAGGTCAATGCTATGAATACATGAATCTCCCCGAAAAAGCACTAGAATTTTACTGTAAATCCGTAGAGCAAGACGCTGCTTACGACGATGGTTGGATGAAAATTTCTTCATTTTATTATATGAAAAAAGACTTTTTAAAAGCCTTATTTTATATCAACTCAGCTATTGATTTAGATTCTGAAAATTCAAAATACTGGTTACTTTACGCCAAAATCAATGAAAGACTCAATTACCTTGAAGAAGCAGAAAGAGGCTACAAACAGACCCTCGAATTGGGAGAAATTTCAATTAATACTTGGCTTTCAAGAGGCGATATTCTCATTAAACTAGGAGAACTTGAAGCTGCAAAATACAACTTTATTCAGGCTCTAGAGCATCACCCCAAAAGCGAAGAAATTGAATTTAGGATTTCTGGAATTTGCTTATCGCTAAATCAGTCTGAAGCTGGTTTTGCTCATCTTTTGACAGCCCTTTATTTGAATGCCGATCATGTATTTATTTTAGAAGAACTTTTCCCCAACATTTATCACCAAAAAGAAGTTTTAAATTTCATTGAAAGTTTCAAAAATTCATCCAACCAAATTTAATTATCTTTAGGCCTGGAAATATCTTCAAATGAAACGTAATTTCATCGATTACTTGGTTCTTGTTGTCAAAGGAATGGCTATGGGTGCTGCCGATTTAGTCCCCGGTGTGTCTGGTGGTACGATTGCTTTTATTTCAGGGATATACGAAGAACTCATTCAAAGTTTAAGTAATTTCAATATAGCCTTAATTAAGGATCTAAAAACTTTAGGAATTGGACCGGTTTGGAAAAAAATTAATGGTGCGTTTCTCCTGGCTCTCTTTGGCGGTGTTTCAATTAGTTTATTTAGTTTATCCAAATTAGTGTCCTGGTTAATTAAGGAAAAACCAATTGCGATATGGTCGTTTTTCTTTGGATTGGTTTTAGCAAGTATTTTATTTATGATAAAAAAAATAAAACACTGGAACATCAAAACCTACAGCTCATTCATAATTGGGACTTTGGTTGCATATGCCATCACAACAATGGATGTAAACACGCATTCAAGTGGACTTTTATTCCTGTTTTTTTCGGGCGCACTAGCCATTTGTGCAATGATTCTGCCGGGAATTTCTGGGGCATTTATTTTGATTTTATTGGGAAGTTATTACAATCTTTTAGAAGCTATTAATGGCAAAGATTTCGTCACTATATCAGTATTTATTTTAGGGGCGCTAATTGGAATTTTATCTTTTTCAAAACTACTAAAGTGGTTACTCGACAATTACAAGACTTCAACATTGGCGGTTTTAACAGGATTTATGGCAGGGGCTTTGGTCAAAATTTGGCCTTGGAAATTTGTTCAGAGTAGTCGTTTGAATTCAAAGGGGGAACTGGTGCCCTTTTTAGAAGAATGTGTCTCTCCATTATCATACGATGGCGACCCAAAAATATCAATAGCGCTAAGTTTAATGTTTGCTGGATTTATTTTAATCACGGTATTAGAAAACATAGGAACTAAATCCAATGAATAACTATACTTCCTTACAATCAAAAATTATTCTAATTCTTAAAGGAATAGCGATGGGAACTGCCAACAAAGTTCCTGGTGTATCGGGGGGAATTGTTGCTTTTGTTATGGGGTTTTATGAGGAATTTATCGCCTCACTTCAAAAGTTTAACACCCATGGATTAAAGTTATTGTTTTTTGGACAATTTTCAGCCTTCTACAATTACATTAATGGTCGTTTTTTGAGTCTTCTTTTTCTGGGGATGATCATCAGTTACTTTAGTATTTCAAAAATTTTGGATTTTCTTATTCAAAGATATGAACTCTATGTTTGGTGTGTATTTTTTGGAATGATCGTCGGATCCGTAATTTATATTTTCAATGACTTCAAAACATGGAATTGGAAAACTATTTTAATCACATGTCTTGGGATAGTATTAGGGTCAGGACTTAGTTTTTTGAGTCCGGCCACCCAAAATGACAATCTATGGTTTGTCTTTTTTTGCGGTATTATTAGTATTACAGGAATGACACTTCCTGGGTTTTCAGGTTCTTTCATTCTCATGCTTTTGGGCAATTATGTATTATTACTTGTTGATGCGGTAAATGCTTTATTTGATTCTATTGTGGCGTTGAGTAGTGGTGATTTTAATCATCTAGAAAGTGGAGAGAATATCAATCTTTTAAAAATCTTGGCCGTTTTTACGCTAGGTTCAGTTACGGGTTTAGTATTTCTGTCACATCTACTGAATTATGTACTAAAATATTTCAAGGCCATTACATTAGCCCTAATCATGGGCTTCATTACTGGCTCGCTTGGGGTGGTATGGCCGTGGAAGAACACCCTATACAAAACAACGACAGAGGGTTTATTGGTTTTAGATTCATCAGGAAAAAGGATCATAGAAAACTATCAGCGTTACCTTCCAGAACCAAATTCTGAAACGTTATTTGCTTTGTTTTTTGTAGGTTTGGGAATAGCCATAGTTTTAGGATTAGAGTGGTATGGCCAAAAAAACGAAACAAGATGAAGGTCTTTGGACTAATTGGACGAGATATTGACTACTCTTTTTCTAGAGGTTATTTTTCAAATAAGTTTGAGAAACAGAACTTAAATTTCGAATACAGAAATTTTGATCTAAAGTCAATTAATGCCTTTGAAACCATTTTTAAAACTCCAGAACCAATTGGTGGTTTGAATGTGACCATTCCATACAAAGAAAGCGTAATTCCTTTTTTGGATGAATTGAGTTCAGATGCCAAAAGTATTGGAGCAGTTAACACCATCAAACTTAAAAAAGGTAAAAAAATAGGATACAATACCGATCATTATGGATTTTCACAAAGCATTAAACCTCACTTAAAATCTCATCATGAAACCGCTCTGATTCTAGGGACAGGCGGCGCATCAAAGGCTGTAGCTTTTGCTTTAAATAACCTTGGAATAACTGTTCGATTTGTGAGCCGAAAATTGAGCACAAGTGCTGATTTTGACTATGACAGTCTTAATCCCGTAATAATAAATAACAATTTAATTATCGTAAATTGTACTCCTCTTGGAACCTATCCAAATGTCAATCAATATCCACCGATTCCTTACAAAAGTCTTACTACTTCTCACTTGTTATTTGACCTTATTTATAATCCGAACGAAACTCAATTCTTGAAGTTTGGAAAACAAGCCGGAGCTAAAACACTTAATGGGTTGAAAATGTTAGAATTACAAGCCGAGAAATCTTGGGAAATTTGGAATTCATAACTGAAGCCATTCTTTTTAATTTGGAAATTTATAAGATAACCGTATATTTATAACTGATACGGTATTATAACATTAAATCCTTTTTTAGTTATGACAACGCAAGATAACCTGCAAGAAGCAGACGGAAATATAGAAAATCATCACACCAATTCTTCAGAAGAGAGACATGAAAAATCAGAGGGATCTGAAAAAACCATAACATCCAAAACTGTTGAGGAGTTCCCTGAATCTAGTGATGAAATTAGAAAAGCATCAGAAGAAGAGCCACCGCAAGAAGAAAAATCAGTACAACTGGAAAAAAACAATGAAATTGAACCAATTATTGACTACAATTCATTAGATCTTGAACTCCTTGTAGAATCTTTCGATAGCTTACTGACTCGTGACGACCTATACGTCATCCGGCCTAAAGTCAATCAGATTAAAAAAGCTTTTAACACAAAATTCAATGCGCAGTTAAATGCGGCAAAAACTGCTTTTTTAGAAGCGGGAGGTAACAGTATTGATTTTAGTTTTGAGAATCCTCACAAAAAAAGATTTAACACCCTTTGTAAGCTATACAGAGAAAAAAATGAATCATTTGAAAAAAATCGTTCTCAAACGATGAAACAAAACTTGGAAGCTAGATTGGAAATAATTGAACAGATAAAAAACTTGATCGATGTTAATCAAGATAGCAACATAACCTACAACAACTTCAAGAGTTTACAAAACCGATGGCGAGAATTGGGTAAAGTACCCATTAAAGATGCCAACAGCGTTTGGAATAATTACAGACATCATGTGGGTAAGTTTTATGATTTTTTACATCTAAACAGAGATCTAAGAGAGCGTGATTATCAACATAATTTAGAACAAAAACAGAAATTAATACGTAGTGCAGAAGCCCTTGCCTCAGAAGAAAATTTGGGAAGAGCATTCAGGGAATTACAAGCACTTCACAAAATATGGAAAGAAGAACTGGGGCCTGTAGCCAAAGAACATAGAGATACACTTTGGGAGCAATTTAGCGCTGCCACAAAAGTAATTAATGATAAACGTCAAGTTTTTAATGCACAAATTGAACAGGAACTCAAGGCCAATCATGAGGTCAAAGAAACTATTATTTCGAAAATAAAAGCCCTGGGCACAAACGTCCCAGATGAGCATGCGGAATGGCAAAAACGAAATAAGCAAATGGAACAACTTAGACAAGATTTTTTTAAAGTTGGTGGAGTTCCTAAAAAATTAAGATCTAAGTCTTGGACAGACTTTAAATCGGCTACAAGAAATTTCAACAAACAAAAAAATCAGTTTTATAAGTCTCTAAAGAAAAATCAAAACGAAAACCTCATAAAGAAAAAAGAATTGGTTCAAATTGCAGAACACAATATGGATAGCACAGATTTTGAAACCACAGTTGTTTTGATGAAAGATATTCAAAATCAATGGAAAAAAATTGGCCATATTCCAAGAAAAGAGAGTAGCAAATTGTGGAAGCAATTTAGACTAGCTTGCAATCATTTCTTCGATCGTTATTATGACAACCAAAATGCTGGAACGCCAGAACAAAATCAAGCTTTAAAAGACAAAGAAATTCTTTTGGAAACCTTAAAATCATTGAAATTAAACAAAGATTCAGATTCAGATATTACTAAAATTAAGAACCTATCTTCCCAATGGTCGTCCTTGGGAAATGTTCCTAGAAACAAACGACAAATTGATACGGAATTTTATAGTATTTTGGGAGAACTTTACAGCGAGTTAGGAATGAGTAAAGTAGATATTGATGCTTTGAAATATTCGAACAAACTCGTTGAGTTATCAAAAGACCCTAAGAGCCTAAACAAAGAAATTTCCTTTGTTAGAAAAAAGATTGATGAAATTAACGCACAAATAAATCAGTTTGAAAATAATCTTTTGTTTTTCTCCAATGTAGAATCAGATAATCCAATGGTACTGGATGTTCAAAAGAAAATTACGCTGCAAAAAACCAATTTGGAACAATGGACCAGAAAACTGAAAACGATTAAAAAGCTGATCGATTAACTATTGCTGCTTTGCTTCGTTCCACAATGCATCCATTTGCTCCACAGACAAATCATTTATATCCTTGTTTTGGTGTTTAATCTGACGTTCCATATATTGAAAACGTTTAATAAATTTCTTATTTGTTCGCTCTAGGGCGTTTTCAGGATTAATTTTAATAAACCGTGCATAATTAATTAATGAAAACAAAACATCACCAAATTCTGATTCCATACTATCAGAGTTTTGAGACGCTATTTCATGGTGAAATTCTTGCAGCTCCTCCTCTACCTTACTAAAAACCTGATTTTTATGGTCCCAATCAAAACCGACGCCGGAAACTTTTTCTTGAATTCGCCAAGCTTTTACCAAAGCTGGGAGACTTTTAGGAACGCCTTGTAGGACACTAGTTCTACCGTCTTTGAGTTTAAGTCTCTCCCAGTTTTTTTTAACATCGGCCTCGTTATCAACATTAATATCACCATAAATATGGGGGTGGCGTTGGATTAATTTATCGCAAATACCATCAATCACATCGGCCATGTCAAAATCATTCGTCTCACTACCTATTTTGGCATAAAAGACAATATGCAACAACAAATCACCCAACTCTCCTTTTATGTCGGCTGTGTTTTTGTCCAGAATGGCATCGGCCAATTCGTAAGTTTCCTCAATCGTCAGCGGCCTTAAGCTATCAAGCGTTTGCTTTTTATCCCATGGACATTTTTCACGAAGCTCATCCATGATGTCTAATAATCTCTCGAAAGCGGCTAATTGTTCTTTTCGTCTGGTCATATACTAGAGCTTTAAATGATTTAAATTTGATAGACTGTTATTAAATTCTGAGATTAGTTGAGCTACAATTTCTGAAACTGGCAAAACAGAATCTATAAGTCCAGAAATTTGACCGATTTCTAATTCTCCTTCAATTAAATCCCCTTCAAACATACCGCGTTTGGCTCGGCCTCTACCCAATAATGATTTCAACTCTGATATACTAGGATTGGTCTGATATAATGCTGTCAGGTCTTCGTAAAATTTATTTTTAAGTAACCTTACAGGCGTTAATTCTTTTAATGTTAATTGTGTTTCTCCTTCTTTTGCATTAACGACAGCTTGTTTAAATAACTCATGTGCTGAAGATTCTTTACTGGCTACAAATCGACTTCCAATTTGAACAGCATCGGCACCCAAAATCATAGCAGCTAGCATCCCGTTTCCTGAGGCTATACCGCCTGCTGCAATAATAGGAATGGAAACCGCTTTTTGTACCATTGGTATTAAAGTTAAAGTTGTTGTTTCCTCTCGCCCATTGTGTCCGCCAGCCTCAAAACCTTCAGCTACAATAGCATCAACACCAGCAGATTCGGCTTTTTGAGCAAATTTTACACTACTTACCACATGAACTACCGTGACCCCATGTTGTTTTAACCAATTGGTCCAAGTTGATGGATTTCCGGCTGAGGTAAATACAATTTTAACCTTCTCCTCAATAATGATTTTCATTATTTCCTCTATGTTGGGATATAGTAAAGGAACATTGACCCCAAAAGGCTTAGATGTTGCTTTTTGACATTTTTTTATATGTATTCGAAACACCTCAGGATACATAGAACCCGCACCAATGAGGCCTAAAATGCCCGAATTGCTGCACGCCGAAGCCAATTTCCAACCACTATTCCAAACCATCCCAGCTTGAATGATTGGATAAGCTATATTAAATAAAGATGTTATATTATTTTGCATCATTAAATTCTCATTGAGAATTGTTAATTGAAGTTCAATTTATGAAATTACACCCGAACCAACTAATTCGTCTTCCAAATACCAGGCGATAAATTGACCAGCCGTTATTGCAGTTTGTGGATTTGAAAAAACGACATACAATCCCTCATTAGTACGATGAAGTATAGCTTGTTCCAGAGGTTGACGATATCTTATTCTAGCTAAAACAGATATTTTTTCAGAAATAGCTAATTTTAAATCCTCTCTTACCCAATGAATATCAGAGGGTTTAACCAAAAGTGCTCTGCCAAACAGTCCCGGATGATTCTTACCTTGACCGACATAAATTGTATTTGAAACCACATCAGTGCCAATGACAAATAGTGGCTCTTTCGTACCCCCAACAGCCAATCCTTTTCGTTGCCCTGTTGTAAAAAAATGAGCACCCTGATGAGTCCCTACAACAGTTCCATCGCCGGGGTTATAACTGTATTTGGCCGCAATATCAGCTAATGAAAATTGATTGGTTTCGGATCTAGTCTTATTGTAAGCCTTAAAATCTGATGGAATTTCGACAATATTCCCTTCTTTTGGTTTTAATTTCTGTTGCAAAAAATCTGGTAATCGTACTTTTCCAATAAAACATAACCCTTGAGAATCTTTTTTTTCTGCAGTCACTAGGCCTAAATCGGATGCAATTGTTCTAACTTCAGATTTATTGAGTTCACCAATCGGAAATAGTGTTTTGGCCAATTGTTTTTGTGATAATTGACACAAAAAATAGGATTGATCTTTCTGTTGATCCGTACCTGAAAGAAGTCGGTATATTGGCTTTTTGGATTGAGGTTCCAAAATAGCTTTACGGCAGTAATGACCAGTTGCAACAAAATCTGCGCCTAGTGATAGTGCTATTTTTAAAAAAACATCAAACTTTATTTCTCTGTTGCAAAGTACATCAGGGTTTGGGGTTCTGCCGTTTTCGTATTCATGAAACATATAGTCTACAATACGCGTTTTGTAGTCTTCACTCAAATCTACAGTTTGGAAAGGAATTTGGAGTTTGTCTGCTACCAGCATCGCATCATTGCTGTCATCCAGCCAGGGACATTCATCTGAAATTGTCACAGAATCGTCGTGCCAATTTTTCATAAATAAGCCGATAACATTATAACCCTGTGATTTAAGGAGGTGAGCCGCTACACTAGAATCAACACCACCAGAAAGTCCAACAACAACTGTTTTCATATTGCAAATTTAACAATATTTAATTGCTCTAATGATTAAACAGATAAGTAAAAATGCTTGACTATAGTCTTGAACATTCTTACTTTTTTCTACGCTCTTGTGCAGCTTTTTGTTTTTCGGCTTGCTCCATAATTTCAGCCATCTTTCTTTGAAACTTATTTTGTTTTTTGGGCTTAGCTTTATTGACTTCTATTTGAGCTAAAACTTTGTTTTCGTCGATAATATAGTTTTTAATAACAAGCATAATCCCAATGCTGATTAAATTTGAGATAAAATAATATAAACTTAATCCCGATGCGTAGTTGTTAAAGAAAAACAACATCAAAAGCGGTGAGAAATAAATCATATATTTCATCATTTTAGCCATATCAGGCATGCCCTCTTGCTGGGGTTGTGCTGCCATATTTTGACCTGTTGTCATTCGCATGTAGAAAAATATAGCGATTGAAGCTAGTATGGGGAATAAGCTAATATGATCGCCATAAAATGGAATATTGAATGGCAGTTCAGCTATGGTATCGTAAGAACTTAAATCATCGACCCATAGGAAAGGTTTTTGTCGCAATTCGAAGGCAATTGGAAAAAACATAAACAAAGAGTAAAATACCGGAATTTGGAGTAGACCTGGGAGACATCCACTGAGCGGACTTGCACCGGCTTTGTTTTGAAGCGCCATGGTTTCTTGTTGGGCTTTCATTTTGTTATTTTTATATTTCTCTCTCAGTGCATCTAATTCAGGTTTTAAAATTTTCATTTTGGCTTGAGACAAAAACTGTTTGTATTGAACAAAAGACAATAAAATTTTGACCATTATGGTCATCACAATAATTGCTATTCCATATGATAGAAAACTACTGAGCCAAGCGTACAATGGACCAAAAATTGCTTTGTTAATCCACCCAAAAATCCCCCAACCAAAGGGGATGCTATTTTCAAGATTCTTGTTGTATTTTTTCAAAACTTGTGCGTAAGTTGGGCCAAAATAAAAATCCATATTTTGTGACAACTCACCACCTTTGTATGGAATTGAAAACTTAGTCAGATATTTTTTAGTACATAGTGTATCAATTGTTTCGTCCTCTACAAGATCTAAAGATTTGATTTCTACTGATTTAATAGGGTTTTCAGGGACTAAAATTGAACTAAAAAAATGTTGCCTATATGATATCCAAGAAACATCAGATACAACGTCGTCATCGTCGCTAGTTTGTGAGAGCTTATTTACTTTATCTCCTTCGTGTTCGTAAGTTAATCTGGTGTATCGGTTTTCAAAAGAGATACTTTTATCTTGTCTTAGGGCTTTTAAATCCCATTCGAATTCGGCATCTTTTCGATCATCAAGGTAGGTGGATAGACCTTGGGATCGTATTGAAAAGTTTATCATGTAGTCAGAAGGCTTCAATGTGTAGATATATTCTAAAAATTGAGTTTCTGAAACTTTTAATTTCATAGATAAAACTTTATTATCGCCATCGGATTTTAATTCAGGTTGAAAGTAAAGGTCAGAAGTATTTAAATTCCTATTGTCGAGCGTAGAGAAATTCAGATTTATTTTAGAGGTTTCTTCTTTTACTAAAAATACAGGAACTGAATCATAATTGACAAACGCTTTGAGCCTAACCTCAGAGAGCATACCTCCTTTGTTTTCAATTTTCAAGGATAAAATCTCATTTTCTAGTGTGGTGGTTTGATCCGCCATTGATGCATTAAGTGAGTATGCAAAGTCTCCTAATTTTAGCTTTTCATCGGCCAAACGATCCTCTAAAGTGGTCGAATTGTCCTCAAGACCCTGATTGGAATTTTGAGAATCGACTTGAGTTTGATTATTGTTTTGCTCGGCTGTTTGTTCTGGGGTTGGTTGATTTTGCCACAACATGTATAGCAGAATAGCACCAATTAGCATAAAGCCAATAAGTGAATTTGTATCTAATTTTTTTTCTTCCATAGAGCGGTTTTGGTCAATTTTTAAAGTGTCAAATTAACGATAATTTTTTATTTTGATGTTTTGTGGTCCAGGGCCGCTTTGACAAATGCAGTAAATAGCGGGTGTGGATTAGCTACAGTACTTTTGTACTCTGGGTGATATTGAACCCCTACAAACCAAGGGTGATTCGGAATTTCTACAACCTCTACCAAATTTGTGTCTGGATTAAGTCCTGTAGCAATCATTCCATTGTCCTCAATTTGAGATTTGTAACTGTTGTTAAATTCATAACGATGACGGTGGCGTTCTTGAATGGTTTCTTTTTTATAGGCCTGCTTTACGATAGATTCGCTTGAGAGGTTACAGGACCAAGACCCTAGACGCATGGTGCCGCCTTTATTTTCAATTTGTTTTTGACTTTCCATCAGGTCAATAACCGGATGAGGGGTGTCTGGGTCCATTTCAGATGAATTGGCCTTATTCAATCCCAATACATGCCGTGAAAATTCAATTACTGCCATTTGCATGCCTAAGCAAATCCCAAAAAATGGAATATTATGTTGCCGGACATAACGAATAGCTTCAATTTTGCCTTCTATTCCGCGTTCACCAAATCCCGGCGCTACTAGAATACCATCTAAATTCTTCAGAAAAGTCTCACAATTGGAGGCATCAATATGCTCAGAGTGAATAGATTTGACACAGACTTTAACTTCATTGGCTGCCCCGGCATGTATAAAGGCCTCCAAAATAGATTTATAAGAATCTTGTAACTCAACGTATTTTCCAATCAAGCCTATTTTAATTTCATGTTTGGGATTTTTGTGGCGATCCAAAAATTTGTTCCACTGGAGTAAATCTGGGGGACGCTGTTCAAGTCCCAGTTGTTTTAAAACGACATTATCTAAACCTTCACCTAGCATCAAGTTTGGCACATCATATATTGTGGAGGCGTCAATAGATTGAATGACACAAGCTTCTTTAACGTTGCAAAAACGGGCCAATTTTGTTCTTATTGACTTAGTAAGTTCATGTTCTGTCCTACAAACCAAAACATCGGCCTGTACCCCACTTTCCATAAGGGTCTTGACGCTGTGTTGAGTAGGTTTAGTCTTTAGCTCACCTGCTGCAGATAAATATGGAATTAATGTAAGGTGTATGACTAGTGCATTTTGGTCTCCCAATTCCCACTTTAATTGCCTAACAGCCTCAACATAGGGAAGTGATTCAATGTCTCCAACAGTTCCACCAATTTCTGTGATAATGATATCGTATTCTCCCGATGTTCCTAAATGTTGAATTCGTTCTTTGATTTCGTCTGTTATGTGTGGAATAACCTGGACTGTTTTGCCTAAAAATTCACCACGGCGTTCTTTATCGATAACGCTTTGATAGATGCGGCCAGTAGTCACATTATTAGCCTGAGAGGTGGGTACATTCAAAAACCTTTCGTAATGTCCCAGATCTAAATCTGTTTCAGCCCCATCGTCTGTAACATAACATTCGCCATGCTCATAGGGGTTCAGGGTTCCAGGATCTATGTTGATATATGGGTCTAGTTTTTGGATGGTCACACGATATCCCTGTGCTTGTAGCAATTTAGCTAAAGATGCGGCTATGATTCCCTTACCTAAAGATGAACTTACGCCGCCTGTTACGAATAAATATTTGGAATTTTTGATGGTCATTTTACGCTGTTAAACGTAAGCAAATTTACAAATAACAAATGACAATAATGGGATAAAGTTCTGAGAGTTTTAAACAATCGTTAATTAATGTCGTATTGTTCAAAATTATGATTTAACCCCTACCAATTCAACATCAAATATGAGGTTAGCATTGGGCGGAATGACGCCACCAGCACCACGACTTCCATAGGCCAGATGACTTGGAATTACAAATCGTGCTTTATCGCCTACTTTCAGCAAGGCTATACCTTCATCCCAACCTGGAATAACTTGCCCTACCCCTAATGTAAAGTCAATAGGTTGATTTCTTTTGTAGGAAGAATCGAACACTGTACCGTCGCTTAACTGCCCTTTGTAATGTACTGAAACTGTGGTATTTGTTTGGGCTTTTTTACCATCTCCAGACTGAATGATT
The DNA here is from genome assembly GCA_049889395.1 of Flavobacteriaceae bacterium. Taxonomy (GTDB): domain Bacteria; phylum Bacteroidota; class Bacteroidia; order Flavobacteriales; family Flavobacteriaceae; genus UBA3537. The sequence goes on from JBMHDM010000037.1 coordinate 37,690, forward strand.
TGATAACGAAGACCACTGTCAGTTTTGTTGAAACCTGTAGCCAATTTGTCTAATTCAGCTTCAATCGCTGCTTGCTCTTCTGCTAGTCGTTTCTCTCTTGCACCTTCAAAAGTTCTAAAGGCCTCTACGGCATTAAATGTATTGGCATCATCGCCAAAGGCCATGATTTCAATGGTTTCTATCGTATCATCCTGCTCTATTTCATTTACAATGTTCTGGCCTTCAATGGTTTTGCCAAATACAGTATGCTTACCATCTAACCACGGAGTTGGTGTATGCGTAATAAAGAACTGACTACCGTTTGTTCCGGGACCAGCATTGGCCATGGATAATATTCCCGGGGCATCATGTTTGAGATCAGGGTGGATTTCATCATCAAATTGATAACCTGGATTTCCAGTTCCGGTCCCCAGTGGACAACCCCCTTGAATCATAAAATCTGGGATTACTCTGTGAAATTTTAATCCATCATAATAGGGTTGTCCTTGTTTTTTTACTGAATTTTCTAAATTTCCTTGTGCCAAGGCCACAAAGTTCCCTACTGTTCCTGGTGTTTTTTGATACTCCAATTGAATGGTGATAGGTCCTTTTGAAGTGTTGATTTTGGCGTATAATCCGTTTTCCATGATTTCAAATTTTTGATAGGCAAAGGTAGTGAGGTTTTATTAATTGAAGATCAAAAAAAATAAAATTTTAAGGGTCAGCTAGTTGGCTACTTCACTAATGAATTTCAGCCTGTATAATCGAAGTTCCTCGTCGTCGTAATCGCCATCAAATTCTTCCAGAGCAGCATCAATATCATCCGTTTCTGAATCCATAAAATATTCGTGAATTTCTTCTTGTTGGTCCTCATCTAATAGTTCATCAATCCAGTAGTTGATATTTAGTTTTGTTCCCGAAAATACGATAGATTCAAGTTCTTTGATAAATTCACTCATTTCCATTCCTTTGGCGTTTGCGATATCGTCTAAGGGGAGTTTTCGGTCGATGTTTTGGATAATGTATAGTTTTAATGATGAATTTGATCCCGTAGATTTTATAACGAGATCATCAACACGAGTGATATCATTCTCTTCAACATATTGTTTGATAAGGTTGACAAATTCTTCTCCATATCGCTTAGCTTTACCCTCTCCTACGCCATGTATGTTGTGTAGCTCTTGAAGTTTTATGGGGTATTTGAGGGCCATGTCTTCTAATGATGGATCCTGGAAAATAGCAAACGGTGGTACGCCTAATTTTCTGGCACTGGACTTGCGCAAATCTTTTAACATGCGAAGTAAAGTTTGATCAGATTCTGATTTGGGGGCTTTATAAGAAGAACTCGAGCCAGAAGCGTCATAGTTATGATCTTCGGTCATCATGAATGATACCGGATGGTTTAAAAACGCTATTCCTTTTTCTAAAAGTTTAATAACACCATAGGTTTCGATATCTTTCTTTAATAATCCCGCTACCAACACCTGTCTAATCAAAGCCGTCCAATAAAATTTGCTTTTGTTATTACCTTGTCCAAAAAAGGGTTGTTCGTTTGTCTTGTGTGATTTGATTAGTGCATTTTGTTCACCAATTAGGACTTTGACAAGATCTTTAATTTTATATTTTTCTTTGCTAAGTTTTACAACTTCTAATAAGGTTTTGACCTCTTGTTTTGCTTCAATTTTATTTTTTGGTTGACGTACATTGTCATCCATATCACCCCCCAGGTCCGTGTCATTATTAAATTCCTCTCCAAAATAATGCAAAATGAATTTTCTTCGAGAAATAGAGGTTTCTGCCAATGCCACAACTTCTTGCAATAGCGCAAATCCAATCTCTTGCTCTGCTACTGGTTTTCCAGACATAAATTTTTCAAGTTTTTCAATGTCCTTGTAGGCATAGTAGGCCAAGCAATGTCCCTCGCCACCATCGCGACCAGCACGCCCTGTTTCTTGATAATAGCTTTCTATACTCTTTGGAATATCATGATGTATGACAAAACGAACATCAGGCTTATCGATCCCCATACCAAAGGCAATTGTAGCAACCACCACATCTATATCTTCCATAAGGAACATATCTTGGTGTTGAGACCGTGTTTTGGAATCCAAACCAGCGTGATAGGGTACGGCTTTGATACCATTAACCTGTAGAATTTGAGCCAATTCTTCTACACGTTTTCGACTCAAGCAATAAACAATACCTGACTTTCCCTCATTTTTCTTTATAAATCGGATAATATCATTATCAACTTGAGCAGTTTTGGGAAGGATTTCATAGTACAAATTGGGTCTGTTAAATGAGGCCTTAAAAGTGTTGGCGTCAGTCATTCCCAAATTTTTTAATATGTCTTCTTGTACCTTGGGGGTTGCTGTTGCGGTTAAACCAATGATTGGTATATTATCTCCTATCTGTTGTATTATGCGTTTTAAATTTCTGTATTCCGGTCTAAAATCATGACCCCATTCACTTATACAATGGGCTTCATCAACGGCCATAAATGAAATGTTCTGAGCTTTTAAGAACTCAATATTTTCTTCTTTGGCCAAAGATTCAGGGGCGACATACAGTAATTTGGTAATTCCTGAACTAATATCAGACTTAACTTGTTTAATTTCGGTTTTGTTTAAGGAAGAATTTAACACATGGGCTACCCCTTGAAATTCCGAAACACCCCTTATGGCATCAACTTGATTTTTCATTAGTGCAATTAGTGGCGAAACCACTATGGCAGTTCCAGGTTGAATGAGTGCGGGTAATTGATAACAAAGTGATTTTCCACCACCTGTGGGCATTATGGCAAAAGTATTATTTCGTCCCGTAATACTTTTAATAACAGTCTCTTGAAGTCCTCGAAAACTACTGAATCCAAAGTGTTTTTTTAATGCCGCGTGTAAGTTTTCAGTGGATATATCCATCTTCGAAAAAATAATAACCTAATTAAGAGAATAAAAAGTTAATAAAGACACTAATTTTTTGTTTTTTTGTAAACCTATTCTAATATAGCTATATTTACTAATGTGTGCAATAAATTATGAAAGATTTAAGAAATAAAGAAGCCATTCTAGAGGTAGCTAAAGGGTCGATCATTGCACAAAGTGAGGCCTTGAAATTCATGGCAAACGCTGTTGATTCATCTTTTGCAGAAGCGGTAGAATTAATATTTAACTCTCAAGGAAGAGTCGTTATAACTGGTATTGGAAAAAGTGCAATTATTGCCAACAAAATTGTGGCGACCTTAAATTCTACAGGAACGCCTTCTATTTTTATGCATGCTGCAGATGCTATACATGGTGATTTGGGGCTGGTGCAAGATCATGATATTGTGATTTGCATATCTAAAAGTGGAAACACACCCGAAATAAAGGTTCTAACACCTCTGCTAAAACGAACTGGTAATCCACTTATAGCTATCACTGGAAATCCAAAATCTTTTTTGGGAAAAAATGCTGATTTTGTTTTTAATTCTTATGTTGAAAAAGAGGTTTGCCCAAACAATTTGGCACCAACAACTAGCACAACAGCTCAATTGGTTTTTGGGGATGCCCTCGCAGTTTGTTTGTTAAATTTGAGAAATTTTGACGAAAAAGACTTTGCTAAATACCATCCAGGTGGTGCATTGGGCAAAAAATTATTTTTGACTGTAGGTGAACTAGCCAATCAAAATGAAAAGCCATGTGTCGCGCTAAATTCACCAGTCAAAGATGTTATTGTTGAAATTTCAAAAAAACGGTTGGGAATGACAGCAGTCGCTGAAGATGGAAAAATTCTTGGAATTGTAACTGATGGTGACTTAAGAAGGATGTTAGCCAAAACTAACGATATTTCCGCATTAACCGCAAGCAATATCATGACGCCTAATCCTAAAGTGATTCATGCCCAAACCCTAGCTGTTGAGGCCATGAAGGAGATGGAATCTCATGAAATCTCTCAGCTATTAGTTATCGACAACGACAGCTATGCTGGCGTAGTCCATATTCATGATTTGATAAGAGAGGGAATTCTTTAAGTATGGCACAAGAAAAAGAAATGTCTTTTTTGGATCATCTAGAAGAATTGAGATGGCATATCATTCGATCAACATTGGCCGTGATTACCGCTGCTACGTTGGCCTTCTTGGGTAAAAGTTTCTTGTTCGAAACCCTGATATTCGGACCAACAAAACCCAATTTTTTTACCTACGATTTTTTGTGCAAGGCCTCCAGTCTTTTGGGATATAACAGTTTTTGTAACACGGCTTTCGAATTTGAAATCCAAAGTCGTACTATGGCAGGGCAATTTTCTGCTCATATTTGGACCTCAATAACGATTGGTTTTATCATTGCGTTTCCTTACATACTATACGAAATTTGGAATTTTATCAGTCCAGGGCTTTATTCCAATGAACGAAAACACTCCAAAGGATTCATTGCCATATCATCTATGTTGTTTTTTATTGGTGTGTTATTTGGCTATTTCGTTATATGCCCATTATCAATAAATTTTTTGGGAACTTATAGCGTTGCGGACCAAGTACATAACGATTTTGATCTGAATTCTTACATCGGTTTAGTTCGCGCTTCTGTGCTCGCTTCTGGTTTTATTTTTGAACTTCCGATCATTATTTACTACCTGACCAAAATTGGATTAGTTACACCAGAATTTTTGAGAAAAAATAGAAAGTATGCCTTAGTCATAGTTTTGATTATTGCTGCTGTTATAACACCACCAGATGTAGCCAGTCAAATCATTGTGGCGATTCCGGTTATAATTTTATATCAAATAAGTATTTATATTTCAAAAATTGTTTTAAGAAAACAACAACGAAACAAAAACTATGAGTAATCCTGTAGAAGAATTTAATGCGTATCGCTCGCGAATGAATGATGAAATATTATCGGACAATAATACCATTATTAAACGCATTTTTAATCTAGACACTAAGGCCTTTAAAGAAGGGGCACTAGATGTCAAAACCAAAGAGTTGTTGGGGTTAGTGGCCTCAGCTGTTCTTCGTTGCGATGACTGTATCAAATATCACCTTGAAAAGTGTCATAAAGAGGGGTTGACACGACCGCAAATTATTGAAGCGCTCAGTATTGCGACACTCATTGGCGGCACAATTATGATTCCACACCTGCGCCGTGCTTACGAATTCCTAGAAGCCTTGGAGTCTTAGAAAGTGTTTAAATTTGAGTTAATGCATTAAGAACTATACAAAACACTTCTCTCGAATTGAAGTTGCAGACCGCGCTTTTTGTGTTTTTAAGAAGATAATGTTAGTTGACGTTGATTGTAAAACCTTACTGCTAGATGCCATCTACACTGCGCTAGATACTTCCAAATAAAGATTATTTGCATTTTCTAATTTTTGGCTCATGTTTAATTTTACTTTATTTGACAGAATACTTAATTAATTTTTTATGGCCTCCCTGTGAGCCGTAACTTTGGTAAGTACACGCCGTAACAAATTAAGAATAGCTACCTCTTAATCTATTTCATTTCATTATCTTTAGACCATAAAATATCCTATGAAACTGAGTGTACAAAATTTGATGAAATCTTACAGTGGTCGAAAAGTGGTGAAAAACGTCTCTTTTGAAGTCAAACAAGGAGAAATCGTCGGGCTTTTAGGACCAAATGGTGCTGGAAAAACAACTTCATTTTATATGACAGTAGGTTTAATTAAACCCAACGGTGGAGCCATCTTTCTAGACAATAAAGACATCACAAATTATCCC
>JBMHDM010000038.1:0-39566 GCA_049889395.1 Flavobacteriaceae bacterium
GAAGTCAAACAAGGAGAAATCGTCGGGCTTTTAGGACCAAATGGTGCTGGAAAAACAACTTCATTTTATATGACAGTAGGTTTAATTAAACCCAACGGTGGAGCCATCTTTCTAGACAATAAAGACATCACAAATTATCCCATGTACAAAAGAGCACAAAGCGGAATTGGTTATTTAGCTCAAGAAGCTTCGGTGTTTAGAAAACTCTCTATTGAAGATAATATTTTGAGTGTCCTTCAAATGACCAAACTCACAACCAAAGAACAAGAATTTAAAATGGAGTCCCTTATTGAAGAATTTGGACTAGGTCATATCAGAAAAAATCGAGGCGATTTATTGTCTGGGGGCGAACGTAGGCGAACCGAAATCGCTAGGGCTTTAGCTACAGACCCTAGTTTTATACTTCTCGACGAACCTTTTGCTGGCGTAGATCCGGTGGCTGTAGAAGATATTCAGAGAATTGTTGCCAAACTCACTCAAAAAAATATAGGAATACTCATAACAGATCACAATGTTCAAGAAACGCTTGCCATCACAGACCGAACTTATCTCATGTTTGAAGGTAGTATCCTAAAAGCTGGAGACCCCGAAACTTTGGCCAACGATGAAATGGTTCGTAAAGTTTATCTAGGACAAAACTTTGAATTGAGAAAAAAGAAATTAGAATTTTAAAGTTCTTGTGAATCGTTTTCTTGTGCTTTAATAATCTTCTTTTGATATCGTCCTTGAACAATGTCGATTAAGACCAAAATGGCAATAATAAAGTAAAAGGTTGTTTTGCTCATCGGCACAATAGGTTCACCAAAAAGTTTGAGATGGGCCAGATGACCACCCTCGGTGATCAACATAATGCCAACTATAAATAAGATAAAAAGACCCAAAACCTCATACATTCGATTTTTTGCCAAAAAAGTAGTGACTTTCTCGGCTAACCATATCATAAGGACCCCTCCGATTACTATGGCTGTAGCCATGACCCAAAAAACATCGGTCAAAGCCATGGCACTCAATATGGAATCAAAAGAGAAAATAACATTCATGGTCACGATCATGGTAATAGACTTGGAAACAGAATTTTGAGATTCTGATGATTTAACTGTAAAATCCTTGAAACTCACCATATGCCAAATTTCTTTCATGGCCGTAAATAATATGAAAATTCCACCAAAAAGTACAATAACACTGTGAACGTTAAACTGACCTTCGACATAAGAATTTTGAGAAATATCCAAAAATGGATCTTGAAAATAACTGACAAGATTAACCAAAATAAACAACAAAATTATTCGAAAAATAACGGCTAAACCAATGCCCATTTTTCGAACAAAAACTTGTTTGGATACAGGTGCCTTTTTACTTTCCAAAGAAATGTAAAGTAGATTATCAAAGCCCAATACAGCTTGAAGCATAATGAGCATGAATAGCGTTAGTATATGTTCAATCATAATGGTGGATTTAAAAGAGATAATAGGATATATGTCAATATGATAATTGGAATTGCAGCGACTTTAAAAACGATTAAAAATACAACACCTAATATCAACAAAATATAGGTTGTGATATTACTACCAATATCCCAAGTCTTAAATTTTAAGGCAATCAATTTAATTGGAGCGTTAAGTAAAACTGAAGAAATGGCCACTAATGGAATCAAAAAATAAGGATTTAAAATGATGCTATTGATTGTATCATTGTTTTGATGGGAAATAATTAGTGGAAAACTCAAAATAAGTAATGCATTTGCTGGGGTTGGTAAACCGATGAAATAACTCTTTTGATCTGAAGACACATTAAATTTAGCTAGTCTATAGGCAGAGGCCAGGGTCACGATTAACCCCAAATAAGGAATCCAACTCCCTGAAATCCAATCAGATATATCTGACATTTTAATTAGTTTATACATGACAATTCCAGGGACCAGACCGCTAGTAACCATATCCGCCAAAGAATCTAGTTGTAACCCAAGTTCACTCTCCACTTTCAATCGTCTAGCAAAAAATCCATCAAAAAAGTCAAAAAAAATACCCAAAAATACAGCCCATGCCGCCCACTCTAATTTACCGTTAACAGCAAAAATTGTTGCAACAGAACCAGAAAATAAGTTGAGAAGTGTAAAAAGGTTTGGTATAGCGGACTTCAAAAGACAAAAATTTATTAAGTAAAAATAATAAACTATTTTTGTTTCATGCAATTTACAGGCAATATCTTCGGAAAAATGGAGTTTAGTTCTCATAAAAACAACAACAAATTTGAATTTTAATTTTAAGTTTTTACTGATTTTTTTGGTACTCAACACGACAGTGGGTGCGCAAACTGCACGCCAGTACTCGAACGAATTTATGAATATTGGGGTTGATGCTGCCGCGCTGGGTATGAGTGGTGCTGTGACTGCCCTATCCAAAGATGTCAACTCTGGCTATTGGAACCCGGCAGGCCTTGTACATTTGGAAGACAATGCGCTGGCCTTGATGCATTCTAGCTATTTTGCCAATATCGCAGACTATAATTATATCGCTTTTGCCATGCCCTTAGACGACCGAAGTGCTGTAGGATTATCACTTATTCGTTTTGGAGTGGATGATATTTTGGACACAACCAAACTTATTGACGAACAAGGGAATATTAATTATGATCGAATCAATTTATTTTCTGCTGCAGATTACGGTATAACGTTTTCCTATGCCAGAAAACTACCAATCCCTGGATTAAATTATGGAGTCAATGCGAAAGTGATTCGCCGAATAATTGGAGATTTTGCTTCTTCGTGGGGCTTTGGATTGGATGTTGGAATCCAATTTGAAACTAAGCGGTGGAAATTTGGTGTTATGGCTAGAGATATTACAACCACATTTAATGCATGGTCTTTTGATGAAAATAGACTTCAAGATATTCAAAATGCCATCCCCGGTCAGAATCAAGATGAACCTGAATCCACAGAAATAACCTTACCCAAACTTCATATTGGAATTGCCAAAGAATTTATTTTCAATTATGACTATTCCCTGAAAACAGAATTAGACTTGATATGTCGCTTTGAGCAAAATAATGACCTCATTTCAACCTCATTCGTCAGTATCAATCCTGCTTTTGGCTTTGAATTTGGATATTTGGAGTTAATTTATTTGAGAGGTGGCGTTGGAAATTTTCAAAACGAACTTCAATTTGATAACAGTCAAGAATTAACTTTTCAACCCAATTTAGGCGTTGGATTTAAATACAGTGGCGTAAGTATTGACTATGCCATAACAGATATTGGAGATCAAAGTGTAGCTTTGTATTCTAATGTATTTTCACTATCAATTGACTTAGGAATTTTTAGACGATGAATCGACTAGTTTGTTTTTTAATTGTTTTGTTCTCAACCCAATGTTTGTTGAGTTCTGCACAGCTGAAAATGTCGACCTACTCGGAGGTTAGTCTTCTCACGATTGGCCCTGGAGACCAGCTCAACGACGCCTTCGGTCATAGCGGAATAAGAATCAAAGATCCAATGTTTAATCTGGATATTGTTTTTGATTACGGACGTTATGATTTTTCTGCCGAGGGATTTTACATCAATTTTGTCAAAGGAAAATTAGACTATGAAATAGGATGGACCAATTTCGAGCGTTTCATTTCTTATTATAGCGCCCAAAAGCGTCGGGTGACGTCCCAGGTCATAGAACTTGATTTGGATGAAAAACAAAAGCTCTTTGAACTATTACAACAAAAAATTCAGCCCCAAAATAAAACATATCCCTATGATTTCTTTTACAATAACTGTGCGACAAAAATAAAAGATGATATTATCGAGGTTTCCAAAAACCCACTGATTTTAGTCCAACCGGAAGGTTTTAGCTTAATGACATTTAGAGAGTTAATAAGAACGCATGTCCCCTCAAATTCATGGGGCGGTTTTGGTATTGATCTGGCTTTGGGTTCTGTCATTGATCAGCAAGCTTCGTTGGAGGAACATCTGTTCCTGCCCAGTTACTTGAACCTTATTTTGGGCTTGTCAAAATTTGAAGTTTCCGATAAAAATGTAGTTAAAGAGACTAGGGTTTTAAGTTCATTACAAAACCCCTATCCCAACAACTTCTGGAGCAGCCCATTGTTTGTGTTTGGAATATTGTCGATTATAAGCTTGATTTTAACAGTTTTAAACTATAAATCTGGGCGTCGTTCAAAAATTTTAGATTTATTGATATTTTTCACTACCGGCTTCGTTGGGTTAATTCTAACACTACTATGGTTCGGAACAGATCACACTGCAACGGCCTATAATTATAACATGCTTTGGGCTTGTGTCTTTAATCTAATGTTTATCCCAACCCTTTTGAACAATAAAGCACATATAAGATTTGTGGGGTATTTAAAATTTACCGTTTTATTGTTGTTTTTGATGCTTTTGCATTGGTTGACAGGCGTTCAATCGTTTAATGTAGCTGTACTGCCACTTTGGATAGCTTTGATGACTAGGTACTTTTATTTAATACATTGGTGCAATAACAATCTTAAGTCAGCCTAAACATAGTTACTTGATAAAATCAATACACAACACATGGCGTTATTTTAAATTTTGGTGTCGTGCCAATAATGAGCATGGTATCCACTCCCCTTTTGTGTATGAACTAGTTACCAAATGTTTTTATTCGAAAAAAAAATTGAGCTGTTTCAAAAAAATAGATCGTCAAAAACCCCACTACAAAAGTGGTCAACTAATATGTAAACTATTAGGTTATTTTAAATTCGACGACATAAAGGTGATCTATTCAGAGGACTACAACACCACGGTAGCATTGAAATCATTTGGCCACCCGATTCAAAATTTAGGCCATGAAAACGCCGCTAAAGATGGTCGGATAAGCTTCATATTCATCGCATGTTTAAACCACCAAAACAAATCTATTATCGAAAATTTATTAAAAGAGCCCCAAAAAGAAACTCTAATCTTGATTCGAAATATTCGACGTGATAAACAAACTTTTGACAACTGGAACAGATTGAAAAAAAATAAATCATTCACAATCTCTGTAGATACTTTTTACCATGGTATCTTGTGTCATCGACACGGTAAAGTGAAAGAACACTTCAAAATTCGACTATGAGATTATAAATTTTACATTACCTTTAGAATATAATTCAAAATATGAAAATTTACACCAAAACTGGAGATAATGGTACGACCGCATTGTATGGCGGAAAACGGGTGAGCAAACACAACCTGCGAGTTGCAGCCTATGGTACGGTGGACGAGCTCAATGCTTATTTGGGGCTTTTGAGAGATCTTGTTGAAACTGAAGACATAAAATTAAAACTTATTAACATACAAAAATCGATGTTTATCATTGGTTCACAGTTGGCTTCAACACCAAAAAATAAGTCCAAAACACCATGCATTGTGCAAAAGGATATCGAACTTTTGGAATACGATATTGATGTCATGAATAAAAACCTAAGCGCCATGACTCACTTTGTTTTACCTGGAGGTCATCCCACAGTATCTCACTGCCATATTGCACGATCTATCTGTAGAAGAGCCGAAAGAAAAATTTGTAAACTTTCTGAAAATGAAATGGTAGACGCAACAATTTTGAAATATATAAATCGACTTTCTGATTATCTTTTTGTGCTCAGTCGATATCTTTCAAAACTATTCAACATCAACGAGATTAAGTGGATTCCAAATCCCTAATTTATTGTATTTAGCTTCTAATAAATTTGAGGTTTATTAAACTATTCTTTTATGTTTATTAAATAACTTCATTTTTTCTTTGTTGTTTCAAGTAAAAATTTATTTTTGCAAAAAATAATAAACACAGACCAACATGTACTGGACTCTAGAATTAGCATCTTATTTAAGTGATGCACCTTGGCCCGCTACCAAAGACGAGTTAATTGATTATTCCATAAGAACTGGTGCGCCATTAGAGGTTGTCGAAAACTTACAAGCTATTGAAGATGAGGGAGAATCTTATGATTCTATTCAAGAAATTTGGCCCGATTACCCCTCAGACGAAGATTTTTTATGGAACGAAGATGAATATTAAATTCTCATACCCAAAAAGTCTCATTTGAGACTTTTTTTTTGCTTCAATTTATTCCCAAAAACCAAGAACAAGCCGTATATTTGACTGAATAAAGACCCAAAGCATCTAACACTATTTTAAGTATGAGTATACTAAACTCTGTTTTGAAAGTATTTGTTGGCGATAAATCTAAAAAAGATGTTAAAGCCATCATACCGATAGTTAATAAAATTAAACAATTTGAGCCTGCAATGGTCAAACTTTCCCATGATGAATTGCGCGCCAAAACACAAGAATTTAAAGCCAAAATCAAAGACGCTTGCAATGCAAATGAATCTGCGATAAAAGCCCTAAAAGAGGAAGCTAATACCACCTCTGATATTGATCGTAAAGAAGATATTTATCAAGAAATTGATCGATTGAACGATGCTATATATGAAACGACACAGCGTATTTTAAATGAAATTTTACCAGAAGCTTTCGCTGTAGTCAAAGAAACAGCATCACGATTTGTACACCATACCACACTAGAGGTTGAGGCGACAGCTTTCGATCGAGAGATTGGCGGAAATAAAGACTACGTTAAGCTTAAAGGGGACAAAGCGTTGTGGTCCAATTCTTGGGATGCTGCCGGAAAACCCATCACATGGGATATGATCCACTATGACGTACAGCTCATTGGTGGTGTTGCTATGCATCAAGGCAAAATAGCTGAAATGCAAACAGGAGAAGGAAAAACCTTAGTGGCCACCCTGCCCGTTTATCTTAATGCACTCACTGGAAAGGGTGTTCATTTGGTAACGGTAAACGATTATTTGGCCAAACGAGATAGTGCTTGGATGGCGCCCATTTTTCAATTTCATGGCTTGAGTGTAGACTGTATTGACCATCATAAACCCAATTCAGCTGAACGAAAAAAAGCATATGAAGCCGATATTACCTACGGTACAAACAATGAATTTGGGTTTGACTACTTGAGAGACAACATGGCACACACTGTGGCCGATTTAGTTCAAAAGCCACACCACTACGCCATTGTGGATGAGATTGACTCTGTCCTGATCGATGATGCACGTACACCACTAATAATATCTGGACCAGTCCCCCAGGGGGATCGACATGAATTTATGGAACTCAAGCCGAAAATTCAAGACATTGTCAATGTCCAAAGAAAATACCTAACAGGGGTATTAGCCGAAGCCAAAAAAAATATTGCTGCCGGAGAAACCACAGAAGGAGGAATTCAATTATTGCGCGTATTTAGAGGGATGCCAAAAAATAAAGCTTTAATTAAGTTTTTAAGTGTTGAAGGGGTAAAACAACTCCTACAAAAGACAGAAAATTTCTACATGCAAGACAATAACAGAGAAATGCCTAAAATTGATGCAGAACTCTATTATGTAATTGATGAGAAAAATAACCAAATAGAATTGTCTGATAAGGGTGTAGATTATCTCTCAGGAGCTGATGATCCGAACTTTTTTGTCATGCCCGAGATGGGGATGGAAATTTCAAAAATCGAAAGTCAAAATCTATCTGCAGAAAAAGAAGCCGAACTCAAAGAAGAACTGTTCAGAGAATTTGGTGTAAAATCAGAAAGGATTCATACCATGAATCAATTACTAAAGGCCTACGCGCTTTTTGAAAAAGATATCCAATATGTTGTGATGGATCATAAAGTCATGATTGTCGATGAGCAAACGGGGCGCATTATGGACGGCAGGCGATATAGCGATGGACTCCATCAAGCTATTGAAGCCAAAGAAAATGTAAAAATTGAAGCCGCCACACAAACCTTTGCAACCATTACACTTCAAAATTACTTTAGAATGTACCGAAAACTATCGGGTATGACTGGAACAGCTGTTACAGAAGCCGGAGAATTTTGGGAAATATATAAACTAGATGTTGTTGAAATTCCAACCAATCGCCCAATCGCTAGAGATGACAGAGAAGATTTGGTTTATAAAACAAAACGCGAAAAATACAACGCTGTTATTCAAGAAGTAACTCAACTTTCCAATGCTGGAAGACCAGTACTTATCGGTACTACCAGTGTAGAAATTAGTGAATTACTCGGAAAAATGTTGAGTCGACAAAAAATCCAACACAATGTTCTCAATGCAAAGTTGCATAAAAAAGAGGCTGATATTGTTGCAGAAGCAGGTCAACCAGGGCAAGTTACTATTGCAACCAATATGGCTGGACGTGGAACTGATATCAAGCTATCTGATCAAGTCAAACAAGCAGGCGGATTGGCCATCATAGGCACAGAACGTCATGACTCCAGACGTGTTGACAGACAGTTACGAGGACGAGCTGGACGACAAGGAGACCCCGGTAGCTCGCAATTTTATGTGTCCTTAGAAGATAATCTAATGAGATTGTTCGGAAGTGAGCGAATTGCAAAAATGATGGACCGAATGGGACTCAAAGAAGGTGAAGTGATACAGCACTCTATGATTTCGAAATCTATTGAGAGAGCTCAGAAAAAAGTAGAAGAAAATCAATTTGGCATTAGAAAACGGTTGTTAGAATATGATGATGTGATGAATGCGCAACGTGAAGTGGTTTACAAAAGACGTTTTAACGCGCTTAATGGTGAAAGACTTCGAGTTGATTTGGCCAACATGGTTTACGATACTGCAGAAATTATCACAGAAACCAATAAAGCTGCAAACGATTTTAAAAACTTCGAATTTGAGTTGATTCGCTATTTTTCTATGAGCGCTCCGTTTTCCGCATCTGAATTTGAATCAAAATCTAATCAGGATATCACCCGATTGGTTTACAAAGAAGCCTTCAACCATTATGAAGCCAAAATGGAACGAAATGCAGATCTAGCGTTCCCTGTGATTAAAAATGTTTATGAAAACCAAAGCGATAAATTCAAACGGATTGTAGTTCCATTCACAGACGGTACTAAAACCCTTCAAGTGGTAACCGACCTTGAGCAATCCTACAACACCAATGGTAAACAACTGGTTTCGGATTTTGAAAAAAATATTTCTCTGGCTATTATTGACGACGCTTGGAAAACGCATCTTCGAAAAATGGATGAATTGAAACAGTCCGTTCAGCTAGCGGTTCATGAACAAAAAGACCCGCTTTTGATATACAAATTTGAATCATTCGAATTATTCAAAGCCATGATAGATCAGGTCAATAAAGATGTTATATCCTTTTTGTTCAAAGGTGAAATTCCACAAGAAACAGCCCATACCATACGAGAGGCTAAAGCACGTCGTCGTGAAAAAATACAAACATCCAAAGATGTTATTCCAAATATGGATGAACGAGCCGCACAAGCCAGAGCGGCAGGACAAACCCAAGTTCAGCATGGCCCTGTAGAGACCATTGTCAGAGAGCAACCAAAAATTGGTAGAAATGATCGTGTGACCATCAAACATGTGATGAGTGGCGAAAATAAAACAGTCAAATACAAACAAGCCATTCCATTGATTCAGAAAGGAGAATGGGTTCTAATTAACGATTAGATTATTTTAGCTTTAGAATTGAATTAGGATCAGGACAGTTAGCTTTATAAAATTCAAGTTCTGAAAGACTACATACACCCGGGTAATCGCCAAAATGCCCCTGTATATCTCTAATAACTTGAAAATGAAGATGCGGCGGATAATCTCCGTTTACTGCACGATCACCCAAAAATGCAATACAATCCCCAGATTTAACGCTCGAACCAATGGTTAGATTTTGAATGGATTCTAAAGACAAATGACCATACAGCGTAAAAAATTGAATTCCTGAAAATCTATGCTCCAAAATAATAGTGGGTCCGTAATCGCCTAGCGCCCTGTTGTTTTTAAAACTATGAATAGTCCCATCAAAAGCAGCCATTACAGGTGTATTTGCTGCATACCAAAGGTCTATTCCCAAGTGGATATTACGTTGATTTTTTGTGGTTGGATCATTAAAATGTTTGCTCCGTTGATAAATTTTACGATGCTCTAAATAACCCCCATAGGCAATCTCTTTCTTGGCTTGTTGAAGATATTGATTAATATATGTTGAAAATGAATCTGAACAGGAAGAATCAATGGCGTCAAAATCGTTATTTGAAATCGATAGGTCAATGGGAAGGTACGATTCTAACCCTACATCAGGTGCAATCAATTGGATTGGAGTACTTGAAAAAGAATCTAATAAGACATTGAAACTCATACCATAAATATAGGATTTGTAGGATTTTAAAAGAAATAAAAAACATTCAAAATTTATTAACTTTGAATGTTAGGTATTTGTATTGTTATTATATTGAACCGTTTTGAAAAAAAAATCTCCAAAAAAAAACATTTCTGAAATCAGAGGGGTGAAACAAACCCAAACTACAAATATTGAGGCCATAAAACAGATTCAGCTTAGGCGACGAAGTTTATTGGATTGTGAAACCTTGTTTAATAACATCATCAAAGGCGACAGAACAGCTTTGAGCCAAGGGATTACACTAATTGAAAGTGCAAAACACGACGATAGAGTATTGGCAAATACTCTGATAAACAAGTGTTTAAGTCGTCCAAAGCCACAGTCTATTCGCGTGGGAATCACGGGTGTTCCGGGCGTGGGAAAAAGTACGTTTATTGAATCTTTGGGACAATATCTAACAGAGCGTGGAGAGCGGATTGCGGTGTTGGCTATCGACCCGAGCAGTAATATAACTAAAGGTAGTATTTTGGGCGATAAAACTCGAATGATGACTTTAGTTCAAAACGAAAATGCCTTTATAAGGCCAACTCCAACTGGTACCGTTCTTGGTGGAGTGGGTCAATACACAAGAGAAGCTATCATTTTGTGTGAAACTGCAGGACTCAGCACCATTCTGATTGAAACAGTTGGTGTCGGTCAAAATGAAGTAACGGTTAACGAAATAGTGGATTTTTGTATGCTATTGAAATTAGCTGGTGCTGGAGACGAACTCCAAGGCATTAAACGTGGTGTAATAGAAATGGCGGATAGTATTTTGATCCATAAAGCTGACGGCGATAATATTAAAGCGGCCAAACTGGCCAAATTAGAATTTAGAAATTCACTTCACCTATATGCTCAAAAACAATCTGGGTGGCAACCCAAGATTCAGTTGTGTAGCTCATTAACTGGAAAAGGCATAAAAGAAGCATGGCAATTAGTGGAAAATTATATTTCCATTACTCAATCTAATGGTTATTTTGAACAAAATCGGGAAAATCAAAATATTTTTTGGATGAAAAAAGCCATCGAAAATAAACTTCAATCCTCTTTTTTTGAACATCCTGAAATTCAATCTGAAATAACAAAACAAATGGAGCGCGTCAAAACCAATATGGTTACGCCATTTCAAGCTGCAGAAGCATTATTTGACTTGTATAAATCGAGATTGTAGTAGACTGAAAATTGTATAAAATAGATAACCAGATAAGGCACCAAAAGTCCAGCCGCAAATAACGTCTAAAGGGAAATGTAGCCCCAGATAAATCCGGCTATAGCCTACAAATACACTCCACATAATCATCAAATAAATCCATGGTTTATAGGCGCTTCTTAGCATTAATATGACAAAAATAGCTACTGCCATTGAATTCGAGGAATGCCCAGAAAAGAAGCCATAGCCCCAACAGTCACCTTGACGAAGAAACTCCAGTACTCCTTCTTGAGCACAGGGTCTTAACCGTTGAAAAGAATATTTGAATAGATTGGTTATTTGATCTGTAAAAGTTATCATTCCAGCAAGAGATATCACTAAAAGTGCAATAGATTTCTTATTTAGCGATTTGCACATCAAATACAATATAAGCACATATAGTGGTATAGATGATAGTTTGTTTGTAATGAATCTCCAAAAGGGATCCCATCGGACGTCTCCCAAGTTATTTAAGTATAATAATAAGGATTGGTCAAATTCTAATATGTTATCTAAAAGGGACACTAATTGGTGTTATATTTGGCTACTTCAGCATCATAAAATTCCGTGGCTTTAACAATAGCATGTTCAGCTTCAGATTGTAATTCTTTTTCGTCTTGTTGATCAAAATCTTCAAACCACTGGATGGTATCGTTCTCAAGATTTACTATAAACCGTGGAAATTCGGTGTGGATAACAAAGATGGCATCTGGATAATCAGAATTATCGCCAAGTATAAATTTTGGTAATTCCATAATTAGTTTTGTTCTAAAATTAATTTTTTAGATAAATTCTCAAAACGAAGATATAAAAAAACCGAGGAAGCGGTTAGGCCAGCCAATAACCCAATCCAGATTCCTGTGCTGCCGTATAATGAAGGATCACCCAAAACATAAGAAATTGGAAAGCCAATGATCCAGTAGGCTACAAATGTGATCAGAGTTGGAATTTTTACATCTTGAAGCCCCCTGAGAGCCCCTAAAAATACCACTTGTGTGCTATCACTAATTTGAAATAATGCTGCGACAATCAATAAATTTGACGCCATACTGATAACACTTTGGTTGTCTACAGCATTTTTAATGTCACTCATGTCTAGATAAAGTGTAGGCAGAAATTGATTTAAAACTAAAAAAGTAATGGCAAAACAAGTCGCAAATCCTAAGCCCATCAGAAAAATTGATTTTGCAATCCGCCTAAGTTCGAGAGGTCGTTTTAACCCTTTTTGGTTGCCAACTCGTATCGTGGCGGTGACACTTAACCCAGTTGCAATCATGAAAGTCATCGACGATAGGTTAAGCGCAATTTGATTGGCAGCTTGAGCATTTTTGCCTAAAATACCACTGAGCCAAATGGCGGCTGTGAAAATACCCACTTCAAAAAACATTTGGAGGGCACTAGGTAAACCTAGTCCAATAATTTTTTTTATCATTTTTTGATCCAAAACAAACACTTTGAGCTGATCTAGATAGGCCTTTGTCCGATCTAATTTTCTCAAAAAATACCACATTAATACTAACATCACAATACGAGAGATTAATGTTCCTATACCTGCTCCAACAACACCGAGTTTGGGAAAACCCCAAGCTCCAAAAATTAAAACATAATTAAAAAAAACATTTAAAACATTGGCCACTACTGTAGCATACATTGGATATCTTGTAAGAGACATCCCATCACTAAATTGTTTGAACGCTTGGAATACAATGAGAGGTATTAATGAAACTGCAATAATATCCAAATATGGTAGAGCCAAAATCACGACTTCTTGTGGCTGGTCCATTACATGCATCAGTGGTTTGGCCAAAATCATTAAAATAAACAATACGAATGCCATAACGCTACAAAGAACCAAACCATGTTTTAGGGCAGATTTACCAATACCAAAACTGCCTTCAGAATCTGCCTCAGCTACTAATGGTGTGATGGCTGTTGAAAATCCGATTCCCAACGACATGGCTACAAAAAAGAAACTGTTCCCTAGCGATACTGCAGCTAGCTCTGCAGTACCCAACTGGCCGACCATGATATTATCAATCAGGCCCACAAATGTATGTCCCAACATTCCCAATATTACAGGTGCAGCTAGGTGCCAATTGTATCGAAACTCCTGAACGTACGCAGATAACATGATCGTAACAATGTTTAATTAATCCTTGGATTCATCATTAGTAGCAGATTCAAAATTAAATCCGTTGTTTAGTAGTAAATTATACCATGATATAATTTTTTTGATATCGCTTGGATACACTCTATCTTCATCGAAATTTGGAAGAATACCAAAAAAATAGGCTTCCAAATCATCTTTAGCAGATTTAGAATCAATAGGGGTCGCTTGGCCATTTTCTGTTTCAAAAATTTTTAAAAAAACATTCGCTAGCGGGACCTCCTTGTCAAGGGTAAAAATTGAAATATCGCTGAGAAGACTCAAGCTCCGATCAATTTTGACTACGGTGCGTTTTTGATCAATGAGTGATTCTACAATGTAGGCATTTTTTGTTGGAGATATCAATTTATATAACCCAGGCTTTTTTGAAATAGAAAGAATTTTATCGAGTGTCATGAAATGAAAATTAGAATCTTTTGGTTGAAATATTTGGAAATCGCATCTTATAGTCTACTTGTATTTTTCCTTTAGAAATAGAATTTAATTTACCTTTTAAAAGTCGTTTTTTTAGGGACGATACTTTGTCTGTAAACAAAACCCCTTCAATGTGGTCGTATTCGTGCTGAATGACTCTGGCGATTAAACCATCGTATTCTTCAATGTGAGTGTCGAAATTCTCGTCCTGATATTGGATTGTTATGTTTGGCTTTCTCATTACATCTTCACGAATATTGGGAATACTCAAACACCCCTCATTAAAAGCCCACTCATTTCCCGTTTGTTCTAAGATTTTGGGGTTTATGAATGTTTTTTTAAATTGACTAAGGGCCGATTTTTCCGTATCAATAAGGGATTCATCCTCTGCAAAAGGGGCTGTATCGACTAAAAACAACCGAATGGATCGTCCAACTTGAGGTGCTGCAAGACCAACTCCGTAAGCGCCATACATAGTTTCGTACATATTCGAAATTAGTTCTTTGAGTCCGTTATATTCAGAAGTAATTTCTACAGCTTTTTTCTTTAAAACTGGGTCTCCGTAAGCTACAATTGGCAATATCATATTACAACATTTTGGGTCAAAAATACGACTCTAAACGCTTTTGACGCAATAGATAAACTATTATTTGCGATCCAAATAAGATTGAAGTATGATTGTGGCACTAATTTGATCAATTAAACTCTTGTTTTGACGTTTTTTTCTTGAAATCCCCGTATCGATCATGGTTTGGAAGGCTATTTTTGACGTAAACCGTTCATCAACCCTTTCGATTGGAATTTGAGGAAAGGTTTTTGTTAATTGTTTTAAAAACGGTTGTATGTACACTTCACTTTCAGATGGAGAATTGTTCATCTGTTTGGGTTCTCCAATCACAAACAAATCTACTTCCTCTGAGTTCAAATAATTCTTGAGAAAATCAATTAGACTTTTTGTTGCGACAGTTGTTAGTCCAGAGGCAATGATTTTTAAAGGGTCTGTAACAGCTACTCCCGTACGTTTCTCTCCAAAATCTAAAGCCAAAATTCTTCCCATATCAACAAATGTACAATATTATCATGATCTTAATTTGATTATCAATGTATTTTAAAGTTTGTTCCTTAGGGGATTGTTTAGGACATAAAAACTATCTTTGTATTTCAATTTAGACTTATGACACATTTACAACAGACCATAGAAGCGGCATGGAACAACAGAGATTTATTAAACGAAATAAACACTCAAAATGCGATTAGAGAAATCGTTGCACAATTAGATTCCGGATCGCTTAGAGTTGCAGAACCTACCACAGCGGGATGGCAAGTTAATGAGTGGGTCAAAAAGGCCGTAGTGATGTATTTCCCCATACAATCGATGGAAACAATCGAAGTTGGCCCATTTGAGTTTCATGATAAAATCCCGCTTAAAAAAGACTATAAAGCCAAAGGTATAAGAGTAGTCCCACACGCAGTAGCACGACACGGTTCATACATTTCTGCAGGCACAATTCTGATGCCTAGCTATGTCAATATCGGGGCGTATGTCGATAAAGGAACAATGGTAGATACATGGGCAACAGTAGGCAGTTGTGCACAAATTGGAAAAAATGTTCATCTTTCCGGTGGTGTTGGCATAGGGGGTGTTTTGGAGCCTTTGCAAGCCGCCCCTGTCATTATTGAAGATGATGCATTCATTGGCTCAAGATGTATTGTTGTTGAGGGCGTTAGAGTGGAAAAAGAAGCGGTTCTTGGGGCCAATGTCGTATTGACTGGATCAACAAAAATTATTGACGTTACGGGTGCAGAACCCAAAGAACTCAAAGGTGTTGTTCCCTCCCGCTCAGTGGTAATCCCTGGAAGTTACACCAAAACATTTCCCGCCGGAGAATATAATGTACCATGTGCGCTAATTATTGGTAAAAGAAAAGAAAGCACCAATAAAAAAACATCGCTCAATGATGCGCTTCGAACGCATAATGTGGCTGTTTAATTAAAATTTATTCTATGCTACATAAAATTCGACGGTTTTTTTTGAGACACTTTCGGAAAATGCGGTTTTTACCACCCAAACTTTATGCACACATACACTACGAGTATTTCAATAAAGAAAAACTCAATCTGAAAAACCCAATAACTTTTAATGCAAAGATTGCCTGGTATAAAGTGTTTTACAGGCCGAAAATTTTGAATCAATTAGTCGAT
This sequence comes from Flavobacteriaceae bacterium, assembly GCA_049889395.1. GTDB lineage: Bacteria > Bacteroidota > Bacteroidia > Flavobacteriales > Flavobacteriaceae > UBA3537. Next base: position 16,187 of record JBMHDM010000038.1, read on the forward strand.
AAATATGCAGTAAGGGATTATGTGAGACAGAAAATTGGAGCACAATACCTCAACTCAATTTATGGGGTATATGAACTAGTCGAAGATATTGATTTTGACGTATTACCCAATTCCTTTGTAATCAAAGCCACTCACGCCAGTGGGTACAATCTTATTGTAAAAGATAAGTCCAAATTAGATTTTGGTTCATCTAAAAAATTATTTAGAAAATGGCTAAAGCGAAATCAATATTACAGAATGGGTCAAGAATGGGCCTATAAAAATGTACAGCCTAGACTGATTATAGAACAACTACTAACCGATAAGAATCAAAAAACTCTTATTGATTACAAATTTTATTGTTTCAATGGTGTGGCCAAATTTATTGATATTCATATGGATAGAGAAAGTCAGCACAAACAAGGGTGTTTTGATTTAAATTTCAAACCATTACCGTTCGATAAAAGTCATAAATATGACAAGATTACTCAACAGATAAAAAAACCAAGCCGATACAAAGAGATGATTAAATGTGCAGAAACTTTAGCAGAAAATATTCCCTTTGTAAGAGTAGATTTTTACAATGTTAATGACCAAATCATTTTTGGTGAAATGACCTTCTACCCCTCAGATGGAAGAAAGGGCTTCCACCCACCGACTTACAATAAAATAGTTGGTGATTTTTTTACACTACCGAAATTGTAAAATATTTTTTAATATGAGTTTTCATTTGTAAATTTAACTATGAGTTCAGGTCTGATAAAAGAGAAAAAAACAACTCACATCAATAGTAACCCACCAATAGATGTGGTCATTTTGTGGGTGGACGGTAGCGACACAAATCATCAAAATAAAATGCGTCCTTTTTTGTCTGACAAAGAAAAGATGTCTGAAAAAAAATTCAGAACACGTTTCGATCAAGTCAACGAAATTCAATACACTATCGAATCCATTCTAAAATATGCCACTTACATCAGACGGATTTTTATAGTAACGGATAATCAATCACCTGAATTTATAAAAAACAACCCCAATAGGTATCCTAAGGTATCCATTATTGATCACAAAGTCATTTTTGAGGGACATCATGATGTTTTACCAACATTTAATTGTAGATCCATCGAAACATGTATTTACAGAATACCCGATTTATCTGAACATTTTATTTACTTTAATGATGACTTTTGTTTAATTAATCCAACCACCATCAGTGATTTTTTCGTTGATGGCAAGCCCGTTTTAAGGGGTAGCTGGCAGTCATTCGATGAAGATAGATTCATCAAATCGTTAAAACCTAAACGTTATGGCCACAAGCATGCTCAACAATTAGCAGCAAAATTAGTAGGATTAAAGCGATACTACAATTTTAAACATACCCCACATCCAATGCGAAAATCCACTTTTGAACTATTCTTTAGTAAAAATAATAACGTCTTCAGAAACAATATAAAGCATCGTTTTCGGAGTATTAACCAATTTACTCCACAGGGTTTAGCCAATCATCTTGAAATTAAAAATAAATCATGTATTCTGAAAAAAAAGCGCAGTTTACTTTACTTCAGATCTTACAAAAAACCACTTTTGTGGTACACCATAAAACTAAATTTATTTTCGAAGCGTAAACTTTTTTTTGCAAGTCAAAGTTTAGATTTATGCCCTACAAAGAAACGTCAATATATACTGGATTGGCTTCAAAATAGAATTCATCAATCCATGTAAAACTAATCCATTTAAATGCCTTACAAATTCCTCATATACATATCATACAGTTACGCCCTTCCAATTGGGAACCCTTTGGAAATTGAAATTATCAAAAGGGGCTGGAAAGTAAAATGGTTCTCAGATTTGGAGGAAGGCGCTCAAGCACTAAATCAAAAGGATAATGTATTAAAAACTATTAAAGATGTTGCTCATTATGAACCTCATGTGATATTGGCGGCAACTGACACAATCCCTGATTTTATTAATGCCCTCAAAGTTCAAATATTTCACGGATTTTTAACCTACAAAAGACCCGTAAACAATACAGAGGCACATTTTAAAATTCGAGGATTTTTTGATTTATATTGTACTCAAGGGCCTAGTACAACCTCAACATTTCAAGCGCTTTCCAAAAAGCTAAAGCATTTTGAGGTCATTGAAACAGGATGGAGTAAAGTTGATCCTTTATTCCCAATTCAACGCCGTCAAAAGAATGATATACCCACAGTAATGATCGCCTCAACATTTACAAAGCGTTTGAGTTTGGCGTATAACAATAGCGTACTCGAAAAAATAAAATATTTATCCAACAGCGGGATTTTTAAATTCATTGTAGTATTACATCCAAAAATTCCACAAAATATCCGTCAGCTCTGGAAAGCTCTGGAAAATAATAATTTAATTTTTGAAGATACAACAGATTTAATCCCATTATTCGTTAAGACTGATGTTATGTTTGCTGACACAACATCAGCAATTCAAGAATACTTATTACAAAAAAAACCCGTTATAACGTTCAAACATAATGTCGATCGTCCATATATCATTGATATTGATGACGTAGAGCATATTGAGCGGGCCCTATTAGAGGCATTGAAATACCCCCCTGAATTATTACAAAAAATCGAGGAGTTCATAACAAATCTTCACCCCTATCAAGATGGAAAGTCGAGCTCTAGAGTCATTGATGCCTGCGTAAAGATGCTCAATCAAGATAATTCATTTTTAAAAGCTAAGCCTTGGAATTTGGTTCGTAAGTACAAAATAAGAAAAAGACTAGGAAGCTTTACTCTCAAAACATACAACAAACCATACACACTAAACATTAACCAAAAAAAATAACTTTGTCAGTAAAATTATCAGCGGTAATCATAACATTCAATGAACAAGAACATTTAGATAAGTGCCTATCTTCGCTGAGAAATATTGCAGATGAAATTGTTGTTGTTGATTCTTTTTCAACTGATAAAACAAAAGTAATTTGTGAGGCTCACGGTGTACGTTTCATTGAGCAAAAATTTTTGGGCTACATTGAACAGAAGAATTTTGCCATGCAGCAAGCCAATCACGATTACATTCTTTCTCTAGACGGAGATGAAGCCCTATCCGACCAACTTGAACAATCTATTTTGAAGCTTAAAAACAATTGGATTTTAGACGGATATTACTTTAATCGCTTGAATAATTACTGCGGCCAGTGGATTAAATACTCCGATTGGTATCCAGACAGAAAACTACGCCTTTTCAAAAAAGATAGTGGAAAATGGGGTGGTATTAATCCGCACGATAATTTTAAATTATTCAAAGGCCGAAAAAGTGGTCGATTAAAAGGGAATTTACTACACTGGATTTACAGAGATCACAAAGAACATATCGAAAAAATTGAACGCTTTTCATCTATTGCGGCTCAAGCTTATTATGACCAAGGGATAAAATCGTCTTTGTTAAAAATCATTTGGCGACCCAGCTGGGCTTTTTTTAAAGCCTATTTTTTAAGACTTGGCTTTTTAGACGGATACAATGGATGGTTAATATGTAAAGAAACCTACAATGTGACTTTTAAGAAATACACTAAACTCAAATTAATCTGGGACAACGAAAAAAAATAAAAACTAGAAATTTATTTTTTCCAAAATTTAATCTTTCTTTTCAAACGTTTTTTTCTGTGAAACTGCTCTTGAAATTTCATTGTATAGTGCCACATTTTTTCAAAAATCATGCCCTGATCTTCGCCAACACAGAGCGAATATTCTTGACTAAGAATAGAAATTACAGCTTTATCAGTAGTAAGACGACTGAAATTTTGTATTCTTTCGTCTAGGCTCAATGATCTGAATTCCATTCTATTCAAATCAACAAGATAAAATTTATAGGCGTCCCCTATTCTCTTTATCAATGTATTTCCGGGGGAGTGATCCAAGAAATATATTCCTTTTTCATGTAGCTCAAAAGTGAATCTTGCAAAAGCCTTCAATATAGAAACTCTGTTTTTGAGATTGGAGTCATTGGAAAGCTCCCGGAAGGTAAAATCACAATCTAAGTGTTCACTGATAAAATAACTTTCTTTGAATAAAAAAAATGAGGCGTTTTGAATATAAGCAATGGGCAAAGGTGTATTAATTCCGAGATCTAATAACCTATTAGCATACTCAAAAGATCGCTCTGCTTTACTTTTTCTAAAGGTGTCATAAACAAATTGGTTTAATAAATTGGGGACTTTAAAAGATTTGATATTAATTTTAAAGCCATCGTGCTCAAAAACCTTAATACTATTTCTTTTTTGATTTCCAAGTTCCAGTCCTTGACTTGAAAAGTTCTTAATACAAAACAAGACACTGTTGCGGAGATGTTCATAAGAATTGTCAAACACAATTTTCATGACGCAATATTACAATATTTTTTAAGATTTAGTTAATGATTTTGAGTAGTAGTTGGTTGATTTTTAGTTAAATTGCAATTCTTTAATTTTACCCATAAATATCTATGGAAAGCGGACATAATATAGTGCTTAACAATGCTATTAAAACTCTAAAAGAAGGTGGCCTCATTCTTTATCCTACCGACACCGTTTGGGGTATTGGATGTGATGCGACAAACTATGAGGCGGTCAACAAGATCTTTAAACTCAAACAGCGTGAAGATTCCAAAACAATGATCTGTTTAGTTCATAACTTTGATATGCTTCACCAACACATAGAAGATGTTCCTGAACTAGCTAGAGATATTTTAAGATACTCTGAAAAACCAACAACTATCATATACGACAGGCCCAAACGCGTGGCTGAAAATCTGATTGCTTCAGATAACACCTTGGCTATTCGAATTGTTAAACACGATTTTTGTGAGCGTTTAATTAAGCGGTTCAAAAAGCCAATTGTCTCGACTTCAGCAAACCTATCTGGAAATCCAACGCCCAAAACTTTTCATGAAATTGAAATCGATATTTTAAAAGGTGTGGACTATGTTGTAAATTTGGAGCAAAATCGTTCGGAAGCTACCCCCTCTTCCATCATAAAATTGAGCCACAATGGAGAGGTCAAAATCATCCGACAATAGCATTTAATATAAGAACTATTCATGAATTTAAAATCGGCATTGACTGATCCTATCTTTAAAACCATAGCAACTTGTGCGAAAGAAATTGGCGTGGAATGTTATGTGGTAGGAGGGTTTGTTCGAGATTCTATATTAGAACGAAACTCTGGGCAAGACATTGATGTCGTAGCCATTGGAAGTGGTATAGAATTGGCTAAAAAAGTGGCCCAATCGCTTTCTAAAAATCCAAAAATCAGCATTTTTAAAACTTATGGAACAGCTATGTTCCGTTACAACCAAATTGAATTGGAATTTGTAGGCGCTAGACGAGAATCCTATGCCAAAGAAAGTCGCAACCCTGAAGTCACCGAAGGCACATTGGAGGATGATCAGAAGCGTAGAGATTTTACGGTAAACGCTCTTGCTATTAGTTTAAATTATTCCAGTTATGGCGATCTTTTAGATCCGTTTAATGGTTTGGAGGATTTGCGCAATAGACGCCTTAAAACACCACTAGACCCCAATGTAACCTTCAGCGATGACCCCCTGCGAATGTTAAGAGCCATTCGCTTTGCCACACAACTGAATTTTCAAATTGAAACACAATCTTTTGAGTCCATAAAAAAGAATCACAAGCGCATCGATATCATCTCAAAAGAAAGAATTGTGGTGGAATTAAACAAAATTTTAGAATCCTCAAAACCATCAATTGGCTTAAAACTTCTCGAACAATCTGGGCTTCTGAAACAAATTTTACCAGAACTGACAGCACTAAAAGGAATTGACGAAGTTGACGGTCAAAGACATAAAGATAATTTCTATCATACTTTGGAAGTAGTGGACAACATTTCAGAACACACCAACAACCTTTGGTTGCGCTGGACTGCACTGTTACACGACATCGGAAAAGCCCCCACAAAAAAGTTTAGTCAAAAAGTAGGATGGACCTTTCATGGTCATGAACTGAAGGGATCCAAAATGGTTTATCACCTATTTAAACGACTAAAAATGCCATTAAATGAAAAAATGAAGTATGTTCAAAAACTGGTATTTATGAGTTCTAGACCGATAGCCATAAGTGGTAAGGATATCACTGATGCAGCTGTAAGGCGGTTAGTATTCGATGCTGGTGATTACATTGAAGATTTAATGACACTATGCGAGGCAGATATTACGACTAAAAACGCAAAAAAATTCAAAAAGTACCATCATAACTTTAAAATTGTTCGACAAAAAATGGTGGAGGTCGAAGAACGAGATCGTATTAGAAATTTTCAACCACCAGTTTCTGGAGAGGATATTATGAAAATCTTCCAGTTAAAACCTTGTATAGAAATTGGTATTATAAAAGAGTACATCAAAGAAGCCATTTTAGAGGGAGTCATCCCCAACGAAAAAAATGCAGCTTACGAACTTATGCTCGAAAAAGGCAAACAACTTGGACTCACTGCGGTATGAAAAAGCAACAATTTAGAACATTAGCTAAAAGTGCCTTATTTCTCATTTATTTGGTCATAATCGCTGGTGCAGTGGTTCGAATGACAGGCTCTGGAATGGGATGTCCAGATTGGCCCAAATGCTTTGGATATTTCATCCCGCCTACTCACGAATCAGAATTACTGTTCAAACCCAATCATGACTACAAAAAAGGTGTGATGATACTCAATAATAGCGAAGAATTTTTAGTCGCTAAAAGAGATTTTAAAAGCTCAAATATTCTCGATAAAAAAAATTGGAGCGTTTACAGCACACACAATTATGTGGTTTACAATCCACTACATACTTGGATTGAGTACATTAATCGTCTCATTGGAGCATTATCAGGTATTCCTATTTTAATACTTGGCATATGGTCATTATGGTTTTTCAGAACTAACAAGCGAATTACAATTATTGCACTGCTAACAGTATTTGGAATGGGATTCCAAGCTTGGTTAGGAAAAACCGTTGTCGATTCTAACCTGGCACCCTACAAAATCACAATTCATATGGTCATGGCTTTGCTCATTGTAGCATTTATTCTGTATTTAATATTCGCCTCCAAATCAACTTTTAAAATTCAAATTTTCAATTCTACCTTCCACAAGGTCTTGACTGCAGCATTGATATTATCCTTAATTCAAATTGTTTTGGGTACACAAGTACGGCAATTTGTTGATGAACAAACTAAACTAATTGGCTACGACAAAACACTATGGTTAGCCGCTCCAGAGCTAAACTTTTACATCCACCGATCCACTTCTATTCTCGTGCTATTACTAAATGGTTACTTGTGGTTTAGCAATAAAAAACATCAATTAGGATTTAAAAAAATTAATCTCGTTATGATGTGTATAGGTTTGGAAATATGGACTGGAATTTTAATGTATTATTTTGATTTTCCATTTCTAAGTCAACCGCTACATTTGGTTATTGCTTCGATTTTGTTTGGCATACAAATGTATATTTATTTAGAACTTTATCATCGTAAGCAACAACAACAACACGCACATACTTAAAAAAATAATATGATTTACAGGTTCAGAGTCATTTTAAATCACGACAATAAAGAAGATATTTTTAGAGATATCGAAATTCGAAAAACGGATACTTTTGAAGATTTACATAACACCATAACGCAGTCCTTTGGGTTTGATGGCAATGAAATGGCCTCGTTTTATGTTTCAAATGATTCATGGGAACAAGGTCAGGAAATTGCCCTTTTTGATGTAGGTCAGGATAGTAAAATGATGAACGAAACTATTTTAGAAGATATTGTAAATGAAGACCATACAAAACTAATTTACATTTATGATTTTTTAAATATGTGGACCTTTTTGGTTGAACTGGGTGAAATCGTAGCAGAAGCGCAAGGAACGGATTATCCGAACTTATTATTTGTTTGCGGTCAAGTACCCGCTGAGGCACCAGAAACACAATTTGAGGCCGAGGATAATTTTAACGACAATAATGATCCCTATCGATTGGATGATTATGATGAATTAAATTTTGACGAACACTGGAATTAATTGTAACAAATCTCATATTTCGTCGTTAAACTTATAAACACACTTGAAATTTGAACAACGTACTTCAACTTAAAGGAATCACAAAAAAATTTGGTTACTTAACCGCGGTCAAGGACTTAAGTTTTGATATTGAAAAGGGAAATGTTTACGGAATTTTAGGACCCAACGGCAGTGGAAAGTCCACGACCCTTGGAATCATTCTTAATGTTGTAAATAAAACATCGGGAGAGTACAGCTGGTTTGATGGTAATACTGAAACACAAGACGCGCTGAAACGTGTGGGAGCCATAATCGAAAGGCCAAACTTTTATCCTTACATGTCGGCATTTCAAAACTTGAAGTTAGTGTGCAAAATAAAAGGCGTTTCAATTGGTGCAATCGAAAAAGTATTGGAAACCGTTGGACTATTAGATCGTAAAGACAGTGCCTTCAACACCTTTTCGTTGGGGATGAAGCAACGATTGGCTATAGCGTCTGCCCTGCTGAACGACCCAGAGGTCTTGATTTTGGACGAACCCACAAACGGCCTAGATCCTCAAGGCATACATCAAATCAGAGAAATTATTAAAGCCATAGCAAAAAAGGGTACTACAATATTATTGGCCTCACATTTATTGGATGAAGTTGAGAAAGTCTGTTCACATGTTGTGGTATTGAGAAAGGGAGTAAAACTCTATTCTGGTCGAGTCGATGAAATGATTTCAAGTCATGGATTTTTTGAAATTAAAACCAATAAACAAGATGAGTTGATTAATTTTATTAAACGTCATGCCAAAATCTCCACCCACAAGGTTAGAGAGGATCTTATAACAGTGTTTTTAGGAGAGGCATTAGAATCTGAAATTTTCATAAAAGAACTATTTGAAAACAATATTATTCCGACCCATTTTGTTAAACGTAAGGAAAGTTTAGAAGAACAATTCCTTCAACTCACCGACCAATAATGATAAGACTTTTACAACTTGAGCTTCAGAAATTACTACTCAACCGTACTAGTAAAATTTTGATTTTTATATCCTTCATTTTACCACTTTGTGTAATTATATTGTCGTCCATTAAAATTAATTTCTTTGGATTTTTCACGCTTGAACTTGGAGAATTAGGCATATTTAATTTTCCAATTGTATGGCATATAACGACTTTTTTCTCTGCACTGTTCAAATTCTTTTTTGCCATAGTTGTCGTGTCTATGATTGGTAATGAATACAGCAACAAAACACTAAAACAAAACCTGATTGATGGACTAAGTAAGAAGGAATTTATTTTATCAAAGTTTTATGCTATTTTGTTTTTCTCCTTAATTTCAACAGTTATAATTTTTATTATATCACTTGTTTTGGGATTAATATACTCCAGTTACAACGAGCTAAATATCATTGTTAGAGAAATGGAATTTCTGCCGGCATATTTTATCAAACTAGTTGGATTTTTCTCCTTCTCATTATTCTTGGGTGTTTTAGCAAAACGATCGGCTTTTGCTCTCGCTTTTTTATTTGTAGACTTTATTATCGAATGGATTATTTTTGGATTAATTGCATGGAGATCCAGCATAGATTTAGCCACCAAAATTCAAAGTTTCTTTCCCCTAACTTCCATGTCAAACCTTATCAAACAACCGTTTCAAAGAGTTGCCATGGCTAAATTTCCTGACAAGAATACTTTAGATTATGACTATGCTGTTCATTTAGATAACATGCTAATCGTATCCGTTTGGATATTCATATTTATTTTTTTCTCTTACAAACTTCTCAAAAGAAGAGATTTATAACCCCCCTAGTTTATAACATAAATCACTGATAAACTTTTGTTAATACTGAAATAAAATTTTAAATTTCCTTACTTTTGGTCTGCAAAAAAAATAGCTATATATTGAGATTTGTTTGGGTGTTTTTATTGTTTAGTTGGTTAGGCTTTACACAAGCTGAGGCCTCACATTGGTATTTTGGCAATGGAGCAGGATTGATATTCGATATATCTGCTGGTACCGTTACGCCTACCGCAGATGCTGCCTCAACAATAAACACCATTGAGGGTTGTTCCTCAATTTCTGACGTCAATGGTAATTTACTATTTTATACTGATGGTAGAAACGTTTGGGATAAGAATCATAACATTATGCCCAACGCCGATTATGCGTCTGGGACTGGTCTGTATGGTGATCCCTCAAGTACCTCCTCAGGGCTTATTGTACCAAAACCAGGAAATCCTAATCAATATTATATTTTTACGGTCGATGAACCCCATCACCAAAACGCTTATGCTTTCCCCAATCAAGGACCTGCCAATGAAAGTGGCAACCCCGTTAATTTTTATTCTGATAGCAACGGTGGCGTTCCTGAAGCAGATGATGGTTACAACAATGGGTTTGCTTACTCGCTTGTAGATTTGACATTAAATGGTGGGAATGGTGATGTTTTTTTCTCAGAAAAAAATGTACAACTCACTACTTACGATCCAACTGATCAAGCACAAGATAGTTACAAGTGTTCAGAAAAAATCACTGCAGTTGAGCATGCCGATGGTCAATCTTATTGGGTGCTCACACACTTTAGAGATAAATTTTATGCCTTCAGAGTTGATAACTCTGGAGTTGATACAAATCCTGTTGTTTCCACAGCTGGACCACTCATAACAGAACAAGGCTACAGAAGAAACGCCATTGGATATATGAAAGCCTCTCCTGACGGCTCAAAAATTGTAATTTGTCACAGACAGAATGGAAACACTCAAGGCTCAAATTCCAATAACACAGGTAGTGTTTGGCTTTATAATTTTGACAATTCAACCGGGCTCATTTCAGCCACTAATGCGGTTAATTTATATCCTAATTCTGGCCCTTATGGTGTTGAATTTTCCCCAGACTCCTCCAAAGTTTATGTCACCGCTGATAATTCAGTTGTTCAATTTGATATTTCTAATCCAGCTCCGGCATCAACACTAACCACTGTTTACAATGGTTTCAATTTTATTGGTGCTATCCAACTGGGGCCAGATGGAAAAATTTATGTAGCCAACAGTGCCAACCCCCAAACACTTGACGTCATCAACTCCCCTGACGACCTTGGTATTGCCTGCGACTATGATACTAACGGACAAGCTCTGGCGACTGGCACTTTCTCTAACATCGGACTTCCACCTTTTATTCAATCGTTTTTTTTAGCGTCAATAGTAGTTGAAAATTCTTGTGAAGGTCAAGATTCACAATTCAACATCAATACCTCCCAAGCCTATGATAGTATTGCATGGGATTTTGGGGATGGAACAGGTACTTCAGATTTGGAAAACCCAATTTACAACTATGCCACAGCAGGGGTTTACACTGTTACAGCTGAAATTACCATTGGTACTGAAGTAAATATCTTTACACAAGAAATAACCATAAGCAACACACCCACGGCCAATGCGGTGGATGATCTTTTGGAATGCGATGACGACGACGATGGTGTTTTGAGTTTTGATTTTATAGACATACAAAATCAACTTATTGGCACTCAAGACCCTACAGCGTTTACCGTATCCTATCACACTTCACTTGCAGAAGCCGAAAATGGAGATAACCCGCTCGATATTCCCTATCAAAACACAGCAGCTACTGAAGAAATTTTTATCCGTATCGAAAATAATGCCAATACTAATTGTTACGATACCACTTCCTTCAATCTAACTGTATTTGACACACCACTAGCAAATACGGTCGATACCGTGGAAGTTTGCGACACACTAGACGATGGCGATGATGCTAATGGACAAATTGAACTCACCCTAACCGACTTTGATGCTACTGTTCTTGGAACACAAGACAACAGCCTGTTTGATATCAGCTATCACCTCTCTCAAGACGATGCCGACAGTAATTCAAATCCCATATCCTCACCCTATTACAACACAACAGCATTTTCATATCAAGTCTTTGTACGTATTGAAAACAACCTCAATACCAATTGCTATGATACGAACAATTTTACAGTTAACGTAAATCCTGTTCCAATAGCATTAAATACAACTCTTATTCAGTGTGATGAAGATGGAATCAATGATGGATTGACAACTTTTAATCTCAGCGAAGCCAACGCAGAGCTAACAAACGGAGTGGCTGGATTAAGCACCAAATTTTTCTTGTCATTAATTGATGCAGAAAATTCAGCTGGAGAAATTTCAGCTTTTCCTTTCACCAACACCCAAAATCCACAAATTGTTTATGCTCAAGTTATAAATGACATCACAGGTTGTTTTGATATTTCTCAAATTTCTTTGGAAGTGAGTTTGACTTCTGGAACAGATGCTGTTCTAGCGTCTTGTGATGACGATGGTGTAGAAGATGGATTTTATGTGTTCACCTTAAGTGATGCAACCTCAACAATACTATCAGGACTATCTTCAGATTATAATTTAGTTTATTACGAAACTTATGATGACGCCTTGGTTGAACAAAATCCATTATCCAATACGTTTACGAATACCTCTGCTTACAATCAAACCATTTATGCTAGAATTGAAAATAACAATCAATGCTATGGGGTTAATTCGTTAGAACTAGTAGTCTATGAGTTGCCACAGCTGCTAGACGATGACCAAACCTTCTTTTGTATCGACTCTAACTCTGATCCTGTCACGCTAGACAGTGGGATTATTGGTAACCCCAACGATTACAGTTTTCAATGGTCTAGTGGTCAGGATACTGCAGAAATTGAAATTATTCAAGGTGGAACTTACACCGTAACAGTGACAAACATCAACAATTGCTCTCAAAGCAAAAGCATCACTGTGGTCAATTCAAATATTGCAACCATAGACCAAGTTATAGTTAATGATGTCAGCACCAACAATACAGTAACAGTTTTAGCATCTGGAGAAGGAGATTACGAATATGCTTTGGATGACGAATTTGGCCCCTATCAAGACAGTACAACTTTTTTTAATGTTAGCCCAGGATTTCATACGGTGTATGTTCGTGACAAAAACGGTTGTGGTATAGCGAGTCAATTGATTTCAGTGATCGGATTTCCAAACTTCTTTACGCCAAATGATGATGGTTATAATGATACATGGCATGTATATGGCATCAATACGCCTGAGCAAGCTGGAAGTGAAATTTATATTTTTGACCGTTACGGAAAACTCATAAAACAATTATTGTACAACAGCGAAGGATGGGATGGCACCTATAACGGCAATCGAATGCCAACTTCAGACTACTGGTTTTATATTAAATTAAGCGATAATCGTATCTTTAGAGGACATTTTACGTTAAAACGCTAATCATGACGCCTTTTCAACGACTGATTTGTTGTTGTGTATTATCACTGACAACACCATTATTTAGTCAAAATATATCCTTATACCATCAACATAACGGGCGTTATGATTATACAGCTATTGGAAATACTTTAAATCCAATTGAGAATGGTGCATTTTCGGACTGTTCCATTCTAACTGCATCACAAGCGGCTTTAAATCTAGACAATAACCAAACTATTATAGCGGCCTATTTGTATTGGGCAGGATCTGGACAAGGAGACTTTGAAATTAATTTGAATAATAATCCCATAACACCAGATCGAACATTTTTCTATACTTTAGACACCAATAGGCAATTTTTTGCAGCTTTCACAGATGTTACTCAACTTGTTGAAAATCAAGGTAATGGAATCTATATTTTATCTGATTTAGAACAAATTGAAATCTCTGAAAGTTATTGTTCAACAGGAACTAATTTTGCGGGTTGGGCTTTAGTTGTTGTATACGAAGACACCAGTTTACCCCTCAATCAAGTAAACGTTTATGATGGGCTTCAAGCCGTCCCAGATGCCATAAGTATTGAGCTAACCAACCTCAATGTTTTAGATGTGGAAGGTGCAAAAATTGGTTTTATCGCATGGGAAGGTGATGCGAGTTTGGCCGTTAATGAATCCTTGACCATGAATGGATTTTTATTAAGTAACGCCCCTTTAAACCCCCCTACAAATGCCTTTAATGGCACCAATAGTTTTACTGGTGAATCCAACTTACACAATATGGATATTGATTTTTATGATATCCAAAACACCATCAATATAGGTGATACAGAGGCCATAATTGAACTAACATCTGGGCAAGATTTGGTGATGGTCAATAATATTATCACCGTATTGAATAGTCAGCTTCCAGACGCTACCATTGAATTGTCTGAAGATGTCGAAACGAGTTGCTTTTCAAGAACAATTAACCTCAACTATACGGTATTTAATTTAAATTCTACTGATGAATTACCATCAGCTACACCCATTGCGTTTTACATCAACAATATGTTAATTGGACAAACACAAACTGAAAATATCATTCCAATTGGAGCATCTATGGAAGGATCAATAACCCTAGAAATCAATTCGGATATTCCAGAAGCGTTTGAAATTATTGCAGTTGTAGATGACAACGGATCAGGCCATGGGCTGGTTCAAGAAATTAATGAAAATAATAACGCCGATGGTGTTGCGCTGCAACTGTCTTACGCGGGTTGTCCAGTCTTAGTCCCTCAAGGGTTTTCACCCAATGGAGATGGTTACAATGATTGGTTTAATATTCAAGGACTATATGATATATTTTACAATCATAAGTTATTGATTTACAACCGATATGGAACTTTAATTTTTGAAGGTAACAACAATTTGAAATGGGACGGAACATCGAATCGTGGCCCAAATCCAAGTTCAAAAAAATTACCAATTGGAACCTATTTTTATGTTCTACAATTAAACGAAGAGGGATATAAGCCTGTTACAGGATGGGTATACCTGAATTATTAATTTCTCGAAAATCATAAAAGAAATACTCAACAGGTTGCAGTACAATAGAGATTCCCTTAATTTTGCAGTATGCGATTTAAGTTGTCATCTGAGTTTAAGCCCACTGGCGATCAACCTCAAGCCATTACAGAATTGGTCCAAGGTGTTGAATCCAACGAAAAATATCAAACACTTCTTGGGGTTACTGGCTCTGGAAAAACATTTACAGTAGCCAATGTCATTCAAGAGGTTCAACGACCAACCTTGGTTTTAGCACATAATAAGACCCTAGCGGCACAATTATATTCAGAATTTAAACAATTTTTCCCTGAAAATGCGGTAGAATATTTCGTGTCCTATTACGACTATTATCAACCAGAGGCCTATATTCCTGTAACAGGAACCTACATCGAAAAAGATTTGTCTATCAATGAGGAAATTGAAAAACTACGACTCAGGACCACCTCGTCGCTTCTGTCTGGTCGTCGAGATGTTATCGTAATTGCCTCTGTGTCGTGTCTGTACGGTATAGGAAATCCTGTAGAATTTCAAAAAAATGTGATTTCGCTAAAAACCAACCAAATTATTTCCAGAACAGCACTGCTGCATCAACTTGTGCAGAGTTTGTATGCGCGAACTGAAGGTGAATTTAGACATGGAAATTTTAGAATTAAAGGCGATACGGTAGATATTTTTCCCAGTTATGCCGATTATGGATTTCGGATTCATTTTTTTGGAGATGAAATTGAAGCCATTGAGGCCTTTAACGTCAATGATAATACTGTGATTGAAGTCTATGACCTAGTCAATATATATCCGGCCAATATGTTTGTAACATCTCCAGAAATTTTACAAAACGCCATCAAAGATATTCAAGACGATTTGGTCAAACAGTACAATTATTTCAAAGATATTGGTAAGAACCTAGAAGCCAAACGCTTGAAAGAACGAACAGAGTTTGATTTGGAAATGATCCGAGAGTTGGGCTATTGCTCTGGAATAGAAAATTACTCTCGATATTTGGATGGTCGGGCACCAGGGACAAGACCCTTTTGTTTGCTAGATTATTTTCCTGAGGATTATTTAATGGTGGTTGATGAAAGCCATGTGACTATTTCTCAAGTTCATGCCATGTATGGTGGCGACCGCAGTCGAAAAGAAAATTTAGTCGAATATGGCTTTAGACTACCTGCCGCTATGGACAATCGTCCGCTAAAATTTGAAGAATTTGAGAGTTTACAAAATCAAGTTCTTTATGTGAGCGCCACCCCCGCCGATTATGAATTAACCAAAACAGACGGTGTTTATGTAGAGCAAATCATACGCCCTACTGGACTTTTAGATCCTATCATTGAAGTACGCCCCAGCTTAAATCAAATAGACGATTTGATAGAAGAAATTCAACAACGAGTTGAAAAAGATGAAAGCACCCTAGTGACCACATTAACTAAGCGTATGGCCGAGGAGTTGACCAAATATTTAACCCGAATTCAAGTCCGTTGCCGCTATATCCATAGCGATGTCGATACTTTGGAACGCGTAGAAATCATGCAAGATTTACGCAAAGGATTGTTTGATGTATTAGTCGGGGTTAACCTATTGAGAGAAGGACTAGACCTTCCCGAAGTCTCATTAGTCGCCATTTTAGATGCTGATAAAGAAGGATTTTTACGCTCGAACCGATCACTGACGCAAACCGTAGGCCGCGCCGCACGAAACCTCAATGGCAAAGCCATTATGTATGCCGATAAAATCACGAAAAGCATGCAACAAACCATTGACGAAACCACATACCGCCGCGAAAAACAAATTGCCTATAATACCGAACACAATATTACGCCAAAAGCCCTAAACAAAAGTTTAGACAACGCCCTCACCAAAAACTCTGTTAGTAGTTACTACTACGAACAAGAAGCGCTTAAAGCCGCCGAACCTGAAAGTGATTATTTATCCAAACCCGAACTGGAACAAAAAGTACGCGACACCCGAAAACTCATGGAAGCCGCCGCCAAAGAACTGGACTTTATGATGGCCGCCAAGTTTAGAGATCAAATTAAAGATTATCAAAAAAAACTAGAGCGGTTTAAAAACTAAAAAATAATCCAGCACTTACGTGCTGGATTTAATTTTTCTTACTTTAAACTTCCTTAAGACAATACCGCCTGTACCTTATCGGCAGCTTCTTGAAACTCAACAGCACTTTGAACATCTAAACCAGAGTTGTCGATTAATTCTTTGGCAATATCGGCGTTGGTGCCTTGTAAACGTACTATGATAGGTACATTAATGGCATCACCCATATTTTTGTAAGCATCTACTACCCCTTGAGCCACACGATCACATCGAACGATTCCGCCAAAAATATTAATTAAAATGGCTTTGACATTAGGGTCTTTTAAAATGATTCTGAAAGCGGCTTCGACACGGGCAGCATCGGCAGTTCCGCCGACATCCAAAAAGTTGGCAGGATCACCACCAGCTTGTTTAATCAAATCCATCGTAGCCATAGCCAATCCAGCCCCATTAACCATACAGCCGACATTTCCATCCAAATCGACATAGTTCAGCCCTAATGCTCCAGCTTCAACTTCAATGGGGTTTTCTTCACGAATATCACGTAACTCTAAATAATCTTTGTGTCTAAACAAAGCATTGTCATCAATGGTAACTTTGGCATCAACGGCCATGATTTTGTCATCTGATGTTTTAAGCACTGGATTAATTTCAAATAAAGACGCATCCGATTTGATATAAGCCGTGTATAGTGCGGAAACAAATTTCGTCATTTCTTTAAAAGCAGACCCTGAAAGGCCTAAATTAAAGGCTACCCGACGAGCCTGAAAAGGTAACAGTCCTGTAGCAGGATCAATTTCTTCTGTAAAAATCAGATGTGGAGTTACTTCGGCAACTGTTTCAATATCCATGCCTCCTTCGGTAGAATACATAATCATATTTCTACCGGTGGCTCTATTGAGTAAAACTGACATATAAAATTCATCTGTTTCTGAAGGACCAGGATAATAGACATCCTCTGCTACCAATACTTGGTACACTGTTTTTCCTTCAGCAGAGGTTTGTGGTGTGACGAGTTGCATCCCAAGAATTTGATCAGAAATCTCACGAACCTCATCTAAATTTTTAGCCAATTTAACGCCACCCCCTTTACCACGACCACCAGCATGAACTTGTGCTTTAATCACATGCCACCCAGTTCCAGTGTCTTCAGTCAGTTGTTTAGCGGCTTGAACAGCCTCTTCTGAGGTTGTGGCTACAACACCACGTTGGATTTTTACACCAAACGAGTTTAAAATTTGTTTTCCTTGATATTCGTGTAGATTCATTATAAATACAGTTTGTGTTGGTTGGTTTATTGTAACCAAAATAATTTGATACAAAAGTAATTAACCAAAGGCGTTTTAGCAATAATTTAAGTCCTGATTATTAACAATTGTTGGATAAAATTTCTTGTTACTTTAGACATTTTATAACTGAGAAGGCTTTGTCGACTAAATGATCCTCTACCAATATTGTAAATTCGTTTGTAGTAGAAACAACCTCATAAAGGGTAACATTTTCCCAAGCCAAACGTTTGAAGATTTGATAATACAACCCAGGAATTTTAGAGTTTCCTTTGGGTAAGTTTACACTAATGGCGGAAAGATTGTCTTGTTTTGTTAATAGTGTTTCGCTTTTGAAAATATTGTGAATCGCCTCTTTTTTAGAGCTTGATATAATAATATTACTTTCAAAAATACCTCGAGTAAAAGCATAAAAGACTTGACGATCGGTATCAATTTCTGCTAAAATTTTAGAATGATTGTAAATCAAGCTTGTTGAATTTTTGAATGTGAAATCTGATAAATTTGACCGAACAGTTATATCGCCTAAATCTTTAAAAATTTGCTGAAGTAGAATGGCATTCTTTCTAGAGATTGGTGGTGAATAGCGCCGCAACGCCATCATTATGGCACCATCTTTTACAGGTTTGCGTAGTATTTCTGAAATAGATGGGTTCAAATCATGAGCTAAGGCCGAAAAATTAATAATATTTCGAGAAAGCGCTTCCTCTAAATAGGGTTTGGACTTGATGATATCTTGAACACAATTGGCTATGGTTTTCAAAATTGTAAATTATTTAACATTTTGTGCAAAATTAATGATAATATTTTAATTTTCATGGCAAATAGGGAATGTGAAATTAAATTTGTCCTAATAATAATTTAAAATAATTTTCATGGAAAATCGTGATTTGGTGAAAATTGCTGAAACGTATGGAAGCCCTGTGTACGTGTATGATGCACACGCTATAGAATCTCAATATAACCGTCTAACGGCCTCATTTTCAGGTGTTCGGAATCTAAAAATTCATTATGCAGCTAAGGCACTAACCAATATTTCTGTTCTAAAATTTGTTTCTGGTTTGGGGGCAGCTTTAGACACAGTATCTATACAGGAGGTTCTAATAGGTCTTAAAGCTGGATTTGCCGCAGAGGATATCATTTACACCCCCAATGGAGTGTCTTTAAAAGAAATTGAAACAGTGGCCAAATTGGGTGTTCAGATTAATATTGATAGTTTGGATTTATTGGAACAATTTGGAAATAGACATCCGCAGACACCGGTTTGTATTCGAATCAATCCACATGTCATGGCGGGTGGAAATACGAATATTTCAGTTGGCCATATCGATTCTAAATTTGGAATCTCCATTCATCAAATGCCCCTACTGCTTAGGATTGTAGAAAATACGGGGATGACAATCAATGGTATACATATGCATACGGGAAGTGATATTTTGGATATAGATGTTTTCTTGTACGCCAGTGAAATTTTATTTGAAACGGCCAAAAAATTTAAAAACCTAACGTTTATCGATTTTGGTTCTGGGTTTAAGGTCCCTTATAAATCAAACGATATCGAAACCAACATTGAAGAATTGGGAGATAAATTAACTAAGCGTTTTAAAGTGTTTTGTGAAAATTATGGTCGTGAATTGACGCTCGCTTTTGAACCTGGTAAATTTTTAGTCAGTCAATCGGGTTATTTTTTAACAAAAGTCAATGCCATCAAACAAACCACTTCTACTGTTTTCGCACAAGTCGATTCTGGTTTTAATCACCTTATCAGACCTATGCTTTATGGTGCTCAGCATCATATTGAAAATATTTCTAATCCTGACGGAAAAGAACGATTTTACTCTGTTGTAGGTTATATTTGTGAAACAGACACTTTTGCTAATAACCGTCGTATTAACGAAATTTCAGAGGGGGATATATTAGCATTTCACAATGCTGGAGCTTATTGTTTTATGATGTCTAGTAATTACAACTCACGTTACAGACCCGCAGAAGTTTTGTGGTATAACAATCAAGCACATTTGATAAGACAACGCGAAACTCTAGAAGATTTATTAGCCAATCAATTACTTGTTGAGATATAAATTTTAATATTTTTTAGTTAATTAACATAAAATAAAGACTTTTTGAGTTTGTGAAATTATATATTAGCGGCATAATTAAAAACTATTATAGTGAAAAATGGAACAGTAAAATTCTTCAATTCGTCCAAAGGTTATGGATTCATTACTGAAGAAGACTCAATTACGGAGCACTTTGTTCATGTCACCGGGCTTATCGATGAGATTAACGAAGGAGACCAAGTAGAATTTGAGTTAAAAGAAGGTAGAAAAGGCATGAATGCAGTAAATGTTAGAGTTGTCTAATATTTAATTAAAACATTATTTTTTTACAAAAGCCCTTCCAAATGGAAGGGTTTTTTTATTCTACGCCATCAACAAAGTTTTGCAAATAAGAAAACGCAGGAGTCAATTGACCATTTTCGGTCATTTTGGCGCGGGCCAATACACCGTTTTTATCGTCATTAAAAAAAGCAGGTATGATTTTGTCTACAAATATCTCACCGAAACCTTCGCTGGCATCACGTGGTAATTCGCAGGGTAAATTATCCACGGCCATCACCGCTATGGCATTTCTATCGTCAAAATCGATTTCAGACTCACTTTGCGGATTGTAGCCATAAATAGGATTTTCTATTGTAGAGGGACGAATAGTACAAGCCACAGGACCGTCAATATCACAGCTGATATCTGCAACTACTTTGAGTTTAAAGTTTTTGGCTTTGGCCTCTGTTCGATTAAAAAAATAAGGCGATCCTTTGCCATAAAAATGCCCGGCAATGAAAACATCGGCCGCGGTAGTGAATTTTGAAAATGTTGATTTATAATCACCAGGATTGGCAAAGAAATCTGATTTTGATCCTTCTCTCTCATCTATTCTTGATACATAATCCATCACGTCCAATTGAACATAAACGGGTTCATCAAAAGAATGGGTTAAAAATTGATCGACATTAACCTGTTTAATAGCCATGAAATCTAAAACCTCTTTGGCGCCTTGCCCTACTCTTCCAGTACCAGTTAGAATAATTTTGAGGTTGGGGAGATTGACTCCCTTTACTTCTTTATTTAAATCCGATCGGCCATTGAGATTAGCTGCTTTAGGTAATTCAAAACATTTCCATTTTTTGCCAATTGTGCGAATACCGTTATAGGCCCCTACAATGCCCGCATAATATCCAAATCCTATCAGTCGATTGTAATTATAATCCACCAAAGTTTCGTGATCGTAAAGGGTAATGTTTTTATCTAAAATGGTGCGTAATAACTTTCTGTTGTAAGGTTGTTTTTTTATGGTGTGACTAAAAAAGAAGTAGCTTTTGTTAGGGATTAGTGCTTCGATGGGAACTTCTTTTACCCCAATCAATACATCTGCCTCTGAAATATCGCTGCTCACACTCAGACCTAGGTTAGAATATTCTTCATCTGAAAAAGCCCTGATATGTGAAGATTCGATAATCAGTTTCGCTTCAGGGTGGGATTTTAAAAGATTTAGACATGATTTGGGAGATAAAACCACTCTTTTATCTGGTGGTGATTTTCGTTCTTTGATAACAGCAAATTTCATAACGTTTTGACAAGATATTCTTTCAAAAATAGTAGGAATTGAATCGGTACACAAGTTTTTTTGTAACTTTGGGGTCCTCTATTGGAGGAAATTTTACAACCGGGGTCGACTGGTATTGACAGCAGGATCTATGGAATTGTAAGCACGTCGTGTGATGATATTGAAACACGTAAAAGGCCATATCGATTTTTAAACGGCGAGAATAACTACGCTTTAGCTGCTTAATCTGAATTACAGTAGGATTGGCCTCGGCACACAAGGTGTGCAAGCTTTATGTCTCCTGAGAGCCTTGATTCATGGCGTTCAATTTTGAGGCATCGTAAAAGTGGATCTAGAGACCTTAAGGCTTCGGTAGGGTTTCGAAATTTTTGAAGCTAAGGGGTAAGTGGATTGTTTTTAGTCAGCTTATCTTCGAAAACTAAATAAAAACTAAACGTGTAGAAAGCCCTTTTGTAGCTTGTTTGGACCCGAGTTCGATTCTCGGCGACTCCACCAGACGGGACAAACTCAATTTTTTTGAGATTTGTCCCTTTTTATTTTCATCTAACTCCTTGTCAATCAATAAGATATACCTCAACACATCGTTGATTCTCGTAGTTCGACATTTTTTTCCGTCAAATTCTATTTTTTCTGGAAAAATCGAACTTATCAGCTTCTTTTTATGCACAATAGCACTGTTGGTGTAGGTTTGCTTAAAATTTTCTAAATGTTGAAATGCATTTTCAATAAGACCCTTATATTCAGAATCTGAGGTATTAAGTCCATTCAAACTAGAAGTGATTTGATCGCGTTGCTTGGTATATCGATTTAATGTTTGACCATATACTTTTGGAGAAATAGTTCCGTCTACTAATAAATCTTGGAGATTTTCAATACGTTGGTTTGAAGAATCTAATTCCTTCTCTAACTTTTTTCTTTTCCTTGCTCTGTCTTTTTGATTAACTCCAGACAATGACTTTAAAATTTCTTTATACAGTACTTTTGATTGTTTAGTAAATTGAAAATCATCTAAAATAGATTCAAAAACTGTGTTGACTTTCTTTGCTGAGAATCGCTCTTTTTTACAGTGATTACAATGGTAATAAAAGTATTTTTTACCCGTACAGCTCTTTGAGGGACTACCGGTCATTTTGGATTGGCATTTTGAACAATGTAAAATTCCTCTCAATGGTAACTCTTCACGAAGCGTATTGTAATGGGGTCTATTTCTTTTATTTTGACGCTCGGCCAAAACCTCTTGAACTTGATAAAATAACTTCTCCGAGATTATTCCTTGATGAATTCCCTCAATCCATTGCTCCTGCTCTTCCCCTTCTTTTGGAACAACAATCTTACCCATATACACAGGGTTTTTCAATAAAAGAGATAAATTATTTCTACTCACTTTGAATCCTTTAATAGCCAATTCTTCACGAATCGCTACTTGGGTCTTCCCCATTACGATTTCCTTATATGCATATTGAATAAATTTAGCCTTTGGGCTGGGTTGAATAATAGGTCTATTATTTGCATCCCTCCTATTTACGTAGCCTACAGGTGCCATTCTGCACCAACGACCTGCTTTTAAAGATCCTCTGATACCACCTCGTATCTTTATTGACCTTCGGTCATTATCTATCTCTGGGAATACTAA
>JBMHDM010000039.1:0-42924 GCA_049889395.1 Flavobacteriaceae bacterium
CCAAAATCAAATTGTTCCACTCTTCATATTCGATTTGCCATATTCTAATTTTATTAGCAGGCACTAACATTATTGATGAATCTGATTCTGTTTCAGCAGAAACTTTACTTATTTTATTTGTAAACCCTGCTATCATTGACATCATACACGTTTGACCTGACTCAACATAATACAAAAGTAATTCTTTTGATACATCTTCATTTTCAACAAAAACCCTAACACTTCCATTCATAACAAACGGAACGTAGTCCATTTTATCTCCTGAGTTTACAATAATCTGACCAGCTGGCACATCGATCATTTTTGATGCGATTTGTATTTCCTTTTTTAATCCAGCGGGTAACTCATTGAATTTTAACATAAAAAAATAATTTAAATAAATCTAATCATATTTTTTTTGTTTGTTACGTGACATTAGTCACGTTTGAATTTTGAAACTTATTATAATTTTGGCTGACCATAAATCAATTTTTCTTTTGTACTAAATATTTTAATAAACCGTCTTTAATTAAAGACGGTTTATTTGTTTGATAATATTAAATCGGTCTATTATTTAGTCTATCAAGTATTTATTAATTTATTTTATTGATAATTAGAATAATATGAGATTTAAATTTTAATCAATCTTTATCAACGTGACCATAGTCACGTTAAACAAAAAATATAATTTGTAAATTTGAGTAGAACCATAAATCAATTTATTATGTTAAAAGCTGTTATATCTTCAATATTTGTTATAATACAAATTAACTATTCATTTGGAAATTACAAGCCAGCGAATTCTTCTGAAGAATTTAAACTTATGTTGGCTATAAAAAATAATGACTTCGGTACTATCGAAAACTTACTTTCAAATAATTTAGTTTCTCTAAATGGTCATTATGAAGGAAAAACATTTGTTATATGGGCTGCAATATATGATAAACCTGAAGTAATTAATATGCTAGTTAGCTTTGGTGCGGATCTAAACAAAAAATGTAATTTAGGCTATACAATTGAAGAGCATTGTATGGCGAATAAATCTATCAAGGCATTAGCAGAGATTATTGTCCTTACCAGCTAAGATATTTTGAAAATATATTGTCTAAATAACTTTTTGATGATAAATCAAACCATCTGAGTTAAAGAAGGTTTTTTTGAAAAGTAATTTAAATTTATATAGACCTCATCAATTTTACTACAATTGAGTTAATTTATGGTTGAAAGCATTTCACTACTGAATATTGCTTTTTTTATATATGATCACTTGAACAATATATCTGATGCATTAATGAGTTTTAAAGAATTATTTTCCCACAATTACTTGAAAGACCAAATTAAATTGCTCTATTTTTAGTTTTGGTATTAGGAATTCTACCTTGATTACCTATTCCGTCAAAGTCATTTGAATCAACAAAGTTATTGTCATTTTTTTTATCACTTACAAAGTCCCTCATCACTATCCTGATATAAAAAAAAAGATAAACAAAGAAGATAATTGACCCAATCAAGAACATTTGTTGATTTACCATAATCATTTATTTTTATTTCTTCTTTGTCTGATTGCTATGGCAAATGCAAGAATAGTAACTGGCCACAGCCCAACATATATACCTTCTAACTGATATCCAGAAAACCATAGATAATTAGAATAACCAACACTAAATATTGCAAGTATTATGGGATAATATTTTTCTAACTTTTTCATATCTAACAATATATTGAAAAAAAATGTTCAAAACCAAAAAAAAATCCCATATGAAAGTCAAATAAATTTTAGAATAATCATATCTATTCTAATTTTGAATTAATTGAGTCAAGTAACTTAATCATTTCATTATATTTTACTTGCTCATCCGAGTGCTGTTTGATATGCTGGTGACGAACATTAATTGGAGGATTTTTAAAATCCCTAACAATTTCAGAGACTATGCCAATGGTGGCTAATATCCCAAAAAATAAACAACCCATAATGAATATTGTTGTATTTATAGCTATGGTTGCTAATGGGTCTTTTAGATAATTCTTAATTAATTTTCTCATACCTCAAATTACAAAATAATGCCAAGACAAATAGGAAACCACACCTACCACTTGAAAGCATCCTGAAGCTATTAAAAAAACTACTTTTTATATTTCTTGATACCTTCAGAAAGTTGGTTAACAATAAATACAAAAAATAAAATTACAGTTCCTAAAGCTTCAAGCCAATCTTCTCTTACTAAAGCATCAATTACTACATAGACAAATCCCACAGAGCCTATTATATAAATAATAAAGAGAAAGTTGGTAAATCAAAAAGACCTTTTTGAAAAGCAACTAAAAAAGCTTCTCCAAGTAAATGACAGTAAATCGCTGCGCAAAAGAAAACTTCTTTGTTGCTAAATAACCTAAATGAGGAAAAACTAAAAGATGGTACAAAACTAAAAACAGATCTTTTATATACTGAATAAAAAAAGCACCACTTGTTGAGAGTGGTGCCTTAACCATAAACCAATTCTGTTGTGTAGAACTGATATCCAAACATAAAAAATTTTAGAATAATATAATGTAACATATGTTACAAAAAAACCGCCTAGAAATAGACGGTTTAATTCAACCTGAAAAAATTATAAAACTAAAGAATTAGTTTATGGTTTCACCTTAAAGGTAGTTCAAATATCTCAATATTAAATAATTAAATGGCTGGAATTTAAAAAATTATAGAGCGTGGACAAATTAAAAGCCAAACCAAAGGCCCCAAAGGGGCGACCTAAAAAGTATTTAAACCCTGAAAAAGCATTTGAGTGGTTTGATGAATTTGCATTTGAAGAAGCAAAAAAGAAACATCAACAATGGGAGGAGGAATACAAAAACTGTGTGGATGTTACAGGAACCGAATATGAATGTTTAGAGGACTTTGAAAAAGAGTTGAGAAGCAAATATCCAGAGTTATTAAAACTAGACATCACACAGCTTTATATAATAGAAGGTAAGAATAAAGTTGATGTAGAAAGAGCATTTAATAGTCTTAATAGTATCTCTAAACCTTCATTAGATAAAGATGACTATACAGTTAAAATTCCTGCGAGTAAGGCAAACGAATATAGTTGGTATTTAGCTATTGCCGAAGCATTCAATAATATACGAGCAGCGGGCAATACAAATATTAATGTTGCGCAGTTACCAAACATTACAGGTAACAGAATAGTTTTAGATGTAAAAACAATGAAAATTGTTCCTAATGCCTATCTATTTACTCAGGACTTTAAATGATACTATGTTTGGAGTTAGGGTAGGTTTAATGGGTTTCATAAATGCTTTCTTGTACACTGCCTACCCTTTAACTCTTCATAGATGAGAATAGAAATTGATATAACTAAAACAGACTTAAATACTGTTAGAAAAAGACTAGGTATAAAAACCAATACAAGAGCTGATGTTATACTTAGTTCACTTGTAAAAACTGTGGTAGATGACGAATACGCTCTAATATTTAACCGATGGTAATAAGAAACAAGAAATACTTGACCGGAAAGGCACAGGAGAAAATAGATGCTCTATGCAACGACATAATTGACAGCATAGATATTGACTTGCTCTCTAATGCAGAAAAAATAGTTTATCTAAAAACCATAATTGGACACTCTATACCTAGAAAGGAAAGTGTAAGTGTTAAAACACTAAATGCACCAGAGAGCATTAAATGGCTAGTAAGTCAAAGTGAAACCAAAATTCAAAACTTAATTGATGGAAAGTACGGACATCTTACAGATACGAGAGTGGTTAACAACACAGGAAGCTGAAGGATACAGTTTAAGTCACAAAGCAGCGTTAATAAGAAGCTGTGAGCCTTTTGGCCTAATTGCAGACTATAAAGATGATAATGGAACTATATACGAGTATTTCAATGGAGAACTTCAAGCAATTAGTACAGATAAAACCCGTATTCGAGTGGGTGAAAATAATTGACTACTGTATTGAAAAAGATATATACGGGTTAAAAGGATGGGTTAGATGGAACACACAAAAGAACCATAAGGTTCAAGAAGTGAGTAGTATTCACCTTGACCAGCATCAAACTTTTAAAAGACTATTTAAGTGGAGTTAAGCCATCTATTCGTCACAGATGTAGCTTCCAAAACCATCACAAGCCCCACTAGGGTTTGTGGTTTCTCCACAAGTGCATTCGTTTTCCATTTTCTTTTTTTTCTTTAAGATAATAAAAATGAATGACTTACGCAAAATAAATAGTTGTTACTCTAATAGTCTCTCAAGTACACTTGATAAAACGATAAAAGAAATGGACAGGATGATAATTAGTAATGGTTGCATCTTAATTTTGTTTATGGTTCCTCTTAATGTACTAAAAATAAATTACTTGTACAAAAAACGCTTTTACTGGGGGCCAAGAAATTATAGGGTCGCTTCTTGAAAAAACATATAAATTTGTTAGAAATTAAGAAGATATTGTACCCCATATTGTACCCTAAAAAAAAGAGGAAGCGTTAACTTCCTCAATTTAAGGGTGGAAGATCGGGTTCGAACCGACGACCTCCTGAACCACAATCAGGCGCTCTAACCAACTGAGCTACAACCACCGTTTCACATCAAAAAATGCATGCGCAAATTTAAAGCATTTATGATTTTATTCAAAGATTTTTGTTTTTTATTTCAAATCAAAAATGGAGTCTACCGCAATTAGTCTTTCAGATTTAAACCCTTCCGCATAGCCTACACCAACTAATCTACCCAAATCTGCTGCTCTGTAACGAATACTACTAAAAAAGTTTTGACTCGAAATTGGTGTTTCTGGTTCAGTACTATTTGGGTTATAGAATTGAGACTTATAAGCTGCCACTGCCTTCATTTTTGTATCAATAGTTGAACTTACATCAACTACAAAATCAGGCATAATATTTTTCCATTGTATATAACTGTAAACTGCTTTAGGACGCCAGGCAGTTTGCCGTTCCCCTGTTTCGTTTGTTGTTTCTAATTTTTTCAGGCCACTTAAAAAACAGGCATCACGCACTAAAGTACTCGATTTGGCATGGTCTGTATGACGATCATCTATGGCGTTACAAAAAATGATTTCAGGTTTATGGGCTCTAATTTTTTTGATAATCTCTAGTTGATTTTCTTTGGTATTAAAAACAAAACCATCTGGAAATTCTAAATTTTCTCTAAAAGAAATTCCTAAAATTTTAGCGGCGGCATGGGCTTCTTTTTTTCGAATTTCAGCGGTTCCCCGTGTTCCCAATTCTCCCCGTGTTAAGTCAATTATGGCGGCCTTTTTTCCACTAAGAATTGCTTTGTGGAGTGTAGCGCCACAACTTAATTCAACATCGTCTGGATGGGCACCAAAGGCTAAAATATCAACTTTCATAAGTTTAAATTTTGGAGCTGGCTAAAGCTGTTTTAATATCATAAATTAAATCTTTTTTGGATTCAATTCCAACAGAAAAACGAATCAATTGATCCGAAATACCTTGATTTTTTCGTTCAACCTCTGTTAGTAATGCATGAGAGGTTTTTGACGGTAGTATCATAGTGCTTTCCACGCCAGCTAAGCTCATCGAAGGTTTAATCAATTTAAGATGATTCAAAAACTTAGTCGTATCGTACAAATTTGACAATTCAAAAGAAAGCATCGCCCCAAAACCTTTCATTTGAATTTTGGCTAATTCATAATCTGGATGAGATATTAGTCCAGGGTAATAAACATGTTTTACTGCTTTATTTTTAGATAAAAATTGGGCTATTTTTTTTGCGTTTTTTTGTTGAGCTTTGACACGAATAGCTAATGTTTTCATGCTTCGTTCGAGTAGCCAAACTGTGAAGTCGCTTAAGTTACCGCCAAAATCTTTGGCTAAATCCCAAATTTGATCAATATTGTTTTGTGTGGAAGCCACTGCTCCAGCACTTATATCACTGTGGCCTCCAAAATATTTGGTAGCTGAGTGAACAACGATATCAATTCCAAGTGTAATTGGATTTTGAACAATTGGTGTTGCAAAAGTATTGTCTATTGCAGTCGTAATCTTGTGGGTTTTACCAAGCTTGGCAACAGAGAAAATATCAACAAGTTTAAGCAATGGGTTTGAGGGGGTTTCAATGTAAATTAGTTTGGTATTGCTTTGAATACAATCTTCAAAAGCTTTAGGCGTTAAGTTTTTTGTGAAAGTAAATTGAATACCATACGATTCAAAGTGAGATTCAATAAAATTTCGTGTTCCACCGTAAATATCATTTTGAATAATGGCATGATCACCAGACTTGAGGTATGTTAGCATGACTGACGAAATGGCTGCCATTCCTGATGAAAATATAAGACCGGCCTCAGCTTGTTCAATAGCAGCAATTTTTTGGGCTAAACCTTCTTGATTAGGGGTATTAAAATACCGTGGATATCGTTTGATATTCTGATTTAGAAATTCATAGGAGGTTGATAAATACATGGGAGAAGTCGCACCACCGAACGTAGTATCTTCAATAGCACCTGTGTGGGTACAAATTGTATTTATACCGAAATCTCGTTTAAGCATTAAAAATATAAATTAAACGCTATTTTTTGTCTAAATCATTAAACTGTTTGATGAGCACGACTGCCCATACCGCCACGCAAACGGAAACAAAAATGGAAAAATAAAGTACGATGTCGTTAGCGGCCAAGGCGAAAGAGTTTAAAGAAAATCATGAGACCAACGAGCATAGGGGCCCAGATCCCAACAAAAATACCATGTAATTGGTGTCCTGAAAAAAATAAATATTCGGACACTACTATAATCAATACACAGAGCATAAGCAATAGTGTATTGGTGATTCCTAACAATTTTATAAATTTCATTGAAGCTATTGTTTAAGCATCGAATTTAAAAAAAAATGAGTTTAAATGTCTAATAAATTTCAAAAAATTATCAACTTAAGATTATCTTCGCCAAAAAGCTAATATGTTGAAAGCTGTTTTGTTCGATATGGATGGAGTCATTGTAGACACAGAGCCTCTACACCACAAGGCCTATTACAATATGTTTGATCAAATTGGTATCGATGTGTCAGACTCACTCTACAGAAGTTTTACAGGCCAATCGACCATCAATATATGCAAAAAAATTTGTGATCGTTTTGGACTTAAATACACCCCAGAAGAACTCGTTCAAATTAAGAGAGATTACTTTACAACACTTTTTTTTGAAGACGATGGCTTACAGCTTATTGAAGGCGTTAAAGATTTAATTCAGGATTATTACACGAATGGATTAACACTAATATTGGCGTCTTCAGCATCAATGTTTACCATCAATAATGTGATGAATCGTTTTGAATTAGATTCGTTTTTTTCGGAAAAGTTAAGTGGCGCTGACTTGAAAGCGTCTAAACCCCATCCAGAAATTTTTATTAATGCGGCTGCGGCTGCTCATGCCCTGCCAAGCGAGTGTATTGTTATTGAAGATTCAACCAATGGAATAATCGCTGCTCATGAGGCTGAAATTTTTTGTATAGCCTACAAAAGTGAAAATTCAAAAAATCAGGACTATTCTTTAGCCAACAGCGTAATTTCTAATTTCGATGAAATCAAATTCCAGAAAATAAAAACGATATTGGATTAATTTTTGACGTAAAATTTGCGGTATTTGACATAAGCCAATATACTGATTACAATCAGAATTGATAATGATAAAACGATATACATTATACTAATTTCTTGGTCGTCTTTAGCATAAGAATGCAGGCCTGCCAAATAAAAATTGACACCAAAATAGGTCATCAAAATACTGCCAAATGCAAGAACAGAGGCAATATTGAATAACAAACGGTTTCTGAGTCCCGGAATCAGTCGCATGTGGATCACAAAAGCGTAAACCATGATGCTAATGAGGGCCCAAGTTTCTTTGGGATCCCAACCCCAATACCGCCCCCAACTCTCATTAGCCCACATCCCACCTAAAAAATTCCCAATAGTCAGCATAACTAAACCAACTGTCAGCGCCATTTCATTAATAGTGGTTAACTCATTGATATTCAACTTCATTTTAAGTTGATTTTTGGCTGTTGTTAAAATCATCAACAACAAGGCTATAATACCCAAAATCATTCCTAAAGCAAAAGGCCCATAACTCCCTACTATTATAGCCACGTGAATCATCAGCCAATAGCTATTTAATACGGGTTGCAGATTTCCAATTGAGGGGTCCATCCAATTCCAGTGGGCAATCATCAGAATCATAGCTGTCACAAATGCGGTTGATGCGAAGGTCAGATTACTTTTCTGTCCTAACATAACACCAAAGGCCATGGTGGCCCATGCCACATAAATCATAGATTCATAGGCATCGCTCCATGGCGCATGACCGGAGATGTACCAGCGGGCAATTAGACCGATAGTATGAAGTCCGAAACATATATATATCAAAGTTTTGAAAATTGTTACGGATACATTTAGAATGTTACTCTTATCTTTTAAGATTTGTATAATCAGAAGGATGAACATCAAACTACTGGCGTACATATACCAACTGAATAACTTTTTGAAGATATCGTATTTGTTGTACTGTATTTCGGTTTTTATTTTTTGATCTGAAAGCATGGCAGAGCCACCATATTTGATTTGAGATTTCTTGATCGCGTTCAATAAGTTTTGACTTCTCGAAAAATCTATTTTTTGAACCTTATCATTTTGCAATGTAGCAAGGTAAGCTAAAAATCCTGTACGAATAAAATTGCCATATAGAGTATCGTTCAATACCAAGCCCTTTTGAACAAATTCTTTGGGCGCCACCCATTTGTTGTTTTCATCGTTAGGGATAGGAAACAAACGAAGGGCGTCACCCTCCAATGTATTGAACAACAGACTGACACGTTGATCGGCTTCTTTAAATTCTTTTTGTATGGCAGTTGGCACTTGGGCGCTGTAGGCATCCTCCAAATAGGGACCCAATTTGTAATTCAAGTTTGAATCCAAGAAATCGATCAGAGCAGCATATTTTTGGATTTTAGGAATACCAATGAGACTGCGGATTGTATCTGCTTTTTTGGGTTTTAGATATATTATCGGAACATTGTACCAAAGCTGTGGGCTTTCTTGCATGGACAAGAAAACTTGATTCGCAGTATAATTTTTATACATATCCTTCTTGGATAACTTACGCAAAAGCTCAGAAGCGTAGGTATTTACTGGTTTCATTCGACCATCCGCATCTTGAATGACCAAGTAGCCCAAAGAATCGGCTGGGGCCACAGGTGTAATGTTTTGTTTTAAAATTGAATCCACCTGCGACAATGAGGGTCTTTGGAAAGCATGATCACCACTATGTTGTTGGGCCATAACAGGATTAAACATGCATACCAAAAGGATGGTCAGAGCGGTTTTTTTTAATTTGATTTTCTTTAATTGTTTACGCAATACTTCCATCCTAGCCCCCCTACTGACGAGTATTGCCATTAATCCAAAATACAATAGATAATAGCCTAAGTAAGTAAACCAAGTCCCCCAATAGTCGTGATTAACAGATAAAACGGTACCTTTCTCATCGGAGTCAAAAGAGGATTGAAAAAACCGATAACCTCTATGGTTCAAAATATGGTTCATGTAGATGTGAAAATCGAATTCTCCCTCATTGGGGTCCAAAACAGTGACTTTGCTTTCAAATGAGGAATAACTTTTTTCTGTTCCAGGGTAACGCTCTGCTATGAAATCATTGAGTTTAATGTCAAAGGGTAGTTTTAACAGTTGAGATCCGTATTTAAAGGCAAAAACCAATCCCCCAACTTGAATTTGTTTAAAGGGATTATTGACACCTTGCCCACCAAGAAGTTTTACAATTTTAGTATCATCATTAGCCGTTACACTCAAGGCGATACCATCCTCATCTCCTTTTAGTAATTGGGATTTTTTGACCACATCAAAAACCCCTTTTATGACTGGTTTTGGAAACACAATAGCTTGATTTCCAATGAGATATCTAGATCGTAGTTGTAAGGGTTGAATGCTATCTTTGAACAGTCTCCCTTGTTGGCCGGTGGCCATTGTCATGTACTCTCCTTCAAACGGCGATTCTATAGTCAGACCATTTGCTTCAGAGAAGGTGATATTAATGGCCCCTGAAGTGGGTTTGTTTAGCGCATAAAGCACATTGTGAATGCTACTCACTTGTCCCAATTTTAAGAAGTGATTGTGAGGCGTTCCCGCTCCTGCTTCAACTAATTTTAAATAATACTCACCATCATCATTGGGCACTATATCTTCTTCTGCACCAGAGATAAAATCAACTAGCTCAATTGTTACTTTAGTGGAATTATAGGATGTTTCAAGTGTGTAATCATTTTTGAGACGTGGCGAAAAATCTACCTCATCGTTGTGAACACGGCGTTGTAATTGACCATTGATTTCATAATCACCATCTATGTATGTTGTTAAATATGTTTTTTGGGATAAAAATGTATTTTCGGTAGCACCTTCTCTAATAGACATCATACCTTCAAAACCATAATATCTTGTGATGAATGCTCCTAGTAAAATGAAAATAAAAGACAAGTGAAGCGTTAAAGTAGCCCACTTTTCTTTTCGAAGTAATTTGTACCTGAAAATATTACCCACAAAATTTATCATAAAAACGACCATGATCAGCTCAAACCACCAAGCGTTATAAATTAAAGTTCTCGAATATGGTGTCGGTGAAGTGCTCTGCCCCTGGTCCATAAATGTACCGATTGCCATAGCAACGGCATAAAGGACAAATAATACAGCAGTCAGTCGTGTAGAAAAGAGGATATTGGCTAATTTTTTAAACATAAAAATTCCAAAATTTTTTGAATGACAAAGGTACTTACTTTTTGCAAAAAATTAATTTCAAAATTCAGCTTTTAACATTTTTTACTAAAAAACTCACAAAGACGTTTTCAAACTTTCAATTCCATGAATTCTTGTGTAAATTAGCCATATGATTAATATTGTTGTTTTGGGCGCTGGCCATGTAGGTACGCATTTGAGCAAAGCTATTGATGAAGCCACGGATTTGAACCTCTTGCAATGGTACAATAGGTCCCAAAAAAGAGATCACACAATCCCGCAACACCTGTCAATCAATTCCGACATTTCAACACTTCCTGAAGCTGACTTATATATCATTGCCGTAAGTGATGATGCTGTAGATAAAGTATCCAATCAACTACCATTTGACAATCGATTGGTAGTTCACACTTCTGGCAGTGTACCGATGCGTGCCCTTAATAACAAAAATAGACGAGGTGTTTTATATCCGCTTCAAACCTTTTCCAAGTCAACAAATATTAGCTTCAACCATGTACCATTGTGTATTGAAGCTAGTGATAAAAAAGATAGATCCTTATTAAAATCTGTTGCGCAATCACTAGAAAGTCCAAGCTATACCATCAGTTCTGAACAGCGACAAACACTACACCTTGCGGCTGTTTTTGTAAATAATTTTACAAACCAATTGTTTAGAATAGGCCATGAATTGACGGATGAAAAAAGCTTGGATTTTGAAATTTTAAAACCGCTTATTCAAGAAACCGCCAATAAGGTACAAAGCCTATCCCCTTACTTAGCTCAAACAGGACCCGCCAAACGTAAAGATTCTCAAACCTTAAAAAAACATTTAGGTCTTTTGGAAAATCATCCGAATTTTCAAGATATTTACAAGATTCTAACACAATCAATACAAAACACACATGACTAAAATGAGTTACAAAACAATTTTGAAAGATATATCAACACTGGTATTTGATATTGATGGAGTATTGACAGACAGTAGCGTTTTGGTGACTAGCGAAGGTGAATTACTAAGAAAGATGAATACTAGAGATGGTTTTGCTTTGAAAGCAGCTGTCGATGCAGGATTAACCGTATGTGTTATATCAGGTGGCCGAAATGAAGGTGTTCGAAAACGCCTCGAAGGTTTAGGAGTAAGTCATGTTTTCTTGGGGTGTCACGACAAAGAAAAACAATTGAAAACCCTGTTGAAAACTCTAAACACCTCTGCAAAAGAAGTCATGTATATGGGTGATGATATCCCTGATATTCCCGCCATGTTGATGGTAGGTTTACCTAGTTGTCCGCAAGACGCAGCACCAGAAGTTAAGCGAGTCAGCCAATACATCTCACATGTTAAAGGAGGATATGGGGCTGCTCGCGATATTATTGAACAAATCTTAAAAATAAAAGGAAATTGGATGGCAGGTTTTGATGCCCAATACGATTAATATTCTTATGTTAAAGTCTAAATTAAGTAACAGGCGTATTATTTTGGCATCAGGCTCTCCCAGAAGACAAGAATTACTCAAACAACTTGATATTCCGTTCAAAATTTACATCAAACCTGTTGATGAATCTTTTCCACTTTCCTTGCGACAGCATCAAATTTCAGATTATTTGGCTCAAAAAAAAGCGCATGAATTTGATGGTGAACTTCAAAACCAGGATATTTTAATTACAAGTGATACGATAGTTTGGCTTAAAGAAAAAGCATTAGGAAAACCATCAAGTCGCCATGATGCCCTCGAAATGCTAAATGAGATAAGTGGTCAAACCCATGAAGTTATAACATCAATTTGCTTGACTTCAGTTGATAAACAACATACCGATCATGCGGTTACAAAAGTTACTTTCAAAAATTTGTCCTCAGAAGAGATCAAATATTACATCGATCATTTTAATCCTATGGACAAAGCGGGTGCATACGGCATTCAAGATTGGATTGGACAAATCGGTATTACTGGAATTCAAGGATCTTACTATAACGTTATGGGCTTTCCAATGGATATTGTTTACAAGAGTCTACTTGAATTTTAAGAAAAATTCCAAAGCACGCGTTTCATTATAATATGCTTTTTTGAAGGAAATAAAACCCACATGCCCGCCATACTTCGGCACTTCCAAATGTAGATACTGACTGTTTTTAGCCACGTCATAAGGATAACAAGATGAAGGCAAAAACGAATCGTTGTTGGCATTGAGGAGTAAAACTGGGATTTTTATTTTTGATAAGTGATGCACACTACTCGATTTATGATAGTAGTCGTCTGCATTTTTGAAACCATTTGCAGGTGCAGTATAAACCTCATCAACATCTCGTAACGTCCAAATTGATCTTAGTGTTTTTCGGGATAATTTGTCAGGAAACTGACGGCTTTTTTGTTTTAATTTTAGCTTTAAGCCGATCATAAAATAAATATGAAACAAAATATTATTGAACTGATGCAAAGCAGATGATGACCCCTTCAAATCAATTGGCACAGACACCCCCATTCCAGCTTTAATTTTTGAACTCAAATTTGAATTTTCCCCAAGGTATTTCAATACAATGTTACCACCCAAACTTATGCCTTTAATAAAAATGGAATCGTAATTATAATTTGATATAATGTGATTGACAACGTCCTCTAAATCCTCCGTTTGTCCGGAGTGAAAACTGGAATATGAGCGGTTATCCTCTCCGCTACAACTTCTAAAATTAACACAAACAGCATCGACACCTTGGGAATTAAAAAATTTGGCAACTCCAGAAACATAGGGTCTTTGCCCATGACCCTCCATACCATGTAATAGGACAACCACAGCATCTGATTTTTCCTTTGAATGACTCCAATCCAAATCCAAAAAATCGCCATCACGAAGAGTGATTCGTTCTCGCTTTTGTGAAATGGCAATCATCCTGAAAAGACCAGAATAAACGGTGGATAAAAATCCACTTCTAAATATCCAAGCAGGTTTATATGTAGATTCAATTAATGGCATCTTCGAAAGATATTTTAAGTATAGAAGTTGAGTTTGAGTTGGCCAAAAATCTTTCATCCGGTCGCCTCCCAACAATCCAAACAATTTGATCATTTGAACATAAGACCAAAACACGAGACTTTTCTATTGATGATAATTTTTCATCTTTAAAAAATTTACTCACTTTTTTTCTACCCATCATGCCATTCGGGTAGAAGAAATCGCCAGAAAGCCAGGGCCGAAGTGTGAGTGGAAATACCAGTTTATCTTTATCTACAAAAATTGAATATGGTTTATTTTTACCCGCGATTTTGGATTCATCCAACTTTAAAACTTTTGATAGTTGAATGATGGGTGTTACAGAATTTATTTCAATACATTTTGGTTCAAAATTGAGCCCATTTGAAAGGCTGGTTACAATCAAAACAGTTCTGTTCTTAATAACTTTATGAGTTGGAGACAAAATTTCTTTGCCAGACTGCGAAGAAACTAAGTTTTGAAGTGCTTTCCAGTCTGTAAATCCATATTTCTTAAGCAGAGGAAACAAATAGTGTTTTGGATCACCAAAAGTTTTCATAATTTCAAGATCATAGTGTATGTCACCAGAATCAGTTGAGTGACATACAACTCGCTCAATAGACTGTATGTGAGTCTGTAATAGCTTTTGAGCGGATAACAGATGAGCTTGAGTCAACATCAATTTATTTAAGATGTCTGGCGTGATGGACTTTAATGCAGGAATTAGTTTATGACGAATATGATTTCGTTCATACTTTAATGAGGCGTTGCTACTATCCTCACACCAAGTTAGTTTATTTTCTTGGGCATAATTGAGGATTTCATTTCTAGAAAATGGCAATAACGGACGGATAATTTGGCCATTTTGCTCAGGAATACCAGAAAGACCTTCCAAGCCGGAGCCACGACTCAGATTGATAAAGAATGTTTCCAGATTATCGTCGGCGTGATGAGCTGTCAAAATAAAATCAAAGTGATTTTCTTTCGCTATGGAATCGAACCACTCATAGCGAAGCTGACGCGCAGCCATTTGTATGGATTGTTTGGTTTTTTTTGCAAATTGATTGGTATCAAATTTTTGATTAAAAATCTCCAATTGGTTCTGCTCAGCAAATGCTAAAAGGAATGATTCTTCCTTGTCGCTTTCTTGATGGCGTAATTGAAAGTTACAATGAGCAAGAGCAATGTTTAAATGTAATTTTTGAGATAAATCGGTGAGAACCATACTATCAACTCCGGCAGATGTTGCCAGCAAAATTTTGGCTTCAGACAATGAAGGAAAGGCAGATTGAATATGGTCTTTAAACCTGTTTATCATGGCGCAAAAATACACATTTAATTTTCCAAAACATCGCGCATAGCTTTAGCCTTGACGAGGCACTCCTCGTATTCTTTGCTAGGATCACTTTTGGCGGTGATAGCACTACCAACAGAAAAGGAAATATAGGACCGAGTGGCATTGTACAAAATACTTCGAATGACGACATTAAAATCAAAATCGCCTTGTGGGGTAAAATAGCCCACAGCACCTGAATATAATCCACGTTTGGTACTTTCTAGTTCTTCAATAATTTTCATGGCCGAGACCTTTGGAGCTCCTGTCATGCTACCCATTGGAAATGTAGCCTTGATAGCTTCAATGGGTGATGTACCAGTTTTTAATTTTGCTTTTACAGTGGAAATCAGATGATGGACTTGTTTAAAGCTATAAATTTTACAAAGGTCTTCAACTTCTACGCTCCCTTTTTGGGCAACTCTTGATAAATCATTGCGGACAAGATCTACTATCATCACATTTTCGCTGCGTTCTTTTGGATCAGATTGCAAATTGTATTTTAACAATTCATCTTCGGGATGAGAAAATGATCGTTTTGCGGTTCCTTTTATTGGTTGTGAAATGATATTTTCTCCTTCTTTTTTGAGGAATCGCTCTGGTGATGCTGACATGAGGTATTTCTGGTTGTGCTTTAAGTATACTGCAAATGGTGAAAGCGATATGTTTTGTAGTTTTTGAAAAGTTTGTAAGGGCTTTATTTTTCCAAAAGCAAAAAGCTCTTGACAAAAATTTGCTTCATACACATCTCCTCGCTGAATGTACTTTTGCAAAGTAGTAACTTGGGACAGATATTTCTGTTTGGTTAGCCGTGATTGAATATTAAGGTTATTAGTTTGTTGATTCCCGATCGTTTTGGCATTTTGAATATCTTTCAAATCTAAATCCATAGTGTTAGCTATGGTCTCTAAATAGGATATTGTGACAGAGTTATTTTTTAAAAAAAATATTTTTTTGGGCTGGAAAAAAAATAGATCTGGAAATTCTAATCCATCAAAATTCTGAGATGTAAGCTGTTCTAGATCATTTTTTAAATCGTATGATAAATATCCAAAAATCCAATCCGAAGTATTGTTTTGATATTGTTGTAATTTGTCAAAAGCATTGGTAAAAGTACTTTCGATATGGGACTGGGCATCAACAGCCAGTATACAATCAAAGTTGCCGTAATTAAGTTGATGCGCATTGGAATCCAACCAAATGGATTCAGTGTGCTTATCTCCCCATTGTATTAATTGCGCTTTGAATGGCTCAATATGTTTAATTTCAATGGTTTTGGTACGTCTCAATGCAGCTAATTTTATGTAAATTTAGTTACTAATTTGCAATTTTTAGCATCAGATTTTATTTTATAAATTCTTTGTGATTGTCACACTCAAAAGATGTATTAAACTATTGGTATTAAAAAAGAATACTCAAATCAATTCGGGGCGCTTATAATCGACTTGTCTATAAAATTCCAATAATTTGACCTTTATGCGCTTTAATTTCATTTTTAGGGCACTCTCGCCATAGTTATATCGTTTGGCCAATTCCCTTATACTTTCGCCTTCATAATACTTGAGTATTAGAATTTGTTGGTCTTCAATAGGAAGTTGTTTGATCGCCCGTTTCAAGCGATCTAATTTGTAGTGATCAAGAGAATTATTTTCGTAGTTGTAACTAAAAAATGTATTGCTTAAATTTTCTGGGTTGACTCCTTCATTAATCAATCGTTCATATTTGGATCGTTTCTTATGATTGATACAGTGGTTTTGAACAAGTCGATATAGCCAAGTAAAAAATTTAGATCTGAAGGCGAATGTGTCTAATTTTTTATAGATTTTAAAGTATATCTCCTGTGTGACATCTTTGGCATCTTGTGGAGATTTAAAATACAATAAACACTGACCGTATATGAATGGATAATATCTATCGTAAAGCGTGTTAAAATATTCAATATTGTTGTTGAAAACAATTTCTCTTATAATTACTTCGTCTGTAAGTTGGAGTTGTGTGGGTAGTAGGTTAAACTTAGAAGCTTGAGGGGCTTAAGGTTAGTAATAAATTTAGGGGTTCAAATTATATTTGTCTAATTAATTTTTTTTAAGGTTTAAACAATTATAGATTTGTGATTTACTCACTATAGCTTTTTTAAAACTAAAACAAAAAAAATACGACAAGTTTTGTCGTATTTTTCAAATTCATATAATATCATCCATGAGACTACACGTGCAGTGCTCTGTTTTCTGTGGCAGCAAGTGCGGCTTCTTTGATGGCTTCAGTAAAAGTAGGATGAGCGTGAGACATTCTTGAAATGTCTTCGGCAGAGGCGCGATATTCCATCGCTACAACAGCTTCAGCAATAAGGTCTGCACAACGAGCGCCAATCATGTGAACCCCCAATATTTCATCTGTTTTCTCATCGGCTAAAATTTTAACAAAACCGTCTAAATCCATACTGGCACGACTGCGTCCCAATGCACGCATGGGAAATTGACCAGTTTTGTATGACACACCAGCATTTTTTAATTGCTCTTCTGTTTGACCAACTGCGGCAACTTCTGGCCAGGTATAAACCACCCCAGGAATTAAATTGTAGTCAATGTGAGGTTTTTGACCCGCTATAACTTCTGCCACAAAAACGCCTTCTTCCTCGGCTTTGTGAGCAAGCATGGCACCTTTGATCACATCGCCGATTGCATAAATGTTTTTGGTGGTCGTTTGTAGATGGGCATTAACTTCAATCTGACCTCTATCGTTGAGTTGAACTCCGGCAGCTTCAACATTTAAACCATCGGTATAGGGGCTTCGACCGACAGAAACTAAACAATAGTCCCCTTCAAATTTAACGATCTCCCCTTTTTTGTTCTCGGCAGCAACTACAACAGTATCTTTGGATCGCTCCACAGAAATAACCTTGTGAGAGACATTAATGCTAAATTTTTGTTTTTTAAATACTTTATTAAGCTCTTTTGAAAGCCCTTTGTCCATCGTTGGTATAATTCGATCCATGTATTCCACAACGGTCACCTCAGCGCCCAAACGGCGGTAAACTTGGCCCAATTCTAAACCTATTACACCTCCCCCAATAATGATGAGATGTTTTGGAATTTCTTTGAGCTTGAGGGCTTCAGTTGAGGTAATAATTCTGTCTTTATCAATTGTAACAAATGGTAAGGTTGATGGCTTACTTCCCGTGGCAATTATGGTGTATTTGGCTTCAATATCTTGGTTTGACTTTCCTTTGATGTTGATATGAGTAGCATCTTTAAAAGAACCCAAGCCTTGATATACATCGATCTTATTTTTTTTCATCAAAAATTCAATTCCAGCTGTCGTTTGATCGACAACAGATTGTTTTCGATTCATCATCTTTTTAAGATTAATTTTAACATCGCCTGGTATTTCAATGCCATGTGCATCAAAGTGTTTTACGGCATTTTCGTAGTGATGCGAAGAATCCAAAAGGGCTTTACTTGGAATGCATCCCACATTGAGACATGTCCCGCCCATAGTATTATATTTTTCAATGATTGCAACGCTCATACCCAGCTGAGCACAACG
The DNA here is from genome assembly GCA_049889395.1 of Flavobacteriaceae bacterium. Classification (GTDB taxonomy): domain Bacteria; phylum Bacteroidota; class Bacteroidia; order Flavobacteriales; family Flavobacteriaceae; genus UBA3537. Next base: position 18,594 of record JBMHDM010000039.1, read on the forward strand.
TATTGCCGATACGTAACCACCAGGGCCAGAACCGATCACTGCTACATCATAAGACTTCATAAATTATTTGTTTTAATTTCATTACAAATGTACAAACTTGGCCTTAATGGCACATAGTTTTTTTTAACTAAATATTAAGAGCTGTAGTGTGCTTAACTTCATTGATCATAAACATACTATGTGTGCTGCCAATATGATTCAAATTGGTCAATTTTGAAATCATGAAATTTCGGTAAGCTTCCATATTTTCAACATGAACTTTGATTAAATAATCGTAATCACCACTGAGGTGATAACATTCTAAAACTTCTTCTATTTCTACGACTTCTTTCTCGAAACGTTTAACATTCTCTTGTGTGTGTTGCACCAGTTTGATGTGACAAAAAGCCACAAAAGATTTGCCTATTTTTTCTTTTGAAAGCAAAGCGACATATCGATTGATTACGCCTAATTTCTCTAACTTCTTTACGCGTTCATAAATAGCGGTGACCGATAGAGATAGTTTTAAGGATAACACCTTGTTTGTTAACTTAGCGTCTTCTTGTAGCAGTTTTAAAATAGCTTTGTCAGTTGTATCTAATGTCATTTTTGAAAATTTTTCGTTGAATTATATTTTTAAAGTAAAAATATATAATTTTTTTCTATATTTTATTTAATTTTATGAATTAAATACTAAATAATAATTATAATATTGATTAATTATCATTAATTTAAAATATTTGAAGAAAATTACATTATTATGACTTTCAAGCCTGCAAATGCCATTCAAGATTTACAATATTTCGGTGAATTTGGTGGTGTTAACCCATCAGTCTCAGACTCATCGACCTATACATTCCTTTCGGCAAAAACCATGTTTGATACTTTTGAAGGAAATGCTGATGGGTGTTACTTATATTCTCGACATAGCTCGCCATCAAATTTATATTTAGGAGCTGCTCTTGCTGCCATGGAAAGCACAGAGACTTCCAATGTTGTGGCCTCTGGTATGGGTGCAATTTCCTCTGTTCTAATGCAACTTTGTTGCGCAGGTGACCACGTTGTATCCAGCTGGACTATATATGGCGGAACCTATGCGTTCCTGAAAAATTTCACAACTAAATTTAATATCAATACAAGCTTCGTCGATATTACCGACTTGGAGGCTGTAGAATCTGCCATTACGCCACAAACAAAAGTGCTGTATTGTGAAAGTGTGAGTAACCCTCTTCTTGAAGTAGCAGATATCAAGGCTCTGGCCAATCTTGCCAAAAAATATAGCCTTAAGTTAGTGGTTGATAATACATTTTCTCCTTTATCAATTTCGCCAGCCGTATTGGGTGCCGATGTGGTTATTCATAGTTTAACCAAATTTATCAACGGATCAAGTGATGCTATTGGTGGTGTTGTATGTGGGTCACAAGAATTGATTGATGAACTCAGAAATGTCAATGACGGCGCAGCAATGTTATTGGGGATGACTATGGATAGTCTTCGATCAGCTTCTATTTTGAAAAATTTGAGAACTCTTCATATTCGCATGAAACAGCATAGTCAAAATGCGATGTACCTAGCCCAAAGGTTCGAATCCATTGGTCTAAAAACAGTATATCCTGGACTCAAATCTCATCCGTCCCATAAAATATTTAGTCAACAGATGAATAAAGAATATGGCTTTGGCGGCATGTTAACCATTGATGTTGGAACAATTGAAAAAGCCAACACGCTTATGGAGTTGATGCAAGAACAAAATTTAGGATATTTGGCTGTTAGTTTAGGATTTTACAAAACGTTATTCAGCGCACCAGGCAGCTCTACCTCGTCAGAAATTCCATTGGACGAACAAGCCAGAATGGGACTTAGCGAAGGTTTGATTCGATTTTCAATTGGATTGGATAATGATATTGAGCGGACTTTTGAAGCCATGAAAAATTGTATGAAACGTATCGGGATTATTTAAATTCCTTTTAAACGATTCCAAAATGCACTTAAATCGCCCCGGCTAGGCTCTTCTGGCTCAAATGATTTGGCATCCCAACCTCTATTGGATTTGACTATTTTGAAAGTAAAAACCGAAGAATTAGGATCATCCTCATTCAATAATGGATATCTTAAATCCCTAAAAATCAATACATTATCAGATTTCGTTTGTGTCAAACTATAATATCCATCACTGAACCAAACCAAGGTTTCAATGTTGTTATCTGCAGACTTAATCAAATCGTGATTCTTGGGTAATTTTTGCCACTGTTTAGGGGCATTACTATTGTCTAATATTGAATAAAATGCCACATAATATGCTTCCGGTGACTCTGCAATCCCATACCACAATATGTTATTAAAAATGGTAGGCTGACTTTTAAATCTTGAATATTCTATTTGCCTGGCCTCTAAATCGGATCTAAAAATTTGATTGACATAAAATTTATTGAATAAGGTCAAAATCATGTAGAAAGAACTTACAGCTATTCCAATTTTCAAAACTCTAGACCTTGTTTTGGAGGATCGATTAAAACACATTAAAATAATGAGGCATAATAGAAAAGGAATAGTGTATAGTGGATCGACAACTGCAATATTATCGAAAGCTACTCTATAATTGGAAAAAGGTGAAAAAAGTTGTGTCCCATAACCAGTGAAACTATCTAAGATAGGGTGAGTCATAATAGAAAGACCAAACAAACTTATCCAATCTTTGAGCGATGTACTACCCTTGCGGGAGCCAGTTTCGTACAATCTATAAAGCAAATAGCCCAAAATAAAGGCCGCTAAAACAGAAAACAAAAATGAATGCATAAAACCCCTGTGAAAAGCCATGACCTGTATTTCGTTGGTGTATAACCAGCGGCCAACAAAAACATCCAAGTCTGGAAGTGTACCCCCTATTGCGCCAAAAAGTAAAGCACGGTTTCCTATCTTTTTACCAAGAACGGCTTCGCCGCAAGCTGCGCCCAAAACAATTTGTGTGAGTGAATCCATAACTGTTGCAAAAATACAACATATAACATGGATACAGACCACAATTGTACACAATTGAACAGATTGATAAATAATAAGAAAATACGGTACAAAAACGTTGTTGTAATTGCAAGGTTTTTTTTAAAATTGTAATATTGACGCCTATGAAAGCAGCCAGTGTTGTTGAAATCCGAAAAGAACTAGAGCATCTAAACCATGATTCTTTAAAACAACTTTGTTTACGTCTAGCGCGATTTAAATTAGAAAACAAAGAACTCCTAACCTATCTTCTTTTTGAGGCTGAGCAAGAAGAATCTTATGTACAAACAATCAAACTTTTTATTGATAATCAGTTTATTAACATCAATACGAATAGCTATTTTTATATCAAAAAAAGTGTACGGAAAATTTTAAGACAGTTAAAGAAGTTTTCACGTTACTCAAATTCAAAAGAAACAGAAGTACAACTTTTGCTTCATTTTTGCGAAAAGATGGGGACATTAAAACCTTCTATTTTCAAGAATAAAACTTTAACAAACTTATACCAGCGCCAAATCCTTCTAACAGAAAAAAGACTGATCAACTTACACGAAGATTTACAATTTGATTACAACGAAAAATTAAATAATTTAAAACATTTATAATGGAAATTTTAGGAATAGATGTAGGAGGTTCCGGTATAAAGGCGGCTATAGTTGATGTGACCTCTGGCCAACTACAAAGTGAACGATTAAGAATCCCAACGCCCCAGCCTGCGACACCCTCGGATATAGCGTCAGTCATAAAGACCATGTGTGATGAGTTTAATTGGGGTGGTGCAGTTGGCGTTTCATTTCCTACCGTTATCAAAAACGGTAAAGCCATGAAACACGGCAATTTAGACCCATCATGTCAAGGGGTACAATTGGACGTCTTGTTCGAAAATTTAGTTGGAAATTCATTTTTTGTTGTCAATGATGCAGATGCTGCTGCTATGGGAGTTATGGCATTTGGAGAAGGGAAAAACCAAAAAGGGTTAGTGATTACAATTACCATAGGAACTGGAATTGGATCGGGTGCATTTTTTAACGGTCAATTGCTGTCCAACTTTGAATTGGGAAGGATATATGGCAAAAAAGGGGACATCATGGAATCATTTGCATCTGATGCTGCCAGAAAACGAAAAGACTGGAATCTTAAATCATGGGCGAAACGGCTAAACTTTTTTCTGAAACATGTTGAAGACAGTTTTAATCCCGATCTCATAATACTTGGGGGCGGTATCAGTAAAAAATTTGAAGCGTTTAAACAATATATCGACATTGAAACCCCTTTCAAAGCGGCTGAGCTTAAAAATAATGCAGGAATTGTAGGAGCTGCTATTTTTGCAAAATCAAAAATAAGATAGTAGTCAAAATTAGTTATTAAAAATTCGAATCAACAGTTCGTTATAAAGGTCTTTTGGGCTTAAGTTTGCGTCGATTCCTTTGCTTTTAATATCAATCAATCTCAAAGTTTCAAAAACCCCACTGATGCGACGCATTGGAAAATTTTTGGCACCTACACTGTAATCTTTCAAAAAATAAGGATTTACACCGATTGCTCGAGCCATATTTTGTGGATTTCGATCTGTTACAGTGTGTAATGTCATAATTTTAGAAAAAAAGGCGTACAAAGTTGAAACGGTAAGCACAATCGGATGTTTATTGGGGTTTTTGGCAAAATATCGAACAATCTGGTAGGCCTTTTTTTGATCCAAATTAGCCAAAGCGTTCTGCAATTCGAAATTATTATAATCTTTAGAAATACCGATATGGTGTTCAATAATATCAGAATTTATGATTTTGGAGTCCACTGTAACCAAAGCCAATTTTCCAATCTCATTCGAAATTTTAGACAAATCATTTCCCAAAAAATTAGCTAATAAATGTGATGCTTTGGGGGTAATTTCATAGCCCTTATATTTGAGTTGTTCCACAATCCAATTCGGAACTTTACTATCATAAATTTTTTTGCTCTCAAAAACGACGTGTGATTTATTTAGAGTTTTGCACAAGGCTTTTCGTTTGTCTAAACTCTTGTATTTGTAACAAAAAACTAAGATTGTTGTTTGTTGGGGGTTTTCAGCATAAGCCTTTAATTGTTCAATAGTTCGACTCAAATTTTGTGCCTCCTTAACGATAATGAGTTGTTTTTGACCAATCATCGGATAGCGTTTGGCCATTGAAACAAGGCTATCTATGGTTACGTCTTTCCCATACACAATAGTTTGATCAAATCCCCGAGCTTCTTCCGGAAGGGCAAATGTTTCAAAAGCAGTTGAAATCTGATCTATAAAAAAGGGCTCATCACCCATAAGAAAATAGAGTGGTGACATGGTCCCTGCTTTGATAGCATTAATAATAGAATGATGCGTGTACATTAGGAAAAAAATTGCCAAATTTGTAGGGTGCAAAATTTAAACTTTCCATCCTACGACTTTAGGATCAAAAATAGCGAAAATAAAACTCAAATCTTTGATGAGATTCGGAAAAAATTTGTTGTGCTGCAGCCTGAGGAATGGGTAAGACAACATTGTGTGAAATTTTTGATTTGTTCAAAACAATACCCAAAATCATTAATAAATGTAGAGAAACAACTTAAAATTAATTCCGTTACCAAACGATATGACATTGTTGTATATCATCCTAATGGTGCTGTAAATTGTATTGTCGAATGTAAAGCACCAACAGTTGGAATTTCTCAAAAAGTATTTGATCAAATTGCGCAATATAATATGGCTTTAAAAGCCGATTATCTTATGGTCACAAATGGAATAAATCACTATTATTGTAAGATGGATTACAGCTCCAAAAGCTATAATTTTATGAAGGAACTCCCTGAATTTAATATAAAAAAACGGAAACTTTGAAATTAGCTATCCTCATACTAAACTGGAATGGAAAAACGCTATTGCAGCAATTTTTACCATCGGTAGTTGAATTCACTGCAAATCATGATATTTATGTCATTGATAATGCCTCAACAGACCATTCTGTAGATTTCTTAGAGGTTAATTTTCCTGATGTAAATTGTATAAAATTAGACCAAAATTATGGATATGCTGAAGGTTATAATCGTGCAATTGAACAGGTGAATGCGGATATATACTGTCTATTAAACTCTGATGTCAGAGTGACCAATAATTGGACATCCCCTATTCTAGATTTATTCAAAAGGCAATCAAATATCAGCATAATTCAACCTAAAATATTGGATCAAAATCAACAGAGCAAATTTGAGTATGCGGGAGCAGCTGGCGGTTTTGTAGATCAATTGGGCTATCCGTATTGCAAGGGCAGAATTTTTCAAACAATTGAACATGACTCAGGGCAATATGATACAGAAAATCCTATATTTTGGGCTTCTGGAGCTTGCTTATTTATACGGTCATCCGTTTTCAAGGATTTAAACGGTTTTGATGAATTATTCTTTGCTCACATGGAAGAAATAGACTTATGTTGGCGCGCATATAACAAAGGGCATGAAGTGTGGTTTACACCAAAATCAACAGTATATCATGTGGGTGGTGCGAGCTTAAAGATTTCAAACCCTAAAAAAACATTCTATAATTTCAGAAATAGTCTCTTCACCCTCACAAAAAATACGCCTCATCAACTTTTCACTCTTATTGTTATTAGGCTAATCCTTGATGGTATAGCTGGCGTTAGGTTTTTTCTATTAGGCAAACCCAAGCATACCATGGCTATTATTAAAGCACACTTTAGCTTCTACAAAAATTTTAGAAATTTATGTGAATTCAGAAGTCAAAACCCAAAAAGACTAGCCTACAAGGGAGCCTTTTCCATTGTATTACAATATTACCTAAGTCAAACGAAAACATTTTCGGCATTAAAACAGCATTAAATTATACGATTCCTTTCTTTTTGAACGTTTATTTTATAATTTTGATTAACTTTTTAAATTGAATAAGATGAAAAAATTAGTTGCACTTGCCTTTATTTCCTTAACTGTAATCACTTCTTGTGGCCCCAGCAAAGAACTTTTGGCTGCCCAAGACGAACTTAAACAAACCAAAGACCTGCTTAACAGCACAACGGTAAAACTCAATAGCTGTCTTTCAGATAAAGCAGTTGCTGAGGCCAGTTTAGAAGCCTTGAAAGAACAATTAAAGGACCTCAGAAAAACCAATGATGCCCTATTTTCCAGTACCAAAGAAATGACTGTTTTGACCACAAAAGGTGCTGAAAATCTTGAAAAAACATTGGAAAGCTTGAAAGAACGTGATCTTAAAATAAGTCGCCTTCAGGATGCCGTCAACAAAAAAGATAGTATTACACTTGCCATTGTTTCTAGCTTGAAAAAGTCAGTAGGTATCAATGACCCAGACATTGAAATTAACGTCGAAAAAGGGGTCGTTTTCATTTCCATCTCCGATAAGTTATTATTCAAAAGCGGAAGTTACATTGTTACAGAGCGCGCAAAAGCTATCCTAGAAAAAGTGGCACAAGTTATCAACGATAAGCCAGATTTTGAGGCTATGATCGAAGGACATACAGATAGTAAAAGTTATTCCAACGGTGTTTTGTTAGATAACTGGGATCTGAGTGTTAAGCGATCTACATCCATCATAAGGGAGTTACAAAAAATGGGCGTCAATCCGGCGCAACTCATTGCAGCAGGAAGAAGCAGTTATGTTCCACTAGTTGATAATGAAAGTGCTGAAAATCGAGCCAAAAATAGAAGAACAAGAGTTGTTGTCATGCCGAAGATTGATCAATTTTATGATATGATTGAAAAAGAAATGAAACAACTTTCTGGCGAATAACATTAGCATTACAACTTTTTTGAATCAAAAGCCCAACTTTCGTTGGGCTTTTAATTTGCCATATTATTCCATAACTTTATATTTGCAACGGTTAAAAAGAATTCATGAAAATTTCACACAACTGGCTCCAACAATTTATTAACCTTGACATGGATCCAGAACAGATATCTGAATTATTAACAGATTTGGGACTGGAAGTCGAAGGCACAGAAACTTATGAATCTGTCAAGGGAGGTTTAAAAGGAATTATCGTTGGGCATGTATTAGAATGCGAACAACACCCTAACGCTGATAGGCTAAAAATCACGTCCGTTGATATCGGTCAAGATAAACCTTTGAATATTATCTGTGGTGCACCCAATGTAGCTAAAGGACAACGCGTAGCTGTGGCCACAATTGGCACAACACTCTACAGCAAAGACGGTGAAGCGTGGACGATCAAAAAAGGTAAGATTCGGGGTGAAGAAAGCCACGGCATGCTGTGTGCAGAAGATGAATTAGGTTTGGGAGATAATCACGATGGTATTTTAATTCTTGATGATAATTTAAAAATAGGGAGTCTCCTATCCGAACACTTTGAAGTTGAAAATGATATCGTTTTTGAAATTGGTCTGACGCCCAACAGAGCTGATGCTATGAGCCATTATGGGGTAGCTAGAGATTTGAAAGCTGGTTTGACACAAAGCGGAACCAACGCTGAACTTATAAGTCCATCCGTATCAAGTTTTCATATCGACAACAGAACTTTAAAAATAGATGTTGACATAAAAGACACCAACAAAGCGCCCCGCTATTGTGGCATAACACTTTCAGGAATAGAAGTAAAAGATTCTCCATCATGGCTAAAACATAAACTTAAAGCCATAGGACTATCCCCCATTAACAATGTTGTGGATGCTACCAATTATGTATTACATAGCCTGGGACAACCGCTTCATGCTTTTGATGCCGATAAGATTTCTGACAAAAAAGTCATCGTTCGACAAGCCAAAAAAGATGAAAAGTTCATTACACTTGATGGATTAGAAAGAACACTTCATTGTGAAGATCTGGTAATTTGTGACGCCAATAAGCCCATGTGTATCGCAGGTGTTTTTGGAGGATTAAACTCGGGGGTATCACAAACCACTACGAATATATTTCTTGAATCGGCTTATTTTGACCCAGTTAGTATCAGAAAAACAGCCAAACGGCATGGGTTAAATACTGATGCTTCATTTCGTTTTGAGCGGGGAATAGACCCCAATATCACAAAATATGCGCTCAAATATGCAGCCTTATTAATCAACGAAATTGCCGGCGGAAAAATATCCAGCGATTTAAGTGATGACTTTAAGACTAAAATTGAGGACAAACTTGTCTTTTTAAGTTTTGAGAAGATTAACAAACTTACGGGGCAAATTATCCCAAAAGAAACCATCAAGGAAATTTTAAGCGCACTCGAAATAAAAGTCAATAATGTAACTGAAACTGGTTTAGGTCTTGCTATTCCTGCTTACAGAAATGACGTTGAGCGCGAGGTAGATGTCATTGAAGAAATTTTAAGAGTTTATGGCTACAATAATATTGAAGTTCACGATAAGTTAAAAACTTCTATTTCATTTTCACAAAAATTAAAGCCATACGAAATTGAAAATTCAGTTGCTGATCAACTTGTAAATCTTGGTTTTTTTGAAATAATGACAAACTCATTGACTTCCAGTAAGCATAATACCTTAAGCACTGAGTTTACAGAACCAGAAACGGTCCAAATTCTTAATCCTCTGAGTAGTGATTTGTCTATCATGCGAAAAACACTACTTTTTTCAGGTTTAGAGACCATAGCTCATAATATTAACCGTCAGCAAGACCGCTTAAAATTCTTTGAGTTTGGTAAAACCTACCATAACATCCAAAGTGATCGGATCGAAAAGAAACACTTATCACTTTTTCTCACTGGCCAAACACATCCAACGCATTGGAATGTCAATGGTAGCGCCACAGATTTCTTTTTTACAAAGGGTGTTGTCTCGGCTGTATTTGAAAAACTAGGTTTGAATAGACTTAAAACTTCGCCTAGTAATCGAGATTTTTTTTCAGAAGGCCAAAGCCTAAACATTGGCCAAGCTTGCTTGGTTGAATTCGGATTAGTTAATCCAAAAATTGCTTCAGAATTTGGAATTAATCAAGAAGTTTTTTACGCTGAATTTAACTGGGATCAAATTCTAAAGCATATCAAGACAGATAATATTAAGTTTAAAAATATTCCCAAATTCCCAGAAGTAACACGTGATTTTGCGCTGCTGTTAGATGAAAGTGTCACATTCGAAAGTATCTATAAAATTTCAAAACAAACTGATAACAAGTACCTAAAAGATATCTGTCTATTTGATGTTTTTAAAGGAAAAAACATTCCAGACGGTAAAAAAAGTTATGCGGTTAGTTTTACGCTACAAGCATCGTCTAAAACACTAACAGACAAGGACATAGATAAGATCATGTCAAAATTACAGACACGATTGGAAAAAGAAGTTGGTGCAGAACTTCGCTAATCAAACATTTAACCTTCTTTTGATGCCAAATAACGTTCGGCATCTAGAGCAGCCATGCAGCCCGTACCAGCTGCAGTAATGGCTTGTCTGTACACATGATCGGCAGCGTCACCACTTACAAAAACACCATCAACGTTGGTTTTTGAAGTCCCAGGCGTGTTGATTATATAGCCCGTATCATCTAAATTTAAATAGTCTATGAATATGTCTGTGTTGGGTTTATGTCCAATAGCAACAAAAAACCCTGTAGCTGGAATATCAACAACTTCGTTTGTTATATTATTTTTTGCTCTTACTCCAGTCACCACTTGCCCGTCTCCAAGAACCTCTTCGGTTTCAGTATTAAATAAAATATTGATATTAGGTGTATTTTTGACTCTGTTGGCCATAATTTTTGAAGCTCTAAAAACATCTCTACGCACTAGCATAGTTACTTTGGTGCACAGCTTTGATAGATAATGTGCTTCCTCACAAGCTGAATCTCCAGCACCAACGATAACCACTTCTTGGTTTTTGTAGAAAAAACCATCACAAACAGCACATGCCGATACACCTCCACCAAGTTTTAAATATTTCTGTTCAGATTCAAGTCCTAAATATTTGGCAGATGCACCTGTTGAAATAATTACAGTTTCGCAATGAATCTCCTTACTGCCATTGACCCAAATCTTGTGAATATCTCCAGAGAAATCAACTTTAGTAACCCAGCCATCTCGAACATCAGTTCCAAATCGTTCTGCTTGAGCTTGTAGTTCAAGCATCATAGCTGGTCCTGTGATACCCTCTGGATATCCAGGAAAGTTTTCAACATCATTAGTGGTGGTGAGTTGACCGCCTGGTTGGGTTCCTTGATAAAGAACAGGATGCATATTGGCGCGCGAAGCATATATTGCGGCGGTATAACCTGCTGGGCCGGAACCGATTATCAGGCACTTTACTTTTTCTATAGGTTCTGTCATGATTGTAATTTTTGATTTACAAAAATAGAGGTTTTAAACCAATACTAGTTGTTAAGTTATCAACAGTTAATTTTGGGTTTCAATTTTCAAGATAAAATAAAATAGTAAATTTGTATATATGTTATTTAAAAAATAATTAGAATGCTAATAATAGGAGTTTATGGCGGAACAGGAAGTGGAAAAACTACCATTGTGAAACAGATTTTGTCGCATTATCCTGACTCTGAAATCCAGCTAATTTCTCAAGACTCTTATTACAAAGACACTTCTGACTTAACTTTTGAAGAACGTTGCTTGTTAAATTTTGACCACCCAGACGCCATTGATTTTGAATTGTTATACAATCACCTTATTTTGTTGAAAGAAAGACAAACCATTGAACAGCCCGTCTATAGTTTTAAAACACACAATAGAACTAGTGAAACAATTCCAATACATCCAAAAAAAATATTAATTTTAGAGGGGATACTCATCATGAACTATCCCAAATTGAGACGACTTCTAGACCTGAGAATTTTTGTAGATGCGATGAGTGACATTCGTATGGAAAGGCGAGTTCAAAGAGATATTGCCGAAAGAGGACGTACTCCGAAAGAAGTCATGGATCGGTATTTAAAAACGTTGAAACCCATGCACGATGAGTTTATTGAGCCCATGAAAATCCATGCGGATATTATTTTGAACAACCACCAAAATAGTCCTGTTAATATTGACGAAGTTATAGCAAGAATCAATTCTTTAATAGGATGAAAAAAATAATAAATACATTAAAAAATTGGTTAAACCCCTACAGAAATATTTTTGTAGTGGTATCACTAATATTTATTTTTTGGATGCTTTTTTTGGATACCAACTCCTGGTTAATCCATCGTGAACTCAATAAAGAAATTGAAAATTTGAATTCCAAAAAAGATTTCTACAAGAAAGAACTTCAACGCGATATAAAAGAACTTGAAGCACTCAAAAATGAAGAAGGGCTGGAATACTATGCCAGAGAAAGCTACTATATGAAACGCGAGGACGAAGACATATACATTATAGCTACAGACAGCACAACACGACAAGAATGATCTTCGACGAATTTGATAAAATATCGTCCAAACAATGGAAAAATAAAATCCAATTTGAATTGGATGGTCAAGATTTCAATTCGACTGTTATTTGGAAATCCCTTGAGGGCATCGACGTAAAGCCCTTTTACCATGAGGACTTGGAATCGGCATCTGTTTCCATAGACCACAACGCCCACAATTGGTCCATCGGTCAAGCTATATTTGTTCAAAACGAAAATACCGCCAACAAAAAAGCCATTAAAAGTTTAGAAAATGGTGCCGAAAGCTTGTTCTTTATTGTAACCGATGCTAAACTCTCACTATCAACATTGTTAAAAGATATTGATTGGAAAAATATACCAATATATTTTGAACCTGCAATTTTAGACACAGCGTTAACAACTGAACTTAAAACTTTTTTTTCAAGAAAAAAACACGCCATATTTTTACTTAATGATACTATTGGAAACCTAGCTAGAAGTGGAAATTGGTACCACAACATGGATCGTGATATTGAACTAATTTCGCAAAATTTGAGTCACTTAAAGCATTTAAAATCAGTTATTTCAGTAGACGCCAGTTTGTATCAAAATGCGGGTGCCAGTATCATACAACAATTGGGGTATGGCTTGGCCCATGCTAATGAGTACTTACATCTCTTCCAGAATGATATTTCAAAAACCATGGTATTTAAATTTGCTATTGGAAGTAATTATTTTTTTGAAATTGCGAAGCTACAAGCCTTCAAATTATTGTGGAAAAGTTTAATGGCTAATCATAACATGGCTATTGATTGTCATATCATTTCAATCCCAAGTAAGCGAAATAAAACCATTTATGATTTTAATGTCAACTTACTCAGAGCAACAACCGAAACTATGAGTGCAGCACTTGGAGGTAGCAACATGATTCTGAACATGCCATACGATGCAGTTTACCGTAAAACAAATAGTTTTTCAGATCGTTTGGCCCTTAATCAACTTTTGATTCTAAAAAAAGAAAGTCATTTTGACGAGGTCACAAATCCAACTGAAGGAGCATACTATATTGAGAACTTAACCCAACAATTAGCTCATAAAGCCCTTTCATTATTTAAATCTATAGAAAAAGAGGGCGGGTTTTTAAAACAACTAAAAGGTGGAAAAGTTCAACGATCTATTGCTGAACATGCTAAGAAGGAAGAAAATCTTTACAAATCTAAAAATGAAGGATTAGTTGGCGTTCATTTTCATTCCGATAAAGATCTATACATGAAATCTCAAATTGAGTTATATCCTTTCCTAAAGCACAAACCCAGGAAAACGATCATTAAGCCAATAATAGAGAAAAGAATAGCTGAAATGGAAGAAAAAAAACGATTGGATAATGAGTAGAAAATCTGTAGAAAACATGGCTCTTTTTGTTGATGGACTAGCTGAACCTAAGGAAGGCACGTCTAATAAATCGTACTATCGTTCTGATTTAGAAGCCATCAATCACATTGGTTTTGGAGCTGGATCACCGCCCTTTCTTCGTGGACCTTACAGTACAATGTATGTTAGAAAGCCTTGGACTATAAGACAGTATGCCGGTTTTTCAACAGCTGAAGATTCCAACGCGTTCTATAGAAAAAATTTAGCAGCAGGTCAAAAAGGCCTATCGGTTGCATTTGATCTACCAACGCATCGAGGATATGACAGCGATCACGAGAGAGTTATTGGCGATGTTGGAAAAGCAGGAGTGGCTATCGATACGGTTGAGGATATGAAAATTTTATTTGATCAGATACCTCTAGATAAAATGAGTGTATCGATGACTATGAATGGTGCGGTTTTACCCATTATGGCATTTTACATTGTTGCAGCAGAGGAAAAAGGTGTTTCAGCTACTCAGCTCAAAGGAACGATTCAAAACGATATCTTAAAAGAGTTTATGGTGCGAAACACCTACATCTACCCACCTTCCCCGTCTATGAAAATCATTGGAGATATTTTTGAATTTACAAGTCAAAATATGCCAAAATATAACAGCATCAGCATTTCTGGTTACCACATGCAAGAAGCCGGAGCCACCACAGAGATTGAATTAGCCTATACACTTGCAAATGGGTTAGAATACCTTAAAAAAGGTTTAGAAATCGGCATGGATATCGATGATTTTGCTCCCAGACTTTCTTTCTTTTGGGGTATTGGAATGAATCATTTTAAAGAAATTGCAAAACTTAGAGCAGCGCGACTGCTATGGGCCAAAATTGTAAAACAATTTAACCCAAAGAAAACCAAATCAATGGCTCTAAGAACACATTGTCAAACGAGTGGATGGAGTCTTACAGCTCAAGACCCCTTTAATAACATCACTAGAACATGTATAGAAGCCGCAGCAGCTGTTTTTGGAGGTACTCAAAGTTTACACACAAATGCTTTGGATGAAGCCATCGCGCTCCCCACAGATTTTTCAGCCAGGATAGCTCGAAATACACAACTTTACCTGCAAAAAGAAACAAAGATAATCCACACTGTAGATCCGTGGGCTGGGAGTTATTATGTGGAAACTCTAACACATCAAATTGCAGCAGAAGCTTGGTCCATGATTCAGGAAATTGAAGCCCATGGTGGAATGACAAAGGCCATTGAAGCTGGTATTCCAAAACTAAAAATTGAAGAAGCTGCAGCAATAAAACAAGCCAGAATAGACTCAGCTAGAGATATCATTGTGGGCGTAAACGCCTATCAATTGGAAGAAGAAGATCCATTGCATATTTTGGAAGTTGACAACAAGTTAGTCAGACAGAAACAAATAGATCGATTAAATGACGTAAAATCAAAAAGAGACTCCCAAAAAGTAAAAACTTGTTTAGAAAAAATATCAAATGTTGCTCAAAAAAATGACATGAATTTATTAGTTTTAGCTATTGAAGCCGCACGTGAGCGCGCTACATTGGGTGAAATTAGCCACGCCTTAGAGCGCGTTTATGGCCGCTACAAAGGCACCATAAAAACCGTTTCTGGCGTGTACAAAAAAGAACTTCCAAAAGATCCGTCATTTGATAAAGCCAAGTCATTGGCCGATAAGTTTGCATTACAAGATGGACGTAGGCCTCGAATTATGATTGCCAAAATGGGACAAGATGGACATGACAGAGGGGCTAAAGTTGTCGCTACTGGTTATGCCGATTTGGGATTTGATGTAGATATTGGTCCCTTATTCCAAACTGCAGAAGAATGTGCCAAACAAGCGGTTGAAAATGATGTGCATATACTAGGAATTTCATCATTAGCAGGTGGACACAAAACACTTGTTCCCAAAGCCATTGAACAACTCAAAGCCCATGGTCGAGAGGATATCATGGTTATTGTTGGTGGGGTAATTCCCAAACAAGATTATGAAGCGCTTTTTAAGGCTGGGGCTGTTGCAATTTTTGGCCCTGGCACAAGAATAAGTGATGCTGCCATTACTGTTTTGGAAATTTTGATAAATTAGATTACATTTACTTTGAATTAACCTAATATATTAGGTCGTAAAATATAGTTCAAGTTGACCCCAAATCAATTATGAATCAAGCCAAAACCATTGCTGTTACCAATCAAAAAGGTGGAGTTGGAAAAACAACCACAGCAGTAAATTTAGCCTCTGCCCTAGGGATACTAGAATATCGTGTTATTCTTATTGACATCGACCCTCAAGCCAATGTTTCATCTGGTCTTGGAATTATTCCATTGGAACAACAAAAATCTGCAGCACGTTTATTTGATCCCGATACCAATGGGTTACACCAAGTGACCCAAACACACAGTCCAAATTTGGATATTATTCCAGGACCCATTCAATTAGTTCATTTAGAAATTAACCCTGAAACCTCAAGTGTTCACCGTTTAGATAAGGCTTAGAAACCTATAAAATCAGTATATGATTTTATTATTATTGACTGTGCACCATCCCTTGGCTATATCACTTTAAATGCATTGGTAACATCAGATTCTGTATTGATCCCTGTTCAATGTGAGTATTTGGCAACTGAGGGCATGTATCAATTATTCAACACACTGAAATTTGTGCGCCAGAAACACAATCCGAAATTAGATATCGAAGGGATATTAATTACCATGTTTGACAAGCGTTTAAAACACAGTCAACAAATCGTCAGTATGATTAAAACCTTTTTTGAAAAACTGGTATTTAGAACCGTCATCAAGCGTAACGTCAGTTTGGGTGAGGCACCAAGCTTTGGCACAAATATATTTGAGTATCAAATATCTAGTGAGGGTTCGAAAAACTACTTAAACTTAGCCAACGAAATCATCTCAAATCAAAATACTATGAATAAAACCAAAACAGTCTTGGGAAAAAACATCCAAGATATCATCAAAAACAACGCTGAATCACTGAAAATGTTGGAAACCAAACGTGCAAAACACTTAAATCACTTTGATAATTTCACAAAGACCTCCAAAGACTATGTGAAGCTGAAGGGCTTGTCAAAACAAGAAGTAATTGACATATTTGGATTGACATACAACGATATTCATTCCAATTTGTGGATGTATCGAATTTCTGATAAAACAAGTGTATTTAGAAAAAATTATTGTACCTAAAATTTAACAAAGGGGCAGTGAGAAAAATAGAACTAAAACGGTTCAAAAAAGGTTGAAAAGTTGTTAAAAATCTGCTTTAGGAAGATTTTTATTCCAGACAAATAATTGTATTTTTACAACAGTAATCTTATGTAGATAATGGGGAAAATCATTGCGATAGCCAATCAAAAAGGCGGAGTTGGTAAGACAACAACTACAGTAAATTTGGCAGCCTCATTGGGTGCTCTCGAAAAAAAAGTATTATTGATAGATGCCGATCCTCAATCTAATGCAAGCTCGGGACTTGGTATTGATGTTGATAGCGTAGAAAGAGGAACATACCAGCTTTTAGAACACAATTGTTTAGCCAAGGATGCCATTCAAAAAACATCAGCACCAAATGTTGATATCATCCCTGCACATATTGATCTTGTCGCCATAGAAATTGAGTTAGTTGATGTGGATCAGCGCGAATATATGCTTCACAAAGCCTTATCATCTATCAAAGATAAATATGATTATATCCTCATTGACTGTGCGCCATCACTAGGCCTATTGACCCTGAATGCCCTTACCGCCGCCGATTCCATTATCATACCTATACAATGCGAATACTTTGCATTGGAAGGTTTGGGAAAATTGCTAAATACAATAAAAAGTGTTCAAAAAATACACAACCCGAATTTGGATATAGAAGGACTGTTGTTAACCATGTATGACTCCCGTTTACGCCTTTCGAATCAAGTTGTAGAAGAGGTTCAAAACCATTTCAATCAAATGGTTTTTAAAACTATTATACAGAGAAATGTAAGACTAAGCGAAGCCCCTAGTTTTGGGGAAAGCATAATTAATTACGACGTAAATAGTAAAGGTGCTTCAAATTACTTAAGTTTGGCTAAAGAAATTGTGAGTAAAACAAATTAGCGACATGGCAAAAGCTATAAAAAAACAAGCACTAGGGCGGGGTCTTTCGGCATTATTAAATGAATCTAAAAGTGATTCAAAAGAAATAGACCGCTCATTGGCCAAACAAACAATCGGAACAATCCTTGAAATACCATTAGGTTCTATTGATGTTAATCCCTTTCAACCTCGAACACAATTTAATGAAGAACAGCTGAAACAGTTGGCCGGTTCTATCAAAGAATTGGGCGTTATTCAACCGATTACAGTTCGAAAAATAGGTCAGAGCACCTTTCAACTGGTTTCGGGAGAACGTCGTTTTAGAGCCTCGAAACTATTGGGATTAGAAACGATTCCTGCCTTTGTCCGTTTGGCCAACGATCAGGAAGCCCTAGAAATGGCTTTGGTAGAAAATATTCAGCGTCAGGATCTAGACCCAATCGAAATAGCTTTGAGCTATCAACGTCTTATTGATGAAGTCAAATTGACGCAAGATCAAATGAGTCATCGTGTAGGTAAAAAACGATCTACCATTGCTAATTATTTGAGGTTATTAAAATTGGACCCAATCATCCAAACAGGGATGCGTGATGGATTTATTGGAATGGGTCACGGACGCGCTTTGGTCAATATTTCAAAAGCTATAGATCAACTTGAGTTGTATGAACAAATTATTTCGAAAAAATTATCGGTACGTGCGACAGAAAAATTAGTTCAAATCTTCAACAACCCGAGTCAATCCGCTTCTGAAACAAACCCATCTATGCCAGATTATATTGTTAAAGGTGAGGCCAAAATTTCGGCTTTCTTTGGACAAAAAGTTAATGTCAAAATGGGTAAAAAAAACAATGGAACAATTTCAATTCCATTTCACTCTAAAGAAGATTATAACCGTATCTTAAAACTTCTTAAAAGTGTTGAATAAATTTCGCTTGATTATTATTCTGGTTTGTTCAATTATTACAACAATTCAAGCCCAAAAAAGCAATATAGATGAGCAGAAAAGCGTAGTGATACAAAAAACTGTAGAGCCGCGCAAAACTGATCCTCTTCGCCCAGCGAGAGCCGCATTTTATTCTGCTGTATTACCTGGATTAGGACAAGCTTACAACAAAAAATATTGGAAAATTCCGATTGTGTATGGCGCTATTGGAACTGGACTTTATTTTTACATCGACAACAATAAAGTACTTAAACGCTATAGAAATGCCTACAAAAGAAGGTTAGCTGGTTTTACAGATGACGAATTTTATGGACCTGGAACTACTCCTTTTCTCTCCGATGATGCCCTAATCAGGGCTCAAAGAACCCTAAAAAGAAATAAAGAAATGGCAATGTTAATTACCGTAGGTTTATATGCTTTAAATATTATCGATGCCAATGTGGACGCTCACTTACTGCAATACAATATGGATGAAAATTTAGCACTGGAACCCTTTATCGATTTCAATAATCCAAATTATATCGCCCAATTGGGATTATCACTTAATTTAAAATTTTAAGGAATGAAAATTGCGCTTTTAGGATATGGAAAAATGGGTAAAGTGATTGAACGCATTGCAACTCAAAGGGGGCATGATATCATTTTAAAAATTGACAAAAACAACACCAATTGTGACCTCTCAGTTGCTGATGTTGCAATTGATTTTAGCGTTCCAACAGCGGCAGTTCAAAATATTACAAATGCTATTGAACAACAAATTCCGGTCATCTCTGGCACCACAGGTTGGCTCGAAAATTTTGAGCAGATTAAACATTTATGTAAAACAAAAAATGGGGCCTTTCTATATGCCTCAAATTTTAGTTTAGGCGTAAATATTTTCTTTGAATTGAATCAAAAGTTGGCCCAATTGATGAGAAATCACTCTCAATATAATGTATCTATGGAAGAAATTCATCACACTCAAAAACAAGATGCACCATCGGGCACTGCGATTAGTTTAGCTGAGGGAATTATTAAAGAAAGTGACTTGGAAGGCTGGACATTAGGCCAAGATTCCAAACCTAATCGAATTGCCATTGAAGCAAAACGTATCGAAAATATTCCTGGCACACACAGCGTACGTTACACTTCTGAAGTGGATCGTATTGAGATTCAACACACGGCTCACAGTAGAGACGGATTTGGACTGGGAGCAGTAATCGCTGCAGAATGGATTATTGGTAAAACAGGCGTTTTCACGATGAAAGACGTTTTAAGTACAAACCTGTAATTTATATAATAATCAAACAAAAGTAACGTCAAAAAAATAAAAATTACTCATTATGACACTAATAGAATGGTTTTATTTTGGTTTAATAATACAACTTGTTCATGGTCTAGGAACATGGAAATTATACCAAAGAGCTGGTCAAAACGCATGGGCGGCATTTGTACCGGTCTATAACGCGCTCATTTTATTCAAAATATTAAACAGACCTTGGTACTGGATATTTTTCATTTTTCTTCCAGTCATAAACTGCATTATGTACCCAGTTATTTGGGTAGAAACCGCAAGAAGTTTTGGTAAAAACGCAACAAAAGATACCATATTATCTGTCTTATCTTTAGGGTTTTATAGCTATTACTTAAATTATTTCACCCAATCAGAACACATCAAAGATCGAGCGCCTGAACCCGAATCGTCTGTTGGACAATTTGTTAATGCAATTTTATATGCCATTGTGGTAGCCAGTACGGTGCACATTTACTTTATGCGACCCTTTATCATTCCCTCCTCTTCGTTGGAAAAATCATTACTTGTAGGAGATTTTTTAATAGTAAGTAAAATGCATTATGGCGCAAGGGTCCCCATGACGACCTTAAGTTTACCGATGGTTCATGACTCCATTCCATTTACCAAAAAGAAATCCTACCTTTTTAATGATAGAAAGGAACAAAATGAAACCTCTTGGATTAATAAATTCCAACTCCCCTACCTTCGTCTTCCTGGTTGGGACAAAGTAGAACGAAATGAAATAGTGGTGTTCAATCAACCTGCGGACACCTTGTTAGACATGAACGATTTCACTCCAGATCGAAACTATTATAAACCCATTGACAAAAAAACCAACCTTGTTAAGCGCTGTGTAGGATTACCAGGCGATTCATTGGAGATTCGCAATGGTTATGTCTTTATAAACGGAAAACAAAATAGTCTACCTGATAGAGCTAAAATCCAATTTAGTCACACAGGGACGCTCAAAAAAGGTAAAAGCTTTAGCCGTAAATTAGACAATAGACTAAAAACCTATTACGATATCACAGATGGACTCGGACTGACCAGTACGACAACTTTTTCAATAGGAGCCGCAACATTAGAAAACGCCAAAAAATTCAAAAACCATCCTAGTGTACAAAGTATAGAAAAATATAACATTCCAAAAGAGTATATTGATCCAGATACGTTTCCGCATGACCCCGCTTTCCCCTGGAACACCTCACAATTTGGACCCATATACATTCCAAAACAAGGCGCAACAATTAACATCAATCCAGAAAACTTACCGTTGTACAAAAGAGTAATTTCTGAATACGAAGGTAATACCGTTTATGCTCAAGGTAATCAAGTTTTTATTAATGGCGCTGTGGCGACAAACTACACTTTTAAGCAAAATTATTATTGGATGATGGGGGACAACAGAGATCGGTCTGCTGATGCGCGTCGTTGGGGCTATGTACCTGAAGATCATATTGTTGGTAAGCCTGTATTTATTTGGATGAGCTGGGATACTCATGCTAGTGGATTCAACAAAATTCGCTGGGACAGAGTCTTTACAACAGTTCATGGCGACGGTGAACGACGCTCTTATCTAATACCGTTTTTGATTCTACTTCTTATTAATTATGGTTATGGCAAATGGCGGAAACGCCAAAATCAAGACACTTAATCATTCCAGATGAGTCTGATTTATCCGTCATATTTTCCCAATATTGCCAACTATATTGTTTTTCATCACTCGCGAAAAATCTGTTTTGAAGTTCAAGATCATTATCAAAAACAAACGTTTAGAAATCGATGCTATATTTATGGTTCAAACGGATTAATGGGGCTACATATACCGGTGCATTATACCCAAAAAAAAAGACAAAAAACAAGCGATATCATTATAGATAATAGCAGTCCGTGGAAAGTCAATCATTGGAAATCTTTGGAAAGTGCCTATAGAACCTCCCCTTTTTTTGAATTTTATGAGGACGATTTACGGCCTCTTTTCGAAAATAAGGATGATGTATTACTGCCGTTTTTGTATAAATGCATGAACGCTATTAATTTGTGTATAGACCTTGATTTGTGTTATATTGAATCAAACACATTTGAAAAAAATCATCCTGAAGATTTTAGATTTTTGATTAATGCCAGATCAAAAAATGAAATCAAGACGACGCCCTACATTCAGGTCTTTCAAAACAAATTTGGGTATTTAAACAACCTTAGTATTTTGGATTTACTCTTCAATCTTGGACCAGACACATTGCGTTATTTGGAGGCGCATCCTCCTATTGAACCGACTATTTAGTTATTCAAATTTAGTGAAGCTGAAATTGGAAAATGATCTGAAAACTCTTCATTGTGGGTCGTAAATTCATTTACGGTTATCGTTGAATCTACCATAATGAAATCGATTCGTGCTGGATAGTAATTCATGGAATATGTTTGACCAAAACCATTTCCGGCTTCTTCAAAAGCATCTTTTAAACCAGACTTGATTTGCCTGTAAATATATGAATAAGGGGTATTATTAAAATCGCCACAAAGCAAAATTGGATAAGGAGATTGTGTCATGTGAGAGACCACCAAATCAGCTTGTTGTTGTTGCATCACAAAAGTTGAACTCAATTGATTTATCATTTTATCGGAACTTTCTGAATCAAAATGATCGATATTGGTGTTGACGCCCGAAGATTGCAAATGGATGTTGTAAACTCTCAAGGTATAGGATTGGACTTTAAAGTCGGCAAAAAGTGCACTATTGGCTGAGTTTGGAAATGAGATAATTCCCGTCTTTATGGGTTGATATTTAGAAAAAATAACCAATTCAGATTTTAAACCTTTTGGTGAACGAAAAGAAAAGGGTAAAGAAATTGTTTTGGCAATACTGGACTGATATTCTTGAACACACAGTATGTCAGGACTTTTTGAGTCAATAAATTGTTTAATCTGTTCAGGTATTTCTTCGGAATCAATCCAATCGTAATAATTTAACAATCTTACGTTATAGCTCATTATTTTTAGATCGTTTTTGGGTTCTGTTGAAGAAATCGTTTTAAAACTATATGTAGATTTTATGTGATTAAGTCCCATCAAAAGAACCAATAACGACAATATGAAATGACGTTTGAGTCTAATAATCCAATATAATCCAAAACCCAAATTCAATGCCAATAAAAACGGTACTGTTAAACTCAAAACTGAAAGGAATGAAAAGGTTTTAGGTGGTAGATATGGTAAACCATAGGACAATATTAGTAGTGTTGCTGCAACAGAATTGAGCAGAAAAATAAGTTTATCAAAAATATTTAATCGTTTCAATTCTATATTATTTACCAGCCCTGAAGAGAAAGTCTTTTTCTTGTTGCGTTAGGCTATCGTATCCACTTTTACTGATTTTATCCAAAATAATATCAATTTGTTTCTGATGGGTGAAGGCGTCAAAATCTTTTTTTGGTTGTCCTGCAAATGACGTTGTTGTCTTTTTATAAATGGTCCTTAGCGCTTTTTGCCGCGTTAAAAAATCTAATATACGATCAAAGAACCTAAAAGGTTCTGTTCCAAGCTGTATTTGTCTGGCATAATAATACCCTAAAATATACCCTCCAATATGAGCTATTGTACCACCAGAATTTGTTGAGAATAAACCTGGTAAGTCCAATATAACCATTACTATTCCGAGGTATTTTAGTTTAAATCGAAAAGTAAGGAAACCTATAAGCCTGTTGGGCATGTATGTGCACAAAAATAAAATGAGTGAACGAACCCCAGCAGAGGCCCCTACCAAGGGTCCATTGATATTTATAATACTTGGGATGAGTAAGTTGGTCAATATAAATGTTATGGCCCCAAACAAAATTCCTAGCAAATATAGTTTTGAAGCTAGACGAGGATGAAATAAATTGGAAAAGGTTTGAGCTAAAACATACAAAACCAACATATTGAAAAATAGATGAGTGAAGTTGTAATGTAAAAATCCATAACTAAAAACTGTCCATGGATTGATTATGACTTCCCAAAATTCATTTGACAAAGAAAACCAATCCAACAAAAATGAGGAACCGCTACTGCTCATTACTCTAAATAAAGCATCCAAAAGAAATAAAACTACATTAATCAAAATGATTCTCTCTAGTAGGTGAAGTCTAGATAATTTGTCTTTAATATCTTGATTGAGCGTAGTCATTTAATTCCAACGGTATTTGTCAAATTGATTTTTTTTCCAAAAATACATCAGTAAGAATCCTGTGAGAGCCCCGCCAATGTGAGCAATGTAAGCCGTATTACTTGGACTAAATATAGATACACCTGTAACAGCTGAAAATAAATCTAGCGCTATAATGGCTGGAATAAAATACTTGGCTTTGATAGGTATGGGTAGAAATATTAACATCAATTCA
>JBMHDM010000040.1:0-13511 GCA_049889395.1 Flavobacteriaceae bacterium
AATAAATAAAAACGTTTGCGGTATTAAAAATGCAGTGTATATTTGCATTCGCTACAGAGCAACGGTTTGGTAGTTCAGTTGGTTAGAATACCTGCCTGTCACGCAGGGGGTCGCGGGTTCGAGTCCCGTCCAGACCGCAAAGTACTTTAAAGTCATAAAGGTACGAATGAAGTTGTGTTGAGGTAATCATTAGATTACCAGTGGTTTGACAAACCAGTGAGAAGCTTTCCTGTAAAACGGAGGGCTTTTTTTATAACGGATAAGCTCTATCGTCGTTTAACATGCTTTTTTAAGATTCTCACATTTTCTTGTTTTACCAAAGGGTGCTTGCGGTGTCCCCAGACTTTTTTACGTGCAGTTCTGGAACTGTCCTCCAAATTCACTATTGGTTTAGGGTAATTTTGTCCAATAATGACTCCGCAAAATTGCTGCTCCATGACACTCATTTTCCAAGGTTCATGAATGAATTCTTGAGGCACAGCTTTTAGTTCAGGAATCCATTGTTTAATAAAAGCACCATCAGGATCTTGTTCAATGGCATTTTTAGTGGGGTTATATAGCCTTATAGTATTGATGCCTGTGGTTCCAGCTTGCATTTGAAATTGTGGGTAGTGAATTCCGGGGTCGTAATCCAAAAATAATCGTGCCAAATGATAGACCCCATCTCTCCAATCGTGATCTAAATTCAGAGTTAGAAAAGAAACGAGAAGGGCACGCATTCTAAAGTTGATCCATCCCGTTTGCTCCAAAGCGCGCATGCAAGCATCTACTAACGGATAACCTGTTTGTCCCAATTTCCACGCGCTTAAATTAAAATTATCTTTGGATCGCTCCAGCAGTTCATATCCCGCATTGATACAGTTAGTTTCGTAGGTGCATTCCATTTCAAATTTTTGAATAAAATGACAGTGCCAATGCAGTCTGGTTAGCATGGCTGATATTGCTCTTTTATGTTTTAAATAATGGGGATGATGTTGTACAAATTGATAAACCTGTTTTACACTAATATTACCCCAACTTATAAAGGGAGACATTCGACTACAGCTCAAGCGACTTTTGGAGGGGCTTGAAATATATTTTTGATAATTTTTTCCACGATCTTGCATAAAAGATTTGAGATAACGCCAAGCGTTTTGTTCACCAGCAGGTTGAAAAGATTTGGGATAATGATCGACTTGTTGTTGTAAATGTTTCGGAAATGAGAAATTGTGATTAAGTGAAATACCTTTACCTGTAGAAAATGTATTTTTGATTTGAGGTTCTTTCATGTAAGTTTGCCATGATTCTGCCCAATTATGTCTGTTTTTTAACCCCCTAACCACTCCATTTTGTTGAAATTCTTGCCATCTAATGTTGTGATTGTTACAAAATTGAGCAACCATTTTATCGCGCTCCCAAGATCTCATTATGCCACTTTCATAATAACTCATCAAAGACTCAATGATGTAGGATTCTGACATGAATTTAAATACCTCTATTGTTTTTCCATAGAAGATATGAACTTTTCTTTGATAAGACTTTAATGTGTTGTTTATGGAGATAATAGAGTGGTAGATAAATTGTAAATGCCGGACTCCATAATCAGGATGGTCAATCAAATCTTGATCGAAAATATAAATGACGATATAGGGTGTATTTGAGCGTTCTGCATGATAAAATGGAGCGTGGTCCTGCGTTCTTAGGTCACGTTTAAGCCAAACGATATTGAGCTTTTGTTTAGTCAACTTTTGGACATGATTTTAGATTTTAAAAGTATTAAATCTCCATCTGATTGAGCGTGGTTTTAAGATAGATTTATAAAAAAAGGCAACCTCTTGGGTTGCCTTTTTTTGAGGTTTAAGGATGTTTATTTTTTTGTAAACTCAAATACTTGTCCACCAATATTTAATTCAAATCCATTTTTTTCGGCATTAAATTGCATTTCAATTCCAGCTTCTTCGGCAAGGAATTTACCACTTCCCTCATTGGAAAGGGTCAAAGGCGGTTGTCCCTCAGCTGTTGCCGTTAGCTCGCCGTTATTGTCAGAAATTTTAATCACCATAGGGAATGCAGGTGATGAAAAATCTCCGACATATGGGCTCAAGTCTTCCGCGTTTTCTGCTGCAATTTCAGGAGTCCATCGGTTGTTAGTAGAATCTACATCTGGAAATACAAAATCAGGATCAATTACCACACTTTTTAACGGTTCGTTAGAATCGTATTTAAAAGTCCATTTGGTATTTCTTTTCCATATTTCAACTGGAAGTGTTTGACGGGTTTTTGTACCGCTTTCAGTGGTAAACTCTAGAATAACAGGCATTGGCATTTGTTGTAAATTTTCCACAGTAACGATAGCGCCTTTTGAGGCATCACCATCTTCATATTTAACACGGGTGATAGCTTGATCTAGTTTCCATTTGTGAATAAACCAACCGCGCCAAAACCAACTTAAATCTTCTCCAGATACATTTTCTATGGTTCTGTAAAAATCGTCTGGAGTTGGGTGTTTGTAGGCCCATCTTTTAATATACTCCGTAAAGGCTTCATCAAAACGATCTATACCAAGTATCTGTTCACGGAGCATTGTTAGGCCAATTCCTGGTTTATAATAAGCTAGTAGCCCTAAGTTTCGTTCTTTCATGTTATCTGGCGTAGTGTAAATGGGTTCCAAGCGATCATTGACTAATATGCTTGAAAATCTGTGCATGTTAGGTGTGTTTTCTTTATATTCACCGTCATTAAAGGCTTCTGTGCTCAACGAGTTAATGAAGGTATTGAAACCTTCATCCATCCAAGCATGAAGACGTTCATTAGATCCGACTATCATGGGAAACCAAATGTGTCCAAATTCGTGATCTGTAACACCCCACAATGAGGCGTTTTTACTTTTCCAACTACAAAATACAATTCCTGGATATTCCATTCCACCTTGATTTCCGGCTACATTTATTGCAGCCGGGTAAGGGTATTCATACCATTTTTCTGAATAATGTTCTATTGAAGCTTTTGTATACTCTGTTGAACGAGCCCATGAATCCATAGTGTTACTTTCAACTGGATATACTGAAAGCGCCATGGATTTTTTTCCGCTAGGCAAATTGATTCTTGCCGCATCTAGAATAAAAGCTGATGAGGATGACCAGGCTACATCACGAGAATTTTCGATTCTAAATTTCCAAGTGAGTTCATCTTGCCCTTGTGGTCTAGATGCAGGGTCGTTAACCTCTTCTGCAGAGCGAATAATAACAGTTTCATCGCTATTTGCAGCTTGTTTTAATCGATTGAGTTGAGTCTCTGTGTAAACTTCTTCTGGGTTTAATAATTCTCCTGAACAAACCACAAGGTGGTCTGCTGGCGAAGTGATGTGAACATCGAAAGTACCATATTCTAGATAAAATTCACCTGCACCTAAGTAAGGTAAGGTATTCCACCCTGAAATATCATCGTAGACACACATTCGGGGGTACCACTGTGCAAGATTGAAAATTCGACCATTTTGAGTTTCCAAAACGCCCATACGGTCAGATCCGTAGTCTGGTGAGGTAAACGAAAAATCAATATTAATATTGATTGTACCACCATTTGCTTTTAAAGGTTTTGGCAGTATAATTTTCATACGAGTGTCACTGATTTTATATTCAGCATTAACTTCGTTGAGGTTTATTTTATTTTTTCGTTTGTTCTTGGTTGAACCTTTACGCTTCGTTGTTGATTTGTATCCCAAGGTCACCTTGCCAATATCGTATCCTCCATCAAAGTTTTGGCCTTTGGCACCATTTCGACTACCACTCAATGGGATAATGGCATTTCCTCTGGAGTCTTTTTTAAACAGATTTTGATCCATTTGAATCCATAAAAACGATAAATCATCTGGGCTGTTATTGGTGTAGGTGATAGTTTCACTTCCGGTTATTTTTTTGGCTGCGTCATCTAGGTGAACCTGAATGCTATAATCGGCACTATTTTGCCAATAGGCATGTCCTGGTTTTCCGCTAGCAGAACGCGTGGGTGATCCGTTGTTTGTATAAAAGCCATGGCCAAATGCGGCGTTGTAATCGTAAACAGATTCTTGTTGTTCTTGGGCTATCACGCTGGTCAGTGAAAATAAAGAAGTTAAGAACAACGCAAGGAGTTGTCTATTCATAATTGTTAATTTTAGTTGTTTTAATAAAAAAATAGAAGGAGAGGAGTTCATATCTCATGTAGTTAAAAGTGGTGCATAAATTTAATAAAAAACTGACTTGTTTTCCCAAATGATGGACATAAAAAGACCAAAATAAATAACTGCCACAACAAATTTTAAAAATGTTGAGGTTATGAAGCCGAGGAAAGACCCAAAAGCCGCTTTTAGAGCTGTTTCGGAATCAGCTCTATTAAATAACTCTCCAATTAAAGCGCCTAAAAATGGCCCTATGATTATTCCTCCAGGAATAGGTGATATAATCCCTATTATTAAGCCTAACGTGGTGCCAATAATTCCATACTTGGATCCGCCAAATTTTTTGGTGCCCAGTGCAGGAATAAAGTAGTCCAGTACCCAAATCAAAAGCGCAATAATAAGTGTAATGATTAAAAATAGGTTCGATATTTCAATAAGGGTAGAAAATTTAAGCATCAAAAAGCCAAGCCAACTGGTAATTGGCCCAGGAAGCATGGGTAAAAAACTTCCAAGAATTCCCAATATCATTAGAAATAAAGCAATAATAATCAAAAAAATGTCCATAGCTGTCTTTTTGAATTTGACGAATATTTTATCATTATGTTACGTGGTAGTTAATCATACAGTCAGGAAATAGGGTTTATTTACATACAGAAAAAAGTTCATTTGACTAGAATCACCATGCGTTGTTGATTTTACTCAAAATGGCAAATCCAAATTGATGGACGCTTTGAATTGACGTCTAAACTTATCCTAAAATTTTTGATCGGAACGTCTCATAGTTGATAGTTCCATCAGAAACAGCTTCTAAAGCCTTTGCAACAATCTCATTGGAATTGTTGCTATATCCTAATCCGATTGCAATTTTGGTCAAAATTCTAACTTCCCCATCATCCTTGATGTTATCAGCATAGACCATTCGAGCCAAGTCGAATAATCGTTCAAGGCGTTGCTCTGAGCTAGTTGGAGGATTGATGGGATGGGTATTGTAGTGTTTCAATATATCCTCGTAAACGGCTGGAGGAATTTCTAATCGTCTTGCCAAACGATCTAGAAATGATTTTTCTTCATCCGTTACAATATTGTCGTCCATAGCGATTCGTACTATGGCTGCAAAATGATCTTTATTTCGTTTTTTAAATCCACTGTCAAAAAGGTCTGAATAGGACATAATTATGTGTTAGGGTTCATCACAAACCTACATAAATTTTTAATACAATAAAGATTTTTTACCAAAGAATGATTTAAAATAAACCACACATTAAAGGGCTATTGTCTTATATTTGCAAAAATTATTTGAACATTGGGTCAAACCATTTTTTCAGAGCATTTCCGACAGTCTTTGATACTTCAAAAACTGCGCGAATCCATATCTAATTCCCAACAAAATATACAACTAAATGGAGCTGTTGGCTCCGCCATTTCGTTTGCCGTATCAGAACTATTTAGATCTGTTGATAAGCCTTTTTTATTTCTATTTGAATCGAAAGAATCGGCGGCCTTTCATCTCAATGATTTGGAATTACTTTTACCCAAAGGGAGTGTGTTGTTTTACCCTGCAAGTTACCGTAGGCCTTATCAAATTGAAGATACGGATAATGCCAATGTACTACTTCGGACCGAAGTTTTGAATCGTATCAATTCTCAGAAAAAACCAGCCATTATCATTACCTATCACGAGGCTCTGTTCGAAAAAGTATGGTCCAAAAAAGAACTTACAAACAACACATTAAAAGTAAAAATAACAGACCAGATTAGTGTTGATTTTCTCAATGCTGTTTTATTTGATTATAACTTCAAGCGTGTGGATTTTGTTACGGAGCCTGGAGAATTTTCTATTCGTGGTGGCATTGTGGACGTCTTTTCTTTTGCTTATGACACACCTTTTCGACTTGAATTTTTTGGGGATGAGGTAGAAAGTATAAGAACTTTTGATATTGAATCTCAGTTATCGTTAAAGACACACCAGAGTATTCAGATTGTACCCAATATTGAACATAAGCATAACAGCGAAAAACGAGTTGGATTTTTGGAGTATATTTCGCCACAAACAGTCATTTGTGCAACGGGTTTGCCACAGTTGTTTCAAACAACCGATCGCTTATTTGAGAAAGCCCGAGCCATTCACGCCAAACAAAGTGGAGAAGTACAACAGATCTCTCCAGAAAATCTATTTTGTACGGCTTCAAATTTTAAACAACAGCTTACTAAATTTTCAATCATTGAGTTTGGATCTCAAACTTTCTTTGACATTGACAAAGCCCATGCCATTGCTTATGATACAACGCCTCAGCCTGCTTTTAATAAACAATTTAATCTATTAATTGAAGATTTAAATCAACTTCACATCGATGGTTACCAAACCTTTATTTGCTGTTCAAATACGCAACAGGCGCAGCGATTTCAAGATATTTTTGAAGATCAAGATCAAACGGTTCACTACAAAACAGTGATCTTGCCGCTTTATCAGGGTTTTATAGATCATGACAATAAATTAGCCTATTATACTGACCATCAAATTTTTGAACGCTATCACAAGTTTCATTTAAAAAATGGCTATGCCAAAAAACAAGCCCTTACGCTTAAAGAATTAAATAGCTTAGAAGTTGGTGATTATGTCACTCATATTGATCACGGTATTGGGAAATTTGGAGGGCTCAAAAAGATAGAAGTTGAGGGTAAACTTCAGGAAGCCATTAAATTGTTTTATGGGGAACGAGATATCCTTTATCTTAGTATTCACGCTTTACATAAAATTACCAAATACAATGGCAAGGAAGGTAAACCTCCAAAAATCTACAAACTGGGGAGTAAAGCTTGGAAAACCTTAAAACAAAAGACGAAATCTAAAGTTAAAGAGATTGCCTTTAACCTGATACAGTTATACGCCAAGCGCAAACTTCAAAAAGGATTTCAGTACCGCCCAGACAGTGCTATGCAATTGGAGTTGGAGTCTTCATTTGTGTATGAGGATACACCAGATCAAATAACTGCAACTACCGATATTAAAAGTGATATGGAAAGCGAACGCCCTATGGATCGTTTGGTTTGTGGTGATGTTGGTTTTGGCAAAACTGAAGTTGCCATCAGAGCCGCTTTCAAGGCGGTTGACAATGGCAAACAAGTTGCTGTTTTGGTGCCAACAACCATATTGGCCTTTCAACATGCCAAGACATTTAAAGAACGACTTAAAGACTTTCCTGTTACTGTAGATTATCTCAATCGATTCAAGACTGCTAAACAAAAAAAAGAAACTCTAGAACAATTGGCCTCCGGGTCTATTGATATTATCATAGGGACTCATCAGTTAGTAAACAAGTCCGTCCATTTTAAAGACTTGGGTCTTTTGATAGTTGATGAAGAACAAAAATTTGGAGTGGCTGTCAAAGATAAACTCAAAACCCTGCGGGAAAATGTTGATGTTTTGACTTTAACAGCTACTCCAATCCCACGAACATTACAGTTTAGTTTGATGGCTGCTAGAGACCTTTCTGTCATCAGTACACCACCACCCAACAGATTTCCGATAGAAAGTCAGGTTATTCGTTTGAATGAAACTATCATTAGAGACGCTATAAGCTATGAAATTCAAAGAGCGGGTCAAGTCTTTTTTATTCATAATAGGATTGAAAACATTAAAGAAGTGGCAGGTCTCATTCAACGCTTGGTCCCCGATGCAAAAATTGCAATTGGTCATGGACAACTTGAAGGGCGAAAATTGGAGCAACTCATGTTGGATTTTATGGCAGGTGACTACGACGTTTTGGTCAGCACCACTATTGTCGAAAGTGGACTAGATGTACCAAACGCCAACACCATTTTTATAAATAACGCTAATAATTTTGGATTGAGTGATTTGCATCAAATGCGTGGCCGAGTCGGGCGAAGTAACAAGAAAGCATTCTGTTATTTCATAACTCCGGATTATCATGTCATGACCGATGATGCCCGAAAACGAATTTCCGCATTGGAACAGTATACCGCTTTAGGGAGTGGATTCAATATAGCCATGAAAGATTTAGAAATACGAGGGGCTGGTGATTTGCTTGGTGGTGAACAAAGCGGTTTTATTAATGACATTGGTTTTGAAACCTATCAAAAAATTCTAAGTGAAGCCATAGATGAGCTTAAAGCTAATGAATTTGAGGGGTTATTTGAGAACGAAACAAATCGATCCTATGTTCGAGAATTGACCATTGATTCTGATTTTTCATTACTTTTTCCAGATGACTATGTTAATAGCATCTCGGAACGATTGCGGCTCTACACTGAACTGAACGACATCAAAACGCAGGAGGAACTTCAACAATTTGAATCCAATATTACGGATCGATTTGGACCGCCGCCAACCCCTGTAATTGATCTTTTGAATAGTGTTAGAATCAAGTGGGTTGGAACGCAGCTGGGGTTGGAAAAAATTATCATGAAAAATCAAAAATTTGTGGGCTACTTTATTTCTGATCAAAATAGCTCATTTTTTGAAAGTCCTCAATTCTCAAAATTACTACAATACGTACAGCAAAATCCAAAAATTGCTGCCATGAAAGAGAAGAAAACTCGATCTGGGTTGCGTCTTCTCCTTACGTTTAACAACATCAAATCCTTAGAAAATACCTTGAATTTATTGAAAGACACATTAGCTTAATTTTTGCTTAAATAATATCAAAAGAATTGTGCAATACCCCCTAATCCTACTGCTAACCCTAATACCCAATGTCTTGCTTTCTCAATATAGCATTCAGGGGAATTTTACACCCAAAGAGTCATATGATATGGCCATGTTATACCAAGTGCATCCCGATTATCTTGACTACAAGACGCATGTAGAATTTGATGAGGATGGTCAATTTACAATCCCTTTAGATAGTACATTCACAACAGGAATATACAAACTAGTTTATGGTCTACCACAAGAGATTTATAACTTTGACATCATCTATAACGGGACAGAGAATATTCAACTATCCTTTAATGCTGATACAGGACTGTCTTTTAAACAATCCCGAGAAAATAAACTACTGATAGATTATAGAAAGGCGATGTCTAAAATAGGGCAGGATATCGGAAACGCTTACAGTAAACCTGTTGTTGATAGTTTGGACGTGATGCGAATATTTGAGGTGCAGCAACAACAACAATCCAAATTTGAAACCCAGTCTAAGGGTCTATTAGCATCGAATTTTATATACGCTAACGGACGTTACATTCCAAAACAGTTCGAGTCATTAAAGACATATATCAGTAACGTAAAATCTCAATACTTTGATGCCGTAGATTTTGAAAATGACATACTAAAATCCTCCAATTTTTTTATAGAACACGTTTCAAATTTCTTGTTTGGATTTAATGGATCAAAAGACCTAACAAATGAATTATTATCAAAGAATATTAAAGATTTAAATCAAGTTTTAACTCAGTCTGCCAAGGATCCCACAAGATATGCTATAATGTTATCGATGTTTGATCAACTTTTGGAAGCCAATTATGAGCCAGCGGCACTGTTTACGGCATCAAATATTTTAAAACCACTTGCACAAAAATTAAATGACAAAGTCACTCTAAATGAAATCATAGATTTCGAACGTACCGCATAAGGAGCCAAAGCGCCAAATTTTGAAATTGAAGTAGCTGCAACCAACAGTTCGAGTATGACATTACACGATTTAAAAGATGCGAAAACATATATATTAATTTTTTGGAGTAGTAGCTGCAGCCATTGCATGGATGATATGCCAATCATTCAAAATAAAGCGACTACGATTGATAAATCTGTTACTAAAATTATAGCTGTCAGCCTGGAAACTGATGTTTATAAATGGAATGACTTAAAATATACTTGGATCGCCCTCACACATGTTCTGGCGATGGGAAAATGGGAGCACCCTTTGGTGGAATTGTATAATATTTCAGCAACGCCTCATTTTTTGGTTTTAAATGCCGACAAAACAATTATAGCTAAACCGCAAAATATAGACGAATTATTGCCATTTCTTCAAAAGTGATAAAAGGCGTTTGGAATATGATTGATGCTCAATTTATGCCCTTTTTTCAAAATGCTGATGATGTCAAATCTAACATCAACATCCAATTTGTTTTGTTTAACATAATGGTTAATTGCTCAAACAATTCGTTGTTGCTGTTGGGGTTTGAGAAATGTTTCTGGAGCGCCAAAAAAATCGCTGGAACGGGTCTTGATTTCAATAGCCACCAAGGAGTTGTTCTTTATGGCAATAATATCCACCTCGGCTTTGAGGTATCGGTAATTTCGCTCCAAAATATGATACCCATTTGTGGTCAAAAATTTTGCCGCCGCCCTTCACCTTGACGACCTAATTGGTAGTTGGTGCTCATCAATTATTGGGGTAGTTAAAACGTGATTTTAGTTGAGGTTTTATTTACGTTAAGATTTATATTTCGGCCAAATATTAGGGCGCGATTTTCTGATTCATGCCCAGCTGGAAAACCAAAAGCTATGGGGAAATTATAATCTTCCAGCACGTCCAAAATGAGTTGCGCTGTGCTACTACCCCATACTGTTGTATTGGCTTTAATTTGAGTCATATCACCCACAATGATCCCTGCACAATCTTCAAAATATCCAGCACGCTTTAAACTTTGCAGCATGCGATCAATATGATATTTGTATTCGCCAATTTCTTCAATGAACAAAATTTTATTTTGGGTGTCTAATTGTGTTTCACTCCCCAGTTGAGCAGCTAAAAGGGTCAAATTCCCCCCAACCAATATGCCTTTAGCCTGACCAAATTTATTGGCATCGTGTGCTATAATTTTATAGGAATGTAATTGGCCAAATAGACTCTTTTTCAAAGATTCTATTGAATGTTGAATGTCATTGTCATTCAATTCCATATTAACAGCCATCATGCCATGAATCGATTCAATTCCAAGTCCATTAATTTTATTATGCAGCGTTGTGATGTCAGAGTATCCAACAATCCACTTGGGCGATTCTTTAAACGATTCAAAATTAAGCTGGTCGATGATGCGCATACTCCCATATCCGCCTCTTGCACACCAAACTGCTTTTACTTTTGGATCATCGAGTGCCCACTGCAAATCTGATAATCTGTTTTCATCTGTACCAGCAAAATGATGGTTTTGAGCAAAAACATATTGACCCAAAACAGGAACCAATCCCCATGATTTCAGTAATGTTTCTGCTGCCGAAATACCAGCATATCGATCTTTTAAAATTCCAGCAGGTGCCACAATAGCAACAGAATCCCCTTGTTTTAAATAGGGTGGTGCAATCCGACTTATTGGATTGTTAAGCGAGTGGGGTTGTGGCGTCATTGCAGCGGTTTTAGGTTGAGTGCAGCCCACCAAAAGTAAGACAACAAACAAATATATGATTCGCATTTAAAAGGGCTTTCTGTAAAGATATAAAATTCTTTCAGCATTGGTTTACTATGCTGCTTTATTTGTGTATTTTTGTTGCTACAATCTGAAAAATGGCCAAACGATACACGCTTACAGCTGCCTTACCTTACACCAATGGACCCATCCATATTGGACACTTAGCGGGTGTCTATGTACCAGCCGACATTTATGCCCGATATTTAAGGCTAAAGGGGCATGATGTGGTTTTTATTTGTGGTAGTGATGAACATGGTGTCCCCATCACCATTAAAGCCAAAAACGAAGGGGTTAGCCCCCAAGATGTCGTCGATCAATATCACAATATTATCAAAAATTCGTTCAAAGAATTTGGAATTTCTTTTGACAATTATTCGCGGACTTCTGCGGCTATTCACCACGAAACAGCATCCGATTTTTTTAAAACCCTTGACGACAAAGACAAATTCATTGTCGAAACTACAGACCAACTCTATGATGCGCAGGCGCAACAATTTTTGGCCGATCGTTTTGTAATAGGCACTTGCCCAAAATGTGGTCATACCGAAAGCTATGGTGACCAATGTGAGGCCTGTGGGACCAGCCATAATGCCACAGATTTAATTCAACCTAAATCTGCCATTACAGGAAATACTCCAGAACTCAAATCGACAAAACATTGGTACCTCCCTTTGGATCAATATCAAGATTTTCTCAAGAAATGGATTGGAGTAGATCATAAAAACGATTGGAAACCCAATGTATATGGACAGTGTATGTCCTGGATTAATGATGGCTTGAGACCCCGTGCGGTAACCCGCGATCTGGATTGGGGTATTCCAGTTCCAGCTAAAGATGCCGATGGCAAAGTGTTGTACGTCTGGTTTGATGCCCCAATTGGATATATTTCTTCTACAAAAGAATGGGCCGAATCCAATGGCAAAGACTGGGAACCCTATTGGAAAGATAAAAACACCACTCTGCTGCATTTCATCGGAAAAGACAACATCGTGTTTCATTGTATTATTTTTCCTGCGATGCTTAAAGCTGAAGGAAGCTATATTCTGCCTCAAAATGTTCCTGCCAATGAGTTCCTAAACCTCGAAGGACAAAAATTATCGACCTCTAAAAACTGGGCCGTATGGTTGCCAGAATACCTAAATGATTTCCCTGATCAACAGGATGTCTTGCGCTATGTCTTGACTGCCACAGCACCTGAAACCAAAGATAATGATTTTACTTGGAAAGATTTTCAGGCCCGAAACAATAATGAGTTGGTGGCCATCTATGGAAACTTTATTAATAGAGTGTTAGTTTTAACACAAAAATACTACGATGGTATTGTTCCTGAACCATCGTCGTTATCAATAACAGACCAGCAGGCCCTTGACGAACTCCAGCAAACCCCAAAAAAATTAGAAGATTCATTAGACAGATTCCGATTTAGAGAAGCCAGTCAAATTCTTATGAATTTGGCCCGTACTGGCAATAAATATTTAGCCGACGAAGAACCTTGGAAAGTTATTAAAACTGATCCAGTTAGAGTTCAAACAGTCATGAATACAGCCCTACAACTGGCTGCTGCATTGGCTGTTTTGTCAGAACCTTTTTTGCCTTTTACCGCAAAAAAACTCAAGCAAATGCTAAAGCTCTCCCCTCAAATAGGTTGGGACAATATTGGAGATGGTCAAATGCTTTTGCCCAAAAACCATACAATAGGACAAGCCGCTTTATTATTTACCAAGATTGACGATACAAAAATTGAAACCCAGCTTCAAAAATTGCAAGAGAGTAAGTCCATCAATGCCCAACAACATCAGATCGAACCTCAAAAACCAACCATAGATTTTGATGATTTCTCAAAAATGGATCTTCGTATCGGGACCATTATGTCTGCTGAAAAAATGCCTAAGACAAAAAAGTTAATGCTACTTTCTGTTGATATCGGTTCTGAAACTCGAACTATTGTTTCGGGTATTGCAGAGTTTTACACTGCCGAACAGCTAAAGGGGCAAAA
>JBMHDM010000041.1:0-29037 GCA_049889395.1 Flavobacteriaceae bacterium
GATAAAACGGGGTTGAATAAAATATTCCGTGGCGCTCACCGAAATATTACCCGCATTACTTTGGCTTTGTGCACGTGTATCCAACAGGTTTGTCGCTTTAATTTCATATTCAAACTTTGCATCTTCATCTTTTCGATAGGATAATGAGGCATTCCAAAATTCAAAAGTGTTAATCGTACCGTTTTCGTCACTAAAATCATTATAAGAATAATCCGTTCTAAAGGTGAATGATTTTAAAAACAATGCATCCAACTCAATGGATGGACTCTTGGTAAAGAATTTGGTGCTGTTTGGTCCGAGGTTATTGTCTTGTATAGAATAACGGTAGCTCAAATCCAAGTTGGGTGCTGTACGAAAATTGGTTCGCACTTGGGCGCGATAGGATTGTGAAAAATTCTCATTTACTGACCGTCGATTTTGAATAAACTGATTGAATTTCGAATAATTAAAATTAGCTCTAATAGTTCCTCTAATTTTCCCAAAAGTTCTTTGAAAACGACCATTAGCAGAAATACTTTCATCGGCAAAAGGAGAGTTAAATGGGGTCGAAACACGAATCACGCTACCCGGTTGAAATATAGACTCCGTTCGAATATTATCGATACTTTTGTTATAATTAACACTCGCAAAAACATTGGTGTAATTGAACATATTAAAACTGTAGTAAAATAAGTTTACATTGTGAGACAACGCATTTTCTAGAGCTGGGTTTCCGGAAAATAAAGCATTGTAGTTATTCAGCACCAAGCCACTGGCAAAATTTGAAACATCGGTGAATTGTGTTTGCATGCTATAAGTGAGATTTAAGGTTTCACTCTTTTTAAGTTGGACTATAATATTCAAATCTGGTAAAAATCTGAAAAATTTGTCTGTAACCGTCTGTCCAAATTGTGTGTTTTGAACGTGATAGGCGTGCCCTGAAATTCCTGGAGTAATGGTAAAAATTCCTGTTTTTAATCGATAATGAAGTCCTAGGTATATATCAGAAAAATTGTAATCAATGGCATTGGCATCTAAGCCATCGTTTATAGTTGGAGTTGAATCAAACCTTGAATTATCGTCTAAGAATTGAAAAATATTGGAATCAAATTTTTGGTGACTCAAAATCGTACCAAATGTCAAATTAATGTTACTTTTTTTATTCAAAATATTCCAATAGTCCAATTTGGCATCCAACTGGTTTGATCTGACCCGTTTTTCTTGAGCCAAATTATAATTACTTTGCGTGTCATCTAGTCCAAGATTGGCGGCGGTTCCATCATAGTTCAATTTGTCTTCTAAAATGGCATTATAAAAGGGGTCTTCATCTTTGATAACATGCTGAGCTTCAAGCGCAAAAATATTATTCTCATTCAGTGTGTAATAGTAATTCAAATTCTGACTCACATTATAAGGTGTGGTTTCTTCCATTTGGTCAATGTTGTTATTAATGGATGAAAAAAGGCGTTGGTCTTGCTCACTTTTAGACATTTGCCCAAAAACATCATACTCCAGTTGATTATTGGCATTGGGCTGATATTTGGCAGATAATTTGAGCATACCCAAGTTATTTTCTTGAACGGTATTGCTTTCTGTTCTTTCATCTGGAATACCCAAATCGGAATCGGTGTATTGAATGGAACGATTTTCTTGAAGTTCATTCCGACTGTTTGAAAAAATAGCAAATCCACCAAGATCTAGAGCGCTATTTGGTGACCA
This sequence comes from Flavobacteriaceae bacterium, assembly GCA_049889395.1. GTDB lineage: Bacteria > Bacteroidota > Bacteroidia > Flavobacteriales > Flavobacteriaceae > UBA3537. The sequence continues at coordinate 1,699 of JBMHDM010000041.1, forward strand.
ACTGAAATTGGTAGCGCCAAACTTGGTATTAATATCCTTAGCTCTGTTGTTTTGAAGTGTTAAGAATCCAATGTCGTTATTGCCCAAATTTAAATTAGTGCCACTACTCAAACTCGGACGACGAAAGCCACCTGTGAAGTTGAAATAATCTCTCCGACTAAAAGCAACTTCACCAATGTTATTCAAATCGCCTATAAAATTAATACTGTAATCAGGACTGTAATAAAATAGTTTTGGCTGGGCCAAATAAAGGGTTTTATCATCAGAATCTCCTGCACCAGCGGTTACATTTCCAAACCAAAAATTCTTTTTCCCTTCTTTAAGTTTAATATTTATAGCGACATTATTTTGGTTATTGGTCACACCTCCCAATTGGCTGACTTCGGAGTAATTTTTTAAAACTTGAACTTTATCAACGGCATTTGAAGGAATGTTTTTAGTAGCAAGTTTAGTATCACCATCAAAAAAATCTTTTCCTTCTACCATCAACTTGGAGACTACTTTTCCTTCAACTTCCACTTGGCCATCATCATTAATTTCCACACCTGGAAGATTTTCTAAAACATCCTCAAGTTTTCGCTCCGTCCCTTTATTGAATGAATCTGCATTATAAACCAAGGTATCCCCGCTAATCGTGACAGGCATTTCGTAGGTCAATTCGACCTCATCCAAAGCATTATCTTCTTCCAGCGTAAAGTCTTGGGTGAAGTTAGAATCAGTAGTTTCAACAATTTGGCTCAAAGACTTCATCCCAATATAGCTCACTTGTACAGAATAAGTGGTATTCTTTTTGAGATCCAAGCGGTATCGTCCCTCATCATTTGTAATACCATAAGAATCTAAAGCACTTGTCGCTTTGTTTATGGCAATAACATTAGCCAATTCAAGTGGATTTCCCAAAGAATCTTTTACATAGCCCTCCAGTTTGACTTGTGAAAATGATAGGGTACAAAAGAGCATAAAAAGAATGCTAAAGTAAAATTTCATAATTTGAGTTTTGAGTTAATTTAATAGATTAGTACCGTCCGCGTCCACCACGTCCTCGATACATGTTACGCATTTCTTCCATTTTTTGTATGACCGTCGCATTGTAATCTTTTCTGGAAATTACTTTTCCTTTTTTTGGCGCTTCAATTAAGGCTTTATCCTCAGGATTCATCACAATCTTGGAACACAATATGGTGGTTCGATCTGCATTGACCTCAAGAATGAGACCCGGTAATCCCCAGAACTCTCCTGGGCCTTGATTTACGGGAATTTGAGGGGTGTACCAAGCGGTTACTTCAATGGTTTTTGGCACTTCGATTTCATCTGAGACAGAGTTAGTTTTTGTTGAATCTTGTTGGGTTTTTTTATTGTCTCTACCACGGTCACGGCGTCGCATACTGCGCCAGTCAAACTCATCAACAGTTTTTGTGGCTGTTGCTTTCATACACAGGTATTGTCCGATCTGCTTGGTTTCTGATCCCAACTTCCAGTCTAACTTTTGGAGGGAATCTGTTATTAAAAATTGACGTCCAAAAAATTCTTGATCTTGGATGAATTGTTGTGATTTTACATTTTTGTACTGAGGTCCTGCTGCAAAACTATTTCCCCACATTCCAAAACCACGCTGACCCGGCGCCTCTAACACTTCCTCTTCCTTAAAAATTGAAGCCTCTTTGTCGAATGTTAATACGAATGTTTTTTCGAACATACTTCGCATGCGGTCCATAATTTGCTTCTTTTGGGCTTCACTCATTTGTTGACCACCCCAACTATCTAAATCTGGACTGGTTTTGGACATGTAGTATGCATGTCCTTGAAAATTTTGAGTATGTCCCACCACGGTGGCGACTATATAAACTCCGAGAAGTGTTAATCGTCTGAAATTGAAATACATATAATTTTGTTTTCTATTTACAAATTTAAGGTTTGTTTCAATTTAGGGCGTTAAATTCTTCACAAAAGCAATTATCCTCCTACACGAATTTCAAAGGTGTTTTCATTTGAGCCACGGCCTTTATATTGTTCATTCATTTCTTTCATTTTCTTCATCATAATTTTTGAATGTTCATCTCGAGTAACTAATTTACCTTTTTTGGGCTCTTGAATATCGACCATCTTTTTTAGATTTAAGGTGATTTTACTACACAAAATGGTTAAATCTCCGTCATTGACTTCCAAAATCAGTCCTGGTAATCCTTGGTATTGATCTGGTCCATTGTTAATTGGAATTTGTGGGGTGTACCAAGCGGTTACCGTTTGGGTTATCATCTTTGGTTCAGATATTGCGTTATCAGTAGAAGAATCTTTACTATCAGTGCTGTAAGACACCATAGAATGCCCTTCGACTTGTTTGGTAAATGTCGCTTTGAAACAGGAATATGTTCCAATATTTTTAGTTTCTTGGTGTAAGGTCCATTCTATGGGCTGAACGGTGTCTTTGATAAGAAATTGTTTACCAAAGGACTCAACTTGGTTGGTATAGGTTTGATTTTTTAAATCCTTGTACAAAACACCCGAACCATTGTCAGACATCACGAATACCATACCCCCTCCGGTGGCTGGAGGAGCCAACTCAACGTCTTCTTTATATTGGGATTCTGTTTTATTGAAAGTAAGCAAATACGTTTTTTGAAATTGCTTTTTAAGCATGTTCATGATTTGCTGTTGCATTTCAGAACCCCCGACTTGGGTACTATCAATTTTGATATCTAAGCTGCGTTGGGTTTTGTAGGTAGCAACTCCTTGGAAATCTTGTGCCAGTAAAGATAAACTTGAGCACATGAGCAAAACAATAAGTCTAAATAGTGTAGTCATGGGAAATAGTTTAAGTTAGAATTTATTTAATATCTTTTAGACGACTAAATCTAATATTTGTAACAAACAACTCTCATTTTTTTTGTAATTTCCAACTATGAATAAATTCCTTTTTTTGGTATTGGGGTTGACCTCAATTGTAAGTCAGGCTCAGCTTGAGCTGAGTTATGAAGCGATTGAAACAACCAGAGTTGACGCGGATTATTTTATCGGGGCAGATCGTTTTGATGACTTATATTATATAAAAGATCAAACTTTATTTATGTCCAAGAATGGTCAAATGCAAAACTATGCCAACTTACAGCTCGGCGCTATTGATCAAGTTAAAATTTTTAATAATTTAAAGCTAGCAGTATTACACAAAAATTTTAATACTGTAGTACTCCTAGACAATAGATTAGCGGAATTAAGTATAATTGATTTTAACAGTCAAACCCCCATACGTACGGTGTCAAATATTGCCTACGCCAGTGAAAATAACTTCTGGCTGTTCAATACTTTAACGCTTGAGTTAGAACTTTATAACTACAAAACTCAAAAAACAGTACAAAAAACACTCCCTCTTGGAGAAAAAGTATTAGCTCTACAAAGTGATTATAATAATGTCATTGCCCTCACCCCCACGGCAATTTACCACTATAATTACACTGGAAGTTTAATTTCTAGGATAGAACACAATGGAATGGAGGATTTTAAATTGTGGGGTGATGACTTCATTTTCAAAAAAGAAAATAGGCTCTTTTTCAAAACACCCGCAGAAACTGAAATTCATATTCTAGAAAATTCAAAAAAAACAATTAAACAGTTTTTTGTAATGAACCAAACCTTGTATATTTATGACGGTCAAGAACTTAACCAGTACCAACTGATAAAATATTAAATTATGCATATTGCCATTGCCGGAAATATTGGGGCAGGAAAAACTACTTTAACACAATTACTTGCAAAACATTACAAATGGGAAGCTCAACTGGAAGACGTTGTAGACAATCCTTACTTAGATGACTTTTACAATCAAATGGAACGTTGGAGTTTCAATCTTCAGGTCTATTTTTTGAACAGTAGATTTCGTCAAGTTTTACAAATTCGTAAAAGCGGAAAAGATATCATTCAAGATCGAACCATCTATGAAGATGCCAATATATTCGCCCCTAACTTGCATGCTATGGGGCTTATGACCAATAGAGATTTTGACAACTACAGCTCTTTATTTAACCTCATGGAGAGCTTAGTTGAAGCTCCTGATTTGTTGATTTATTTAAGAAGTTCTATTCCAAATTTGGTCAATCAAATTCATAAACGCGGTAGAGATTATGAAAACTCAATAAGTATCGATTACCTTAGCCGACTGAATGAACGCTATGAAGCCTGGATTCATGGATACAACAAAGGACGATTGCTTATCATCGAAGTAGATGATTTAGATTTTGTAGAAAATAAAGAGGATCTCGGTGGAATTATCAATAAAATTGATGCTGAAATAAACGGCCTTTTTTAAGAATACAAATCATCACAAAATAAAAAAACCACCCCTTCAGGTGGTTTTTTTAATCTAATGTATAAAAACTATTCTTTGGTAATTTCAACTTTTTTGATGACTTTCTTTTCAGAATCATTGGATGTTATTGAAACCTCAAAATCTTCTAGTTGTGCTTCAACCTCAGCTTTATTTCCTGAAAAAGTTTTCTCCACAACTGTTTCCACGCCATCTTCATTTGAAATATACTTGACTTTGGCGATAACACTTTTAGAATCATTTTGGTCAAATGACACTTTGACTTCAACTTCTTGGTTAGCGACAGCAGATTCGTCTTGAGTATGACCGCCTAGAATTGGTGCGATCACCAGTCCTATTAAGCAAGTCAGTTTGATCAAAATATTCATTGAAGGTCCTGATGTATCTTTGAAAGGGTCGCCGACGGTGTCTCCTGTTACAGCTGCTTTGTGAGCATCAGAGCCTTTGTAGGTCATTTCCCCATTAATTTCAACACCTGCTTCAAAAGATTTTTTGGCATTGTCCCAAGCCCCACCAGCGTTATTTTGGAAAATTGCCCAAAGTACTCCTGAAACGGTAACTCCAGCCATATAACCTCCAAGCATTTCTGCAACTAGTTTATGGTTGTCTGAATAAACCAATAATCCAACAATCACTATCAAAATAGGAAAACCGATTGTCAATAGTCCTGGCAATAACATTTGTTTTAAAGATGCCTTTGTAGAAATATCAACACATTTGTCGTACTCTGGCTTACCAGTGCCTTCCATAATCCCTGGAATCTCTTTGAATTGGCGTCTAACTTCTTCAACCATTTCCATAGCGGCTTTACCAACAGAACTCATGGCCAATGCAGAGAATACAACTGGAACCATACCTCCAACAAATAACATTGCCAATACAGGAGCTTTGAAGATATTAATGCCATCAATTTCCGTAAACGTTACATAAGCTGCAAATAAAGCGAGTGCTGTAAGTGCTGCAGAGGCAATTGCAAAACCTTTTCCTGTTGCTGCTGTTGTATTTCCTACAGAATCTAAAATATCTGTACGTTCACGAACAATTGGTTCTTGTTCACTCATTTCGGCAATACCTCCAGCGTTGTCCGCAATAGGTCCAAAGGCATCAATGGCCAATTGCATCGCAGTAGTAGCCATCATTGCAGAGGCTGCCATCGCCACACCATAAAATCCAGCAAAAGCGTAAGAAGCCCAAATGGCTATTGCAAATAATAATACAGAAGAAAATGTAGAAATCATTCCTGTTGCGAGGCCAGCAATGATATTGGTTGCTGCCCCAGTACTTGATTGTTGTACAATATTCAGTATTGGTTTTTTACCTAAACCTGTATAATATTCTGTAAAAGAAGATATGGCACCACCAACAATAAGACCCACCAAGGTGGCATAAAATACTCTGTATGCAGAAATGTTTTGTAACCCTTCTCCATAGAACTCCATCTGCATAGTTTCTGGTAACATCCAAGTCACTAAACCAAAGCTGGCCAATCCAACTAGAACGATCGATGTCCAATTACCAATGTTCAACGCTTTTTGAACTTCTGCTTCTTTGGCATCATTGGAACCAATTTTAACAAGAAGTGTTCCAATAATCGAGATAATAATGCCTGCACCAGCAATAGCCATAGGAAGTAAGATTGGACCAATTCCGCCAAAATCATCCGAAATACTTCCACCCATATCTTTTATAATATAATTTCCAAGAACCATAGCCGCTAAAACCGTTGCCACATAAGATCCAAACAAATCAGCACCCATTCCTGCTACATCTCCTACATTATCTCCAACATTATCAGCGATTGTGGCTGGGTTTCTTGGATCGTCCTCAGGGATACCAGCTTCAACTTTTCCTACTAGATCAGCGCCTACATCGGCAGCTTTGGTGTAAATACCGCCTCCGACGCGCGCAAATAAAGCAATGGATTCTGCACCAAGTGAAAACCCTGCAAGCGTTTCGAGTACAATAGTCATGTCATTGGTATTGGTCCAAACACCGCCATCCATAAATATTCGGAAAAATATAATGAAGAATAATGAAAGACCCAATACGGCTAGTCCAGCAACGCCTAGTCCCATGACTGTTCCGCCACCAAAAGAAATTTTTAGTGCTTCTGGCAGACTGGTCTTTGCCGCCTGTGTAGTTCGAACGTTTGTTTTAGTGGCTATTCGCATTCCAATATTTCCTGCAAAAGCAGAAAATACGGCACCAATAACAAAAGCTATGATGATAAGATAGCTTGTAGTTTCAACAACGGAGGCAACACCAGCCAAAGCAATACTTGCTCCAATAACAAAATAGGTTAAAAGCTTATACTCGGCTTTAAGAAAAGCTAATGCACCAACATAGATATGGTCTGAAATCTCTTTCATTTTACCATCACCAGCATCTTGCTTCATAACTGACGTTCGCTTTAGGCTCATATAGATTAAGCCTAAAATTGCCATAACTAAGGGCATGTATATCATTAATGATTCCATAATTTGAATTTATTTTATTTTAAAGGCCACAAATGTAGTGAAATGATTAAGAATAGAAAAACCTCTTATTAATCAAAAATAGCCTTGGATTTATTTGTACAATACTTTCTTTACAGCTTTAATGACATCTTCGCTATTTGGCAACCATTCCTCTAATAGAACAGGGGAATATGGGGCTGGCGTATCTGCGGTATTGATTTTGACAACGGGTGCGTCTAAATAATCAAATGCTTTTTCCTGAACTTGATAGGTAATTTCAGTAGAAACATTTCCAAAAGGCCATGCTTCTTCTAAAATAACTAACCTATTTGTCTTTTTAACCGACTCCAAAATGGTATTGATGTCTAATGGACGAACGGTTCTCAAATCAATCACTTCGCAAGAAATTCCTTCTTTGTCTAAAACATCAGCGGCTTTATAAGCTTCTTTGATGATCTTTCCAAAGGATACAATTGTAACATCTGAGCCTGATCTCTTTATATCCGCTACTCCAATTGGTAAGATATATTCTCCTTCGGGTACTTCACCCTTATCGCCATACATTTGTTCGCTTTCCATAAATATTACAGGGTCGTCGTCGCGAATCGCGGCTTTCAGTAACCCCTTCGCATCGTATGGGTTGGAAGGGACTATTACTTTCAGCCCAGGGCAGTTGGCGTACCAACTTTCAAAAGCTTGTGAATGTGTGGCTGCCAATTGACCAGCAGACGCTGTTGGGCCTCTAAAGACAATTGGACATTTGAATTGCCCGCCAGACATTTGTCTAATTTTTGCTGCATTGTTGATAATTTGATCTATTCCAACCAAAGAAAAATTGAAGGTCATAAATTCGACAATTGGCCTGTTTCCAGTCATAGTTGATCCTACAGCAATACCTGCAAAACCAAGTTCGGCAATAGGGGTGTCAATGACACGTTTGGAGCCAAATTCATCCAGCATGCCTTTGGATGCTTTATATGCCCCATTATACTCGGCGACTTCCTCTCCCATGAGATAAATGCTTTCATCTCGACGCATTTCTTCACTCATGGCCTCGCAAACGGCTTCTCTAAATTGAATTGTTTTCATGTGTTGGTTCGTATCTAATCAATTTTTATGGCGTAAAAACCCCAGTCAAAAATTGATACATTTTTTGCGTTGCAAAAATAATAATAATCAATCATAATAAGTGCAACTATTATTTAAAAATTTGCTATGCATGCATAGTAAATAAAAAAAAATTTGTAATTTCGTGTCATATTTAAATCATTCCAAAACAATGAAAATTTTAGTCTGTATAAGTCACGTACCTGATACCACTTCAAAAATCAATTTCACAAACGATAGCACGGCATTTGACACCAACGGAGTTCAGTTTGTAATAAACCCAAACGATGAATTTGGATTAACAAGAGCAATGTGGTTTAAAGAGCGTCAAGGTGCCGCTGTAGATGTAGTTAGTGTTGGAGGGCCAGAAACTGAATCGACACTTAGAAAAGCATTAGCTATCGGAGCAGATACTGCTATTCGAGTTAATACACCTGCAACAGATGGTTTTGTGGTAGCCAAAGCATTAACTAAAATAGCTGAAAGTGGCAATTACGATCTTATTATTGCAGGAAGAGAATCGATTGATTATAATGGTGGCATGGTTCCTGGAATTTTAGCTACAAATCTTAACGCTAGTTTTGTTAATAATTGCATTGATTTAAATGTAGAAGGCAACAAAGCGATAGCTGTCAGAGAAATTGATGGCGGTAAAGAAACCCTAACCACGTCACTGCCCTTGGTGATCGGAGGACAAAAAGGTTTGGTGGAAGAAAGCGATTTAAAAATTCCGAATATGAGGGGGATAATGATGGCAAGAAAAAAACCCTTAACTGTTGTAGAATCTGATGATAATCATGACCATACAAAATCTATTTCTTTTGAAAAACCAGCTCCAAAAGGCAGTATCAAGATGGTAAATGCAGATGATCTTGATCAACTCATCAATCTTTTACACAACGAAGCAAAAGTACTTTAAAAAAAATATAACCTATGTCTGTATTAGTATACATTGAATCTGAAAATGGATTGTTTAAAAAAAGTGCATTGGAAGTGGCTTCCTATGGAAAAGCTGTTGCCAATTCATTACAAACCTCTCTATGCGCTTTAGTTTTTAATGTAAAAGACGCCTCAATACTTGGAACTTACGGCGTTTCCAAGGTTTTGAGTGTTGAAACAACCCAACCCTTCACTGCTGAAGCTTACTCAAAAGCCATAAAACAAGCTGTGGAACGTCAACAAGCTTCTGTCCTTATTTTGAGTAATAGTGCCAATAGTAAATATTTAGCCCCTATGTTATCTTCAAATCTGAATGCAGGTTATGTTCCCAATGTAGTAGAAGTCCCTAAAACTACATCACCTTTTATTGTCAAACGGAGCGTCTTTAGCAATAAAGCATTTTGCTCGACAGAAATTACGACCGATATCAAAATTATTGGATTATCAAATAATGCATATGGAGTTAAAGAACAGCCTGTCGAAGTAGATGTTGAGGCTTTTACACCTGATGATATGACTTCAAAAATTAGTATAGATGGGGTGGAAAAAAACACAGATAAAATTTCCATTGCAGATGCGGATATCGTAGTATCTGCTGGGCGCGGCCTTAAAGGACCCGAAAACTGGGGTATGATAGAAGAACTAGCAGATGTTTTAGGAGCAGCAACAGCCTGCTCCAAACCAGTTTCTGACCTAGGATGGAGACCTCATAGCGAACATGTAGGTCAAACGGGGAAACCTGTAGCGACCAATCTTTACATCGCCATCGGTATTTCTGGAGCAATTCAACACTTGGCCGGGGTAAATTCCTCAAAAACAAAAGTTGTCATTAATACAGACCCTGAAGCTCCCTTTTTCAAAGCAGCAGATTATGGAATTGTGGGGGATGCTTTTGAGGTCGTTCCTGAACTCATAAAAAAACTCCAGGCATTCAAAGCTCAAAATACTTGATTTTTCAAAACTTGCGTTCATAAGTTTGGTAGTTTAGGAATTTAAACTGTAATTTGTTAAGACAAATAATGAGCTTAATTAGACTAAACATAAAAGGGATTTCCTACAGCCAAACACAAAGCGGCGCCTATGCCCTCATTCTAAGTGAAGAAAACGGAGATAGAAAACTCCCCATTGTCATAGGTGCTTTTGAGGCTCAATCCATAGCAATTGCGCTAGAAAAAGACATTCGTCCTCCTAGACCATTAACCCACGACTTGTTTAAAAATTTTTCAGATCGTTTTGATATCATTGTAAAACAAGTTATAATTCACAAACTTGTGGACGGTGTATTTTATGCCTCACTGATTTGTGAGCGCAAAGGAGTCGAAGAAATCATTGATGCCAGAACAAGTGATGCTATAGCCCTCGCCCTAAGGTTTTCATCTCCAATTTTTACTTACAAAAATATACTAGAAAAAGCAGGTATTATTTTAAAAATAGATCCCAAGGAAGATGAAAAATTGGACGACAGCTTGATTTATGAAGAGGTTAACTTAGACTCTGAATCTGTGGATAACGGCGATAATATTGACTATAAACACTATGATTTATCCGAATTAAAAGAACAACTAAAGGCTGCCGTAAAAGACGAAGATTACGAGACGGCCGCTAAAATTAGAGATGAAATTTCTAAGCGCTAAAAAATTAACCAATGAAATCATTTTTAGTACTATCTAGTTTACTTATTACACCATTAGCATACGCACAAGACGCTGCAACCGAGATTATTAAAAGTCAAGGGTTTAGTGTGGAAAGCTTAATTCGAGGTGCCATCGGGATGGTGATCCTTTTGGGAATTGCATTTTTTTTAAGTACCAACCGAAAAGCTATTAACTGGCGTACCGTTGGATTTGGATTAATCGCTCAACTGATTTTGGCCATAGGGGTTTTAAAAATTGAATTTGTTCAAGGAATTTTCAGAACAATTGGAAACCTTTTTCTAGCCGTATTGGACTTTACCATGAAAGGTACAGAATTTCTATTCGCAGCGTTTTCCACAGGAAAAATTGATAACTCTTTGGACACTTTTGCCATATCTATTTTACCAACAATTATATTCTTTTCAGCACTAACATCCTTACTGTTTTACTTAGGTGTTATTCAAAAAGTAGTGAAAGTATTTGCATGGCTATTGACTAAATTACTACACGTTTCTGGAGCAGAGAGTCTAAGTGTAGCTGGAAATATATTCCTAGGACAAACAGAAGCGCCACTAATGATTAAGGCCTATTTAGAAAAAATGAATCGATCTGAAATCTTACTGGTTATGATTGGTGGAATGGCTACTGTCGCTGGGGGAGTGTTAGCGGCATATATTGGATTTTTAGGAGGAGAAGATGATATTTTGAGGCAGTATTACGCCAAACATCTTCTAACGGCTTCAGTAATGGCAGCACCGGGAGCCATTGTCATTTCGAAAATTTTATATCCACAAACCGAAACCATTAACAATGACGTATCAGTAACCCAAGACAAAGTAGGCTCCAATATTTTAGACGCAATTGCCAATGGCACTACTGAGGGACTAAAGTTAGCATTTAATATTGGAGCAATGTTATTGGTTTTTTTAGCTTTTATTGCCATGTTAAATGGTATTCTAGGTTGGGTAGGCGAATTTGGGAATCTAAATGATTGGGTAAAATCTAACACTACATATGAAGCCTTATCCTTAGAATTTTTGTTGGGCTACGCATTTGCACCCCTGATGTGGCTAATCGGAATCGCAAAAGAAGATGTTACGCTTATGGGGCAATTATTGGGTATCAAACTCGTAGCCAGTGAATTTATTGGGTACATACAGCTTGCAGAATTAAAAAACCCATTAGAATTGGTTCATCTGAAGTATGAGAAATCAATTATCATGGCCACTTATATGCTTTGTGGATTTGCTAACTTTGCTTCCATAGGTATCCAAGTAGGGGGTATTGGATCGCTCGCTCCTGGTCAACGCAAAACCCTGTCACAACTCGGTATGAAAGCGCTCGTTGGAGGTACAATTGCCTCACTACTATCGGCTACTATAGCCGGTTTAATTATTGGATAAGTTTTCGTTAATAACTTTTAAAATAATCTGAAGCTATCTTTTCAATTTCATTAGGGCTTTTTTTACATTTATAATAAGATAATCATGCAAATAATATGAAACAATATTTGGATTTAGTGAATTATGTTTTGGAACATGGAAATGCGAAAGGAGATCGCACAGGAACAGGTACAAAAAGCGTATTTGGTTATCAAATGCGATTTGATTTGAGCAAAGGATTTCCAATGGTTACTACAAAAAAACTACATCTGAAGTCCATCATTTATGAATTACTTTGGTTTTTAAAAGGCGACACCAATATTCAATATTTGGCCGACAATGGCGTTCGAATCTGGAATGAATGGGCCGACGAAAATGGCAATTTAGGGCCCGTATATGGACATCAATGGCGTAATTGGAATAGTGATGATATAGACCAAATTGAATCTGTAATTGAGACCTTAAAAAATAACCCAAACAGTAGAAGAATGTTGGTGTCAGCATGGAATCCTTCCGTCTTGCCCAATACCTCAAAATCCTTCTCAGAAAACGTAGCCGAGGGCAAAGCTGCACTTCCACCCTGTCACGCTTTTTTTCAATTTTACGTTCATGACGGCAAATTATCTTGTCAACTTTATCAAAGAAGTGCCGATATATTTCTAGGGGTTCCGTTCAATATTGCATCTTATGCGCTATTTACCATGATGATGGCTCAAGTTTGTGGCTATGAAGTCGGAGAATTCATTCACACTTTTGGAGATGCACACATATACAATAATCACATTGAACAATTGAAATTACAACGGTCTCGAGAACCGCGACCATTGCCTAAAATGATTTTAAACCCCAAGGTGAAAAACATCTTTGACTTCACCTTTGACGACTTTACACTGGTTGATTATGATCCACATCCACACATCAAAGGAAAAGTTGCCATTTAATTTCAATTGAAAACACTATTTTTGCGCACTAAATAAGAGGGTTTGAAAGCAGCAACGAAGAAGAATTTGACCATTATTGTAGCCGTGTCGGCCAATCAAGTCATTGGAAAAGATAATGATCTTGTTTGGAATCTGCCTAAGGATATGAAGAGATTTAAAACATTGACCTCTGGCCACCATATTATTATGGGGCGAAAAACATTTGAAAGTTTTCCCAAACCCCTCCCAAATCGGACTCATATTGTTATAACAAGACAAAAAAATTATTCAGTACCACAAGGCGTAATAGTTGTAAATTCGTTGGAGAAAGCTATCGAAATTGCAAAAGATGATAAACAACCTTTCATTATTGGCGGAGGAGAAATTTACAAGCAAGCATTATCTTATGCCAATTGGATTGAACTCACAAGAGTTCATGGAAATTTTGATGGTGACACATATTTCCCAAACATCAATTTAAATGAATGGCAAGAAGTTAAGCGCGAATCTATTTTTAAAGACGAAAATCATGACTATGACTTTTGCTACATTACTTACAAAAAAAAATATAATACTAATTAATTTTAAGTTATGAATGCCTATGTTTTTCCCGGTCAAGGCGCTCAATTTACTGGAATGGGCAAAGACCTTTATGACAATTCAAAATCAGCAAAAGCTTTATTTGAACAAGCGAATACTATATTAGGTTTCGAGATAACCAAAATCATGTTTGAGGGGGAGGCGAACGAGTTAAAACAAACTAAAGTCACTCAACCAGCTATATTCTTACATTCCGTTATTTTAGCCAAAAGTTTAGGAGCCACATTCAACCCAGATATGGTTGCTGGCCATTCTTTAGGTGAATTTTCTGCCTTAGTTGCCAATGGCACTCTAGATTTTGAAAGTGGTTTAAAACTCGTTTCACAGCGAGCACAAGCCATGCAAAAAGCCTGTGAGATGTATGAAGGAACCATGGCTGCAGTGTTGGGTCTGGAAAACGAAATCGTAGAGGAAGTTTGTGATAACATTGATGGCGTGGTAGTTGCTGCCAATTACAATTGTCCAGGACAATTGGTGATTTCGGGTGCTGTTGGCGCCATCCATCAAGCTTGTGAAATTTTAAAGGATAAAGGCGCAAGAAGAGCTTTAGTTCTCCCTGTTGGGGGTGCCTTTCATTCCCCACTAATGGAACCCGCTAGAGAACAATTAGCCAGCGCCATAGAGCAAACTAATTTTAATCATCCAACTTGCCCTATATATCAAAATGTATCTGCAAGTAGCGTAATTGATACTGGGACTATTAAATCTAACCTTATTGCGCAACTTACAGCTCCAGTAAAGTGGACGCAATCTGTTGAGGCCATGATTCTGAATGGTGCCAGCCAATTTATCGAAGTTGGACCAGGAAACGTTTTGCAGGGATTGGTTCGGAAAATCAATCGTGAAGCTAATACAATTGCAGCTAAATTTGAAATTTAATATGAAACTTAAAAATACGGCCATTATCCTTTTGATTGTCCTAAATATTGGACTAGATCAATATTCAAAGCATATCGTTCGAGAACAAGTTGTGCCGGGCTCAAGAACTGAAATTTTGGGAGAACTGGTTCAGCTTATGAATGTAGAGAATTCTGGCGCTTTTTTAGGGATTGGTAGTGATTCAAACCCTACTGTAAAACTGATTTTTCTGTTGATTTTACCAACTTTGGTGTTAGGGTTTGTTCTCTACTATCTATTCACAAATAAATCTCTAGACCAATTGTCAATTATTGGATTCTGTTGTATAGTTGGTGGTGGGATGGCCAATCTGTACGACAGGTTTATGTATGGATCCGTAACAGATTTTATCTTTATGGATTTTGGTTTTGCAAAAACTGGTATTTTCAATGCTGCCGATATGTCCGTAACAACTGGAATGATTTTACTTCTAATAGCTTCTTTTAAACATCGAAAAGGCCCTGAGGAGGATTAATTTTTATAGACTACGCCCTCTTTCATTACAAATGTAATTTGTTCTAATGCTGTAATATCATCAACAGGATTGGTATCGGTAGCTACAATATCTGCGATATAATTTGCTTTAATTTGACCAATTTTATCGGACAATCCTAAAACAGTAGCATTTGTAATCGTAGCCGATTGAATAGCTTCCATGGGGGGCATGCCAACCTCAACCATATAACCGAATTCTTTGGCATTCAATCCATGCGGAAATACCCCAGCATCTGTACCAAAAGCGATATTGACACCTCGTTTGTAAGCTTTTGCAAAAGTGCTTTGAATTTTCGGGCCAATTTCTAAAGCTTTAGGTACTATGATTTCGGGATAAAACCCTTTAACGGCTGCATTTTCGGCGACAGCCTTACCAGCTGTTATGGTGGGAATAAAATAGGTCCCATATTCTTTCATAAGATCCATTGTTTGAAGGCTCATTTTGGTACCATGTTCAATCGTGGTTACGCCACCAATAACGGCTCTTCGCATACCTTCATCTCCGTGAGCATGAGCCGCAATGATCATTCCATAATCTTTGGCTGTTTCGCAAATAGCTTTGACTTCTTCTATGGTAAATTGTGGGTTTTGGCCATTTTTTGCAACACTCAACACACCACCTGTAGCTGTAATTTTGATGTTATCTGCACCATTCTTGTAACGCTGACGAACTGCTTTTCTAGCCTCGTCTGGACTATTAATAACCCCTTGCTCAGGACCAGGGTCACCCATTAGGAGCTTACTTCTTCCATTAGTGGGGTCGGCATGACCGCCGGTTGTTGCTATAGCTTTACCTGAAGTAAAAATTCGAGGACCAATGATAATGTTTTTGTTAATCGCATTCCTCAAAGCAATATTTACACCTGTCCCGCCCAAGTCACGAACAGTAGTGAAACCTGCCATTAGGGTCGTTTTAGCAAAATTAACTGATTTGAAGGCGATGTCAGCTTCGTTGGCCGTAAACTGTTCCATGTAACGCTTTGGATTGTATTCGTTTTCCAAATGAACATGCATGTCAATCAAACCTGGAAGTACGGTTTTAGACTTTAAGTCAATAACAATATTCTCCGCCTTTTCAGGACTTATATAGCCCTTTTTAACAGCTATTATTTTATCACCAGAAACAATAATTGTTTGTTCTGATACCACAGTCCCTTTTTGAGTATCAATTAATTTACCACAATGCAAATACACATCTTGAGCAGAAGCCAAGAAAAGGGAAAATAAACTTAGGGTTAAAACTATTTTTTTCATAAATATAAACTTAAGACAAAAATTCCAAAACAGCCGAAGTGATAAATGAAATTTGTTCATCATCCAGTTCGGTGTGCATCGGTAATGAAATCACTTCTTTGGACAATTGATTTGTAACCGTGAAATCTGCTTCATTGTAACGACTATCTTTATAGGCTTTTTGTAAATGTAATGGAATTGGATAATATACACCGCATGGAATTCCTTTTGAGTTTAGGTGTGCAACCAAAGCATCTCGGTCGGCATTTTTGATCTTTAGGGTATATTGATGGAAGACATGGCAATCGCAAGTGTCACAGAGTGTTTTACATGTGTTCCCCATCTTTGGTGTGATAATGTTAGGATGGTTTTCAAATGCGGCATTGTATTGTCTTGCTGCATTCTGGCGCGACTTATTGTAAGAATCCAAATTAGGCAGTTTGGCATCCAATACAGCAGCTTGAATGGAATCTAATCTTGAGTTTACCCCAACGACATCGTGATGATATCTTTTGTACATCCCATGGTTAACAATCCCTCTGATGGTGTGCGCTAAATCATCGTCATTGGTAAAAATAGCACCACCATCGCCGTAACATCCTAAATTTTTTGATGGAAAAAATGAGGTAGATGCAACGTGCCCTAAGGTTCCTGTTTTTGCTTTTTCTCCATTGGAAAAGGTGTAGTTGGCTCCAATCCCTTGTGCATTATCTTCAATGACGAATAGATTATACTGACTAGCAAGTTCTAAAATCTGTTCCATTTTTGCACATTGACCAAATAAATGTACTGGAACAATAGCCTT
The DNA here is from genome assembly GCA_049889395.1 of Flavobacteriaceae bacterium. Classification (GTDB taxonomy): domain Bacteria; phylum Bacteroidota; class Bacteroidia; order Flavobacteriales; family Flavobacteriaceae; genus UBA3537. Next base: position 18,485 of record JBMHDM010000041.1, read on the forward strand.
TGTTTTTGGAGTAATAGCTTTTTGAATGGCTTCAAAGCTTATATTGAAATCATCCGGGTCGACATCTACTAAAACTGGCGTTAAGCCCAAAAGGGCTATAACCTCTACAGTTGCCGCAAAAGTAAAGTCAGCGGTAATGACCTCATCACCTGGCTTCAATCCAAGACCCATCATGGCAATTTGTAGGGCATCGGTACCGTTGGCACAAGGAATGACATGTTTTACGCCGAGATAATTTTCAAGATTGCTCTGAAAACTCTTGACCTTTGGGCCATTAATAAATGATGTCGTTTCGATAACTTCCTGAATGGAATTATTCACTTGATTTTTGATAGCTTCATACTGACCTTTGAGGTCAACCATGTGTATTTTTTTCATATCTTGTTTTGGTGGGGTTTGCTGTTTACTGACCAAAGCAAAAATACAAAATTAGCCTTGTGCAAATGCTAAAATTAAGATAAAGAATGTATTTTTGTTACAAAACCAAACGCATTGCTTGGCATTTATAATCTTATTATTGAAGTAGTCAACTTCACTTTACCGGTTTTTGGATTTCTAAACAACAAACTAAAAAAAGGGATTGACGGAAGAAGACAAACATTTCGTTATTTAGAGCAGAATTTTTCCAAAAACGATACGGTATTTTGGTTTCATTGCGCCTCACTTGGAGAATACGAACAAGGGCTTCCTGTGTTTGAGCGTATCAAAACAAAGACCCCTAAAGCAAAAATTTTACTCTCATTTTTTTCACCGTCTGGTTATGAAATTAGAAAAGACAACCCCATTACGCCGTATGTTGTTTATCTTCCATTAGATACGCGAAAAAATGTACGTCAATTTTTGGAGCTAACCCATCCAGAACTTGTTATTTTCGTCAAGTATGATTTATGGCCAAATTATCTTCAAGCCTTAAAGAATAAGGCTATTCATACGGTTTTGATTTCTGCGTTGTTTAGACCAAACCAACATTTCTTTGGATATTTTGCTTCGAGTTGGCGCACTCTTATTTTTTCTTTTAATCATATTTTTACGCAGAACAACACTTCAAAGAAATTGTTAGAAGACATTGGTTATCGTAATGTTACCCTATCAAAAGACACCCGATTCGATCGTGTAACAAATCAATTGAATCGAGACAATTCTTTGCCAATTATTGAACATTTTTTAGATGGAAAGAAAGCAATAGTTGCTGGAAGCACATGGCCAGAGGATAATGAGATTATTAGTCCTTACATCAATAGAGATAATCGATCGCTAAAATTTATTATCGCACCACATGATGTTAGCCCAAAATACATCAATACATTAAAGGATGAATTTTCAGATAAAGGGGTTCTTCTCTCTAATTATGACATGGATATTGATAACTCAAAAAGCATCCTTGTTATAGATTGTATTGGGATTTTAAGCAAGCTTTACAGTTATGCTAGTTTGGCTTATATTGGTGGTGGTATGGGAACAAGCGGACTACATAATACCTTGGAAGCTGCAGTTTTTGGCATTCCTATTATTATTGGAAAAAATTACAATAAATTCCCAGAAGCCAAAGAAATGATAAAAATGGGAGGAGCTGTTAGTGTTTCTTCGGCAGAAGAATTCAATTCTGCTATTGAAAATTTCATTTCAAATCAAAACTATCGAGAGGAATGTGGCAATAAAAACAAGTCATACATAGACCTCAACAGAGGAGCTTCTGATATAATTTTTGAACAGTTAAAACCCTATATTTAAAGGGTTCTGACTAATTTTCATAGACTTTGATATAGTCAATGATAAATTCTTGAGGAAAAATAGAATCATCAACTTCAAATCCGCCAAAATATCCACCAACAGCAAAGTTGATAATCAAATAAAAGGGTTTGTCAAATGGCCAAACCTCTTGTGTTTTATTTTCTGGCGAAAAAGTATATACAATGTTATCGTCAATTAAAAATTGAATTCTATTAGCGTTCCAGTCTAGTTTATACACATGAAAACCTTCTTCGATATTTTCTATCGATGAGACCTTTGTATTGTTTGACACACCGTAGCTGTCTTTGGTGTGTAGTGTTGTGTGTATTTGGTTAGGCATACGTCCAACATATTCCATAATATCAATTTCACCACAAGATGGCCAATGGACATTATCAATGTCATGCCCAAGCATCCAAATGGCTGGCCATACTCCTAATCCTTTTGGAAGTTTGGCTCTAACTTCAATGGTACCATACTGAAATTCCATTTTATCTTTGGTAGTTATTCGACCAGAAAAATAATTCCCTTGCTCTAGCGTAGCCTTAATAATCAGTTGATTATTTTTAACAGAAACATTTTCTTTAGTATAAATTTGATACTCTTTATTTCCCCATCCACAAAGACTAGGACAACCATCACCCAATTCATAATTCCAGTAACGTTCATCTAAAAATTCTGCGTTAAACTCCTCTTCGAAAATTGGTCGTTTTTCTGTAAATAAAGCAGTACTCAAAACAAGAGCTAAACATGAAACCGTTAAAATCCTTATTGCTGTCATAATGTAATGATAGAATTTAGTTGGGCTGTTGAATCACCACCCACATAAATGGTAAATTCACCGGGTTGCATTTCGAAGTTTCTTTTGTTATCAAAGTACCCGAATTCTTGTCTTGTGAGTTCAAATTTAACTGTCTTGGTCCTATTAGGTTTTAGTTCAATCAAGTCAAACCCTTTTAACTCTTTGATAGGTCTTGTAGGGCGAGCAACATGGTCTTTGATATAAAGTTGAACGACTTCCTTGCCAGTAAGATTACCCGTATTTTTTACATCAACACTTACAAATATCTTTTGATTGGATAATTTACTAACCTGTAGGTTTGAATACTCAAAAGAGGTGTAACTCAAACCGTACCCAAAAGGGTAAAGTGGCGTGTTGTTTTGATCTTGGTAATGCGTCCAAAAAACTTCTCCAGGGGATGGTAACTTAGGCCTCCCTGTGCTTTTGTAGTTATAATAAATTGGTACTTGTCCTACTGATCTTGGAAAGGTCATTGGCAATTTCCCGCTTGGGTTGTAATCTCCATATAATACTTCAGCAATAGCTTGGCCACTTTGAGAGCCCAATTGCCAGGCCTCTACAATAGCTGGTACATGCTCATCAGCCCAATTCAAAACTAATGGGCGACCATTATTTAAAACCAAAACAATGTTAGGATTAACTGCATAAACTGCCTCCAAAAGTTCTTGCTGAACACCAGGAAGCCCCAGGTTTGTTCGACTTCGACCCTCACCACTTTGAAATCCGTGCTCACCCAAAACCATAACCACAATATCAGATTGTTTGGCCACTTTTAGAGCTTCAGGAAAACCGCTTTTATCATTTGAGTTTATATCAAGCTCTTTGGCAAATTGCAATTCCCCTATATTTAAATCGGCACCTTCAGCGTAGAGGAGTGTGTTTTGAGGATAGGATTGCATTCCTTCTAAAACCGAAATTGCGGTACCTTCTTCAGCTGCTAACCTCCAATTTCCGAGCGGACTGGTTTTATCTTTGGCTAAAGTACCAATTAATCCAATTGTAAGACCTTTTTTTTGTAGTGGCAAGAGTTGGTTGTCATTCTTTAGTAAAACAATAGATTTTTTAGCCATATCCAAACTAGCTTCTTGAATTTTAGAACTGCCAACTATTTTATTTTCACGATCAATATCACAATACTTATACGGATCATCAAAAAGTCCTAATTCAAACTTTACTCTTAATATTCTTCTAACAGCATCATCAATCAAAGACACTTCAATTTCGCCCTCGCGAACCAAATAAGCTAAATGGTCAATGTAGGCCAAAGATTGCATGTCCATATCTGAGCCAGCTTCAATGGCAATCTTAGCGGCTGTTCGAGAATTTTCAGCATAGCCATGATCTACCATTTCCTCGATAGACCCCCAATCAGAAACTACAAATCCATCGAAATTCCATTGTCCTTTAAGAAGGTCACGCTGTAATTCACGACTTCCTGTAGCAGGAATTCCATTCACTTGACTAAATGAGTTCATAAACGTTCTTACGCCTGCATCAACAGTAGCTTGAAATGGGGGTAGAACAATATTGTGAAGTGTTTGAGATCCTATGTCAATAGTATTATATTCTTTTCCGGCTTCTGGAAATCCATATCCAGCAAAATGTTTGGCACAAGCTGCAATTGTATTTGGGGATGATAAATCATTGCCTTGAAAACCTTTCACCCTCGCAAAGGCAATTTTTGCACCAAGGTAAGGGTCCTCACCCGCTCCCTCCATGACACGTCCCCAGCGTGGATCTCTTGAAATGTCAACCATGGGGGCAAAGGTCCAATTAATCCCAGAGGCAGAGGCTTCAAAGGCCGCCATTTTGGCTGAATTTTCTATAGCCTGAAGATCCCAGCTAGCGGCTTCGGCTAGTGGGATGGGGCTGATAGTTTTAAACCCATGAATAACATCAAACCCAATTATCAGGGGAATTCCAAGGCGTGATTCTTCAACGGCAATTTGTTGAATTTTTCGAACGTTTTCAGCGCCGTGTACATTCAGCATGGATCCTACATATCCCTTTTTGAGTTGTTCGTATTGTTGGGCAGCTTTGCCAGATTTTGGTGCTGGACCTGTAATGTCCCAAAAACCAGAGTATTGATTCATTTGCCCAATTTTTTCCTCTAAGGTCATCTGATCTATTAGTACTTCGACTTGTTGATCAATTGAGGATTGTGTTTGTTTTGGAGCACAAGAAATCAGCCCCAAAAAACACAAAGTTATGGCAACTATAGAATTAATTCTAATCATTATTATTGATACACCCTGATGTAATCTACTTCCATGGCATCCATAGTAAAGTTTGGATCAATGGTACCGCCATTAGTGCCGCCCATGGCAACATTCATGATGAAAAAGAATTTTTCGTTAAACGGAAAATAAGGATCAGTTCCAGAGATATTCATGGAAAAATACTCATTTCCATCTAAAAACGCTCTTATGGATGTCGACGTCCAGTCAATAGAATAGACGTGAAATTGATTAGATGTTGGATTTGGTGTATCCTCGCCATATTCCGCACGTGAATTATCGGCTTGCTTCCAGTGTAGAGTTGCTTTGACTTTGTTTTTGTCTTGGAATTGTTCCATGATATCAATCTCTCCACATTGCGGCCAACCAACACCGGGTTCGGAAAAATTAGCGCCAAGCATCCAAAGTGCTGGCCAAGTTCCCTGTGCAGTTGGTAATTTAGCTCTAATATCGACACGACCGTACTCAAATTCAAACTTATCTTTAGTGATAATTCTGGCTGACGTATAAGACCCATTGGATTCTTTTATTGCCTTGATTTTTAATATGCCGTCTTCACGAACTACGTTATTGGTGCTAGAAGTGTAAATTTGTTCTTCTTGGTTACCCCATCCACCACCACCAACTTCGTTGGTCCATTTGGAAGAGTTTATTGGTCCAGTTCCGTCGAATTCATCGAACCATACTAAGACATCATTGTTGCCTGAACCGCCATTACCAATAACAAAAACTTTCATGTTTTCAATCTTTGAAATCCTATCATCGGTTTCTGAGTAGGCATAAATATAAACCGGGAATTGATTGATCCCCAAATCTGTTACGGTGTAAGAAAACTGACCGTTGGTGTTTTGTGTTTCAGAACCACTATTTCCCACTTGAAATCCATATTTGACAGCATCCGTTGCTGTAGCGGTGATAGAAAAAATTCCTGAGCCATCGCCAAAAGGATTATTATCATTTTGACCTTGCAGAGTGGCATTCACCATTAAATTTGAGGGAATAATTTGTTGAGAGCCCCCTCCATTATCTCCGCCACCAGAAGAGTCGCCTCCTCCAGAACAAGACACTAATGTTGCTAAAGCAAAGCAAAAACAAACTGAAATATGTGTAAGTTTTTTTATCATTGTTATTAGTTAAAAAGAGGCAGATCACATGATCTGCCTCTGTTGGATATTAATTTATGTAAATTATTCGGCTACTAAGATTGTCCACCACGTAAACTCTCCAGCACCATCTATGGTTCTCAAATACAACTCATTGTCGTTGTAATCCCAAATCTCATAGACATGACTTCCACCCGTATAATAGGTGAAAAATCCATTTCCAGTGAGGTTTATAGATAGTTGTCCAGGATCTGTAATAACCCAGTTTTCAGTGTAGTCTGCATATTCATAATTAAGAATATCTGCACCATCTTCACCACCAGTACCATTATTACCTAGGTCGGCATAGACTTGAGCTGTTCGCCCAAAAATGGTGCCATTAGTGATGTGGTTAATTGTACCATCAGAGTTGATCACCCATCTATCGTCATAGGAACCTGTACCGGCTTTTTCTTCAGCTCCAGCACCATACCATTCGCAAGGGATTAGACCTCCTGCGGGGCCTAAGCCAAAATGCTGAGGCACCTCAGATTTAACTCGCCATGTTTTAGAGCTACCGCCAGTGAGGGCGGCAATTAACTCCGCCGGTGGCGTGTAAGTGGCCAAAACTTCAATAGTTGTGGTAGCAGAAGTTGCATTTCCAGCAGTACCAGAGGCTACAACTGTAATGTCATATGAATTTACACCAACAGTGTAAAAGGTCTTGTTTAAAACCCCTGACGAATTAACAGCATCTGTTTCTCCATTAATGATAAATTTATAAGATGAGGCATTATTTGCTGTAGCAGTGATAGTTACCACTCCTGAGCCATCTCCATTTGGATTTTGATCGTCTTGCCCCGCAATTTCTGTCTCAATAGAAAGGTTTGTGGGCGACGTTATTGGGCCAAATTCGTAATCATCCTCTTCGCAAGATGTAAAAACAAAAAGCGACAGGCATAAGATTGATATATATTTTAAATGTTTCATAACTGTTTAGTATTAATTTTTAACCAATTTATAACGCCACCATACTCCAGAACCGGCTTCAATATCTATAATGGCTGTTGTTGAATTTACCAGGTCAATTAGATAAGTTATGGTGTTATTAGCGGGAGCGCCATCTTCGCCACCATTGTGTGCCTTTGGTAAACCAATGTAGGCCCCAAGTCCTGAAACAGTTAGCGTCCCTGCGGCCTCATCATAGGAATAAGTAGCTGGGTTAGATCCATCATGTGGAGCAATAGGAGCACCGCAACCATCAGAAACACCTTGCCATCCTTCCAACCATGTTTCAGCGCCAAGAACATTTGAAAAACTACCATCAGCACCAAATACATAGGTGTCATCGAAATAACACGCTCTTGCTGATACGCCAGCATCGTCAATGGACCACCATTCTGATGAGCCTTGATTTGGACCAACAGCTAGAGATCCCGCCTCAGCTGCAACCCGCCAAGTTCCTACTATTGGGGAGCTGTTGTTTGATGCAGCTCTGTAGAAATAAATGTTGTCAATAAAAACGGTTCCTGCTGCCCATGGTGTTCCAACAAATTTCAATTGAAAAATATCTGATACTGTAAGCCCTTGGTCCGTGTAGGCAGAAATCGGAATTTCAATACTGGTCCACTCTCCGGCGGTAAGCGATTCTGTTACAGGCGCTTCAGTTACCACACCACCAGCGTTATTAATAATGGAAGTTTCAATCGCAGTGACGGCATCTGTGGTCCAAACATCTAAATGTAAAAATTCCATATTAGACACATCAACGGTAGTTCCATCTGCGAGTGCAATTCCTTGGTAGCTAAGATTAACATATTGAAGAATTTCATCGCCATTTAGATCAAACATTGCCCAAGAACTGCCTTGACCAGCTTGACCCCAGTCTGGGAAATAGTTTGTTTCAGGTACATTGGTATATGCAGCGCTAAATATTGAAATAACATCCTCAGGTTCTCTAGACGGAGGGGTCGGAGCAGAGGCTATTGGGGCCTCTATTGCTGTAACCTCAAAATCCTCTTCTATGTAAATAGTAGTCTGAATTGCTGCTCCTTTAACTTCAATGGTGATGTCATAGGTTCCTGCCTCCTGATATTGAACATTTGCAGTTTCACCAATATTGGCCGTAACGGGCTCTGTGACGCCTGTCTCACCAGAATAAACATCAAAGTTAATGGCGTAGTCAGCAGACACTGTAACATTAACTTGTTTTGAAACAGCAGCGTCATTTTCAATGGTAACCACAAGATTTGATGGCGCCTGAAATGAGACCACCAAAGGCTTGGTTATTGTTGTTGAAAGACCTGTTACGCCATAAGCCGTAGCGGTTACTGTGTACTCTCCTTCGGCATAAGTGTGAGATACGTTTTGACCATTATCAACCTGTGCTGGATCTGGCGTATCGTCCCCGAAGGTGATATCGAAAGTTACAGCTCCCTCTGCCAAGGGTAGTATGGTTACTAAACCTGTGTTATCTTGCGTAACATCAAACTGAAGATCTAGGCCTGTAGGCACCGTTGCTGAATTGACAAAGGCCGCATTTTTTTCGTCGTCCGCACAGGTCCAAAGGGTTAGTGCAACAAGACAAAAACTTAATAAATATTTAATTGTATTCATTGTGTTATGTTTTAATAGTTTGGATTTTGACTCCAGTTACCATTTGAAAATTGAATTTCTTCAAATGGAATTGGAAATACTTCATGTTTTCCAGCCACAAATCCATTAATGGCTTGTGGTGCTTTTCCTGTTCTTACTAAGTCAAAGAAGCGATGTCCCTCTCCCATCAGTTCTAAACGTCTTTCCTCAAAAATAGCATCCGTCAAAGCAGCACCCGAGGCTGTTATATTCTGGCTACTATCTCCAAAGGCACGTTCTCTAACTTGATTCAAATAAGATAAGGCTTGGGTGTCGTTGATTCCTCCTCTGTTGAGCGCTTCAGCGGCCATCAAAAGAACGTCGGCAAAACGAATTGATCTGTAGTTGTTTGGATTGGTCAAATTTTGATCTCCAATATTTTGATCTCCTTTTCTCGGTAAATATTTTCTGTTGTAATATCCCGTATGTTCATAGCCTTCAACATAGGTTGCTCCTGTTGTTTCAGCCCAGGCAACAATATCTAAAATAGAGACATCGCGTCTGGTGTCATTGGCATCAAATGCATCATATGCCGCTTGAACTGGCACATTGAAACTGTAACCAGAATCATATAATGGTCCTGTATGATTTCTGATTCCCATAAATCCGACAGCTACATTTCCTTCACTACACTGTAAACAACCAAACCCAGCTCCTTCGCCGTCAGTGTATTGGACTTCAAAAACAGATTCTACGCCATTCTCACCATCATTTTCAAATATTTCAGAAAAATCTGTTACCAATTGATATGGTCCGTTGTTAATTAAATCTTGTAAAACATCTGCAGCATCTGCGAATTTATCTTGGTACAAATACGCTTTTCCTAGTAGTGCTTGCGCCGCACCTTTGGTGACACGTCCAATTTGTGGAGCGGTGTACTCTAGGGTGTTTACGGCATAATTTAAATCACTTTCGATAAGGGCGTAAACGTCCGAAACAGAGTATCTTGGGATAGATGTTTCATCGCCTGGAGCAAATCGCTTTCCACCACCTGCCAGGGCATTATCGTATTCTTTGATTGGAATCCCTCCAAACCATTTGACTAATTCAAAATGAAAATAGGCTCTGAGAAAACGAACCTCAGCTACCATTTTATCGCGACCATCAAAGTCTGTTTTGTTTTGAAATTCCAAAAAGTAATTGGTTCGTTTGACTCCAGCAAACATCCAATTCCATACATCTCGTAAATTGCTATTTACGGGGGTATGTGTCATGTCGTCAATTTGTTGAAACCCAATAACATCGGTTGCACTTTCGCCACCACATAGGGTGTTATCTGAAGCAATCTCCCCTAAAAGGTTATTGACGTATGTTGCTTGCAGTAAGTCGTAAGCCCCAACGAGTGCTAAGTAATAATCATCTTCAGAATTAAAGTAACCCTCTGAATCAATGATGTAATTTTCTTCTTCGTCTAAAAATTGATCCGTACATGAATAAATTCCAGCGACCATAAGAAACCCTATGAGCATTAATAATATATTGTTTTTTGTTGTCTTCATCATGATCTATTTAAAATGATACATTAAGTCCTAATAAGTATTGTCTAGTAACAGGGTAAAATCCTGGGTCAATTCCCCCTCCAATGGCTTGTCCTGTTGTTGCTGCCGGATCGAACCCTTTATATTTACTAAAGGTAAAGGCATTATTTACAGAAGCGTATACTCTGAATTTAGATACACCTACTTTTGTTGTTATTTCGCTTGGAATGGTATAGCCCAATTGAATGTTCTGAATTCTAAGGAAAGAGGCATCTTCAACAAAGAAATCAGAAAATAATTTATTGGATGTCGCTCCAGTGGTAGCACGAGGCACCTCGTTACTAGTTCCTGGTCCAGTCCATCGATCAAGGTAATAATCCAATCGGTTTACATTTTTTTGATCTCTTTCATAATTTCTGACCATGTCTTTTCCTAGTTCGGCATAGGCATAAGCAGAAAAATCGAAGTTTTTATAATTTAAGGCTAGATTGAATCCCATGATATAATCTGGCAACGGCTTTCCTATTAAGGTGCGGTCGTTTGCATCAATTTCACCATCACCATTTACATCTACAAATCGTAAATCTCC
>JBMHDM010000042.1:0-15056 GCA_049889395.1 Flavobacteriaceae bacterium
TTAGTCAGATTAAGTTACAGAAATGATATTTTAAATTTCTTTGATAAATATGGTTATGAATTAGCAGGTTCTGATACAGATTACGGTTTAGTTGTTAATGGTGTGATTATCAACCAAAACTCTTTAACTTTAATAAAAAAACACTCAAATTAAAGACTGCTTAATCCAAACCATAGGCATATCCTCTTCTTTTAGTTCTGCTACTTCTAAACCTCTTAAATAGGTCAGACTTACATTTATAGATGAATGCCCCATAGCTTTCTGTAGCTTGGTTATTGATCCAGTTCATTTTAAATATTTCTATAGCTCCAGAGTGTCTAAAAGAGTAGAGTGTTATTCTTTCATCAACTGATTTATTACTGCGCTAACAAGTACTAAACGTGGACTAATACTTTGAAATGTTTTTATTAGTTTTGGTTAAAATTAATTTAAATGGATAATAGTTTACTTATAACCCTTATATGTGTTTGTGGCGGTGGGCTTGTTATAATTTTCAGTACTATAAATAAAAAGAAATGAGAATAATAATAAACTTATTATTTACTTGCATTGGTTTAATTATGACAGCTCAAAATAATGCAAAACAATTTCCTGAAGATTTTTTTGGCACGTATAAAGGTGATTTAGAGATTACAAACCCACAAGGGAAACAAACAATCCAAATGGAATTTCACTTAAGACCAACGGATATTTCAGGTACATATGATTATATTATAGTTTATATAGTGAATGGAAATAGACAAGAACGCAATTATAACCTATTAGAAAAAGATAAAGCTAAAGGCTTATATCAAGTAGATGAAAATAATGGCATTCTTTTAGATGTTAAATGTATTAATAATACTTTATTTTCTATGTTTGAAATTCAAGGCAATATATTAAATACAACCGAGAGGTTCTATGACGATGCAATGGATTTTGAAATCACCTTTGCCAATAAGCGCAATTCAAACACCTCGAAAACGACAGATGAAACCCCTATAAATGTAACCTCATACCCAATTACAGTATTGCAAAAAGGAAATTTAATAAAACAAAAATTTCAGGAATAGATTCAAAATTCTTTTAAAACAAAAAATATTGTCTTAGTTTTATATTATAACTCTTTAATATTATGCTGTGATAAACAAATTATACCGTTATCCTAAAAAAGGTTATCTGGGAGGTGTTTGCCATGGATTTGGCTTATACACCAAAACAGATCCTATTATTTGGCGTGTTTTGGCCATTTTTGCTGGATTTGGACTAATTTATATTGTTTTTTGGTTGTTTTTAGAAAAAAGATAACATGTTTTATGGCTCCGAATCGTAGTACTCAATGGTTAATTCATAACACTATCGTATCACAATCTCTTCATTTTGGAAGGCACTCGTTGATTCATAACCCTAAACCAAAGCGGTGGCACAAAGCTGAGTAAAATAGAAGCAGGATACCCCAACGGCAGAGTGGGGCTTTCGTCGTAGCTTTTCAGAACTTGATATTTTTTTGAAGACTTGTAATGATGATCGCTGTGCCGAGTGAGTTCATAGAGTACGATACGCCCAATATTGAAGTTAGAGTTCCAGGAGTGGTGTGGTTGGACGCGCTCATAACGACCCGAAGCCATCTTTTGTCGTCGGAGGCCATAATGCTCAATATAATTGATACTTTCTAAAAACAGAAATGAGATAATGCCTATTGCCAAAGCGAAAACCATTACTTCAAACGAAAAAAAGTAAAACACACCCAAAAGATATACCGGTTGAATGAAGTGATACCAAAGCATATCGTTTTTTACAGACCAGAATGACTCATTTCCAACTTTTAGTAGTTGCTTTTGACGCCTCCAAGCATCAAAATATTGTTTGGTAACAGATGTAAACCAAAACGAGTAGACCGTCTGATTAAATCTTGCGGTAGCCCCATCCTCAGGCGTGGCGACATGAAGATGATGTCCAAAATTATGCTCAATATAAAAGTGCATATACAAACAAGGCATATACAATAATTTACTCATAAAACGCTCATAGTACGGGCTTCTATGGCCCAACTCGTGAGCGACGTTGATCCCATTTGTGGCTAACAAAATTCCAGATGAAAGCGCCAAGCCAATAGTTTCAAAAGTAGTGTAATCGTATTTTGAGTAATTTGAAAAGACGATAAATAATAATCCAAAGACAATAGGGACATTAAGGTAGAGCATCACATCAAAAATCCGTTTTTTATTTTGACTCAAAGCCGCTTCTTTAGAAAGGTTTTCATGACTTTCACCTGTCACCAAATCTAAAAGTGGAAGAACCACAAAGGCAAAAAACACGGCAGAGTATGTCCAAATTCCAAATGATTCAAAGGAAATAAAAACCGAAATAGGCACCGTATATGCAAACAAGTATTTTAAATCTTTCATTTTCTAAAAATAATGAAATTATTATATATTGTATTATAATTCAATCTATGGCACTTAATTCCAAATCTAAACAGCAAGTTTTAATTGTAATATTAGTCATTCTCGTTTTACTATTATGGGCAGAAATGGGTGTAGGTGTATTCGGTAGTCCAATAGCCGGAGATTGAAAACTTTTATGCCTTGTGGGCAGGGGTTAAGTCTGTTGTAGATTGATTAGATTTTCTGATGGCTAATTGACAAAATGACTGCCCCGAATTCGACTGGGAAGATAAAACCACAAGTTGACCGCCAATGGATTTCATGAGTTGTCTATCATAATTCATGAGTTTATGACATGCCTTTAAATCACCACTTCCCCTTAATGGACAATGTAAATGTATCTCGGTGTAGGCGGTATCTTTGGTAACAGATGTGATTTTAAAAAACTCTTGCCCATCGGCAGGCATCATGGCTTTCCATTGTTCTGCCAGCCCTCTAGCGTTGGTGGAGGATTTAGGCCCAATAATACGAACATTTAGTTTGGCTAAAACTAGTGTTGAATTTTGGATGATACCATCAAAAACAGAATGGCGGCTGAGAGCACCAAGTATTTTTAATACAAAAACAAATAGACTTTGTTTATGTAGTAGAATTTTAAGGTTGTCTTTGAACATAATAATCTAGTCCTAATTTCCCAGAACCATTAGCGATTCCGAATAACGCTACCCACAAAAATCCCAAAGCAGGCAAAATAGGCCATACGCCTTGTTCCATCACTTGTGACCATTTTTGAAAAAAAATGGCTGTGAGCATTGTTAATGCTAACATAACCGACCAAAAACGTGTTCCGAAACCGATGGTTAAAAAGATACCGCCAATGGCTTCTGTCGCTGCACCTAGCCAAGCAAACAACCAAGGCGAAAGGGAAAATGGGAAACCGAATTTTGCTACATCTTCTGTAAACCATGGTGCAACTTCAAAAAGCGATAGGTTTCTATCGCTGTCTGTCCATGGCATTCCAAATTTACTACTTCCAAAGTCGATTGTCAATAGCAAGCCGCACAATATTCTGGGGATACCTGTAATGAAATCTTGCCACAAAGGGTTGTTATTTTGTTGTAAAAGTTTTCTCAAAATAGCTTCAGTTTTAATTTCTGTGTTATTCAAAATTGGGCACAATTATACTTTATGCCTTAAACAAATATAAAGAGTTTTGTTTAATTTTATTTTGCAAGTTATTTTTGTATATTGGACAATGTAACTCATTTTTTAACCAATAATAACAGTACAGATGAAAAAATTATTTTTATTTCTATTGCCGATTTTGTTTACTCTCTCAGTAAATGCACAAGACGATCGCACTTATGAGGCGGTCACATACCTTAATGATATAAGCGTTTCAGAAATCCCACGCTTCGTAGAATTACACAAAAAATTTAGTAACATGGCCCATGATGAAAACCGACTGGTAACAGGCGATTGGCTTTTCAGACATTGGTATGGATCCGGTCATACGTTTGTTATCTATAGACAATTTAATTCCATGCAAGATTATCATAGAGATACGGATATGGTTAACCAAAACATCATTAAAATTATTCAAGCTGTTGACAACGAAGAAGAACGTAACGCCCTTATGGATGAGTGGTCAGAATTGAGAGCGTTTTATGACGGTCATACAGACGAAATCAGAGCAGCCTATCCAGATACAGGATTTACAACCATTGAAAACGTAGATTTTGATGCGCCTTTCGTTATGTCTGTTGGAAGATATAATTCCTCTGGAAGTTGGTCCGAACTGGGGAATGCTTTTTACAATTGGAGCATAAAGCCAGAAATCGATCAAGGCGTATGTATTGCAGGTGGGGTATCCTATCACTTTATGGGATCTGGGCCTGAAGTAGAAGTGTGGCAATGTTACAACAGCCTTGTAGATTTCGCTACTGCGGTCTCTTCAACTGCAGAAATGTCAGAGGAATCACGACAGGCTATGCGTACCTTTTGGAGCTTAGCCGATGGTGGTCACGAAGATCAAATCTATTTGCACATAGGGCATATGAACCTAGAAACAGGCAGTTTTGATTTAGCAGGAAAAGATCGTTAATACAGTAAAACGTTAAAATCACAAACAAATAGAAGCTCTTTTAAGTTGAAGGGCTTTTATTTGTTTAAATATTTGCGTTAGTATACAATCTCGACACATATTTACCAATTACATCAAATTCCAAGTTAACTACGGAACCAATTTTATAGGTTTTAAAATTGGTATGCTCATAGGTGTATGGAATAATAGCCACGCTAAATCCATTGTCTTTTGAATGGACTACCGTCAAACTAACACCATTGACGGTAATAGACCCTTTTTCTATGGTTAGGTTCCCTAAAGATGAGTCATATTCAAACGAAAAGATCCAACTCCCATCATGATTTTCAATTCCAGTACAAGTCCCAACCTGATCTACATGACCCTGCACCATATGACCATCCAAACGATCACCAAGCTTAAGCCCTCTCTCGAGATTAATAACATCACTCTGGGTCAATAGGTTGAGGTTAGTTTTATCCAAAGTTTCTTTAATGGCAGTTACCGTGTAGCAAGAATCATTACAGTCCACAACAGTAAGACATACGCCATTATGAGACACACTTTGATCGATTTTAAGCTCTGGTGCTAAGCGACTCTTAATAGTTAAATGTAAATTAGTCTCCTCATAATCAAGAGACTCTACGTGACCTAAATCTTCAATTATTCCTGTAAACATCCTTTTAATTTCGTTAAATTTGTAGTATCAAAATTACAAACATTATACATCATTTTTGATGAAGAGCAGCAAAAAAATAAAAGTTGGGGTTTCTATTGGAGATTTGAATGGAATTGGAGGCGAGTTAATTGTTAAAACATTTGAGGACAAGAGGGTGTTGGAGTTTTGCACCCCAATTATTTATGCCTCTATAAAAACTATGACATTTTTCCAGCAACATTTTTCAAGCGCCATCCATTTTAACGTACTCAAATCAATAGACCAAGTCGCCCATTCAAAAATCAATGTAATTAATGTTTGGAATAATGAGGTTAAAATCGAATTTGGTAAAGAAACCACCCAAGCAGGGCGGTATGCTATCGCCTCTTTTGAAGCTGCGGTACAAGATTTAAAGACCGATAAAATCGATATGTTATTAACGGCCCCAATTCACAAGCACAATATTCAAACTGAAACCTTCAAATTTCCTGGACATACCGATTATTTGAATCAAGAGTTGGACGGACAGAGTTTAATGTTTATGATTTCAGATAATTTACGAGTAGGCCTCTTAACCGATCATGTCCCATTAAGTGAAATCTCAACTCATATAAACGAAGATTTGATTCGACAAAAGATTGACGTCATCCATCAGTCACTTGAAATGGATTTTGGTATACGATCACCAAAAATTGCAGTATTAGGCATCAATCCCCACACTGGAGATAATGGCGTTATTGGCACAGAAGATGATACCCTTCTGCGTCCTGTAATACAATCGATTAAAGCGTCAGGTAAATTGGTCTATGGACCTTACGCCGCCGATAGTTTTTTTGGGACACCCAATTTTCTAAACTTCGATGCCATTGTGGCCTCATATCATGATCAAGGTCTGATTCCTTTTAAAACCTTAACCTTTGGGAAAGGCGTTAATTTTACTGCAGGACTTGATAAGATCAGAGTGTCACCAGACCATGGTACCGCCTTTGATATAGCTGGAAAAGGGATTGCCAATACGGACTCTTTTAAACAAGCCTTATTTAGTGGACTGGATATTTATAAAACCCGCAAGATGAACTTGGAACTCTACGCTAATCCGCTAAAAATATCAAAAAAAGAAGGGAAAAATAAAACGAACGCCTAAGATCGCATAAATTTGAGCAAAAATTTATATATTTGCACGCTTAAATATGCAGCGCAATGAGACCTTTTAAAGCCTATGACATACAATTTATAGGGTTAAAACTGGGCCAACATATTTATGAATATTATATAGACAATACGTTCTTTAACCTTTTTGAGTATGATGAGTTTAATAGTGTTAATTTAAAAACGACACTGAAACTTGAAAAAAAAACAACGCTTTTGGAATTACATTTTTTGACCGATGGCGATGTAAATATAAATTGTGATGTAACCAACGAACCGTACAATCAACCCGTTCAATCCGAGTTTAACTTGGTTGTAAAATTTGGAGCGGAATATAACAATGAAAACGAAGATATTCTAATCATTCCGCATGGTTCCTACGAGATCAATGTTGCACAGTACATTTATGAACTTATTGTACTATCAATCCCTCAAAAACGAATACACCCTGGGGTAGAAGATGGCACACTAGACTCTGACATACTTGATAAGTTAAAGCTCTTGAGTCCAAAAGAACAAGACGATACAAATTCTAACAACGATACTGATCCGCGTTGGGATACTTTAAAAAAATTATTAACAGATAAATAATATTAACAATGGCACATCCAAAACGCAAAATCTCAAAAACTAGAAGAGATAAAAGACGTACACATTACAAAGCCACAGCACCACAAATTGCTACATGCCCAACTACAGGCGAGCCGCATTTGTATCATAGAGCACATTGGCATGAAGGCAAATTGTACTACAGAGGTCAGGTTTTGATTGACAACACCGCTGAAGAAAATATGGCATAAGCTCTTATTTAATGCCAAAGAAAGAACGCTCATCGAGCGTTTTTTTTTAATTTTAAAAATTAGTTTTTGTTCCATTTTGAATAAAAAACAGTATTTTTGACACGTTTTTTGGAATTTTTGAGCTAATTATAGCTAAAAATGATGTTTTTTTAAAAATATGACATGAGTAAAATCTCAGCTGCCATTACCGCTGTCGGAGCCTATGTACCAGACCATGTTTTGACAAATTCTATGTTGGAAACCATGGTCGATACCAATGACGAGTGGATTACAACTAGAACGGGAATCAAGGAGCGACGAATCCTTAAAGAGGAAGGTAAGGGAACCTCATTTTTAGCCATTAATGCTGCAAAAGACTTAATTGAGAAAACGAATTTAGACCCCAAAACAATTGACCTTGTGATAGTGGCTACAGCAACTCCAGACATGAAAGCTGCTTCAACTGCCTCATTCACCGCAACACAAATTGGCGCCACTAACGCTTTTTCTTACGATATGGATTCTGCTTGCTCCGGTTTTTTATTTGGAATGTCAACAGCAGCTAGTTTCATCGAATCTGGGCGATACAAAAGCGTTTTATTAATTGGAGCCGATAAAATGTCATCGATCATAAATTATAAAGACCGCGCCACATGTATAATATTTGGAGATGGCGCTGGTGCTGTTTTATTTGAACCTAACAACGAAGGACTAGGATTGCAGGATGAATATTTAAGAACTGATGGTAGCGGACGCGATTTTTTGCAAGCTACTTATGGTGGCTCGTCCTATGCGATCACTCATGAAGTTCTAGATAATGGAGGGCATTATGCTTTTCAAGAAGGCAAAACCGTATTTAAAAATGCAGTTTTTAATATGGCCGATGCCACGACAAAAATTATGCAGCGCAATCAATTGACCAATGAAGACATTCAATGGCTAGCAGCACATCAAGCCAATAAAAGAATTATTGATGCTACAGCGCAAAGAATGGGATTAGAGTCCGAAAAAGTGATGATGAATATCGATCGCTATGGAAACACAACATCGGCCACTTTGCCATTACTATTAAATGATTATGAAGCTCATCTCAAAAAAGGAGACACAGTCATTTTTGCTGCTTTTGGTGGGGGATTTAGCTGGGGCTCAATATATTTGAAGTGGGCATATACCAAAAATGAAAACTAACTAATAACAAATACACATAATTATGGATTTAAAAGAAATTCAAAATTTAATCAAGTTTGTCGCAAAGTCAGGCGCCAGCGAAGTTAAGCTGGAAATGGATGATGTGAAAATCACCATTCGAACAGGAAACGAATCTACCTCCGCTCAGGTACAGCAAGTCACCGTTCCTGTTCCAATGCCACAGCCAGCATTACCACAAGTAGCTCCCATTGCAACTCCAGAGCCAGTGGCCCCGGCCCCGACCAAATCTGAAACGTCAGATGACGCTAAGTATATCACCATCAAATCTCCAATCATTGGGACATTTTACAGAAGACCATCGCCAGACAAACCTATTTTTGCAGAAGTAGGGCAAAATATCAATGAAGGCGATGTACTGTGTATTATAGAAGCCATGAAATTATTTAACGAAATCGAATCTGAAGTTTCTGGAAAGATCGTTAAAGTTTTGGTAGATGATGCTAGTCCTGTGGAGTTTGATCAACCCCTGTTTTTGGTTGATCCTTCATAATTTTTTATAACAGCGATGTTACATTTTGTGATACAATCACAATTTAACTTTAAAACCAACAAGTGATGTTTAAAAAAATACTAGTTGCCAATAGAGGTGAGATAGCGTTAAGAGTTATTAGAACCTGCAAAGAAATGGGAATTCAGACAGTGGCGGTATATTCTACTGCCGATGCTGAAAGCCTTCATGTGAAATTTGCTGATGAAGCCGTTTGTATAGGGCCAGCACTGAGTAGTGAGTCCTATCTAAAAGTTGCCAATATTATAGCTGCCGCCGAAATCACAAATGCAGATGCAATTCATCCTGGGTATGGATTTTTGTCCGAAAATGCTAGATTCTCAAGAATTTGTGAAGAGCATGGCATAAAATTTATTGGAGCATCCCCAGAAATGATTGATCGAATGGGAGATAAGGCCAACGCTAAAGCAACCATGAAAGCTGCAGGTGTACCTTGTGTACCAGGAAGCGATGGCATTATCGAGTCTTTTGACGAGTGTAAAAAAGTGGCCAAAAAAATAGGATATCCAGTTATGCTGAAAGCATCAGCTGGAGGTGGTGGCAAAGGGATGAGAGCGGTATGGCATGAAGAAGAATTAAAACCCGCCTGGGACTCTGCCAAACAAGAATCTAAAGCGGCCTTCGGAAATGATGACATGTACATGGAAAAACTCATTGAAGAACCCCGACATATTGAAATTCAAATAGTGGGTGACTCTAATGGAAAAGCTTGTCATCTCTCTGAAAGAGACTGTTCGGTTCAACGACGACACCAAAAATTAACGGAAGAAGTGCCCTCGCCATTCATGACTGACGCTTTGAGAAAAAAAATGGGAGAGGCTGCGGTAAAAGCCGCTGAATATATCAATTACGAAGGAGCAGGAACTGTAGAATTTTTGGTTGATAAACACCGCAATTTCTACTTTATGGAGATGAATACCAGAATTCAAGTAGAGCATCCAATTACTGAGCAAGTCATTGATTTCGATCTCATTAGAGAACAAATCTTGGTTGCTTCTGGTGTGCCAATTTCAGGTAAAAACTACATACCAAACCTTCATTCAATAGAATGCCGAATTAATGCTGAAGATCCATACAATGGCTTTAGACCATCTCCAGGAAAAATAACAACTCTGCACTCCCCAGGAGGACACGGTGTGAGATTAGATACTCATGTTTATGCAGGTTACAGTATTCCGCCAAACTATGACTCTATGATTGCCAAGCTCATTACCACAGCACAAACTCGAGAAGAGGCAATTAATAAAATGAAACGAGCCTTGGATGAATTTGTGATAGAGGGTATCAAAACAACGATTCCATTTCACAGACAATTAATGGAACATCCAGACTATATTTCTGGTAATTATACCACTAAATTTATGGATGATTTCACTATGAAAACATCAAACTAAATTAAAAAAAACACCGATTCTCAAACGGTGTTTTTTTTAAAACGACTACATTTAAGCTATGAATTTGTCCTATTGGGAAATTAAAGAATGGCTTCAAAACGTTGACTTTACCATAGTTGGCAGTGGTATAGTTGGTTTAAGTACCGCCTTATTTTTAAAGAAACGGTTTCCTAAATGCAATATTTTAATTTTGGAGAAGGGCATCCTACCGCACGGGGCCAGTACTAAAAATGCTGGATTTGCCTGTTTTGGAAGTTTAAGCGAGATTGTAGAGGACCTAAAAACTCATAGCAAATCTGAGGTATATAACTTGATTTCAAAAAGAGTTGAAGGGTTGCATTTGCTTCGCAAATGCCTTGGCGATAATGCCATTAATTTTAAACCTTATGGGGGGTATGAAATTTTTTTAGACAAGGATCAGAATTATGATCATTATCTAAACCAAATGAGCAGTATTAATGAGTTATTATTTCCAATTTTTAAATCAAAAGTCTTCACGACCATTGACAATTCATTTCAATTTTCTGGCATTAAAAACAATTATGTTTTCAATCAATTTGAAGGTCAGCTAGACACAGGTAAAATGATGACCTCTCTTCTGAAAATTGTTCAGAAATTAGGAGTTAAAATTCTCAATAACGTTACAGTGAATTCTTTTACAGATCTGAAGCATTCGGTTCAAATCTTTACAGATAAATTTGAACTTAACTCCAATAAATTAATTCTAACCACAAATGGATTTACCAACTCATTAGTCAAACTTCAAGTCCAACCTGCCCGGGCTCAAGTTCTATTAACTAAACCCATACCGAATCTTCACATCAAGGGTACATTTCATATGGAAAACGGATACTATTATTTCAGAAATATAGATAATAGGATTTTGTTTGGTGGTGGTCGAAATTTAGCTTTTGATCAAGAAACTACGACTGACTTTGCTATAACCGATAGGATACAAAAAGAATTGGAACGACGCCTACAACAGCTTATATTACCTCAATATTCTTTTGAAATTGAACACCGGTGGTCTGGTATAATGGGTGTTGGCCCACAAAAAACCCCAATCGTTGCTAAACAGTCAGATTCTGTGCTAGTTGGGGTAAGAATGGGGGGAATGGGGGTTGCCATTGGCTGTACTATAGGAAGGCAAATCTCAGAACTTATGGATTAAAAAAAGCTACCAAATTTTGACAGCTTTAAAAAAATCAGCGTTTAGTTAACTTCAAACGTAATTTTAAGATTGACTCTAAATTCATCTACACCGTCACCATTTACAGTCACACTCTGATCCTGAACATATGCAGATCTGATGTTTTTAACTGTCTTTGAAGCGTGTTTGATGGCTTTTTGCGTGGCGTCTTCCCAACTTTTTTTTGGAGTTTGACAATACTTCGATAACTTTGAGTACTCCCATGGTTTTTTAGATTTGAGGGTTAATAAATAATTATATTAAAGATATAAAATAATATTGAAACTAGCCGTTAATGGCTTCGACAGATCCAATTTTTGAACCCATCATCTCTTTTAACATGGCCTCAATACCGTTTTTTAGTGTGAAAGTTGAGGAAGGGCAGCCGCTACAAGCGCCTTGAAGAATTACTTTTACTTGTTTTGTTTTTGAATCATAAGAATGGAAAACAATATTACCACCATCGCTAGCAACTGCTGGCTTAACGTGTTGTTCAAGAATATTGACAATTTCTTTTGAGGTGTCATCAAAACTGTCATATTTTTGATCTAATTGTGCTGTTGTTTTTTCTAGGGTCTCAGCGGCATTATGACTTACCATTTCTTTTTGTTGTTCGATATAATTTTTGATAAAAGTTCGAAGCTCCAACGTAATTTGGTCCCATTCAACGATGTCAAACTTTGTGATTGAGATGAAATTTTTTTCCAAAAAAACAGATTTTATGAAAGGGAATTCAAACAAAGCTGTGGCAAATGGAGAGGGCTTTGCTTCTTCAATGGAATTAAATTCATAGGATTCAGATACAAGCATTTTATTGGCTACAAATTTCAAGACGCTAGGATTTGGTGTACTTTCGGCATAGACTGTTACAGCTTGTTTTTGCTTCCCTTGATCCTTGACAATGACCCCTCCGTTGTTTAAATAATTTTCGATTTGTGTGGCTACTTCGTGCTGTACATCCGGCCAAGATACGATATCATATCGTTCAATAGCAATGAAGTTTCCAGAGACATATATTTTTTTGACAAAAGGTAAATAAAACAATTGTTGAACTAAAGGGGCATCTTTGGCCTCATCAATATTAGAAAATTCGTGACCATCATATTGAACAAGAAATTTATTGGCCTCAAATTTTAAGATTTTTGGGTTACTAGTCTCTTGCGGTATAATTTTAAATGTACTCATGAATATTTTTTGCAAAGATAAAAAACCTATTTCTTTGTGACACATATTCAACACTATTAAACACAATCAACTTGAAGTTCACTAATATTTTGAAACATTTTCAATATATTTGGATATTAACCCATTTATCTTGAAGAATTTTTTACTCAGCTTTGTAGTTGTTTGTACGGCCGTAAACATCCTATCGGCTCAAGATATTTTTATGAGTAATGGCAGTTATTCGCAATGTACTGGATTTCTTTTTGACTCAGGTGGTCAAGATAATAATTATGCAAATAATGAAGAATACACCTTAACGCTTTGCCCCGATACCACTGAACCTGGAGCTGCTGTGGAATTAGATTTTTCAACATTTGACACCCAGCAAAATGCGGATATTTTAACAATTTACGACGGCGATGATACTTCAGGAGCTTTGATTGGAAGTTTTTCAGGGACAAATTCCCCCGGAGTAATTTTAGCCTCAAATCCTACAGGTTGTTTAACGTTGGTTTTTTCTAGTAGTGGCTCTATTTCGAGACCTGGTTTTGAAGCTTTAATTAGCTGTGCAGTACCTTGCCAAGACATAGAACCTTCCATAGACTGTAATCCACCGCCAGGGTTGGGTGGCCTGGTCATTATTGATCAAGGAACAAATATAGATTTTACGGGTAGCGCTATATTTTCTGTCGATGGAACAGGGGCAACTTATAGTTGGGATTTTGGTGGTACTGGTGTCGCAAACGGACAAAATGTTAGCCATACTTTTAATACTATTGGTACGTTTACAGTAACTTTAACTGTCACGGACACTAATCCGACTGGATGCTCAGGAAGTACAACGCTTGTTGTTCAGGTTTTGGGCCCTTATTTGCTTATAGATCAAACGACATATACTAATGAGGAGCTGGTAGAGAACATATTGATCAATAGCTCTTGCGCAGATGTTTCAAATATTGTTTCTTCAACTGGATCCGATTTTGGATCAACCAACGGGATTGGCTATTTTTCCGGGAATGGATTTTCATTTCCATTTACCCAAGGTATTGTATTAACCACTGGGAATGCAGCTGACGCAGGTGGCCCTGAATCTGGTACACTCAGCGATGGCACATATGACTGGCCAGGAGATGCTGATTTGGAAAATGCCATTCCAGACTTAAATATTGGAGATACCAATAATGCAACGTTCATTCAGTTTGATTTCGTCCCATTAGCCAATACAATCTCCTTTAATTTTGTGTTTGCTTCAGAAGAATACGGCACATTCCAATGTTCATATACTGACGCTTTCGCCTTTCTATTAACTGATAATGCGACAGGCCAAACAATTAATCTTGCCTTAGTTCCAGGAACGACAGATCCCGTTTCTGTTCTGAGTGTTCGTAATAACATTCACAATACCAGTTGCTCATCCGTAAATGAAGAATTTTTTGGAGCCTACTATGGCACATCTGGACTTCCCGAAATTGACAGCCCCATTGACTTTAGAGGACACACCGTTAGTATGGCTGCCCAAGCCACTGTAATACCCAATTCAGATTATACAATTAAACTAGTTATTGCCGATGATTCTGACACTCTCTACGATGCAGCAGTTTTTTTAGAAGCGGGTAGTTTTGACTTAGGTGGTAACTTGGGTGATGATGTAACCATTGAAGCAGGAAATGCACTATGTCTCGGCGGAACTATTACACTAGATTCTCAACTCCCAGGAGCAGATCACATATGGTACTTCAACGATGAAATTATTGAAAACGAAACAAGTTCAACCATAGAAATCAGCCAAGCAGGGGTATATACCGTAGATATTATCTTCGGGGAAGAATGCGCCACTTCAGATTCTATTTTGATCGAATACAAACCTTCTCCTGTTGTTGAAGATATTTCTGATTTAGTACTTTGTAATGCAGGTAACCCAACTTTTGATTTAACAGAAAACGATGCGCTTATTTTTGGTTCTCAAAGCACAGATGATTTTAATTTAACCTACCATACATCTCTTGAAGATGCAGAAAATGATAGCAGTCCTATTACAACAAATCTTACTAACTTCTCTATAGCGACAGACTCTCAACAGATTTTTATTAGAATAGAAGATGTTATTACTGAAACTTGTTATGTTACAGCCAGTTTTAATTTGATTTTAACAGAAGCCCCTCCAATTTCATCTGTTACAGATTTATTTTTATGTGATGATATTTCAAACGATAACACTGAAATTTTTGATTTAGAGACTCAAACTCTTTCCATACTTGGAGCGCTTTCTCCAGACAATTATACTGTTTCATACTACGCATCATTTGAGGATGCGAATACGCCCCAAAATGCGCTACCATTGTCTTACAATTCAATAAGTGACAACCAGCCTATTTTTGTGAGAATTGACAACATTGACGATGCGGCTTGTTACAGCGTCAGTCCCGATCCAGTATTTAATTTGGTAGTGACCAATAAGGCCTTGGCCACAACGCCTTCTGATTTGGCATTATGCGATTCGAGCGGTACAGGATCTTTAGAGGCGACTTTTGATTTGGATCAACAAACGGCCACAATC
>JBMHDM010000043.1:0-20575 GCA_049889395.1 Flavobacteriaceae bacterium
AAGCGAACCTCACCCTATAAATTTTATCAATATTGGTTAAATTCCTCAGATCAAGATGCTGAAAAATATATCAAAATCTTTACATTTTTAGAACAAAATGAGATTAATACTATCGTGGAATCTCACAGCACTGAACCCCATCTAAGGGGGCTGCAAAAACGCCTAGCTCAAGAGATCACAACCATGGTACATGGTTTAGATAATTGTAATAATGCTGAAAAGGCCTCACAAATTTTATACAGCAAGTCGTTCAAAGCGGACATTCAAACTTTGGATGAAGCTACTTTTTTAGATGTTTTTGAGGGGGTACCACAAGCAGATGTCCCCAGAGCCAAAATAGAATCTGGATTGGATATGATTGCTGCACTCTCTGCCGAAACAGGATTTCTATCCTCTAATGGTGAAGCACGACGCGCCTTGAAAGAAAATTCAATTACGGTCAACAAAGACAGGGTCAATGACCAATATGTACTTTCCAAAACAGACTTGATTAATGACACCTATATCATTTTAAATCGTGGTAAGCGCAGCACATTTATCATACGGGCGGTTTAAAGCACCATCAAATTGCACCCTCTGACATCGGATTGGTCAAATCGTCCTAGAATTTCAACTTGATTATTGTCATGTAATTTTCCCAAGTCTTGGGTCGCTATAAACGAACAAGAATTGACATTAGCCAAATCTATGATATTAATACCACCAGATTTTTTTCTATCTATAATTGTTAGTGCATCTTCAGGGTCTCTGATGAGTACTTTCATCCATGGTGGTGAAGAAAACAAGCCATAGCCTTTGGAATAGGCCTGAGATAAGAGTTCCGTCATTCCATATTCACTATGTATCTTATCCACACCAAATCCTTTTTTTAAAATGGCATGTAATTCAGATTTAATCAATTCTTTTCGACGACCTTTCATGCCACCAGTTTCCATGATTGTGGTGTATTTTAAATCAAATTGATGAAACTCTATCAAGTCCAATAGCGCATAAGATACACCAATAAGAAGTGTTTTTTGACCTGAAATCTCAAGTTCTAAAAGCGTTTGTTTTAAGGCGTCTAAATCATTCAGGTAAAACCCGCTTTTGGGGTGCTTAGATTCTTGAATCATATCTTCAATCATATACACTAAAGAAGATCCTTTACGCTCCAAATAGGAGGGGAGAAGCGCCAAAATAGCATAGTCTTCAACATCACCATAGAATTGTAAAAATCCCTTTCGAAAACTTGTTTTATACAAGTTGAGGTCGGTCAAATGATGTTGACTCACCACACTTCCAGTTGTTCCACTGCTTGTAAATGTTTGTTGAATATCCTCTCTTGAAGATAAAACGTTATGGGTTTTAAAAAATTCAATGGGTAGAAATGGAATATCCTCTAAACTTTTGATATCGCTAGGGTGCTTGTACAATAAGTCACAAAAAGAACGATATACTGGATTGTTTTCAAATTGAAATTTGAAAATTTCGAGCGCTTTTTTGGTAAAAGCAGCGTTTGAATTGATATTAAAAATCGTGGAATAATCCATTATTCTTTTTGTAAACACAAAAATAGAGAAAATAAAAAGAGCGTTGCCACAGCAACGCTCTTTTAAAGTATTTAAAAATGAATTACTGAATAATTAATTTTTTAGTGGTGGTATTATTGTTTTGTAAGAGCTTGACAACATATACACCGGCATTCAAATTTGATACATCCATACGTTCGTTGTTCACTGAAGTTTTAAGGACTTCTTTACCAAGAAGATCAAAAACTTGCGCTTGTACTACCCCTACTTGGTTAGTTTTGATAGTTACAAATCCAGAACTTGTTGGGTTGGGGTAGAGTTCAAAATCTAATTTTCCGTAGTCATTAGTGCTAAGCGCGCCTTGAACATCATTAATATATCTAGGTAGAATTTGAAGTGAACCATTAAATTCAGCCGCTAATCCTATTACATAGTCAGAAACTGATGGGATAGAAGCTCCTATTAGATCTTCGTCATTAAAGGTTACTCTTAATGTTGTTGCATCTGTTCCTTGAGAAATCGAGTAATTTTGATTGTGTGCAAAATTTCCAGTGTCTGTAAAGGTAACATTCTCAAAGCGGATGAGTTGACTTTCATAAAGATCAGCATTTGCTGGCGAAATAAAATCGGCTATACTA
Source organism: Flavobacteriaceae bacterium (assembly GCA_049889395.1). GTDB lineage: Bacteria > Bacteroidota > Bacteroidia > Flavobacteriales > Flavobacteriaceae > UBA3537. The sequence goes on from JBMHDM010000043.1 coordinate 2,147, forward strand.
ATCGTTTGTGGTGTTATTGTGTTTCCTGTTGATGAGGCGCTAGCCACGTTTTCTGTTGGAATGAATTGTGTTACACCGGAATATGATGATAACTGTCCTTTAAGACCAACTATACCGTCGCCGATATTAAATTGGGTAGTGAGCACACCATCAGGATCATCAATTAATATCCCTCCACTTTGATCTTGAATGTATTTTTGGTTTCTTGTGTTGTCAGTTACTACGTAAGTTATTACAGCTTCTCCAGAAAGTTCGTAAAAATCGCCCGCTGTTGCTGTTCTTAGTCCAACTATGTCGCTGGTTTGATTGTAACTGCCTACACTAAACGATGCGTTATCAGTGGCGACTACTGTTCCGTTGTCATATAAAATAGCTTCAATAGTGTAAGATGTGCCATCAGCAACAGTTACACTAAAAGGGCTTACTGCATCTCCAAACGTTGCTATAGGATTAATAACAACATCAACACCTGATCCAGCGGGAGCATTTACAGTTGAAAAAGAAATTTCTACACTGGTTGTGCCAGGTGGAAAAACGGTATTGTCTGCGGGTGATATTAAAGAGATCAATATTTCACTAGAAGCCCCTATCCAAGAACCAGGATCATAATCATCTGGTGCGTTTTTTGGAGCGTTAACATGAGTCGTGCATCCAGAAACGGTGCTGTCTGCCCAAACATTCCATTCCGCTTCATTCCATGTGGCTTGTGAAGCTGTTACAGAAGCTTTTCGTTCAGCTCTACCATCTTCAAATTCGTGACATGTTCCTGTTCCATCCTCACCTGGAACACCAAATATATCAATAACGTTTCCGTTTGCATCAAAAATTGCTACCTGATCATCTCCATTACTATCGACTGCCGAATTAGAGGATACAATATTGGGTGCAAAACCGTAAACACTTTCAAATGCGCTTTTGCCAATAACAGCAATTGCACCAGACTCAAAATTTCCTAATGAGGAGAGATCAATTTCAGCTGAGGAAGTGGGATCTAAATTGCCATTTGTCCATCTTTGTAAAGTCCACCCCGTTAGATCGACCGCCGAATCACTAATGTTGTATATCTCAACAAACCTTGCATTGTAGTCGTTATTAGGGTCTGCAAGCTCGGTAATAATAATTTGAGAGTGAGTTAAACCCGAAAACAAAAAAATTAAAAATAAAGCGTAAAATTGTTTCATAAAAAGTTAATTTGATTAATTGTTTCAAATATAGCTTTTATCAGGACATTAATCAACCAAATAGCTATGAAATTCAGTTCATTAACTAAAATTTAGCGATAACTTAACAGCAGTATTACATGAAAAAAAGTGTAAACTAGAAATACTATACACTATTAAAGAACAAAATACAATAGATTATCTGATGATTAATTTTCTCAAGGCACTGCGATTGTTTTGAGTCAATTTAACGATATAAACACCTGCATTTAAATTGTGGGTGTTCACCGAACCAGTTGTTGTTTCTGACCAAACCAACTGTCCAATGGTATTGTAAATCTCGATTTGTATAGGTTCATTATTTTGGGTAATGAGCTTGAAGTACCCCTTGTTTGTAGGATTTGGATGTAGTTTAACTTCAAGAACTTTATGTTCGCTAACACTGGCCGTGTTTGAAAATGTTTGTCCTAGGTTGGTTGTATTTCTTGAACTTTCTAGTGGCCCGGTCCAAGAGAAATCTTCATAAGTTGTTCCAGTACCAGCAAGTTGAAGGGAGTGCCCTACTGGAGTAGAGCTATTGCTTTCTCTTACGCCAATGTCAGTTGAAGTTTGCCCTAAAGCCACATCATCCACAGCCGTGATGATACCTTCGTAGCTCAAAAACTGAACTAGCGTTCCACTTTTTGAAAGCGCTATCCCATCTGGGGCGCCATTTTGAATTCCAGCAATACTAAAAAATATTGATCCAAATCTTGATGTTGTAGTTGGAATTGTTCCGCTCAATTGAATGGTATTGTATTTCTTACTCCCATTTCCATTGTATAGCGTAATGGTATAATTGCTCAGATCTATCCCAGAGGGGCCTGCAATTTCAACACCTTCGTTGGAGTCAAGACCAATATTATCATAATGAAACTCATTAATGAAAACTTTGGTTTGTGCAAAACATAATGAAATTGTAAGCAGGTGAAGAATAGTCAAGTAGATTTTTTTCATAGTTTGAAATTCAAAATTTGAAGGCACCTAAAAATAAGTATAAAATTTAAATAAACTGGGACTAGTGCAAAAAATTAACACCTAAATGACATATATCAAGTCAAAAAATTTGAATGTAATCGAATTGTTAAAGCAGTTTTAAAATATGATTAAGTTGTTTTGTAATTTTTTTTATTTGACGTTTAATTAATATATTTACATTACACCATAACAATCAAAATGATTAACCAAGATATTAAAATTTTACTTGTAGATGATGAGCCCGATATCTTAGAAATTATCAGTTATAACTTATCCTCACAAGGCTACAATGTTGTCACTGCAAGTAATGGATTGAAGGCCATAAAAAAAGCCAAAAAAGAACAACCAGATCTGATTATTATGGATGTAATGATGCCAGAAATGGACGGTATAGAAGCTTGTGAGCAAATCCGTCAAATTCCTGAACTTCAGAATACCATTATTACCTTTCTTACCGCCCGTGGAGAGGACTACTCTCAAGTCGCTGGTTTTGAGGCGGGTGCAGATGATTACATCACTAAACCCATCAAACCCAAAGTTCTGGTCAGTAAAATCAAATCGTTGTTAAGGCGTCTAAATACCTCTTCTAAATCTGATGTGCACGATCAAATTGTGCTCGACAATCTAACCATTGATCGAGAGGCTTATAAAATTACATTTGATGGTCAAGATATGGTATTGCCTCGAAAAGAATTTGAATTGTTATATTTGTTGGCGTCAAAACCAGGTAAGGTTTTTAAGCGCGAGGATATTCTTGATAAAATCTGGGGAAATGAAGTAGTTGTTGGTGGTCGAACCATTGATGTACACATCAGAAAACTTCGAGAAAAATTGGGTGATTCCCGTTTCAAAACCATTAAAGGGGTAGGGTACAAGTTTCAAAATAAATGAGTTCTTCAATAAACAATACGTATAAATTTGCTGTTGTCACTTCATTTTTCATCACCCTAGTAACCACTGTACTTTTATTAGCTTATTTTCTAATCACTGAAACATTAGATTTACAGCACCTTTTCGTTATATCAGGCGTCTGTTTTTTAGTTTGTTTTGTTGTTTTTCAATACAGATTTAAAATATTTATCAATAGTCGACTAGAAAAAATTTACAACGATATTATGGTATTAGAAACCAATACCAGTCCAATCCAAAACATGCCCATGTCTACAGATATGGATTTTTTGACCAAAGAGATTCGAAAATATGCCAAACTTAAGCGTTTGGAAGTAGAATCCTTCAAAGCGAGAGAAGAATTTAGAAAAGAATTTGTAGGTAATGTAGCCCACGAATTAAAAACCCCATTGTTTACAGTTCAAGGCTATATTTCTACCCTTTTGGATGGTGCAATAAACGACCCTGATGTGTTAAAAAAATATTTAAAGCGCGCCGATAAAGGGGTAGATAGACTCATTTACATTGTAAAAGATTTAGATCTCATTACTAAAATTGAGTTTGGTGAAACCAAATTGGAAAAATCCGAGTTTGACCTCACTGATTTGGTTCAAAGTGTTTTTGAAGATTTGGAAATGAAAGCTAAAAAGAAAAATATATCTTTAATATTCGATCATAATATCCAAACACCTGTTACGGTTTACGCTGATAAAGAGCGTATTTTGCAAGTTTTGACAAATCTTGTTGTAAATTCTATCAAATACGGCCATAACAATGGAACAACCGAGGTTAGTTTAGAAAAACTTGGAGATGACAAAACGATCGTTAAAATTACCGATAATGGCGAAGGTATTGAGGCAGATCACTTACCACGTCTGTTTGAACGTTTCTACAGAGTAGACAAAAGTGGTGCTCGAAGTGAGGGTGGTTCAGGTCTTGGACTATCTATTGTCAAACATATCATTGACGCCCACGAAGAAAAAATATTCGTCGAAAGTAAATATGGTATTGGAAGTGAATTTTCTTTTACACTACCTATCGCCAAATAATCGCTAGTCTTTCTGTATTTTTGCTTAAAACTTATATCCGTGGGAAGTAAAAATAAACTCAAGCGTTTCAAAGAAAATGACACCTTCGACAATGTGTTTCAGCCTCAACGTGATACGCTGATTGATGGGTCATTTCCAATGAGAGGCCAGTGGTGTAAAAATTTTTTTAAAAACGACAATCCCATCGTACTGGAGCTGGGTTGTGGAAAGGGAGAATATACTGTTGAATTAGCCAAGCGTGATTCCAACAAAAATTTCATAGGAATAGACATAAAAGGTGCTCGATTTTGGCGAGGCGCCAAAACAGCAACTGAGGCTCAAATGCCCAATGTAGCCTTTATTAGAACTCAAATAGAGCTTATTGAATATGTATTTGACTCGAACGAAATTGACGAAATTTGGATCACCTTCCCAGATCCGCAAATTAAATATAAACGCACCAAACATCGACTTACCAATCAAGCTTTTTTAGATCGTTACAAAAGGATTCTTAAAAAAGATGGAACTATTCATTTGAAAACAGACAGTGAATTTATGCATGGTTACACTATTGGACTGCTTCAAGGTTTGGGCCACAAGATAGAATATTCTAATCATGATGTTTATCATCAAGAAGGTAGTCCAAATGAAGTCACTGCCATCCAAACTTTCTATGAAAGTACTTACTTAGAAAAAGGAAAAGCAATTACGTATCTTAGATTCAAAATTTCATAAGTATTGAATATCACAATTATCTTTTTTTTGAGTTTATTTATTTCGTTTATAGGGGTTCTGCCACCTGGGATGCTCAATATGTCCGCTGCAAAAATTAGTTTAAAGGAGGGTCATAATAGAGGTTTTATGTTTTCTGTTGGAGTCTGTTTGGTAGTTGCATTGCAAACATTGATCGCTACTATTTTTGCCAAATACCTAAGCGAACACCCCGATGTTACAGACATTCTCAAACGTGTGGCTTTAGTCATTTTTATATTAATATCCGTTTATTTTTTTTTAAAAGCAAAGCAGAACAATGCCTCACCAAATATTGAGGACTCGATACACAGTAAACAAAGTCGTTTTTTTCAAGGTTTATTTTTATCAGCATTAAATATTTTTCCAATTCCATTTCAGGCCTATGTCGTAACCACCCTTGTGTCCTTCAAATTGTTGGCCTTGGACAGTACCAGTATCGGAGCATATATTGCTGGCGCGACCATGGGTACCAGTATCGCATTGTATATTTATATTTTATTTTTTGATAATTTAAAAAATACGAAATTAACAACTGCCAAAAATATGAACTATGCCATTGGTGGTATTACTTTGTTGGTCGCTCTAATTACACTCATAAATCTAATTCGATCCTAGAAATGTGCCCTTCATCAAATTTTTTTGATAAATGTTACGATGTTGCTCGTCAAATCCCCCACGGTCGAGTGACAACCTACGGAGCCATTGCAAAATATCTTGGAACACCACGCAGTGCTCGAGCTGTCGGATATGCCATGACAGCTTCTCGTGGGAAGGATGTCCCAGCACATCGTGTTGTAAACAGAATAGGCTTACTAACTGGTAAGCATCATTTTGACGGGATTAACCTTATGCAACAACTGTTGGAAAATGAGGGTATTGTAATTGAAAACAATCAAATAAAACATTTTGAAACTGTATTTTGGGACCCAGGCAAAGAACTTTAGTTTTTTAGATAAATCAGATGTATATTTGCATCTGCAAATCCAGTAAATTAATGCCCTTGAAGTTTTCAAAAAAAGACATAGAAAACGCTTTAAAGACCATCACTGTCCCTGGCGAAGGTCAAAATATGATTGAAAGCAAAGCGGTAAAAAATATTGTCATCTTTGACGATGAGGTCGTACTAGATATCAACATATCAAATCCCAGCCTTCAGGCCAGAAAACGGATAGAAGTTGATGTGCTTAAAACCATCCACGAACGGGTTTATGCGAAAGCGAAAATCAAAGTAAATATTTCAGTTGTAACGCCTTCAACGACGAAAAATGAAATCAAAGGAAAACCAATAAAAGGCATAAAAAATATTGTTGCTATTGCTTCCGGAAAGGGCGGTGTGGGTAAATCAACAGTCACCTCAAATGTTGCGGTATCGTTATCCAAAATGGGATTTAAAGTCGGTATTCTTGATGCTGACATCTATGGACCATCCATTCCCATCATGTTTGATGTTGCTCATGAAAAGCCCCTAGCAGTTCAGGTCGATGGAGCTTCAAAAATGAAACCCATTGAAAGTTACGGCGTTAAGATTTTATCCATCGGATTTTTTACAAAACCCAACCAAGCTGTTGTTTGGCGTGGCCCCATGGCCGCCAAAGCACTCAATCAGATGATTTTCGATAGTGCTTGGGGAGAGCTCGATTTTTTATTAATTGACCTTCCGCCAGGCACTGGAGACATACACTTGAGTATCATGCAATCTTTACCTTTAAACGGAGCCGTGGTTGTTAGTACACCTCAAACTGTAGCGCTCTCTGATGCCAAAAAAGGGGTGGCGATGTTTCAGCAAGACAGTATCAATGTACCAGTGCTTGGTATCGTTGAGAATATGGCTTATTTCATACCTGAAGAACTTCCCAATAATAAATATTATATCTTTGGCCAAGAAGGGGCAAAATATTTGGCAGATGATTTGGGTGTTCCACTTCTAGGTGAAATGCCGATAGTGCAAAGCATTCGTGAGGCTGGTGATTATGGACGTCCAGCGGCTATGCAAGATCAAACCCCAGTTGAAGAAGCTTTTAAAATATTGACCCAAAATTTGGTTCAAGAGATTGTTAAACGAAATAAAAATTTACCACCAACTGAAGTTATCAAAATTACGACTATGGCTGGTTGTAGTGCAGTAAGTAAATAATAAATATTATGACCTCAGAGGAGATTCGTATAAATGTAGAAATGGCCCTAGATGAAATCCGCCCTTTTCTGCAGAATGATGGCGGAAACATCAATTTAATTGAAATAGAAAACGACAAAGTCGTAAAAGTACAATTAGTTGGTGCATGTTCGTCATGTAGCGTCAACCAAATGACATTGAAGTCTGGTGTTGAAATGACGATCAAAAAATACGCTCCTCAAATCCAGTCGGTTATTAATGTTGAGGCATAGTATGATAAAAACGGATATACTTATAATCGGAGCTGGACCGACAGGTCTATTTGCAGTATTTGAAGCAGGACTTCTGAAACTCAAATGTCATCTGATTGATGCCCTTCCACAACCTGGCGGTCAGTGTTCTGAAATTTATCCCAAGAAACCAATCTATGATATCCCAGCTTATCCAGAGATTTTAGCAGGTGATTTGACCGTTAAATTATTGGAGCAATCTAAACAATTTGAGCCAGGATTTACCTTGGGGGAACGTGCAGAAACCATTGAAAAACAAGACGACGGAACCTTTATTGTCACCACCAACAAAGGCACTACACATCAAGCGCCTGTTGTAGCGATAGCGGGAGGATTGGGAAGTTTTGAACCCCGAAAACCAGCCATTCACAATATCACAGATTTCGAAGATAAAGGAGTCGCTTACATGATTAAAGATCCAGAAATCTATAGAAATAAACGAGTGGTTATTGCTGGAGGTGGCGATTCTGCACTAGATTGGTCTATTTTTTTAAGTGATGTAGCGAGTCAAGTAACCCTTATCCACAGGCGTACTGAGTTTAGAGGCGCTTTGGACTCCGTGGAAAAAGTACAAGCCTTAAAAAATAATGGTAAAATTGAGCTAATAACACCCGCTGAGGTAACCGGCCTTTTTGGAAGTAATCACATTCAGGCTATTGAATATACAAAACAAGATTCTAAACCCGCTCGTATACAAACAGATGCATTTATTCCTTTGTTTGGTTTATCTCCCAAATTGGGGCCCATTGCGAAATGGGGGTTGGAAATTGAAAAAAACGCTATAAAAGTTAATAATGCTCTCGACTATCAGACCAATATTCCAGGTATTTTCGCCATTGGTGATGTCAATACTTATCCTGGAAAATTAAAATTAATTTTATGTGGTTTTCATGAGGCGACCCTTATGTGCCAAGCGGCCTACAAAATCATTAATCCAGGAAAACGGTTTGTGCTAAAATACACTACCGTTAGTGGTATCGATGGGTTTGATGGTACTCGTAAAGAAGCGCCCAAAAGCGTTGTAAAATCTATTGATTGATGTCGTCTGATATTTCCATAAAAATCACGGATCGCCATGGTATAACTCACAAAGTTGAAGCACCTACAGATATGGCTTTAAACTTGATGGAAGTGGTTCGAATGTATGAGTTAGCACCAGAAGGAACCATTGGAATTTGTGGTGGAATGGCTATGTGTGCTTCTTGTCAATGTTATATCAATACAAATCATGAACTCCCTGAAAAAACCGACGACGAGGATGCGATGTTAAGTGAGGCCTTTAATGTTAAATCTAATAGTAGGTTGGGCTGTCAAATTCAAATGACCCCAGAGCTAAACGGACTCGAAGTAGAGTTGGCTCCAGAAGAATAACTACTCACTAAGCTTATCAATAGCAATCGGCAAAATACGCTCCACAAATTTGGTGTAAGCAAGCTTTGAGGGATGTAAATTATCTGAAGCAACTAAATTGGGATTGTCAAGACCTTGTTGCGTAATATCTGTGATATACACATAGGATATATCATTGTCCAGACAATAATCCTCAGCATATTGGTTATACATTTCTAATTGCTCAGAGACGACCTCAGGATTTAGATTTTGACCAAATGGGGTGTATGCATAATCAGGAATTGATACTACTATAAGTTTTGAAGAATCTCCTCCAGCCAATGCAATGGCAGTATGCACTAATTCTACAAACTCTGTTTCGTATAACGAAAACGGCCTGCCTTGATACTGATTATTAACTCCAATGAGTAATGTCACCAAATCTTGATTAGAGGGCAGACTCACTGATGTTATTGCTGATTTTAAATTAGTTGTTGTCCATCCAGTTTGTGCAATAATCTCTAAAGAAAATGAATCCTGATCGTTAAAATTTGAAGCTAAACTATCTTTAAGTTGAGCTGGAAAACGACAAGATTCACAAACACTTTGCCCAATGGTATAACTATCGCCTAGGGATAGGATGTTGTAATGTTGTGGCGGTGTTTCATTGTAGTCGCCACTGGTGGGGTTTTCAATTGGATCCTCAGGGGGGAAGTAAGGCACTTCGGCTTTTCTATTGCAACTCGAAAGCGCTATAACAATGACAAAGCTTAAAAAAAATAATCTAAAAAAATTATTTAAACGCATTGATTCCCGTAATATCAAGACCAGTAATCAAAAGATGTATGTCGTGAGTTCCTTCATATGTTACCACACTCTCCAGATTCATCATGTGTCGCATGATACTGTAATCTCCAGTGATACCCATCCCGCCTAAAATTTGTCGAGATTCGCGAGCAACTTTTAGTGCCATTTCAACATTGTTTCGCTTGGCCATGGAAATTTGAGCAGAGGTTGCTTTATTTTCATTTTTTAATTGTCCTAACCTGAAGGCTAACAGTTGTGATTTAGTGATTTCAGTAATCATTTCAGCTAACTTTTTTTGTTGCAATTGAAAGCCAGCGATAGGTTTTCCAAATTGAACACGTTCTTTGGCATAACGCAAAGCGGTATCATAACAATCCATAGCCGCACCGATAGCACCCCAAGCAATGCCATATCTGGCTGAATCCAAACAGCCCAACGGCGCACCTAGTCCAGTTTTATTGGGTAAAAGATTATTTTTGGGAACCTTAACATCTTGAAAAATAAGTTCACCAGTGGCGCTAGCACGAAGAGACCATTTATTATGGGTTTCGGGTGTTGAAAAACCTGCCATTTCGCGTTCAACAATCAACCCATGAATACGACCTGCTTCGTTTTTAGCCCAGACCACAGCGATGTCGCAAAATGGTGCATTTGAAATCCAAAGTTTAGCACCATTAAGTAAATAATGATCGCCCATATCTTTGTAATTGGTGGTCATTCCACCAGGGTTACTTCCATGATTTGGCTCCGTTAGACCGAAAGCACCCATAAATTCCCCTGTGGCTAACTTGGGTAAGTATTTTTGACGTTGTTCTTCTGTACCATAGGCCCATATAGGGTACATCACCAAAGACGATTGCACCGATGCTGTACTGCGAACGCCAGAATCTCCTCGCTCAATTTCTTGCATAATAAGACCATATGAAATTTGATCTAGTCCCGCTCCGCCATATTCTTCTGGGATATAGGGCCCAAAAGCACCTATTTCTGCCAAACCGTTGATAATTTGTTTTGGGAATTCAGCTTTTTGTGCGTAAGATTCAATGATGGGAGAGATGTCTCTTTTGACCCAATCTCTGGCAGCTTCTCGAACAAGTTGGTGTTCTTCGCTTAATAAATCATCTAAATTGTAGTAATCTGGTGCTTCAAATAGGTCTGGTTTCATAAATAAAAGTTTCGTTGATTTTTATCTATATGATGAAAAATAAATCGTACTGTAATATCATCCACACAAATTTACTTATAAATTTAATCAATTGTAGATTTTATGTAAAATTTCTTATGAGATCAATTTATGTAAAGATCAATTAAACCTGAGGGTGTATTAACTTCAATGATTTTACTCTTTCTATCGACTTTTACAATAATTTCATCGTTGATTGGGATAAGAATTTCTTTCCCATTGTAGTTTATTTCAAATAACGCTTGAGCTGTTGTATCGTTCACACTTTTAATCACCCCAATATTTCCATGGGTTTTATCAGTTATGGTATACCCAATAATCTCATGATAATAAAACGCTTTTCCGCTAAGTTTTGGTAACAATTCTAGGGGTAGATAAAGTTCAGATTTCAAGAGGGCGTTGGCATCGGTTTCATTGTTAATATCCTCAAATTTAAGCCGTAATAAATCCGATTTGTGTAATTGAGAACGTTCTATAAAAAACGGAATTAGGGTATTGTTGAGGTTTAAAAATACAGCGTCTAAGTTGGTGTAAAGTTCAGGTTGATCAGTATCCAATTTTGCTAATAACTCTCCTTTGAAACTGTATTTTTTTATAATTTTACCCAGGTAAAAGCAATCCTCTTTTTTCATATTAATCAAAAAAAAACCTGACCAAATGGTCAGGCTTAAAGGTATAAAAAATAAAATATTTATTCTTCTTCGTTAGCCCCTTCAACTCCTTCAGCCGCATCTTCAGTAACTTCCTCTACTGCAGGAGCGGCAGCCGCAATTCGAGCTTCGTTGGCTGCTTTTTCAGCTTCAAAAGCTTTCGCTGCTTGAGCGTCCTTGGCTTTTTGAAGATTCGATTTTTTGGCCTCTACTTTGGCTTGCTTTTCAGCAATCCATGATTGAAATTTTTCTTCGGCTTGTTCTTCTGTTAAAGCCCCTTTTTTGACCCCACCAGCCAAATGTTTCTTCAACAATACACCTTCATGCGATAAAATCGCTCGAGTGGTGTCGGTTGGCTGTGCGCCATTTTCTAACCACTGTACAGCACTATCGACGTTAATTTCAATTTGCGCAGGATTTGTGTTAGGATTATAGGTCCCTAGTTTTTCAAGAAATCGCCCATCTCTTTTAGCGCGCGAATCGGCCGCAACGATCCAATAAAATGGTTTTCCTTTTTTTCCGTGTCTTTGTAATCTTAGTTTTACAGGCATAAAAAATTAATTTGTGGGGTTCTCGACCCCGATTATTAATGAGCCGCAAATATAGTATATTTTTTGGTTACAAAAACATTCATTTATTTTTTATATTTTTGATTGATTTCAAATACATTTGATTTGTCTATATTTTTATTAGGATACATATCATGAGAAACCTTTTATTTTTTGTTGCAATAATTACCATTTTTAGTTGTCAGGATGATATCCAAACCAGTAACCCGACTTTACAGGGATTGCGCCATGGTGATTACACTTGGCGGGCTACAACTCGCACGGCTTCGGTACAAAATACTGGGGCTTTAATCATTTCGGGGAGTGACGGCTATGGCACCATGATTATCAGTTTGCCAACAGCTACTGTTGGGACTTACGAATTGGGAGAAGGTAAACTCGCTACCATCACCTACACAGAGCTAAATACTACCTATTCCACCCAAAACAACGGCACAGCATACCCGGTCTATTTAGGTGATGGTCAGGTCACTATCGATGAGGTAAATGCCGAAAATAACACCCTAAAAGGCCGTTTTTATTTTAACTCGTACGATAGTTCTGGGGCGAAATATATGAACTTCTCGGAAGGGGTGTTTTATAATTTAAAGTTTAGCTCTGGGGAGTAATTAAATTGTTCATAACTACCTACAAAATCAAAGTCACTAATCTGAAAAATAGTCCTATATTTAAAGTTCTATTGCAGAACAGAATTTAGGATGTATTTAATATTTGATACCGAAACCACAGGCCTTCCCAAACGTTGGAATGCCCCCCTTACAGATACCGATAACTGGCCCCGTTGTGTGCAAATTGCTTGGCAATTGCACGACGCTATGGGTCAGTGCATTGAATATCAAGATTTTCTCATCCGTCCAGACGATTTTAATATCCCCTACGATTCCGAACAAATTCATGGAATCTCTACTGCCTTAGCTCAAAAAGAGGGTGTTCCGTTACTAACTGTTTTGGAAACATTCAACGCTGCTATGGCCAAATCCCAATTTATTGTAGGGCAAAATGTTGGCTTCGACCTTAACATTATGGGTTGTGAATATTATCGTATGCAGGTGGATACATCTCTGAATGAGATGCCTGTATTGGACACTTGTACTGAGACCACGGCTAGCTTATGTCAAATTCCAGGTGGCCGAGGCGGTAAGTTTAAATTACCGACCCTAACCGAATTGCATCAACATTTGTTTGACAAGCCGTTTGCAGAAGCCCACAATGCCACTGCCGATGTGGAAGCTACCACACGCTGCTTCTTAGAACTCTTGCGTCGTGGATATTTTTCGACAGAGCAGTTACAGTCGGATGACAACTATTTAAAAGAATTTCAGGATCAATATCCAGATCCGATATCTCCTTTAGGATTGAAGCACCTTAACCTAAAGGCTGCGTCCGAAAACATCGCTAAAGCCACAAAATCTGAAAAGAAACTCGAAACGCCTTCTACCGTCACTGAAGGTCTATCACAACAACTTGCATCAGCAAGTGTGGTACACTTGCATAATCATTCTCAATTTTCGATTCTACAATCAACCATTAGCATCAAAAAATTAGTCAAGGCTACTGCCAGAGCGGGTATGCCGGCCGTTGCCATTACAGATCATGGCAACCTAATGGGGGCTTTTCATTTTGTTAAAGAAATTGGCTTACATAATAAAACACTAAAACAGCGTCGTGCAGCTGCTGAATCAGAGGATAAAACATTTAATCAAAAACCCATAAAACCCATTGTTGGGTGCGAGTTTTTTGTTTGTGACGATCACACCAACAAATCACAGAAAGATAATGGCTACCAAATGGTTTTTTTGGCCAAAAATAAAAAGGGTTATCAAAACTTAGTTAAACTCTCATCTTTGGCCTTTACCGATGGTTTTTATTATGTTCCTCGAATCGACAAAAAATTAGTCGAGCAATACAAAGACAACCTCATAGTGTTGTCTGGAAATTTATATGGAGAAGTTCCATCAAAGATTTTAAACGTTGGGGAAAAACAAGCGGAAGATGCCTTACTGTGGTGGCGGTCTCAATTTGGATCCGATTTTTACATCGAAATTATGCGGCATGGTCAAGAGGATGAAAATCGGGTAAACACCGTCTTAATTGAATGGTCCAAAAAACACAACGTTCAGCTCATCGCCACTAATAATACGTATTATATAAATCAAACAGAGGCCAATGCCCACGATATTTTGTTGTGTGTCAAAGATGGTGAAAAGCAAGCAACACCCATTGGGCGTGGGCGTGGATACCGCTTTGGTTTACCCAATCAAGAGTATTATTTTAAGGACTCTGAAGCCATGAAAGTTTTATTTCAAGATGTGCCAGAGGCCATTTTGAATATGCAATCACTTATAGATAAAATCGAGCCCTTCGAACTAGCTAGAGATGTTTTGTTGCCTAAATTTGATATTCCTCAAAAATTTATTCACCCAGACGATGCTAAAGAGGGCACTAAGCACGGTGAGAATGCTTATTTGCGACATTTAACCTACGAAGGCGCCAAAAAACGCTATGGCCAGCTCAGCCCAGAAATTCAAGATCGAATTGATTTTGAACTAAAAACCATTGAAAACACGGGCTATCCGGGTTATTTTTTAATTGTTGAAGATTTTATTCGCGAAGCTCGAAATATGGGGGTCTCGGTGGGGCCTGGTCGAGGTTCTGCCGCAGGATCTGTTGTGGCCTATTGTTTATGGATTACCAATATAGACCCCATTAAATATGACTTACTGTTTGAGCGTTTTTTGAATCCAGACCGAATCAGTATGCCCGATATTGATATTGATTTTGACGATGAGGGTCGAGCGAAAGTCATGGAATACGTGATCAATAAATATGGCGCCAATCAGGTGGCGCAAATTATAACATACGGTACAATGGCCGCCAAATCTTCAATAAGAGACACCGCTCGAGTCTTGGACTTGCCTTTGGGTGATGCCGACCGTTTAGCGAAATTGGTACCAAATATGTCTAAGCTCAACAAAATTTTTGGCGTTGAAGAAAAAACACTCAGGCAAAAGTTTCGAGCAGAAGATATGCAATTGATCAATCAATTACTTAATATTTCCGAAGGAGATGATTTGGAGGCCGAAACCGTTAACCAAGCCAAAGTTCTTGAGGGTTCTTTAAGAAATACGGGAATTCATGCTTGTGGCGTCATCATCACACCAGGCGATATCACCAATTACGTTCCTATTGCTACGGCCAAAGATTCGGATCTGTATGTTACACAATTTGATAATGCGGTCGTGGAAGATGCGGGCTTGCTGAAAATGGACTTTTTGGGGTTAAAAACCTTGACCCTCATCAAAGACACCGTCAAAATTGTTAAAGCTAAACATGGCATCGAACTCGATCCCGAAAATTTTCCATTGGACGATGAAGCAACTTATGAGCTCTTTCAACGTGGGGAAACGGTAGGCATTTTTCAATACGAATCCCCCGGTATGCAAAAGCATATGCGTGACTTGAAGCCTACTGTTTTTGCCGATTTAATTGCCATGAATGCACTTTACAGACCTGGTCCCTTGGAGTATATTCCAAGTTTTATTCGACGTAAACAAGGAGAGGAGGAGATTACCTATGATTTGCCTGAGATGGAGGAATACCTAAAAGAAACTTATGGAATTACCGTTTATCAAGAGCAGGTAATGTTGTTATCCCAAAAACTAGCTGATTTTACAAAAGGTGAAGCCGACGTTCTTCGTAAAGCAATGGGAAAAAAACAAAAAGCGGTATTGGATAAAATGAAACCCCAATTTATAAATCAAGCTAGTGCGAAAGGATTAGATCCCGAAAAACTAGAAAAAATTTGGTCAGATTGGGAGAAATTTGCTAGCTATGCCTTTAATAAATCTCACTCTACTTGCTATGCTTGGATTGCTTATCAAACAGCCTACCTTAAAGCACATTATCCCGCTGAGTACATGGCTGCCGTACTTTCCAATAACATGAACGATATCAAGCAGGTTACTTTCTTTATGGAAGAAGCCAAACGTATGAAACTCAACGTGCTTGGGCCAGATGTAAATGAAAGTTATTATAAATTTTCGGTCAATAAAGATAACGCAATTCGCTTTGGGATGGGGGCCATAAAAGGCGTTGGTCATGGTGCCGTAAAAACCATTGTAGAGGAACGAAAAAAAGAAGGTCCTTATCGATCCATTTTTGATTTGGCCAAGCGAATAGATTTACGTTCAGCTAACAAAAAAGCATTTGAGAATTTAGCCAATGCAGGAAGTTTTGATGGTTTCAATAACACACACAGAGCACAGTATTTTTACGAAGAAGGTGATGGTGTTTCATTTTTAGAAAAAACATTAAAGTACGCTCATAAATTTCAGGAAAATCAAAATTCGGCACAAGTCAGTTTATTTGGTGAGACTAGCGAGATTCAGTTTCCAGAACCCCAACTACCTTCTTGTGAATCATGGGGTACTATGGAAAAACTAGCCAGAGAAAAAGAAGTTGTAGGGATATATATTTCTGGTCATCCCTTGGATGATTTTAAAATTGAAATGCAAAATTTCTGTAATGCAACTGTGGCAGTATTTGACAATATGACTTCTTTAATAAACAAAGAAATTACTTTTGGTGGGGTGATTAGCGATGTTGAACACCGAATTAGTCGACAGGGTAAGGGATGGGCAAGTTTTACAGTAGAGGACTACAATAGTGGTCATGAATTTCGAATTTTTGGTGAGGAATACTTAAAATTTAAGCATTTTCTGATGCTTAATAATTTTGTGTACATCCGGGCCTTTGTGCGCGAAGGATGGATTAACCGAGAGACTGGTAAAAAAGGCGATCCTAGATTGCAATTTAACTCCTTTCAATTGTTGCATGATGTTATGGATGCTTATGCTAAAAAGTTATCTATTCAGTTGAACATCAAGACCTTATCCAGCGATAAAATTCAGGTCATAAACGAATTATTACAACTACACAAAGGCAAACACAATTTGAACTTTGTGGTTTACGACGATGAAGAAACCATTAAAGTAGAATTGAAAAGTCGTAAACAAAAAGTCAAAATTTCTCAAGAATTATTGAACGAATTAGAGTTGCAGGAGGTTTTTTACAAGCTCAACTAACCCTATTGTTTTTACCAATTTATTCATAAGAAAAACCAATATTTAGGTATTAGTGTAACTAAAAAATTTAACTAACTTTGTACAAATAATCAAACTCAAACTCATGGCATTAGAAATAACAGACGCAAATTTTGAAGAAACCGTACTAAAAAGTGACAAACCTGTAATGGTCGATTTTTGGGCCGCTTGGTGTGGACCGTGTAGAATGGTGGGGCCTATCATTGATGAAATTAGTAATGAATACGCTGATAAAGCTGTTGTTGGTAAGGTTGACGTAGATTCCAATCAAGAATTTGCTGCCAAATATGGTGTTCGAAATATTCCTACTGTTTTGGTTTTTCAAAATGGTGAGGTCGTTGGACGTCAAGTAGGTGTAGCGCCCAAAGCTACCTACACTGAAGCCATAGACGCTCTTTTGTAGAATACTCAAAATTTAAAAAATAAAAGGTTTGTCTAGTTGGCAAACCTTTTATAGTTTAGACCAATGAAGCGTCAAAATCAGGACAGAGATATATCACAGTTTTATAATTTTGAATTAATGGCACAGTCCATTGTTGAGGGCTTTATGACTGGATTGCACAAAAGCCCCTTTCATGGCTTTTCTTCAGAATTTGCAGAGCATAAAATTTATAATCAGGGCGATAGTACTAAACACATCGATTGGAAACGTTTTGCCAAAACAGATAAACTTTACACCAAGCGCTTTGATGAGGAAACTAATATGCGTTGTCATATTATTTTAGATCAGAGTTCATCAATGCATTACCCTAGTCAAAAAGAATACCCTGGTCTAGAGTTTAATAAATTTGAATTTTCTGTATTGGCTTCGAGTGTCTTGCTTCATATACTCAAAAAGCAACGCGACGCGGTAGGGCTTAGTCTTTTTGATGAAAACTATAATTTTTATGCTCCGGAAAAAGGAAGCGATCGTCACCACCGCTTGCTTTTGGATAAATTGCACTCGGCACTTCAAAAACCAAAAATTAAGACCAAAACAAAAACTCTTGAGGCCCTTCACCTAATTGCAGAAAAACTTCATAGGAGATCTATGATTTTTTTATTTACCGATTTATTTCAAACCGATGTACAGCAAGAACAATTATTCGAAGCACTTCGGCATTTGAAACACAACAAACACGAGCTGGTTTTGTTTCATGTGTATGACAAAACTACTGAGTTAGAGTTTAATTTCAAGAATACTCCCCAGAGATTTATCGATGTAGAATCTGAGGATTTCATAGACATTTTTCCAGAATCTTTTCAAGCAAAATACAATGCTGCTGTTGCTCAATATTTTAAAATACTTAAACTTAAATGTGGTCAATATAAAATTCATTATGTCGGAGTAGATATCCGCGAAGGTTTTGAAAAAATTATGATGACCTACTTTGAAAAACGCCATAAATTTTTGTGAAAAAATAAATAAAAACGTTTGCGGTATTAAAAATGCAGTGTATATTTGCATTCGCTACAGAGCAACGGTTTGGTAGTTCAGTTGGTTAGAATACCTGCCTGTCACGCAGGGGGTCGCGGGTTCGAGTCCCGTCCAGACCGCAAA
>JBMHDM010000044.1:0-6428 GCA_049889395.1 Flavobacteriaceae bacterium
GGTTTTTGGTTGATGATTTTCCTCCTCACTTTTGCCATTCCATACTGGGTTTTTGGTTCTGCTATTGAAGCCTTTAAAGAAAAGCGTGCCGCCAAAAAAGCGAAACTCGAACAATAATTCGTTCTAACATATTTTGAAAACCAAGCCACAGGGCTTGGTTTTTTTTGTATATTTATTTTGTAAATAACCCCAAAATCTACAGCTACTATGCGAACCACCTACTCATTTCTTCGCCATTAGTATTTAGGTTTATTTTGGGATTAAATTTTAAGAGTACTCTATGATGCCTTCAGGTCATTAATATTCTAATGAAGGGTATCGTGGATTGGGTTTAAATACAACCCCATCATTTGCCGAAAACTAAACTAAATTTTTTGGGCTATAGCCTCAGATTTGCTATTATTTAAAAACCAAGCCATAGGGTTTGGTTTTTTTATCCTCCAAAATCGCTGTCTTCAAAATTATTAGACTCCCGTTTGTTTTGTCGTTTTTTGCTTTGGTCTTGTCTAATTCTACAAGTAAAAGATAGTGTGGCACTTCTGACACGCCAGCGGAAGCTGCTGTCGGCACTAAAGGTGGGCGTGTTGGAGCTCAATTGTCGTCGTCTGCTGTTCAATACATCATCAATATTTAGGGCAATACTACCTTTGCCCTTAAAAAGGTCTTTACTGAAAGCCATATTGGTGCTAAAAATGCCATCTCGTCTGTTGACCGCATCTTGAGTTGGTCCTCTGTAGAACAATCGTGTTTGCCATTCTATTTTTCCGGGAAGGGTCAGCTTATTGTTTAGACGTGCAAACCAGCTCAAATTATCAGCATCATAACTTAGGCCTTTGTAGGTGCCACGAACTTTTGATTCAAAAATATTGAGGTTCCCATTGATGGACCATGTCTTACTGGGGCTGTAATTTAGAGTAAATTCGAACCCGAGGCGTTTGTTGTCTGCTAAGTTGATAGGACCTCGACGTATAACTGGCAAAGTAACCCCGTCTAAAGTGATCTCATCACCAGTATCTTCACTCACGTAAGTAAATTCTCCTGTAGAATGGCTGTAATACAGAGAGCTATTGAGTGTTATGTTTTCCACTTTTTTTAATACACCAACATCGATGGTATGGGCGTAGCTGGGATCTAAATCAGGATTACCTTGAAATAAATTAGTCGCACTACTGCGTGAAGGAAAGGGGTTTAAAAAGCGCGATCGTGGTCGACTGATACGTCGGTTATAGCCCAAAGTTATGCTGGTGGATTCGTTCCATTCGTACCCTAAGTTGATAGTGGGGAAGAAGTCGGTGTATCGTTTGGTATTGTTTTGATCTGTGTCTAATTGGTTGATTTTAATCAGACTAGATTCCATTCTTAAACCCAACAGAAAATTGAATTTATTCCATTTTTGTCCAAATTGTGAATATAAGGCATAGACATACTCAATGTATTCCAATTGGTTGCTAACGTTGGGGTCGATAGTAAAAGCTCCGGAGTCGTAAAACTCTAGGGTATAGTCTGTGGTGTTGGTGGTAAAACGACCATTATAACCCGCTTCAAATCGGCTATTTTCTTTGAGAGGAAGTACAAAATCACTTCTCAAAAACCATCGGTTTTGAGCTTCTATGGTTTGAACGCGTTCTGCAATTTCGTTGTTGTTGTATATGATAGAATTTTCGTCTTCACTGCTGTTTTCAATTTGAAAGTCAACCGTCAGTTTATGATCTGAATCTTCACTAAATTGCGTTTCGAAATTTGTGGAAAACTGGGTGGTTTCATCTATTTCGTTTTCGGGATCATACCTTTGAGATTCATCAAGGACTTGCCCATTACTGTCCAATTGCACCGCTCGGTTAAAGGTTTCATTTGTGTTGTCGCTTTTTCTAATAAGAAAAGCCGAGGTTAGTGTGGTTCGGTCCGAAAAATAGCACTCTAATCCAATGTTACTGTTAAATCCCCGCCGATCTCTCTCAAAATTTCGATATTCATTTCTGAAGGTGTCGGGCAGATCTTCTATGAGCACCCCATCATCATCAAAACCGGTGTTGAAATAGCGGGTTTCGGTCACTGATTCGCCAGGTACACGACGTTTGGATGCTCCAGCATTGGTAAAAAGGTTTAATTTCTGGGTGCGATAGTTGAAATTGGCGGAGGCGTTATAATTTTCTGGATATCCAGCACTGGTCACAAAAGACCCATTGAATCCCAATAATTTACTGCGTCTAAGGACGATGTTTAAAATTCCAGCCGTACCTTCGGCTTCGTAGCGTGCCGACGGTGAGGTAATAATTTCTACTTTTTCTATGGCCTCTGCTGGCAACATACGAAGGGCTTCTGTAGAGTTTAGACCCACCAATCCAGAAGGTTTACCATTAATTAAGATACGAACATTGTTATTTCCTCTCAAAGCAACATTACCTTCTACATCAACAGAAACTGAAGGGACATTATCTAGAACATCACTGACAGATCCTCCTCGAACGGTTAGGTCCTTACCTACGTTATAGATCTTCTTATCTAGTTTTAACTCAACCGTTGTTTTTTCGGCAATGATGTCAACGTTGTCAAGCGCCTGAATGTCGTAGGCCATTGTCATTACACCAAAATCTTTATCCCTATCAATAGTGATGGTTTTGAATTCTAGGGATTTGTAGGAAAAATATTCTATTTTGATGTTATAAACTCCTTCCTTTATTGAGAAATTAAATTTTCCCTCTGTGTTGGTTATACCCCCATCAATAATGCTGTTTGTGTCTGGTTCTATTACAGTAACTGTAGCATACTCCATGGGGTAGTTATTGTCTTGGTCCAACACCATGCCTGAAACAGTAAAAGTATTGCTATTTTGAGCAAATGTTGTAAAGACAAATAAACAATAAAAAAGATAGGTGAGTTTGGTTGTCATAATCAAGGAATAGATTTTTGCGCGGTGCAAAATTAGATTAATGATTGACTAAAAACTTTATAACATTCATAAAATTTTTATAATTTCTTCAGTTGGTCTACCAATCACCGCTTTATCTCCATTGACTACAATGGGGCGCTCCATCAGTTTGGGATGTGTAATCATGGCCTGGATGATGTCTTCATCAGAAAGCACTTTCCCTTTGAAATCGGACTTCCAAATGGCCTCTTGGGTTCGTACCAACCCAAGGGGAGATAGACCCAATTGTTGAACAATGGTTTTGAGTTGCTCCACCGTTAGTGGTGTTTCCAGATATTTTACAATCGTAAATGCTTGGCCGCTCTCTTCTAGGGCTTTAACACCCAATCGAGATTTCTGGCAGCGGGGGTTGTGGTAAATCGTTATCATAGTGTTTGTGGATTATCATTCTGTTGTCCCATCATCATCAAATAAGATTTGAGAAAGGGCATGATGTCGCCATTCATGACGGCTTCTACATTGCCAGTTTCGTGGGCGGATCGGACGTCTTTAACGAGTTTATAAGGATGCATCACATAATTTCGAATTTGGCTACCCCATTCGATTTTCATCTTACTCGCTTCAATATCGTCGCGTTGTGCCGTTTGTTTTTGGCGTTCAATTTCGTACAATTGAGATTTTAGCATTTGAAGCGCTCTGGCGCGGTTGTCGTGTTGAGACCGCGTTTCTGAACACGAAATTTGAATACCTGTGGGTTTGTGGGTCAGCTGAACTTTGGTTTCGACTTTATTCACGTTTTGTCCCCCGGCACCACTCGATCGTGCTGTAGTGATTTCAATGTCGGCAGGATTCACTTCAATTTCGATGGTGTCATCTACTAAAGGATAGACATAAACAGATGCAAAACTGGTGTGGCGTTTGGCATTGCTGTCGAAGGGTGATATGCGAACCAATCGGTGTACGCCATTTTCGCCTTTAAGCCACCCAAAGGCAAAGTCGCCCTCTATTTGTATGGTCACAGTTTTAATCCCAGCTACATCGCCATCTTGAAGGTTGAGTTCCTTAACCTTGAATCCATTTTTTTCGGCATACATTACATACATACGCAGGAGCATACTGGCCCAATCGCAACTTTCTGTTCCACCGGCACCTGCTGTGATTTGCAGAACGGCACTCAGGCTATCCCCCTCGTCAGAGAGCATATTTTTAAATTCCAGATCTTCAATTTGTTGGGCGGTAACTTGGTAGAGGTTATCAACTTCAGAAGCTTCGGCTTCTCCTTCTTTGTAAAAGTCAAATAGAACTTCTAAATCTTCGATTTGCTGTTGAGCACATTCAAAATCTTTGATCCATTTTTTATTGACGCGAATGGCCGCCATGACGGTCTCTGCTGTTTTGTGGTCGTTCCAAAAATCGGGATCATAAGTTTTCTCCTCATCATTTTGAAGGGCGATGCGTTTGGCATCTAAGTCAAAGATACCTCCTTAACGCGCCCAGGCGATCCATAAGATCTTTGATGTGATCGTGTGTTATCATAAGAATAATTGGTTCTACAAAAATAGTATTTATAGCAAAGAAAGAAAATAATATGTAGTTTTACCTCTAAATTTTTTTTATGCAGATTGATTTACGAAGTGATACAGTAACAAAACCCACTAAGGGAATGGTTGAAGCAATGGCCAATGCGCCCTTGGGAGATGATGTTTATGGTGAAGACCCAACAGTAAATGCCTTAGAAAATCGTTTGGCAACGATGTTTGGAAAATCAAAAGCATTGTTTTTTCCGACGGGAACTATGGCCAATCAAGCGGCGATTAAATTACATACAAATCCAGGAGAACAAGTCATTTGTGACAAATATGCTCATATTTACAACTATGAAGGTGGTGGCGCCTCATTTAATAGCGGTGTGTCTTGTAAATTAATTGATGGACAGCGTGGAATGATTACAGGGAAGCAAGTCACAGCAGCCATCAATCCACCTGATTTTTACCACAGTCCATTGACCTCGTTGGTTGCACTGGAAAATACAACAAATAAAGGTGGTGGTGCGTGTTGGGATTTTGAAGACATTAAGAAGATTAGAGCCGTTTGTGATGAACATAATTTAGGGCTTCATTTAGACGGGGCACGGCTTTGGAATGCCTTGGAAGTTACACAAGAACCTCCTGAGCAATATGGTGCTGTTTTTGATACTATTTCGGTGTGTTTAAGCAAAGGATTGGGTTGTCCTGTAGGTTCTGTATTGATTGGCAATGAGGGTATCATGGAAAAGGCACTCAGAGTACGTAAAATGTTGGGTGGTGGTATGCGTCAGGTTGGAGTTTTGGCTGCAGCTGGATTGTATGCATTGGACCACCACAGAACAAGATTAGCCGAAGATCATGCCAAAGCAAAAGCGATTGGGAAGGTGCTTCAAAATATGGATTATGTGGCAGAGGTTCAACCCATTGAAACGAACATTGTGATTTTTGAATTAGCGAAACATGTTGAGCCAGAAGAATTTATTACAAATTTAAACTCGAAAAATATTCTTATTAGTAACATGGGCGGTGGTAAGTTAAGGATGGTAACGCATCTAGATTATACAGATACAATGCATGAAAATCTTATCAAAACGTTGACTGCTATGTTCTAATTTTTATATTTTTATGGCTCCTAAAATTTATTTATCATGAAAACTGCCATTTATTCATTATTTATTTTTTCTCTATTCATTTCTTGTAATCAAAAATCAAGCAAATCCACTATGGCAAAACACGTTGATGTTCCAAAAGCAAAGCAAATTATAAAAGAGTTATCCATTCATGGTGATGTGCGTATGGATGAATTTTATTGGTTAAATGAACGAGAAAATCCTGAAGTTGTAGAGTATTTAAATAACGAAAATGAGTACTATGAAGCCAAAACGGCTCATACTGATGACTTTCAAAAATCATTGTTTGAAGAAATGAAAGCAAGAATCAAAGAAGACGATTCTTCTGTGCCTTACAAATACAATGGGTATTGGTACATTACGAAGTACGAAAAAGGAAAAGATTACCCCATTTATACCCGTAAAAAAGAATCCCTTGATGCTGATGAAGAACTTCTGTTTGACTGCAACGAAATGGCCAAAGGGCATTCTTATTTTAGGTTAGCTGGTCTGAATGTTAGCCCAGACAACCAACGCGTGGCTTTTGGTTTGGATACCATTGGTCGACGTCAGTATACGCTACACATCAAAGATTTAAAAACCAATTCAATTTTAGACGACAAGGTCTGGAATACGACTGGCGGTAGCACTTGGGCCAATGACAACAAAACCCTGTTTTATACCCTAAAAAATGAAACCACACTTCGTTCAGAGGCCATCTATAAGCATAAACTTGGAACCGATTCAAGCGATGATGAATTGGTTTTCGAAGAAAAAGATGACACTTTTGGTGTAGGAATTTATAAGACAAAATCGAGAAAATATTTGGTCATATCGAGTTACAGTACGCTTACCACAGAATATCAAATTCTGAATGCCAATACTCCAGATGATGCGTTCAAAGTATTTCAACCGCGTACACGT
>JBMHDM010000045.1:0-11666 GCA_049889395.1 Flavobacteriaceae bacterium
CGTGGGACCCCTGAAAGTTCTAAAGTCATTCCAGATTGTGATGAAGAAGGACGTGTTGTTGTTGAAATTCATGTTGACAGAAATGGAGATGTTACAGACGCCATTCCAGGGAAACGTGGAACTACAGGAGATATTTGCTTATATGATGCCGCCAAAAGAACGGCTATGACCCACAAATGGTCTCCTGACTCTAAAGCACCAATTA
The DNA here is from genome assembly GCA_049889395.1 of Flavobacteriaceae bacterium. GTDB lineage: Bacteria > Bacteroidota > Bacteroidia > Flavobacteriales > Flavobacteriaceae > UBA3537. The sequence goes on from JBMHDM010000045.1 coordinate 206, forward strand.
AGCAGATAGGATTTGTAATAGTTGATTTTACTGTACGACAATAGATGGATTATCAAGCTACAACAAATTGGATGTTTTCCAAATTACCCATGTATCAAGACAAGGGTGTAGTAGCTTTCAACAAAGACTTGACAAAAACAAAGCTGTTAGCCAAACATCTTAGTAATCCTGAAAAAAAAATTAAATCTATACATGTAGGAGGGACTAATGGTAAAGGTTCAACCTCTCACATGTTGGCAGCAGTACTTCAACAAGCAGGATATAAGGTTGGACTTTTCACCTCCCCTCACTTGAAAGATTTTCGGGAACGCATTAAAGTTAATGGCCAAATGATTTCAGAGGATGAGGTCATAAACTTTATTCATAACAACAAAGTTTTTTTAAACCAACATCAACTTTCATTTTTTGAAATGACCGTTGGTATGGCCTTTGAATTTTTCGCCAAACAACGAGTAGATATCGCTGTTGTGGAAGTCGGATTGGGTGGCCGTCTTGACTCAACTAATATCATTAAACCAGAGGTTTCGGTGATCACAAATATTGGGATGGATCATACGCAGTTTTTAGGTAATTCCCTTCAATCTATTGCCAATGAGAAGGCAGGCATTATCAAAACACACACCCCAGTCGTTATTGGTGAAACTCAAAAGGAAGTATCTCATATTTTTATAAATCAGGCTAGAAAAAAACAATCTGATATTCATTTTGCTGATCAGGATTTTTTTTCAATATATTACTGTAGTTTGCAAGGTAACTATCAAAGCAAAAATTTAAAAACAGCCCTCAAAACGATTCAGGTTTTAAAAACATTGGGATTTGAAATTTCTGAAAGTCATATTCAAAAGGGACTTCAATTGATTCAACAATTGACTGCTCTCAGAGGTCGGTGGGATGTGATTTGTGAAACTCCAAAAATAATATGCGATACTGCTCATAACAAAGAAGGTTTGACCTTGGTTTTAAATCAGCTTCAACAAGAGGATTATCACAATTTGCATATTGTTTTAGGTTTTGTGAATGATAAAAACCTTGGTGATTTGGTTCATTTATTCCCAATAGAAGCACAATACTATTTTTGTAAACCACATAACGCTCGAGGACAGGAAACAACAATCGTTGAGCAGATTTTTTCCAAAAATGGCCGTAAAGGGGACGAGTATGCCTCGGTTGTTGCGGCGCTTGTTGCAGCTAAGAAAAACGCTCTCAATCAAGATGTTATATTTGTTGGAGGGAGTACTTTTGTTGTTGCTGAAGTATTGTAATTTTTATCTAAAAATCTTTTGTTAAAAGAAAAACTACTCTATATTTGCAGACCAATTGATAGGGCGCGTAGCTCAGTTGGTTCAGAGCACCTGGTTTACACCCAGGGGGTCAGGGGTTCGAATCCCTTCGCGCCCACAAAAAAACCACTTTTAAAAGTGGTTTTTTTATTTTTCAAGAGAACACTTAATTGTCTCTTATGACATGAATTATACCATTTATGACGTGTGAATTCCCGCTGTAGTCTTGGTAGTCTCCACTGAAATTGATGTCAATATAATCGCCAACAGCGTTGGCAAAGGCTGTTAAATTAAACGTTATATTTGAATTGACAGGGTCAATATCTAGGCATTCAAAAAAGCCAAATCCTGGCGAAGTCTCTTGCCATCCACTAGAATAATTGTAGAGCCCTTCATAGTTGGGAAAAGTTTCGTCCAGTATGCCATTCATGTAAATACAATCGTTCTGATTGTTAGCGCTAATTTGTAAACTTGATATTGTGCCTTGAGTATTTGAATCCCAAAAATCTGCTGAAATATTGGAGATAAATAAAACATCTTCTGCGCCCTCATCAATAGAATACTGAATAAATTCTGTCACACTGTTACAAGCCGTTAGGGTTCCAAGGTTAGTTTCCGGACTTGTTAGTGTATAGTTAATTTCTCCAGTGGTCTGAAGATTATCATAGTCATATGCTGCAATTGTTAAAGTTGAATTTTCATTACAACTTAAAACATTGATTTCAAAAACACCACCGGTAACTACACTATAAAATTGTTCACCACTTTCGACAGATCCTTCAACATAGCCGTTCACGACTGGTGTTCCATCACAACTGGTAAATACTCCAGTAATAGTTTCTAAATATTCTTCAACCTCTGGAGCATCCAACACAATATTTAGTGTTGTATCCGAACTCAAGGGCCCTATTGTTTGTGAGGTGTTAGGGATTTCAATATTGTTGCAAATATTATAAATGTTGAAATGTAAATTCAAAATTTGATTGGCAGGAACAATTCCGCAGACCTCTCCGGTCTCGTTCGTAATGCCTGTTCCTGTACCGTTAAATTCGCTTTCTATGCTAACAAGGATCTGGCTTAAAGCGTTGGCATTTGAATCCGAAATGGTTAAACATAAATTGACATATTCTGTTGGAATATCACAATTCCAAAATGAAAAATGAGAAACCGTACCCACATAGGCATTTCCCTGAAGGGTGGCACTTCCTTCTTCAATCCAATAGCCCTTAGTCTCGTCAAAGTACCATAAAGGTATTTCACTTGGGGCATCGGATAAAATTTCAGCATCCAAAGGAACTGATATTGTAGCACTAGAACCTGCTGCAAGGTTTAACTCTTCACCTGCTTCACTTCTCAATTCTACAGCTAACATACCCAAAGTTTTTAGCATTCTAGCTTCATTCTGAAGATTTTGAGCCAGTAACATACCCGGCATTTGTAGCGTCATATCCTCTTCAGTTGGATTTAAAAAATGTAAAATGACATGAACGTTTCCCGAATAATTTTCGCCGCTAGAGCGGATATACTCACCAGGTAAACTCACTGAAGCCCCATTAGCTAAACTGACAGTTTGAGGGGTTCCAGATGATATAGTTTCGGTTATAGTTTCAGGCAATAACATGATTTTCACTTGGTTTATTCCAGATGTAGGCACTACAGATCTGGACCCATCAATAAAGCCTGACTTTTCAACTTTGATATAAGCAAAGGTTTCATAAACCTGCGAATCTTTCAAAATAAAAATTCCATTGTCGTCTGTTGTTGTACTGCTATTTCCAATTCGGACAGTAGCGTTACTTACAGGTGAGTGTTGAGGATCGATCACTTGCCCCATAAAATCTCCAGAGGTCAATGATCCAAAGTTTTCTTCAAGCGTAACAGACGAGGGCGGCGGTGTATTGTCGTTTCCAATCAAGTCACCGACAGGTTCATTGTTACATGCTAGTGCAGATAAGAATGCTATGGTGATAACACAAATTGGAAAATATTTTAGTACTGATGGCTTGATGTTGTTCATAATTTCACTAAATATGTTAAACAATATAAAAAAATTGTTGTAAAAAAAAAAACTCGTTATAGAAACGAGTTTTTTGAATTTGGTGATCAAGAAAATCTTACACAAGCATAGTAACTGGGTTTTCGATGTATCCTTTTAAGGTTTGAAGAAACGCTGCACCCGTTGCACCATCCACCGTACGATGGTCACAGGCTAGGGTTAATTTCATTGTGTTTCCTACTACAATTTGTCCATCTTTAACAACAGGCTTTTGAACAATAGAACCAACCGATAATATGGCAGAATTGGGTTGATTAATTATTGAAGTAAAACTTTCTATACCAAACATACCCAAGTTAGAAATTGTAAAAGTACTACCGTCCATTTCTTGTGGCGTCAGTTTTTTATTTCTAGCTCGACCTGCAAAATCGCGTACTGCTGAACCAATTTGTGGTAATGTTTGTTCGTTGGCAAATTTTACAACTGGAACAACAAGTCCATCTTCAACGGCAACAGCAACTCCTATGTGCACATGGTTGTTTAGTTTCATTCGGTCATCAAACCATTGAGAATTGACTTGTGGGTGCTGTTTTAGAGCCAAAGCACTGGCTTTAACAACGATATCGTTGAATGAAATTTTAGTGTCTGGTATGGAGTTAAATTGTTGACGGAAAGCTATAGCATTGTCCATGTTGAATTCAACTGCGAGGTAGTAGTGTGGTGCAGAAAATTTGGATTCAGCTAAACGTTTTGCAATAACCTTTCGCATTTGTGAATGGTTAATTTCGTCGAAATCTTCTTGACCAGTAGCAACAAATTTTGCTATAGTTTGTGTAGCTGTTTTCGTGGACAAAGTTGCTGGTGTAAAGTGTTCAACATCCCGTTTGATGATACGTCCATTTTCTCCAGTGCCTTGAACTTGATTTAGGGGGATTCCTTTTTCTTCTGCAATTTTTCGAGCTAATGGCGAGACGAACAATCTATTATTGCCTTCGGCGACTGACATCGAAGTTATAATTTCGGTTGCGGTTTCTTTTTTGTGCTCTACTATTGGAGGAGTTTTAATTTCTGGTTTTGCAACAACTTCTTCAGTAATTGGAGCTTTAGAATGGGCAGAAAAGTTATTGGCTATCTGACTTACATCTGTGCCTTCTGGGCCTATGATTGCTAATAAATCATCTACTTTAGCTGACTCGCCAACTGCTAATCCGATATGAAGTAATGTTCCTTCGTTGAATGATTCAAATTCCATTGTAGCTTTATCGGTTTCGATTTCAGCTAAAATTTCACCTTCTTCAATAAAGTCTCCAATATTTTTTAACCAACTCGCAACAGTTCCCTCCTCCATTGTGTCACTTAAACGGGGCATGGTAACAACAACTACACCATGAGGAATTTCAGGAGTTGGCTCAGAATTTTGGTTGGTCTCTTCTTGGTCAACTTCAGTAATATCCTCTGCGGTTGTATCAATGGTAGAGCCACTAGATTCTTCTCCATTTAGAAGATTTGAAATATCTTCACCTTCTTCGCCAATGATAGCTAATAATTCGTCTACTTTTGTTGTCTCACCTTCTTGAACGCCTATATGAAGTAAGACCCCTTCGTTAAACGATTCAAATTCCATGGTGGCTTTGTCAGTTTCAATTTCAGCCAGAATATCGCCTTCTTCTATTCGATCGCCTACTTTTTTTAACCAACTTGCTACGGTTCCTTCTTCCATTGTGTCGCTCAAGCGTGGCATGTTTACTACTATGGCCATAATTTATAGTTTGTGTTGTATAAATGGGTAATCTTCTTGTTCATAAACAGCATCATACATCAAACTTTTTTCAGGGAATGGAGATTCTTCTGCAAATTTCTCACATTCTGAAACAAGTTCTTTTACTCTAGTATTAATTACTTTAATGTCTTCTTCAGTGGCATAATTATTGTCTAAGATGACTTCTTTGACTTGAGTAATTGGATCGATTTTTTGGTATTCTTTAACTTCGTCTTTTGTTCTGTAGTGTTGGGCATCACTCATTGAGTGACCTCTGTATCTGTAGGTTTTCATTTCTAGAAAAGTTGGGCCGTCTCCTCGTCTAGCGCGTTGTATGGCTTCATCAAATGCTTCAGCCACTTTGATTGGATTCATTCCGTCTACAGGTCCACATGGCATTTCATAACCTAGTCCTAGCTTCCATATGTCAGTGTGATTTGCCGTTCGTTCAACGGATGTTCCCATAGCATATCCATTATTTTCACATACAAATACTACAGGTAGTTTCCAATTCATAGCCATATTGAAGGTTTCATGGAGAGATCCTTGCCTTGCGGCACCATCACCAAAAAAGCAAAGCGTGACTCCACCTGTTTCATGGTACTTATCGCCAAAAGCCATTCCTGCACCCAGAGGAATTTGTCCACCAACGATCCCATGTCCACCATAGAAGCCATGTTCTTTGGAAAATATGTGCATCGAACCTCCTAATCCTTGAGATGTTCCAGTGGCTTTTCCGTAAAGTTCAGCCATAACTCGTCTGGGGTCAACTCCCATGCCGATAGGTTGTACATGGTTTCTGTAAGCGGTTATCATTTTATCTTTGGATAAGTCCATGGCATGGAGTGCTCCTGCCAACACGGCTTCTTGACCGTTATAGAGGTGTAGGAATCCACGAACTTTTTGTTGAATGTAAACGGCGGCAAGTTTGTCTTCAAACTTTCGCCAAAATAACATGTTTTCGTACCAATCTAGATACGTTTCTTTGGTTATGTCTTGCATGAGTTCACAACTGGTTTTGTAATGTAAATGCAAAAATAACACTTTGATTCTTAACCCAAAAAGGGATGGAATTTTTTTTTAATAAAAATTAAAGCATATTTCTGTCAAAAACCCAAGGGAGGATATTTTCTACAGATTTTGAAAGAATTACTTCACCTTTCATTCCCATGAAATAGAGTTCTATTGGCGATTGTTGTTTTTGTTCGTATTCGATTAGGGCTTGCCTACAACTTCCACAAGGCGGTATTGGTTTTGTTGTAATTTTATGGTCAGCACCGGCTATGATAGCCATTCTTAGGATTCGTTGGTTTGGCCATTTAGAGCCAGCATAGAAAATAGCTGTACGTTCGGCACACAGTCCAGAGGGGTAAGCTGCATTTTCTTGATTATTCCCATAAATTAACTCGCCATTTTCAAGTTCTAGTGCCGCTCCAACCAGAAAATTAGAATAAGGCGCATAGGCTTTTTCTCTAGCTTCTTTAGCCAGCTGAATTAGCTTTTGAACTTTTTTTGGCAATTCTTGAGGGGATTCAAAAACAGCGAAATGACAATCGACTTTAAGTTGTTTCATTTTAATATTCTACATATTCACCTTCTCCTAAATTAAAAGAGAGTGAAAATCGTAGGGTGTTCTCAAGCGGACTTTGTACGTTGGCAGAAGAGAAGAGGTATGATAAATCGATATTAACCGTTGAATATTTGAACCCAGCTCCAATTGAAAAGAACTTTCGAGCTCCTTTGAGTTCATTTTCATTAAAATAGCCTGCTCTTAAAGCAAAAGAGTTCTGATAAAGATATTCTGCGCTGAGTGCCCATGTAAATTCATCTAATTCTTCACTAAAGCCTCCGGGGGCATCGCCAAAAGATTGGAAAACACCTTTGATAAAGCTCACATTGGGGTCTTTTCCGTCTAAAATGACATTGCTAGAAACTACAGATCCTAAGGTGTCTGTGTCTGATGGGTTTGTACCATTTTCTGGGTCATAAACACCGTTTCCATTGTTGTCTGTATAATTTCTTTCAGTTCCATAGACAGGTGGTGTTGGGACTAATAGTTTTGCTACTTCGGCAGTAACACTGACTTTATTGTATGAGTCAAATATAAAATCAAAACCACCACCAAGTCTTAAATTAGTTGGCAGGAAGTTCTCTCGTCCAGCGTCGTCGTATTTTAGTTTTGGCCCAAGGTTTTGAATGGCAAAACCAGCTCGCCAACGTCCATTAAAATCGTTGTAGGCTTGTTCTTCGCTCTGGAAGTAACCACTGATATCAACAGCAAACGAACCTGCTGATTTAGCATTGGCATCAAGAGCTTGAATTTTTAAGTCAGAACGTAAGTAGCGTAATGCAACGCCCATTGAAAATTTGTCCGATAGCCTAAGTGCATATGAGGCATCTAAAGTTAATTCATTGGGTTTTTCAATGAGGGCTTCTGAAAATTCATCTTCTCGAAGTTCAATTTCGCCCAAAGAAAAATATTTAAAACTCACAGCAAAGGCACTTCGGTCGCTAATTCTGTTGTAGTAGTTAATATTTCCGAGGAAAATATCGTTTACAAGTTTACTTAAATAGGGAGTATAACTGACACCAAAACCTGAACTATTTTCTGAGAAGGCATATTTAGATGGGTTCCATTGTTGAGAAAACGCATCAACAGAAGTCGCTACTCCCATATCACCTAAACCTGCCGCTCGAGCATCGGAGGCGATAAGTAGAAAAGGAACACCTGTTGTGATGACCCTAGAGTCTTGATTGGGTATAATTGTGGTTTGAGCATTAATTGAAAAAAAACTTAACACGCTAAGAACAAAAAAGGCACATACTCTAATAAAGTTGATTGGTTGTCGTGGAAACATAGTATTAATTTAGATGAAACAAATATAAGTTTTTTTAAAGGATTACTAATTTTTCGATTTTCTCTGATTTTAATCCATTGGTAGTTGATTTGACATTTAATTTGTATATATAGACGCCTTTGCCAATTTTATGGCCAAAATCGTCTGTTCCGTCCCAGCTTATTTCTCTCGATACAGAACTTGATCCGTTATTGTTCGTTTGGCTATTAATTGTTTTTATCAACTTTCCTGAAATAGTAAATATTTGAATACTAACGTCCAAAATACCTGAACTATTATGGCTGAACCAAAATTCTGTATGATTTATAAATGGATTTGGATAGTTGAGAACATTGGTTAGTTCTAAACTTTGATTTTGATCGAATACTATAAACTGAATGTCTTTAGTTGAAGAGTTGTTGTAGACATCCCATGCTTTCAGTGTTAGGGTATGCATCCCTGGAGATAAATCTCTTAGAGGATAACTTAATTGACCACTCTTATAGGTGTTTAAATCGGCTACGTAGTAATCGTTGAGGATGAAAGGTTTTGTTTCATCACCGTCTAAAGTAGCAGCAATATCATGACCAACACCACTGGCAGTATTGATTCCATTTTCATCAAATAGTTTGGCAATAAGTGTAGGATTTTCGTTCGTAATTCCACCCGAAACAAAACTTTCATCATTCATAAATAATTGAATATCTGGGCCTTTATTGTCTTCTGGTGCATTTGTATTAACGCCTCCAATAGTGATATCAAAACTATAACCCCTCTGGTCTGACAAGGGATTTTCAGTTTTGGAATACAAACTAATTTTTCCATTTCCTATTGGTACGGTAATATCTCTTGGGACTATAAAATTAATCTCAAACAGACCATTTTCTACTGTTGCCTGGCCTCGAAAAATAACCTCTCCCAAAGCATTATAATTCAAAATAATAAGTTGATTATCTAATGTTGTGCCGTCATTCCCCAATGTTGATCGTTGGATGTCTTTATCGTAAATTGTTGCTGTGATTGTGCCATTATAATTGTCTAGAATAGAGCCATTTTGGTCAGCAACATAGCCTTCAATTTTAGCAGGGCTTAAAGCTTGCAAGGTAACATTTGTATTGGAGATAGGTTCATTGTTGATTTTGGTTGTTACGATGTCGGGGTCTGCTAAAGGTAGTTTAAGTGCTGGGTCGCCAATGTAAAATACTAAACGGCGCTGGGTGTTATTTGTAACAGCAGGATCCGTTTTAGTTAGTCTTAAAGCTTCAGCTATTGTGATGTTTTGTGTATTGTTGTAATCGAACAAATACTGCCCTAAAGTTGTGTTAAATTGTATACCAGCACTAATAAAGATTTGTCTTGTAGTGGTAATCAAACTTATGGCACCACCTTTGGTGTTCCAGTATAAATATTCGCCAGCAGTTTTTCTAAGGGGGTTATCAAATTTTGTGTATTCGCAGGTAACAGTAACAAAGCAATTCAGTTTATTTGGATTGTTGAGCTCTTGGGCATTTATTTTATCAAAAATGCGTTCAAGTGCCAATCCGTCTTCGCCACCATGACCAAAATAATTGACCGCTACAGCACCCACTTCCAGAGCATCAAAGATGGCTTTATTGACCTGTGGATATCGAGATCCACCTGCAGAGGTTTCTTGTGTAAAAGCATCAGCATGAATTTTTTGAACATTTAAAAAGGGTTTAGATTGTTTAACTTCCTCAGCAATTTGATCTGTAGTTTGCTGAAGGAGTCTATCGCTTAGTTTATCAACATCATCCGAAATCAAAAGATAATTATTACGCCAGCTTCCATAGGCTTCACTACTGTAGTATGACTCGATTTTGTCGACCATTTCGCGCGCTCTTTGTGGGGTTTCTGCAAGAATTCTACCAATGGCAATATCTAGTTTATCCGAATTGAGCATTCCCCCTTCGTTGTCATCCATCATCCCGTAAAAATCATCTGAAATGAATGAATTTGTTAAGCTAAAACTATTTAATGATAGCCACGATGGTGCAATATTTGTATTGTTAGAAATTCTGTTTTTGTAATCAAAAGAGGCATCGCCAAACAAGCATACATACCTTAGGCGTTTGGAATCCATGCTCGCATTATCATACACATATTTGACAAAATTTCTGATACCTGAGATGTCTTGCATTCCAGAGCTAAACTCTTGATATATAGATTCTAAGGTGACAACTTTTACGGTTAAGTTACTTTGATTTTCATTTATATTGGCCAACCGTTGTGCTTGTGATTCTAGAAATTTTGGTGTGATGATTAAGTAGTCAACATCTTTAAATTGTCCTTGAGAATCTAGAAAAATAGTACCTTTGATGTCTTGGTTTGTTACAGAATTATTGCTAAGTAACCGAGGTGAGTAGTAGTCAGAAATGCTTACAGCTTGAAAAATTTTTTGGCTTCCCAAAGCGGTTTTAAAGCTAAACGTAGCATTTAGATCTGTATTGGTATAATAGGAAGGATTATAGGGGTCTGTTATATTCCATATTTCACCGATTGAACTCGCACTATCTAAAGTAAATTGCCCCACGCCGCTCAAAATACTCATATCATTATGCTTAAATTGAAATTGGGAGCCATCGCCAATGAGTTCACGCTCGGCTTCTATTGATATGTAATCCAAATATGCTGAAGCAGAGGGATTGCCTTGGTTATTAAAGTTGAGATCTACAGTTACAATGGATGAAGTGCTATTGAAATTTGATGAAAAGCCATCTTGTGTGGCCAAAATTCCGTATTCAATTCCAGCAAAAGAGAGGTTATCAATTGTGGTGCCATTGACTTTAACCTCCAAACTGGTACTAGATTCTGAGGTGGCAACCCCATATACACTGAGCTGCAAGGGAGATGAGGTTACAAGGTTAGGGAATTCAAACTGAAAACTTCTAGCGTTTTCAAAGTAAAATCGGTGTCCAAACCATCGTCGCCCCATTTGCCCCACATTGTATTCGTCTGATTCAATAAATTTGTAGTCATGGAATGTTGTAAAATTTACATCTGGTTCGGCTGTGGGGCTAGCCGAGGGTTCCATTCTTAATCCATTTCCTGTACTGATGTTGACATAATAATAGGCCTCATCGCTATAAGGATTGATATGTGAGTTATTATCACTGTTATAGCCTTTTGGTCCTATAGCATAAAACAATAAATAATCTTCAGAATCAAACACACCATCATTTTCTCCAACAAACTTGACGGCATTTTCAATCATATCAAAGGAAACTGTTTGACTGTTTTGAAGTGGTAAGGACTGTCCACCATGTCCATATATCTTGATCGTTTTAGGATTCAAAGTTCCTGTATTTATACCAAGAGATTCAAAAAAGCTTTTGTTCAGTTTATAAACGCCGGTTGTATCAATCGCAAAACGATACCATTGTCCATTTTTTAAAACAGAATGTTGTAGTTGATTGATTTTTGATTCAGTCTTCTTTGACACATTTTTATGGTATGAAACGCTAAAGCTCAAAACTTTATTTAGTTTTCCATTATTTTTAAAAATGGGATTAAGTTCAACCGTGTGACGTGTTTCTCCACGGGTTTTTGAGGTGTAGGCTTTAAAATTAAC
>JBMHDM010000046.1:0-17185 GCA_049889395.1 Flavobacteriaceae bacterium
TTAAAGCAAATCAGTCCAGCCGGTGAGGGTTGGGATGGGACATATAATGGTCAGCCGATGCCGACTTCAGACTATTGGTTTTTGTTAGAATACAACGATTTTACATCAGGCCAACCCAAACAGCTTAGAGCACATTTTAGTCTTAAACGGTAATAAAAAAGGCCTGCATTAGCAGGCCTTTTTTGATAACTAATTCAAATTATAGATTCACGTTTAAGGATAGTGTATAAGCGGAGTTAGTTGTATTTAGTAAGGCATTATTTAAATTGCCATTACTATAGAGGTTTTGTGACACATCTTGCTTGAAATTTTCATAAGCCAAGTCCAGTCTAGTATTGCCAAAATTATAACCAAATCCTAAAGAGTAACCTTTTAAATCCCCTAGCAATGAGGTGTTTTTGTAAGGGCTTTCTTGTAGCTTATAGCCACCTCTAAAACTCATGTTATTGTGTCTGTATTCGGCACCAACTCTGTAGGTGTTTGCAACTTTTAGTGTGTTATTGATTTGGGTATTTAAAGAGTTGTCAAGTTGATCATTTCTTGTATTGTATGATGTTCCAGCATAATTTATTCTAGAGTAATCAAAACTTATTAATCCAGATTTGTTAAAAATGTAAGCTAAACTGCCACTAATTTCAGATGGTGTTCTAAGTTTATAATCCGGAAAAACAACTACAGTTGAAGGATTGACGGTATATCTTTGATCATTTGAGGTGTTTAAAGTGGTTATATATTGAGCTGTCTCCTCGCGAAGGGTTAACCAAGTTGGAGTAGCGTAGCTAAATCCTGCCCTTAACCCATCAGTTAATTTAACGATTCCGCCCAGTTGTAGTGAGAATCCTTCCCCTTTGGTAAACAACTGATTCTCAAAGTTTACCACATTAACTGTGGCTCCACTATTGTTATTTTCTTCAATAAAAAATGATTTATTGCTAAAGTCCACAAAGTGTGAATTAATATTCAGCCCTAGATGAATATTATCATTAAACTGTCCAGCCACATTTACAGAAAATTTTCCATTGTATCCCTGTGACTCGTAATTATATTCTTGTAAGAAGTTTCCAATACCAGTGTTAGAAGTGTAGGCAATGTTGTTATTATCATTGATGTCAATAGGTTCTAATATTCCGCTTTCAAAACCAAGAAAGGCTTGTTGGTGTCTGTAGCCATAATTGGCACCAATCTCTAAGTAAGCTTGTGTTACAGATTCTCCGTCCAATTGGCGTATATTACCAAGTTTTAAACCGTTGGCATTATCCAAAAAATAACTCGAAATGGAACTGTTTGTAGTTCCAGCAGCAATAAATTGGGTGTTGTAATCCTCTAATTTTTCGTAAAACAAACTCACAACAAATTTTTTCCATCTCGAATTATTATTGTTGTTTTTAAATACAAATGCAGCTCCGATCTGGTTCAAATCAAAATTACTATCGGTTTTATTCGTCATTGTATTCCCGTAGGTAACATCATTTGAAGTATTAATATTTGAAGCTGTTAAGGCCCCTTGACTAGTATTGAAAATGGCTGCTCCTGCTGGATTTATACTGACCCCGGAAATGTCCCCGCCAAGCGCTCCAAAAGCACCAGCCATAGACTTGAATCGTGCAGTTCCTTGAGTTTCGGTATTTGAATAACGAATGGCATCTGTCAACTCTTGTGTAAAGGCTAAACTAACTGAAAAAAGGCAAAAAAGGGTTGAAAATATATGTTTCATCTCTGTACTAATTTTTTACGAAAAATTATTGAAAATGGATATCAATTAATATCGACGTGTGGTTCCGCCGCCGCGAGACCTTGTTGAGCCACCGCTAAAACGAGTTGTTGTTGATCGCGAACTAGAACTGGGTCTTGAATATGAGGATCCTCTAGAACGTGATGAAGAACGCGTGGTGTCTGAGTTATTATAGGAGCGACTTCTTGTGGTACTCGATCGAGTTGAACGAGTTGGCTGAGTCGTGCTTCTTGTCGTACGAGTGGATGTTCTGGTTGTATTTGAATTGTTCAAATTACGTGTGGTTGAAGTCGATCTTGTTGTTGATCGAGTCGTGCTACGACTGGGACTTGTTGAATTGTAATTTCTATTTTCAGTACTACTAGTTCTCGTGTTGTTTGCTCTTGTACGGGTAACTGTTCCAAGTGCACTTCTGCTACTTAGACTTGAATTTCTGTACCCTGTGTTTCTATAGCTGTTGGCATAGACAATATTTCTATTTCTTGAGTAGTAGGGAAAATTATATCCGAAACCACCCCAATAATAAGGATAATTCCAATTATTGTTATAAAACGGATCCCAAAAGCCATAGTTTGGGTAACCCCAGTTCCATCCAACATTCCAGCCCCAATTGTTCCATCCAACATTCCAACCCCAATTGTTCCAACCCCACCGGTTCCAACCCCATCGGTTCCAACCCCAATCGTTCCAACCCCAACCCATCCCAAAATACGAAGGTCTAGTTTGGATATTGATTACCACTCTGGAGTCGGTGTTTTGACCCCATCCGGCATAATTATTTTCGTTGTTAGCCTCAGAACTATATTGACCACCATAACTATCTACCTCAGTAAATACTTCTCCATCAACAGCAGAATACTCATTTGCTTTTCCCTTGAAATAGTCTTTGTAATAACTATTTCCTTGTTCAGAATTATCGATGTATTGTTCAGTGTAGGTGTAATCTGAATTTGAAGAGCCGTAAATACCATCATCAGAAAGTCCAACGTATTGGTAAGACCCGCATGAAACAACAGTTGTTAAACCCAAAATTAAAATTAGGTTTGATTTAAAATCTCGAAGAATAAAAGTTAATTTCATATCGGTTTAAATTAAATTGTTGGACACCCCAAAAATATGTAGTTTTGTAACGTTAATTACTTTCTATTGGCATGCAACACAATAGTTGTGCCAAATTACAACAATATGGCAAAAAACCTTACAAAGCGCGAAGAAGATTATTCAAAATGGTATAACGAATTGGTGGTCAAAGCAGACTTAGCTGAGAATTCAGCTGTACGAGGCTGCATGGTTATCAAACCATATGGTTATGCTATTTGGGAAAAAATGCAAGCTGAACTTGATAGAATGTTCAAAGAAACTGGACATCAAAATGCCTATTTTCCGTTATTTGTCCCCAAAAGTTTGTTTGAAGCCGAAGAAAAAAATGCAGAAGGTTTTGCCAAAGAATGTGCAGTTGTAACGCATTACCGCCTTCAAAATGACCCAGAACATCCTGGAAAACTCCGAGTTGACCCAAAAGCGAAACTTGAAGAAGAATTAGTGGTTAGGCCAACAAGTGAAGCCGTAATCTGGAATACTTATAAAGGCTGGATTCAATCATACAGAGATTTGCCAATATTAATCAACCAATGGGCCAATGTGGTTCGATGGGAAATGCGTACCCGTCTCTTTTTGAGGACAGCAGAATTTTTGTGGCAAGAAGGGCATACGGCTCATGCCACTAAAGAGGAGGCATTGACCGAAGCTAAGCAAATGAATCAGGTCTATGCTGATTTTGTTCAAAATTTTATGGCTATTCCTGTCATTCAAGGAACAAAAACTGAAAGTGAACGTTTTGCAGGAGCAGAAGAAACCTATTGTATTGAGGCACTTATGCAAGACGGAAAAGCTTTACAAGCTGGAACCTCTCATTTTCTTGGGCAAAACTTTGCCAAGGCTTTTGATGTTAAATTTATGACCAGTGCTGGTGATCAAGACTATGTTTGGGCCACATCATGGGGGGTTTCAACCCGCCTTATGGGTGCACTCATCATGACCCATAGCGATGATCAGGGGTTGGTACTCCCTCCGAATCTTGCGCCTTACCAAGTTGTTATTGTGCCGATTTACAGAAGTGAAGAGCAGTTTGATGTAATAAGTGAGGTTGCGCAAGAGATTATGAGTACCCTACGGTCAGAAAACATTAGTGTCAAATATGACAATAGAACTACTCAGAGACCAGGGGCAAAATTTGCTCAACACGAGCTACAAGGCGTTCCAATTCGAATTGCAATTGGACCAAAAGACCTAGAAAATAAAACTGTAGAACTGGCTAGGCGTGATAATTTAAGCAAAGAGAACGTGTCAATAGATAATTTAACGTCAAAAATTGCTCAAATGTTGGCCGATATTCAAGTTTCATTATTCAAGAAAGCTATAGATTTTAGAGATAATCATATAACAGTTGTTGATAGTTTTGATGCCTTTAAAGAAATTATTGAAACCAAGGGCGGATTTATATCTGCACATTGGGACGGTACTTCAGAAACTGAGCAAAAAATCAAGGAATTAACCAAAGCCACCATACGTTGTATGCCTCTTGATGCAAAAGAAGAATCTGGTGTTTGTGTATTTTCTGGAGCACCTTCCAAAGGCCGTGTTTTATTCGCGAAAGCGTATTAATTTTTTCAAAAAAAAGTAAAAAAACAATCACGATTGTTGTAGCATTTAAAAATAGTTGTATTTTTGCAACCGCGATAGAAATATCGCAGCTATTTTAGAATATAATTATTCAAAAATAAAATGGCCCGTTCGTCTATCGGCTAGGACGCCAGGTTTTCATCCTGGTAAGAGGGGTTCGATTCCCCTACGGGCTACAAATTATAAGTTTAATATTTGGAACATTATGGCAAATCATAAGTCAGCATTAAAAAGAATCAGAAGTAACAACGCCAAGCGTATCTTGAACAAATACCAGCACAAGACAACACGTAACGCGATAAGAAACTTACGTACATTGACTGACAAGAAGAAAGCTGAAAAAGCATTTCCTTCTGTGGCTTCTATGATTGATAAATTGGCTAAAAGAAATATTATTCACAACAACAAGGCTGCAAATTTAAAATCCAAATTGGCAACACATATTGCTAATTTATAGTCTTGTGAAATAAACTTATCAAGTTAAAATAAAGCTTTCCGTAAGGGAAGCTTTTTTATTTCAATATTTACTTTAGTTTAAAATTATTTAAATATCAGGATATGAAAATTAAATTTTTTATTTGTCTCGCAGTGTTATCTTTTGTTGGGTGCAGCTCTTCCGAAGATGAAAGTGATTGCACAAAAACCATTACAATCCCTCAGTATTATTTTTTCAACAACCAATCTTATAATTATGACATTTCACAAGAAGTGCCATGTGAGTTTCCAGATCCTGCAAGCCCGGAGCTAATTGAGCCGCCTCAGTTAGATAATTTCACGTACACTGTTGTAAGCTTTTTGTTTACGCCCGATACAGGGAATAATACTTCAAGATTACAATTCGAAATTGAATTAAATAATCCAAATAATTACGATGTATCTGGATTTCCTGTTTTGACAATCAGTACTGACGGATTGATATCCTCGGGGAATTTTTCAAATAATGCATCAATCCCATGTTATGACATAAATTCTAATTCAAATTGTAATTTGGTTTATGATCAGCAAAGTTCTTTAGATTTAGGACTTATCTCATCTGTAGAGTTAATCGATGTAAATTACTTCTTAACCAACTAAAGATTTACATATATTTTTAAAACAAAGACCCTCCAATAGGAGGGTCTTTTTTATGGTTTAATTTTATAATTATCCATTCATAGAAATCAAAAACTCTTCGTTGTTTCGGGTTTGTTTAAAGCGGTCATTAATGAATTCCATAGCTTCCACAGGGTTCATATCCGCCAAGTATTTACGCATCACCCACATACGTTGTACCGTTTTTTCGTCCAACAGTAGGTCGTCTCGCCGTGTACTTGAGGATGTTAAATCAATGGCGGGGAAAATACGACGATTCGATATTTTACGATCCAATTGTAGTTCCATGTTTCCGGTTCCTTTAAATTCTTCAAAAATAACCTCGTCCATTTTAGAACCCGTCTCGGTTAGTGCTGTTGCAATGATGGATAGCGAACCGCCATTTTCAATATTTCTAGCCGCCCCAAAAAAGCGTTTTGGCTTGTGCAGCGCATTGGCATCCACACCACCACTTAATATTTTTCCAGATGCAGGTTGAACGGTATTGTAAGCTCTGGCCAATCTAGTGATAGAGTCCAAAAGAATTACCACATCATAGCCACATTCTACTAGTCTCTTTGCTTTTTCTAAAACAATATTAGCAATTTTGACATGCTCATGAGCTTCTTTATCAAAAGTAGAGGCAATAACCTCACCACGTACATTTCGTTGCATATCGGTGACCTCTTCAGGACGTTCGTCAATCAAAAGAATCATTTGATATACTTCGGGGTGATTCGCAGCAATGGCATTGGCCACGTCTTTTAGAAGCATGGTTTTACCTGTTTTGGGTTGTGATACAATCATACCACGTTGACCTTTTCCGATAGGCGAAAACAAATCCATAATTCGAGTTGAAATCGTGCTTTGTCTTTCAGCGATATCAAATTTTTCTTTAGGGAAAAGTGGGGTCAAATGTTCAAAAGCCACACGATCGCGAACAACCTTGGGATCAAGACCATTAATCTTACTAACCTTTATCAATGGGAAGTATTTTTCGCCTTCTTTTGGCGGACGTACATGCCCAAGAACGGTATCCCCGTTCTTTAATCCAAACAATCGTATTTGAGATTGAGATACATAAATATCATCAGGAGAGGAGAGGTAATTGTAATCGGATGATCTTAAAAAACCATATCCATCCGACATGATATCTAAAACACCTTCACTTTCAATGATAGCATCAAACTCAAAATCAGGTTCCTTGTAACGGTTTCTATTGTCTTTGTTGCCGTTCTGTTCTTTATTTTGATGACTGTTTTGATGACTGTTTTGATTGTTGTTTTTGTTGTGATGCTGATGTTTTTTATTTTGATGCTGTTTGTGAGGATTCTCTTTGCTTTTTTGTTTTGTCGAATCGGTCTGATCTTTTTTCTTAACAGGATCGGTACCTTGATTGTTAACACTAGGTTTGTTTTGAGGCGGCTTTTGTATGCGCTCTCGCCTTGGTCGTTGAGATTTGTTTGGCTTTTCTTTTTGATCAGAGGTAGGAATGGCAGCCTGAACATCCAAAATTTGATAAATCAAATCTAATTTTTTAAAACTTCTGTATTTGGGGATGTTTAACTCCTTGGCAATATCTTGAAGTTCGGGGAGTTTTTTTTCTTTTAATTGTGTTATTTCAAACATTATTTATGGGTGTTATTTAAATATGATTTGTTGGTTATTAACAAATTAGGATTTGTAATTGTATGAAAATGAATAGTATATGAAGTATAGTAAATAAAAAAAAGGCAGAAGTAAAGAAATCTCACCGTCTTTAGTTGCAATATTACAATAATATTTTTAATTAAAGATCTTTAAAATCAAAAAAGAAACAGTTAATTTTGGCAACCAGATTTTTCGGTATGTTACAAAGGATTCAGACGTTATACTTAATTTTAGCTGCGGGATGTACCGGTGGGTTACATTTTTTATTTCCACTTTGGACGTCTGCTACCGGAATTACATTTTATGCTCTAGACAACATGGTGTATTTGGCTTTATTTTTTTCCTCTACTCTTTTGTCTTTAATTGCCATAGTCAAATTCAAAAGCAGGCAAACCCAATTTGTATTGGGTCGTCTAAATATCATATTAAACTTAATTTTACTAGGATTATTTGTGTATCGATTGCTAACCTTACCTGGAGTATCGCAAGATGTTGAGAAAGGTATTGGGTTGTTTCTACCTATCATTACTATCGTATTATTGGCCTTGGCCAATAAAGCCATTAAAAAGGATGAAGCACTTGTAAAATCTGTAGATCGATTAAGATAAACCTAATATCTTAGTAGTATTAGTGCGTAGAAAAACCCTGAATTTGTTTCAGGGTTTTTTGATATTTATCGCTTAAATTCAATAACCTCTAAATTGCCTATATTCCCTTTGGAAACTTCAAACCGAAGCATAGTTCTGACTTTATGAAAACCATGAATGCCAATGGCTCCTGGGTTCATATGCAATAGGTTCAATTTTTTGTCAGGCATAACTTTTAAGATGTGAGAATGCCCAGAAATGAATAAATCTGGCGGATCTTGCATAATCACATCTCGAATAAATTTAGAATACCGATTGGGATATCCCCCAATGTGAGTCATCCAAACCGTTACGTCTTCTAATTTAAATTTTTGATGGCGTGGAAATTCAGTTCTAATTTCAGCACTATCAATGTTACCATAAACTGCTCTTAATGGTTTTATCTTTTGTATGGCGTCTGTAACATCTATTGAACCAATATCTCCTGCATGCCAAACCTCATCTGTCTGTCGAACATACTTCAAAATTTCTTGCCCCATATAACCATGTGTGTCCGAGAGTAATAGTATTTTTCTCATAAGAAGGGTTCTAAAATGAAATTTGGTTTATCCCAAAGTCTTATCTTTGTGAGTCTAATAACAAAAGTATAAAATAGCTTGAGATATTTTGTAGATTTAGCGTACAATGGCACAAATTATCATGGTTGGCAAATTCAGCCCAATGCTGTTACCGTACAAGAGAAAGTCAATAATGCATTGTCATTACTTTTAAAACAAAATATCAATTGCATGGGGGCTGGAAGAACAGATACTGGGGTACATGCCACTAAAATGATAGCTCATTTTGATGCTGGTATACCATTTGATCAAGATGATTTAAAATTCAAGCTAAATTCCTTTTTACCCAAAGATATTGCTGTACGAGACATTAAGGCAGTATTTCCCAAAGCACATGCTCGGTTTGATGCTGTTCAAAGGACCTATATCTACAAAATTTCACCAACTAAAGATCCGTTTAATCAAAACAAAGTCTATTACTATCCGTTACCCTTAGAAGTCAAAATTATGAATGAGGCTTCCAAAATTTTGTTTGAATACAATGATTTTGAATGTTTTTCAAGATCTCATAGTGATGTCAAAACATTTTTATGTGATATCAATTATGCCAAATGGACTTTTTCAGAAAATACGCTAGAATTTAAAATTTCTGCCAACCGTTTTTTAAGAAATATGGTTCGTGCTATAGTGGGTACCATGTTAGATGTTGGAACTAAAAAAACGAGTTTGGACGTTTTTCATCAAATCATTCAATCAAAAGACCGATCTTTAGCTGGAGCATCGGCACCAGCACATGGGTTGTATTTGACCGATATTCTATACCCTAATTCAATTTTCGATCATGAGAAATTCCAAAAATAGTACCTTTGACGCCCCACTTTTCGGGCGTTTGCTGAAATATACTAAACCCTATTATGGGATTTTTATTTTAGCTCTAATCACGGTCTTTGGATTAGCAATTTTCGGTGCACTTCGGCCCAAAGTTCTACAAATGGCAATGGATGAGAATATTGAACAGAAGTTTCAGCCCGGATTTCTAAAATATGTCCTATGGATGTTTGCACTTTTGTTTTTAGAAGTTGTCAGTAATCTTTGTTTTATTTACGCCGCAAGTTGGCTTGGACAGTCTGTTGTTAGAGATATCAGAATCAAATTGTTCAATCATATTTTAGGTTTTAAAATGAAGTATTTTGACAACTCGTCTGTCGGCGTTCTATTGACAAGAACGGTAACCGATATGGAACGAATTGCCGATATTTTTGGCGAAGGACTATTTATGATTTTCAGTGACATTCTAAAAATGTTGGTCGTTGGTTCTGTCATGTTTTACATGAATTGGGAATTGAGCATTATCGCATTTCTTACCCTACCAATCATTTTGATTGCCACTAAAATTTTTCAAAGATATATGAAAAAAGCATTTGAGGAAGTACGGAATGAAGTGGCCAACTTGAATTCTTTTGTGCAAGAAAGGATAACAGGAATGAAAATCGTTCATATTTTTGCAAGGGAAACCATAGAAGGAAATCGGTTTAGAACCATTAACGAGCGTCATAAAAAAGGATGGATTAAGACTGTTTGGTACAATTCGATATTTTTTCCTGTAGCAGAGCTTTTATCATCAATAACTCTTGGTTTAATCATCTGGCTAGGGGGACTTTACACTGTGTTTGAACAAACAGCTACAGTCGGCGATTTAGCTGCCTTCATCATGATGGTTCCCATGTTGTTTCGTCCTTTGCATCAAATTGCCAATAAGTTTAATACTTTACAGATGGGAATGGTAGCAGCAGATCGTGTCTTTAAAGTAATGGATACGAATTCTAACATTGAAGATCGAGGCGAACATTCATTGGATAATTTCAAAGGGGAAATTGAATTTGATGACGTCTATTTTTCATATGTCCCCTCTGAGCCAGTTCTAAAAGGGGTATCATTTAAAGCAGATTCAGGGCAAACCATCGCACTTGTTGGATCCACGGGTGCCGGAAAAACAACTATCGTAAACTTGTTAAATCGATTTTATGATATCGATAGCGGGCTGATCAAATTCGATGGCGTAGATATAAAGCTACTAACCTTGGAGTCTTTGAGAAGTCAAGTTGCTGTTGTCCTCCAGGATGTTTTTTTATTTGCAGATTCTATTTTAAATAATATTACGCTAGGGAACCCCAATATATCTGAGTCTGATGTTGCTGATGCTGCCAAGCAAATTGGAATTCACGACTTTATCACTAGCCTTCCTGAAGGTTATCACTTTAATGTGAAAGAACGTGGCGCTATGCTGTCTGTTGGACAACGACAATTGATTGCTTTTTTGAGGGCTTATATGACCAATCCCAGAGTGCTTATTTTAGATGAAGCAACCGCTTCAATTGATTCTTATTCAGAGCAGCTGATTCAAGATGCCATTAAAAAAATTACTAAAGGACGAACATCAATAGTGATTGCCCACAGGCTGGCAACAATCCAAAAGGCAGATACCATTCTAGTCATGGACTCTGGTCAAATTGTAGAAATGGGAAATCATAACGATTTACTCAAAAACCCCAATGGACCCTATTCAAGGCTGTATCAAGCACAGTTTATGGATTTGGAGTCCTCAATCTAAATCAGCTTCTACTTTTTCTATTAGCTCTTGGGTGTTGCTGTAAATCACAAACTCACCGTTATTGACATACGATATTTGACCAGACTCCTCACTAACTACAAGGGCTAGTGCATCTGTTTTTTCAGTTATACCAATGGCGGCTCTATGTCGTAGTCCAAAGTGGGATGGGATATCTTTTTGGTTATTTACAGGAAGAATGACTCGTGTGGCTTTAATGCTATTATTAGAAATTATGATGGCGCCATCGTGGAGAGGGCTATTTTTGAAGAAAATACTTTCCAGAATGGGTTGTGTGACTTTGATATTCATGGGGTCTCCGGTTTCTACCAAGAAGTCTAGGTTATTGTTGCGTTCCAAAACCATCAAAGCTCCAGTTTTGGAGCTGGACATTTTGGTACAGGCTTTAACAATTATTTCTGCGTCTGTTATATTCGTTTTTGCGGAGTTGTTTAAAAATTGTAATCGGCCCAGTATTCCATTTTTTGGACCGATGTTTGTGGAGCCAATCATCAGTAAAAATTTTCTAATTTCGGGTTGAAAAACTACAATTAACGCAATGATACCTACACTCATAAAGCCGCCCAAAATTTTGGTAAGCATTCGCATTTGCAAAGAGTCTACAAGTAAGAAAAACAGATAAAAGAAAACAATCCCAATGAAAATATTTAGCGCTACTGTGCCTCTTATGAGTTTGTAAACATAATACAATAGAAGCGCAACAAGAACGATGTCCAAGATGTCTAGAATGCTAAAGTCTAAAAGGTCTTTTAAGATATTCACTTTTCAAGAAAAATTTATTAAATATAACAAATTAAAATATTAATTCACTTGAATTGAATTTAGGGCATTGAAAAGCGAAATACATTCCATAGCCTCTTTCACATCGTGTACGCGAAGGATTTTTGCGCCGTTCATTAGGGCTATTGTATTGAGAACTGTGGTTCCATTTAGTGCTTCATCAGTTGTGCAGTTTAAAGTTTTGTAAATCATTGATTTTCTTGAAACTCCAGCTAAAATAGGATACTTCAAATGGGTCAATAATGACATCTGGTTTAAAATTTCAAAATTCTGATTTTTAGTTTTGGCGAATCCAAATCCGGGGTCAATTATTAGGTCTGATATGTTGTAAGATTTAGCGGCATGGATACGTTCTGAGAAATAGTAATAAATATCTCCCAAAAGATCGTCATAATCAGTCATTTTCTGCATGGTTTGAGGGGTGCCTCGCATATGCATCATAATGTATGGAATCTGGAGTTGACCTATGGTGCAGAGCATTTGATCGTCTAAAAGACCAGCGGAAATATCATTGCATATTGAGGCGCCAGCGCTTACGCATTCTGAAATTACTTTAGATCTAAAACTGTCTATCGATAGAATAGTCTCTGGGAATGATTTTAAAATTAGCGAAACAACAGGGACGATACGCTTCATTTCTTCGTCTTCAGAAACAAAATCCGCACCCGGTCTGGAACTGTAAGCCCCGAGATCAATAAAAGTAGCACCTTCAAGTAATAATTTCTCAACCTGATTCAAAATGGATTTAGAATCTTTATAACGTCCACCATCAAAAAAAGAATCTGGTGTAATATTCAAGATACCCATAACTTTTGGGGTATCCAACTCTATAAGTTTGCCTTTACAATTGATACTGTTTGTAACCCTATTTTGATTTGACTTCATGCTGGACGAAAGTTTAAACCCATAATTTTGACGGTTTGAAAATTTTAAGCGAAATTTACGCAAATTTCAATCGAATTCATGCAAAATACATCAAAAGAATACGATGCCGTAGTTGGGGATTGCCGAGATCTATTTTTAAAAAAAATGAAAGATTATGGCTGTGCTTGGCGAATTTTAAGATTACCCTCACTAACCGACCAAATTTTTATCAAAGCCCAACGCATTAGAGGCCTTCAACAAAATAAAACCCAGCGTGTGGATGAGGATGCACAAAGTGAGTTTGTTGGGATTATCAATTACTGTGTCATGGCATTGATTCAAATCGACCGTGGCGTAGTAGAACAGCCCGACATGTCCTATGACGAAGTTGTTAGCGATTACAATTTAAAAATCGCTGAAACCAAACAGCTGATGATGGATAAAAATCATGATTATGGTGAGGCTTGGCGCGATATGCGGGTAAGTTCTCTAACAGATTTGATTTTACAAAAATTACTAAGAGTTAAACAAATTGAAGATAATGCTGGTCAAACTTTAGTAAGCGAAGGTATTGATGCCAATTATCAAGACATGATCAATTATGCCATTTTTGCTTTAATACATCTCAATAATGCCTCATGAAAATAGTAACTTCAGTAGCACGCATATTTGTCGGAATTTTATTTATAATTTCTGGATTAATCAAACTCAACGATCCGTTAGGATTTTCCTACAAACTACAAGAATATTTTAGTACCGATGTATTAAACTTACCTTTTTTGGAACCCTATGCCTTGCTCATTTCTGTATTTGTGGTTGTTTTTGAAGTTGTTCTAGGGGTGTTCCTTCTAATAGGATATCAGCGCAAATTCACAATATCGAGTTTATTATTAATGATTGTCTTTTTTACGTTTTTAACCTTCTACTCAGCCTATTTTGACAAAGTTAAAGACTGTGGCTGTTTTGGTGACGCCCTAAAGCTTACACCTTGGGAAAGCTTTACCAAAGATGTTGTCTTGTTGGTTCTGATACTCATCATATTTTTCGGTAAAAAACATATCAATCCCATATTAAATTCGGTTTGGACAAACAGTATTTCAGCCATGAGTCTAGTTTTGAGTCTGGCCTTTGGATATCACGTTTTGATGCACCTGCCAACCATTGATTTTAGAGCCTATAAAATTGGAGATAACTTGTTAGACAATATGGCTACACCAATAGATGCGCCTAAAGCCATACAAGAATTTAAGTGGACTTTTAATGTTAATGGTAAAGATCAAACTATCGTGACAGACGGTTCTTATCCTGATGTGGACGGGGGTACCTATGTTGGTGTTGAAACAAAAGTTATTAAAGAAGGGTTTCAACCCCCAATTTTAGATTTTTCGATAGAATCTGAAACAGAAGATTTAACAACAGAATTTTTAAACCAAGACAAACTTCTGATGATTGTTTCATACAACCTTGAAACTGCTGATAAGAACGGTTTAAAACAACTCAAAGCCACAACCGACTTGGCGCTGCAAAAGGGGTATAGCGTTATTGGATTGAGTGCCTCTGGTCAAGATGTAAAACAGAATATAAAATCGAGATATAATCTTAATTTTGAATTTTATTTATGTGATGAAAAAGCTCTGAAAACAGTTGTACGCTCCAACCCCGGGATTTTATTGCTTCAGCAAGGAACTGTACTAGATAAAGTGCACTGGAATGATATAGAAGATTTAGAATTACAACAATAACATTTGATACCCTATATCCTAAAAAAAATTGGCCAAACCATCATTACCCTATTTGGTGTAGTCACAGTCGTGTTTTTTTTATTCAATATACTACCAGGCGATCCTGCCCGAATGATGTTAGGCCAGAGTGAGAGTGCAGAACAACTTTCCGTAATCCAAAAAAAATATGGATTTGACCAGCCCCTATTGACACAATATGTTTACTATTTAAATGACTTATCTCCGATATCATATCATATCAGACTTAATAATCACTACACCACATTGCTTTCTGGAAATTATTCTTACAAGGAATTAGGGCGCTTTAAAAATGGC
Organism: Flavobacteriaceae bacterium; assembly: GCA_049889395.1. Lineage (GTDB taxonomy): Bacteria > Bacteroidota > Bacteroidia > Flavobacteriales > Flavobacteriaceae > UBA3537. The sequence goes on from JBMHDM010000046.1 coordinate 14,610, forward strand.
CAAATTGTTCTGAAATATCCTTATCTTAGGGAATCCTTTACCAAACAAGGCAAAAAGGTTACAGAGGTCCTTGAAGAAACCCTGCCCAACACTATTATTTTGGCAACTACTGCTATAAGCATTGCCCTTGTATTTGGTCTAATTATGGGCGTCATATCAGCACTTTACAAAGATCGATGGGTGGATAAAGCCTTACTCATTATAAGTACTTTGGGTATGAGTTTACCCTCTTTTTTTAGCGCCATCCTTGCCGCTTGGTTATTTGGATTTCTTTGGCATGAATTTACTGGTCTAGAAATGACTGGAAACTTGTACGAATTGGACGATTTTGGAAAGGGCTACACCTTAGAGCTAAAAAATCTAATTTTACCAGCCCTAGTTTTGGGCATTAGACCACTTGCAGTGGTGTCTCAACTAATGCGAAACTCGTTGTTGGAAGTTTTTAGTCAGGAGTATATCAAAACAGCAAAGGCTAAAGGGCTCGATTCCAAAAAAGTACTTTGGAATCATGCTATGAAAAATGCATTAAGCCCTGTCATTACTGCCATATCTGGTTGGTTTGCCTCCATGTTGGCTGGAGCAGTTTTTGTGGAATATATTTTTGGCTGGAATGGAATTGGAAAAGAAATAGTAAATGCCTTAAATTCATTAGATTTACCGGTAATTATGGGGACTGTTTTAACAATAGCTAGTATTTTTGTAACATTAAATATCATTGTTGATATTTTGTATGTATATCTAAACCCTAAATTAAACTCAAATAAATGAATAAGTTCCTTTTTTTATGCTTAGGCATTAGTCTTTTTATCAATTGCCAATCAAAACCAATTGAAAATTTTTCAGAACAAGCGCTGAATGATATCTTGATTCAAACCAACGGCGATCAGATTTCATTCAAAAATATACTACAAAAACATAAAGGTAAAACCGTATTTATTGACATTTGGGCATCATGGTGTAAAGACTGCAGAAAAGCCCTACCCAGTCTTCAATTACTTCAAGAACAACACCCTAATACGTCTTATGTATTTTTATCATTAGATCGATCTAAAAACGCTTGGAAAAAAGCCATAGATAAATATAATATCAAAGGCGATCACTATTTTATGTCATCGGGATGGAAAGGGCCTTTGGGTCAATTTTTGGACTTGGATTGGATTCCTAGATATATGATGATTGATCCAGAAAGTAAAATATTAGTTTATAATGCCATAAAAACCACAGATAAAAATTTATTAAACCAACTAAAATGAGAAAACAAATTGTTGCTGGAAACTGGAAAATGAATAAAGATTATGTTGACTCTGAAATTCTGATTTCCAAATTATTAACCACGAACAAACACTCCACAACAGAAATTATTATTGCACCGCCTTTTACCAATCTTTTGGCAGCTACAAATGCCCTGAAAGGTAGTTCCATAGTGGTTGCAGCACAAAATATGCACTTCGCAGAAAATGGTGCTTACACAGGAGAGATTAGTGCCTCTATGCTGAAAAGTGTCGGTGTAAAAACAGTCATTCTAGGTCACAGCGAACGCCGGGCCTACTTTAATGAAACCGATGAATTATTGGCCAAAAAAGTTGATGCTGCATTGTCAAATGATATGCGTGTTATATTTTGTTTTGGTGAAGAATTAAGTGATCGAAAAGCTGGTCAAGAAAATCAGGTGGTTGCTGAGCAAATTGAAAAAGCACTATTTCATCTGCCTGCCGATAATTGGAAAAACATAGTTTTAGCCTACGAACCAGTATGGGCCATTGGAACCGGTGAAACAGCCTCACCAGAACAAGCCCAAGATATGCACGCATTCATACGCCAAACCATTAAAAATAAATACGATAATTCGCTTGCAGAGTCCGTTTCGATTCTATACGGCGGTAGTGTTAAATCTACGAATGCGAACGCTATATTTTCCAAATCAGACGTTGATGGGGGATTAATAGGCGGTGCATCGCTTGATGCAGACCATTTTTACGCCATTGTCAATTCATTCTAATGGCATGGCAACACCCATTTTTTTTGGCTACCATTTTCAAGTTTCTCCAAAAATTCCTGGAGCCGAAATTTTAATGGCAGAGTTAGGATATGCTGGTTTTGAAAGTTTTGCAGAAACAGATTCTGGTTTGTCGGCCTATATTCAAAAAAAAGATCATCATGAGTCTATATTAGATTCGATTCATATTTTAAACAATACTGAATTTTCGATTGAATACAGTGTGGAAGAAATCGAGCAGGTAAATTGGAATGCTAAATGGGAAGACAATTTCCAACCTATACTGGTTGATGACAGATGTATGGTTAGAGCGCCTTTTCATTCAAAAATAGAGGTAGAATTTGATGTTATTATTGAACCCAAAATGAGTTTTGGCACTGGTCATCACGAGACAACTCATATGATGATTCAATTGATTTTAGAATCCGATATGCAAGGCAAATCAATTCTCGATATGGGGTGTGGCACAGGAGTTTTAGCCATTCTGGCCGCCAAAAAAGGAGCCCAAACAATTGATGCCATAGATATTGATGATTGGTGCTATTTAAATACTATTGAGAATAATGAACGAAATCATTGC
>JBMHDM010000047.1:0-24348 GCA_049889395.1 Flavobacteriaceae bacterium
TACAGGGCGGTTTTATGTCACGTATTTTTCAGACCCTAGGGGCTGATAAGTCTGATATACCATTGCTTTGGATAGCAGCGCCGTTGACCGGTTTAATCGTTCAACCCATCATTGGGTACATGAGTGACCGCACTTGGCACCCCAAGCTTGGGCGTCGAAAACCTTATTTTTTGATCGGTGCTATATTGAGTTCTTTGGTATTATTTTTTGTACCACATTCTCCAATGCTTTGGATGGCTGTGGGGTTTCTTTGGATTTTAGATGCTTCAATAAACATTTCCATGGAGCCATTTCGCGCTCTAGTTGCCGATAAGTTGCCAGAGTCACAACGATCCTATGGTTTTGTAGTTCAAACCTTGATAATAGGCATAGGAACATGGATTGCCAGTAATTTACCTTGGATGGTTTCTCAGCTGGGAGTCAGTAACTCTGCTCCATCGGGAGTGGTACCTTTGTCCGTCAAAGTGGCCTTTGCAATTGGCGCTTTTGTGTTCTTTATCAGTGTGTTGTATACCATTCTAACAACTTCCGAATATCCGCCGGAGGATTTAGAAGCTTTTGAGAAAGAAAAGGCTCAAAAAAATAGATTTATACCAGATATCATTGAGAATTTTAGGCATATGCCAACCACGATGAAAAAACTAGGCCTGGTTCAATTTTTTTCTTGGTTTGCGTTTTTCACCATGTGGAGTATGGCCAATCCAGCACTAACGGAGCATGTTTTTAAAACCCCAGCTCCTGTAGAGTCCAACTACGACTTGACAACCACCGAAGGACTTTTGGCCTTTGACACTGTGAATACTACCTTTCAAGAATCTTCCAATGCTGTGGGCTCTGCAATGGGAGTGTATGGCTTATCCTCCATGGCTTTTGCCTTATTATTGACCCTTTACACTTCAAGGAGGCGTATTAATAGAAAATACGTTCATATGATTTCATTGATACTAGGCGGTATTGGATTTTTAGCCATGTATTTGGCTACCCCTGATCAGTTAAAGTATTGTTTTGTACTTATTGGTTTTGCTTGGGGCAGTATTTTATCTATGCCCTATGCTATGCTTTCCAGTTCAGTTGATCCCAACAAGATGGGTATTTTTATGGGGATTTTTAACATATTTATTGTGCTCCCACAAATTGCAGCCGCTTTAGGGGCAATTAATTACCTATCAAACCTAATGGGGCCACAGGCCATCAACACCATGCTACTGGCCGGTATAAGTTTAATTCTAGCGGGTTTGTCAAACGTTTTGATAACTAATCCCTCTGCCATTTCCTATAACGATTAATTGAATGTCATGAAAAAGAAGTGTTTCATTTTTGATTTAGACGGCGTTATTGTCGACACTGCAAAATATCACTACCAAGCTTGGAAGGCGTTAGCTGACGATTTGGGAATAGACTTTACGCTAACACAAAACGAACAACTTAAAGGCGTGAGTCGAGTACGCTCCTTAGAAAAAATATTAAACTGGGGCGGTGTAACATTAGAACCTGCTGAATTTCAAAACAAGATGAATCAAAAAAATGCAAATTATTTGGATTATATTGATTCGATGGACTCAAATGAACTTCTTCCAGATGTGGATAGGGTTCTGAGAATTCTTACACAAAATGATCAGTTGATTGCCTTGGGTTCTGCTAGTAAAAATGCAAGACCTATTTTAGAAAAAACCAAGATCACAGCTCTTTTTGATGCTATCGTAGACGGTAATGACGTCCAAAAAGCCAAACCAGATCCAGAGGTGTTTTTGAAAGCTGCAAAATTGACCAAAACCAAACCAAACCATTGCATTGTTTTTGAAGACTCCCTTGCGGGAATACAAGCCGCCAATACCGCGGGTATGGTGAGTATCGGTATTGGGAATCCCAATATTTTGAGTGAGGCACAATTTAATTTCACGGACTTTCGCAGTCTATCTAATCAATTTTTAGAACAACTTATAAAAAATTAAGTATTCAACATTCATCATGAATCAAGATTATATTTTACCAGACCCTTGGCATATTATTGAAGAAGGGTTTACCCCAAATCAAGTTAAATCTTCTGAGAGTATTTTCAGTTTGGGGAACGGCGCTATGGGTCAACGGGCCAATTTTGAAGAGACCTACTCTGGAGATTCATTTCAGGGGAGCTATGTAGCGGGCGTTTATTATCCGGACAAAACAAAAGTTGGATGGTGGAAAAATGGTTATCCAGAATATTTTGCAAAGGTACTAAATGCACCAAATTGGATCGGTATCAATGTGACAATTGATGATGTAGTTTTAGATTTAAATACATGTAAATCAATTCAAAATTTTAAACAAATTTTGAATATGAAAGAAGGCTGGTTACAACGTACTTTTGTGGCTACACTATCCAATGACTGCCAAATACAGGTTTCAAGTCAACGATTTTTGAGCATTGATCAAGATGAATTAGGTGCTATTCGATATAACATTACACCTTTGAACTCCAAATTACAAATCCGTGTTGAGCCCTATTTGGATGCTGGCATTAAAAATCAAGACACCAATTGGGACGACAAGTTTTGGAATATTAATGGTATTACTTCTGAGGGCTCTCAAGCCTTTATTGAGTCAGAAACCTTGAAAACTGGATTCGAAATTTGCACATTCATGAGCCATCAAGTTTTTCTGAATGGAAAGCCTGTTGAATTGGCACAAACAGCGATAAAAACCGACACAAAGATTGCTCATGCCTTCGAGAGTCAAGTCAATCAAGGTGACACATTTAGTATTGAAAAAATAGGGGGTTATGCAGTTGACAGAACTCATGGTCCTAACCTTTTGGAAGCTGCTAGAGAGGTTTTAAAAATAGCGACAAAAAAAGGTTTTGATGAATTATTGCAATCTCAAATAAAATCATGGGCAGATATATGGCACATGGCCGATATAACGATTCAAGGCGATGTCAAAGCCCAACAAGCTATTCGGTTTAATATTTTTCAATTGAACCAGACCTATTTAGGAAAAGATCCATCATTAAACATCGGTCCAAAGGGCTTTACTGGAGAAAAATATGGCGGCAGTACCTATTGGGATACAGAAGCCTATTGTTTGCCATTTTACATGGCCACCAAATCCCCAGAGGTCTCCAAAAACCTGTTGGAATATCGATTTAAACATCTTGATAAAGCCATAGACAATGCTCAAAAATTGGGATTTCACTCCGGGGCTGCATTGTTCCCAATGGTAACTATGAACGGAGAAGAATGCCACAACGAGTGGGAAATTACATTTGAGGAAATTCATAGAAATGGCGCTATAGCTTTTGCCATTTATAACTATGAGCGCTACACTGGAGACCAATCATATACCGATAGCAAAGGAATTTATGTTTTAACCGCCATTGCAAGATTTTGGCATCAACGATTTAACTTTTCGCAAGACAAACAACAATACGTGATGCTAGGGGTGACAGGACCCAATGAGTATGAAAATAATATCAACAATAATTTTTACACCAATTACATCGCCAAATGGTGTATCGAATATACACTAGATATTCTAAAAAGGATTCAACAAAATAATCCTGAATTATATGTCGAAATTTTAGACAAAACGGGATTAAATGCCTCAGAAATAGAGGCGATGAATGCGATGGTGAAATTGATATACCTTCCTTACTCAAAAGAATATGACGTTTATTTACAGCAAGATGGATTTTTAGACAAGACCCTCAATCCAGCTTCTACTCTAAAACCAGAAGAGCGACCCATAAATCAACATTGGTCGTGGGATCGAATCCTTAGATCCCCTTACATTAAGCAAGCGGACACCCTACAAACTTTTTATTTTTTTGAAGACCATTTTTCAGTCGAGTCTTTAGAAAAACATTTTGATTTCTATGAACCGCTAACTGTTCACGAAAGTTCACTATCGCCCTGTGTTCATAGCATTCAAGCTGCCAAACTCGGACGTATGGAGCAAGCTTATAAATTTTATTTGAGAACCTCTCGTTTGGATTTAGATGATTATAATTTAGAGGTCCATGAAGGACTTCATATTACTTCAATGGCTGGGACCTGGATGAGTATTGTTGAAGGTTTTGGTGGAATGCGTGTGCAAAATAATAAGCTACATTTTAACCCTCAAATTCCGGAAAAATGGCAGTCCTACTCTTTTAAAATAATTTTCAGAAATCGAATTATCAAAGTTACCGTAAAACACAAAGGAATAACTTTCGAAATCAATGGCGATCGTCCTGTTGAATTATATCTCAATAACAAACAAGTAAGGGTGGAACCAAACGCTGTCGTCACACTTTAAACAAAATATTATGGCTTTACATTTTAGACAAATAATCGGATTAGTTTTCATCATCACATTAAGTGGTTGTAAAAATGAATCGAATATGTCTGCAGCGATTAAACCTGTTTCTGAGTTAAAGATTGACCGAGTGGAACCCCCGCATTGGTGGGTGGGTTTTAAAAACGATACCCTGCAGCTTATGGTTAAATCTGATGACATTCAAAAGATGACTGTAGAAGCCAATCACAGCGAAATTCAAGTGATCAGTGTTCACGAAGCCGATAGTCCAAATTATCTTTTTGTAGACTTGACAATTGGTGATTCAGTAACGCCGGGAGACATTGAATTGATTTTTAGAGGTGAAGATGGCTCGGCATTTTCATATTATTATGAATTAAAATCTAGATCCAAATCAGCAGACGCTTACAAAGGATTTAATTCTGAGGATGTTATTTATTTAATAACACCAGATCGGTTTTCCAACGCCAATCCAAAAAATGATTCATTTGAAACTTTGCAAGAAAAACACATCGATCGATCAGACGATTATGCCCGACACGGTGGCGATATTCAAGGCATAGCTCAACATCTGGACTACATTGATGAGATGGGATTTACAGCCATTTGGTCTTGTCCTTTGAGAATCAATGATATGCCAAGGGCGTCCTATCATGGTTATGCCATAACAGATTACTATAAAGTAGATCCCAGATTTGGCACTTTGGAAGAGTACAAATCTCTTGTTTTTGAAGCCGAACAACGGGGCATAAAATTTATTATGGATCAAATTTTAAACCACTGTGGATTATCCCATTGGTGGATGGCAGATTTACCTTTTAAGGATTGGTTAAATTATCAGGATGAGTTTGTGGCCGGACAGCCGACCAATTATTCCAACCACAGACGAACAACCAATCAGGACATTTACGCTTCCAAGATTGATAAAAAAGAGATGACCCATGGTTGGTTTGTTGATGATATGCCAGATTTAAATCAAAAGAATCCATTTATGGCTCAATATCTAATACAAAATAGCATTTGGTGGGTAGAGGAGCTTGGCCTTGGTGGAATTCGGCAAGACACCTACCCTTACGCAGACAAACAATTTTTGAGCCAATGGGCTGGAGCTATTATGAAAGAATACCCTAATTTTTCAATCGTAGGTGAGGAATGGAGTTTTAATCCCCTGCTGATCGGTTATTGGCAAAATGACCCTAATCAGAAGCATGGTTATGTATCCAATTTGACTTCTACAATGGATTTCGCCATGTTGGATCACATTAAAAAAGGCGTTAGTGAACCAGAATCTTGGGACAAAGGGTTAGTAAAAATATATGAAGGACTTGCCAATGATTTTCACTATCCCAACCCAAGTGCCATTATGATTATGATGGACAATCATGATATGAGTCGGATTTTTACAGAATTGCAAGGGAATGTGCTGCAAACTAAAATGGTGTTATCTACCATGTTAGTCTTGCCAAGAGTTCCTCAAATATACTATGGAACAGAAATCTTAATGCAAGATTTTGACAAGCCCGGCGATCATGGATTGATTCGAACTGACTTCCCAGGTGGATGGGAGGGTGATAAGGTTGATGCATTTTCAGGTCAAGGCTTAAATCAAACGCAAAAGGAGATGCAAAATTATCTAAAAACACTTTTAAATTTCCGAAAAACCAGTACCGCTATTCACAAAGGAAATACCATTCATTTTGCACCCAAAGACGGCATTTATACTCTGTTTAGAAAGCTCGACGATGAGGTTGTCGTTCTGATATTAAATAAAAATGATTCGCCTGTTGACCTGGATTTATCTCGATTTAATGAACTGGGTATAAAAGGGAAAACTTTCAGAAACATTGAAAACACCGCATCTTTTGAATGGGATTCTAACCTAAATCTACCAAACAAAGGGTCCTATATCTTTACAACAAATTGAATGAGATGAGGTTAAAAATGTATAAAACTGTTGTCTCTATTTTTGGACTATGTTTGTTGAGTCAAGCTTCAGTCAAAGATTCGATTGTAGAATATGATTTGAACCCTACGCAATATGTCACAGGAAAGCTTAAGCGTTTGGATAAATTCCCTTCGAAATTTGTAACACCTAGACATGTAGATATTTGGTTGCCTCAAAATTTTGATGGAAATAAAACCTATTCGGTTCTATATATGAATGATGGTCAAATGTTATTCAATGCCGGTGAAACTTGGAACAATCAAGAGTGGGGCGTGGATGAGCATCTCTCGGAACTAATGGCTTTAAATCAAATTAAAGAAACCATTGTCGTTGGAATATGGAATGTGTATACCGAGCGAAACTCCAACTATTTCCCAGAGCGTGTTTTTGATAATTTGGATGAACATAACAAAAAAGCTCTACAAAAAATGGCCGCTAACCAAAATCAAGTGACGACTGTAAATTCTGATAATTATCTCAAATTTATTGTTCAAGAGTTAAAACCATATATTGACACAAACTATCCTACAAAGACGGGTAGAGAAGACACCACCATAATGGGGTCCAGTCGAGGGGGATTGATTTCAATGTATGCCCTTTGTGAATATCCAGAAGTTTTTGGTGCTGCTGCTTGCTTATCCACCCATTGGATTGGAACATATACTAATGTTGAAGCCAACCAAATTCCGTATGCCCTTATGAATTATTTGATGGAACAGTTACCCCCTTCAAGTACGCACAAAATTTATTTCGATTATGGTACAGAAACCCTTGATGCTTTATATCTACCCTATCAAGACTTGGTAACCACCGCGCTGGAATATGCGTCTTATGATGATCAAAGTATGAGAAACCTGAAGTTTGAGGGACATGACCACTCCGAAAATAGTTGGAAGAAACGATTGAAAACACCCCTAAAATTTATTTTAAACTAAAGACCTGAACTTTATGAGAAACCTCGCTCACATTTTTTTATTTCTTACAGTTCAGATTGTTTTTGGACAAAATCCCGATAGAGTCTTCATAAGTTATTCTTACAACAGCAATCAAAATAATCTTGACATAAAAGTCAGTGATGGGATTTATAACATCACACCATACTCTGACTTTATCATTCAAACCACTTTTATTCCTGAAGGTCAGGTACATTCTCCAGAATCCCATGCCGTCATAATGCCCCCTGAAGATGTTGAGGTTAGTATCGAAAATAACGATAAGGCCTTACTTCTAAAAACCAAAGGTATTTCAGTGAAAATTACAAAATCACCTTTTCAAATCGATTATTTTTACGATGAAAGTCATTTAATTTCCGAGGCATTGGGTTATCAGAAAAATGACAGTTTGGAAGTTATAGATTTTAATATCAAACCCCATGAAATACTATATGGGGCTGGTGCCAGAGCCTTAGGGATGAACAGGCGAGGCTATCGACTGGAGCTCTACAACAGAGCACACTATGGCTATGAGACCCACTCTGAATTAATGAATTACACCATGCCTTTGGTGATATCCGCCAACAAATACATGATTCACTTTGATAATGCTCCCATAGGTTTTTTGGATTTAGATCATCAAAACACAAACCATTTGAAATATGAAACCATCTCTGGAAGAAAAACCTATCAAATCATCGCTGGGAAGTCTTGGTTTGACATCATGGATCATTATACCCATTTGACAGGAAAGCAACCTATGCCACCGCGTTGGGCGTTGGGAAATTTTTCCAGTCGATTTGGTTACCATTCCCAAAAAGAAGTTGAGCAGACCATTGCCAAATTTCAGGATTCAAAAATTCCTGTTGACGCTATTATTTTAGACCTCTATTGGTTTGGAAAAACTATTAAGGGTACCATGGGAAATTTGGAGGTTTACAGAGACTCATTTCCAGATTTTGAAGGGATGATTTCTCGACTAAAGTCTAAAGGTGTAAAAACAATAGCGATTACAGAGCCTTTTATTTTGACCACCTCTAAACGTTGGGAAGAAGCTGTAAACAAAGCTGTTTTAGCCAAAGATAGCCTGGGAAATCCATTTACCTATGACTTCTATTTTGGTCATACAGGATTGATCGATATCTATAACTCCAAAGCATCAAAGTGGTTTTGGTCTATTTACAAAGATCTACACGGCAAAGGCGTTCGCGGGGTTTGGGGAGATTTAGGAGAGCCAGAAGTTCATCCTGCACAATTGAAACATTTCAATGCAACAGCCGATGAGGTTCACAACATTTATGGTCACGACTGGGCTGGGCTGGTTTTTAAGGGCTATCAAAATGATTTTCCTAGTGAACGTCCTTTTATTCTAATGCGAGCCGGATATTCAGGATCACAGCGTTATGGCCTAATCCCTTGGTCTGGTGATGTCAATAGAACCTGGGGCGGATTGCAATCACAACCCGAAATTACCCTCCAAATGGGACTGCAAGGACTAGGCTATATGCACTCTGACCTTGGGGGTTTTGCAGGACCTAATCTAGACGACGAATTATATGTCCGTTGGCTACAATATGGTGTTTTTCAACCTATTTTTAGACCCCACGCTCAAGAAGAAGTACCTAGTGAACCTGTGTACAGATCAAAAAAAGTTGAGCAATTATCCAAAAAAGCCATTGAACTACGGTATTCAATGTTGCCCTATAACTATCATTTAGTTTATGAAAATCATACTAAAGGGCTGCCACTTATGAGACCTTTATTTTTTGAGGATAACAATGAAGTGTTCAAAACCCTTTCAACTGCTTATTTATGGGGTCAAGATTTCTTGGTTTCTCCTATTACTAAACCGGGTCAAAAAGCCCAAAAAATTCATTTCCCAAAATCCTCAAACTGGTTTGATTTTTACTCAGGTAAAAAGTATGTCGGTGGAACCGTTGAATCAATAGCCACCACTGATACGCACATTCCTACTTTTGTCAGAGGCGGTGCTATTGTACCTATGGTAGATCCCGTTCAATCTACGGATTTTTACAAATTTGATAACTTTCAAATTCACTACTATTATGATAAAAGGGAGCCAGAATCTACCCGAACCATTTACAATGATGACGGTTTGTCGTCAAATGCTATTGAACAAGGCGTTTATGAGCTTTTGCAAGTTACGGCGTCTCACTATCCAAAAAAAATAGAACTGTATTTTGACTCAGATACAGGCCAAAATTTCATTAGCAGCTCCAAAAACATGGAAGTTGTCATTCATAATTTCCCTAATCCACCCAAACGCATAAAATTCAATAATAAAACAACTAACTTTAAATATGATTCTGTATCCAAAAGCTTAAAGATTAAGGCTATTTGGAACACCTCTAAACCCTCTAAATTACATATTAAACTATAATGATTCACTCTATGAAACACACACACATTTTATTTGCTTTAATTTTAATTTTTTCTGCTTGTAAATCTAATACCAAAGGAACTGAAACGCAGACCAAACCCTCGACAACAATCACATCCTCAGATATGGAAAATGCTGTGATTTATGAGGTCAATATTCGTCAATATTCAGAATCAGGAACTTTTGAAGCCTTCACCAAAGACATTCCCCAACTAAAAGCGTTGGGCGTGAAAATCATTTGGGTGATGCCCATCTTTCCTATTTCGGAAACCAAACGAAAAGCCACAGGAGGAGATTTTGCCGACTTAATTGAAGATGAGGCAGAACGTGCCAAAATGCTGGGAAGCTACTATGCCGTTTCTGATTTCACAAAAGTCAATCCGGAGTTTGGAACCATTGAAGATTTTAGGCTTATGCTTAAGACCGCACATGACAATGGAATGTATATGATTCTTGATTGGGTTCCAAACCACACAGGGTGGGATCACACCTGGATTTCTACAAACCCAGAATATTACACCCAAAACGAAGCTGGTGAAATCATAGATCCAATCAACCCCGGAACTGGTGAGTCATGGGGCTGGGCCGATGTGGCGGATTTAAATTACGACAACCAAGCCATGCGTAACGAAATGATTGAGGACATGCTTTATTGGGTTAAAGAGGAAGGAATAGACGGGTTTAGATGCGATGTAGCCAGTGCTGTACCGTTAGATTTTTGGCAAGATGCTATCGCGAAAATCCGTGCTGAAAAGGAGGTATTCATGCTAGCAGAAGCTGCCGAACCAGAACTTCTTGAGGGGACCAACTTATTTGACATGGCTTATGGGTGGGAACGTCATCACGTATTCAATCAAATGGCCAAAGAAGACAGTCCTATAGAACTCTGGGATGAGATCATGGCAAAAGACTCAGAGCGATATGAGTCTGATGATATATTAATGACTTTTGTTACCAATCACGATGAAAATTCTTGGAACGGAACCATCAGAGAACGCATGGGAAATGCTGCAGAGCTACTCACGGTACTGAGCTACACTGTTCCAGGAATGCCATTGATTTATTCTGGGCAAGAATATGATCTTAACCATAGGCTGTTATTTTTTGAAAAAGATCAAATCCCACACACCAAAAATATCATGTGGCCTTTGCTTGAAAAGTTAGGGGCACTAAAAACCAATAACCCAGCGTTGCATGGCGGAAAGCAGCCAGCCTTGTACAACAGAATTGACTCTGAAAACCCAAAAGTTTTGACCTTTCAAAGATCAAAAAATGGTCATTCGGTTACTTTTGTTGGTAATTTTTCCACTGAAAATCAAACGGTTAAAAATCCAAGTAAAGGGGCCATGAATCATTTTTCGGGCGAAGTTGAATCTTCTGAAACCTTAGACTTGATGCCTTGGGGTTTTAAAATTTTATTACAGAAATAACAAAAAAAAGCTTCACTTTGAGAAGCTTTTTTTTGTTTAAAACTCTACAGTCTGAAAAACAAATCGAAGTTAGTATCTTTGTAAGGTAGTTTATATAACATGCTAATAACAGAATTTCTTTCAAAAAATACGTACGCTTTAATTGATTCAGGGCTATTGACTTGCTCATCTCCAAGTAATATTGCATTGGTCAAGTATTGGGGGAAAAAACCGCATCAAATCCCGACCAATCCATCTATAAGCTTTACACTGGACAACTGTCGCACCACAACGACCTTACATTACAGTCCAAAAACTTCAACCGGATTGACATTTGAGGTTTTTTTGGAGGGTATTCACAAACCAGATTTTAATCCGAAAATTCAGCAATTTTTTGAAAGAATTTTACCCTATGTGCCATTTTTGGAGTCATTTGACTTTAAAATTGAAACCGCCAATACCTTTCCACATAGCTCAGGGATCGCCTCATCTGCGTCTGGGATGAGTGCTTTGGCTATGTGTCTGGTTCGCTTGGAGCAGAAACTTTGTCCTGGTATTAGTGACAGTCACTCAAGACGTAAAGCTTCTTTTTTGGCCCGATTAGGGTCTGGAAGCGCTTGTCGGAGTATAGATGGTGGTTTGGTGGTATGGGGTGAGCACTCTGATATTCCTGGAAGTTCAAATTTGGAGGGCGTTCCCTTTCCATTTGATGTTCATGAAGTATTTGTAGATTATCAAGATACGATTTTGCTTGTTGACGAAGGTGAGAAACAAGTTAGTAGCACAGTAGGCCATAACTTAATGTACAACCATCCTTTCGCCGAACAACGCTTTAGTCAAGCAAATGAACATTTGACACAACTTATTGCGGTACTAAAGGATGGCGATTTGACTAATTTCATGAGGATTGTGGAGAGCGAAGCCTTGTCACTTCATGCCATGATGATGACCAGCGATCCTTATTATTTATTGATGAAACCTAACACTTTGGCCGTTATAAATACCATTTGGGCCTTTAGAAAGTCTACCGGGGTTCCAGTATGTTTTACTCTCGATGCGGGTGCCAATGTTCACATTCTTTATCCAAAACAATATTCCGATAAAGTCAAGTCTTTTATTAATAGTGATTTGTTAAAATATTGTCAAAATCATCGATTCATCCACGATGAGGTTGGGCGTGGTGCAAAAAGCATCAATATTTAGTTTATATTTGCTATGTAGCATATGTTAATGTAATTACTACAATGAAAGGGCCACTGTTTTATTCAAAAATATTATTATTTGGTGAGTATGGAATTATCAAAGATTCCAAAGGCCTTTCTATCCCTTATAATTTTTACAATGGTGCTTTAAAAACAACAGAAAAGCACACTGAAGAATCTCAAGAATCTAACGCGGTTTTGTTGGAATTTAGTCATTATTTAGAAGGGGTTGATTCGACTATAGTGGCATTTGATCTAAGGCAAATGAAACAAGATATTGCTCATGGTATGTATTTCGATTCATCTATTCCAAGGGGATATGGTGTTGGGAGTAGTGGAGCCCTTGTTGCAGCGATTTATGATAAATATGCGCTAGAGAAGATAACTGTTTTAGAAAACTTAACTCGCGATAAGCTATTGAAACTTAAATCTATTTTTTCTTTAATGGAATCATTTTTTCATGGAAAATCATCCGGTTTAGATCCTTTGAATAGCTATTTGAGCTTACCGATTTTAATATCTTCCAAGGATCACATTGAAGCGACAGGCATACCCACCCAAAATACGTCTGGTACAGGCGCCGTCTTTCTTTTAGATAGTGGGGAAGTGGGTGAAACTGCTCCGATGGTTCAAATTTTCATGCAAAAAATGAAGCAAGATGGTTTTAGAACCATGTTGAAAAATCAGTTTATTAAACACACAGATGCTTGTGTAGATGATTTTTTGAGAGGAGATGTTAAGTCTTTATTTCAAAACACCAAACAGCTATCACAAGTTGTTTTGAGCCACTTTAAACCTATGATCCCGGAAAAATTCCATCAACTTTGGGCTTCTGGGATTGAATCCAACGATTATTACTTAAAGCTCTGTGGCTCTGGCGGAGGTGGATATATTTTAGGATTCACGCAAGACTTAAATAAAGCCAAAGCCGCCCTTTCTGATCATAAGTTGGAAGTTGTATATACCTTCTAAAACGGTACAATGCCACATGACTACAAACATACTATGCTAAAAATGATTAGCATTTTTTCTGTCGTTCGAGGCTACAACATCACTTTAATCGTACTGGCACAATATCTTGCCTCAATATTTATTATGGGATACCAAATCCCTATGATTGATGTTCTTTTAGATGCCCAACTGTTTTTGATTGTACTGGCCACAGTTGGTTCAGTTGCTGCGGGTTACATCATCAATAATTTTTATGACTTCGAGAAAGACCTTATCAATCGCCCCCATAAATCCAAGTTAGATAGGATGGTAAGCCAAAGAACAAAGCTTTCTTTGTATGTTGTATTGAATGGTGTTGTTTTGTTTCTTATGAGTTTCGTTTCGATGAGAGCTGTTTTGTTTTTTGGCTCTTATGTATTTGCAATTTGGCTTTACTCTCATAAACTTAAAAAGTTACCCGTTTTGGGAAACTTAACCTCTGCCTTTTTATCGATAACACCCTTTTTTGCGATTTTGTTATATTTTCAAAATTACAATGAGTTGATATTTATATTGGGGTTTTATTTATTCCTTATTCTTTCTATTCGTGAGCTTGTTAAAGATCTAGAAAACATTAAAGGAGATTTAGCCATGGATTACAAAACAGTTCCTGTAGTTCATGGAGAAAAACTCACCAAACAGATGATTACATTACTGATAGGCTTGAACTTAATCGTTACAGTTCTCATACTCTATTACTTTTCGATGAGCCTGATGATATTCTTTTTTGGCGGTTCAATAGTTGCACTAATCGTCTCATTGGCAATGGTATGGAAGGCTCAATCGTCTCGCCAATATAACCGGATTCATATTTTAATAAAAGGATTAATTTTTGCGGGTGTATTGAGTATTATGCTATTAAATCCCTCGCTAATTATAGACAAGTTATTTTAGAAAATGATATTCTGAAATCTAATATTACATTACCTTTGAAAAAAACAGTTATGTCGTCGTCTTCCAAACCAAACTCTAATTTAGTTAGGCTAAACAAATTTATTTCTAATTCCGGAATTTGTTCTCGTCGCGAAGCTGATATGTTTATTAAAATTGGCAATGTAACAGTCAATGGGAAAGTCGTGACTGAGATGGGCTACAAAGTAAAGTTGAGTGATGAGATTCGCTTTGATGGTGTCCGTGTAAATCCAGAACCTAAAGTCTATGTGCTGTTAAATAAACCAAAGGGATTTGCCACCACAACAAGCGAAGGAAAGGGTCGAACCGTTATGGATTTGGTCGCCAAAGCCACGACTTCGAAAATAAGACCTATTGGCCGCTTAGGACGGAATTCTCTAGGGTTAATTCTTTTTACAAATGACGAAAAACTGCATGCCAAATTTACCCAGTCCAAGCAAGGAGTGGCTCGCCTGTTTCATATACAGTTAGACAAACCATTGAGTACTGCGCATATGGAATCCATACAGAAGGGGTTTCGTCACGATGGTAAATGGATTCAAGTGGACGAGATTAGTTACGTTGAAGGCGCCAAGCACAATGAAATAGGGCTTCGTATAAAAAATACTGGTAATACGGTTATAAGAAGTATTTTTTCTCACTTTAAATATTCGATAGAAAGTTTGGACTGTGTTGGGATTGGCCCACTTACTAAAAAAGACTTGCCGCGTGGTCACTGGAAACACCTCTCCAAAACTGAAATCAGTCAGTTGATGATGATTTAATTTTTTTCTGTGCAATTATCTCATAAAAGAAAATTATCAATACCATGCCATATTGAGTAAATCGCCAATAATCGTTTTCCAAAACATAGCCATTATGATAGGAAAAATAACTAAAAATAATCGTAAAACTCCATAGGATAGGATAACTGTACTGGGTTAGTATACTCAAAAATATTAAAGTAATAATATACCAAGGATGTACTGTTGTTGATATCAAAAAATAAACGGTTAGTAGTAATAAAGTTTGGCTTAAAATTTTTTGGGTTGAGGTCTCTTTTTTGGATAAAAAATAAATCAAAAATAAGCTCAATACAATCGGTACAATATATCGCATATATAGCATTAAGTTGACTCCATAATAAGCATCACAATAGGCTTTAGCGATATAAAAAATTCCAGCATTGAATTCAAAATTAGAAAACCAGAGACCAATTGTTTTGGAATAATTGGTGACAAATAGTTCATTAAAAAATGGGGTAAACCCTATGATAATAACAATTGCTATGGTTGCATAAAATAGCCAACTTCTTCGCCAGTTGAGTTTAGATAAGAAAAGCGGTAATAAAAATAATGGGATTAATTTTGTCAATACAGATAGCCCCATGAAGAACCCAGCCCAAAGGATTTTTTTTCGCTCCAAAAAATATAAAAAGCACACCAATAAAAAGATCATCAGCCCCTCATGGTGTAGATTACCACTTAGTTCAACAATAACTAAAGGATTTAAAAAATATAGAAAAATAGATTTGGGTTGAAGCTGTAATAGTTTCAACAGTTTTTGACCAACAATTAAAATCCCAATATCAGCAAAAATGATAGTGCCTCGCAGAAATAGGACACTCAACGTCATCGATTGTTTGAACAAGAGTCCTGCAATCAATGCAGGTAGTTGGTGTAGAGGCGGATAATTGGAGTAATTACTTTGGCTGAGAGCGCTCATACCACCCCATAATTTTTCCATAAAGGGCCCCTCGATTTTATTTAAACCTATAATTTCATTTGGCGTCCACAAAAAGGGGTTAATCCCTTCTATAATTAATCGTCCGTCCCATAAAAACCTGTAGAAGTCTTGAGAAAGTGTAGGGGTGGCACATAGAAAAATGATTCTAGAAATCAACCCAAGACTAATCACATAAGATGTTTTAAAGTTGTGTTTTAGCAATAAATAGTAACCAGTAAAAAGTCCCAAAAAACACAATCCTAAAGTGAGGTGCTCGTGTCGTTGAATTCCATATCCTATATAACTGTAGAGTCCAATAGAAAATGCCGATAAAATAAAAAAAGAAAAAGAATTTGATTTTGTAAACACCCTTGACATCATAGCCAGGCTATTATGTACGGGTTTTTATGGATTGGAAAAATACAAATCCAAAACCAGTAAAAAGCATAAAATGAAATGGGAATAACCCAAAATCTCCACCTTGATCTCCAACGATAAAAGCACTGTACATTCCAAATCCAAAATACAACATCAATAGACCTTCTAAAACAACATTTAAAGAGGGTTTTTTTCGTAAGTATTTATTATTTTTCCAGCTATCTGACAGAGAATTGATATTAAATTTAGGGGTCCTAACAAACTCACTTCGTTTGCCTATATGTCCTTCAATTACAGCTATCGAGTTGTGTAATGAAAAGCCCATCGCAATAGAGAAAAAAGTAAAAAACATTACGATGTATTCTACAAAGCTTTTTAACGTACTTCCATGTGTTTTTTTGTACATAAACCAGTAGCAGATGAAGAAAATGAGGGTGCTAATGACAAAAAAGCTCATGACATAAAAATAGGTTTTCAAATGCGCATATTCATTTTTTATGTAAAGCATTGGGATACTCAAAACAGCCACAATAAGTACATTTAAAAACATGGTGCTGTTTAAAAGATGAAGCATTCCATGAATTTTGGTTTTAAAGGGTAAACTTTTATGAGAAAACACCCGCCCTATCATTTTACGAAAGTTTTCAGCTCCCCCTTTATTCCATCGAAACTGTTGAGACCTAGCAGCGCTAATTACAACAGGTAATTCAGCTGGAGTTTCCACATCCTCTAGATATTTAAATTTCCAGTCTTTCAATTGTGCTCTGTAGCTCAAATCTAAATCTTCTGTAAGCGTATCTCCTTCCCAGTTTCCGGCATCCAGAATACATGTCTTTCGCCATACGCCTGCGGTACCATTAAAATTGATAAAATGCCCTTTTGCACTTCTACCAACTTGCTCCAAAGTAAAATGGGCGTCAAGAGCAAAAGCCTGAACTTTTGTAAGTAAAGAATAATTTCTGTTGATGTGACTCCAGCGCGTCTGAACGACACCAACCTTGGGGTCTTTAAAATACGGAATAGTCCGTAGTAGCCAGTCTGATTCAGGTAAAAAATCTGCATCAAAAATGGCAATAAAATCACCTTTGGCTATTTTTAAACCCTCTTTCAATGCGCCAGCTTTAAATCCTTTCCTATTTTGTCTTCGAATATGATGAATGTCATACCCTTTTTGTTGTAATTCTTTAACCTGATTGGCAGTAGTTTTGACAGATTCATCTGTTGAGTCGTCTAAAACTTGAATTTCTAGCTTATCACTTGGATAGTCTAATTCTACAATATTATCTAAAAGGCGTTCCATGACATAAAGTTCATTGTAAACTGGTAGTTGTATGGTTACAAATGGAACTTCGCTGGAATTTGAAAGATTAAATTTAGGGGCTTTTGATTCATTTTTTTTGGCACTTAAATAATTAAATAACAGATTTAATTGTGCCAAAGCGTACATGAAAATGAGAATCAAGGCGGTGGAGTATATGACAATTATAGTAGACTCTAAAAGCATTACTTAATACTGTATTTAAATATCCAAGTTAGTATTTTAATCCCCGCAAAGATAGTACCTTTTAACGTACCAGACACCTTTGAGACTCCAATTCTGTTCCTGTACCTTACAGGAACTTCTGTGTAATTGAATTTTTGTTTTAAAATTTTGAGTTGCATCTCAATAGTCCAACCATAGGTTTTGTCCTCCATTTGGAGTTGCTTGAGTGTATCGAATTTAATGGCACGAAAGGGGCCTAAATCTGTAAAGCTAGATTTGAAAAATAATTTCATGAGTCGAGTAGCTAGCCAATTTCCAAAAATTTGCTGAGGTTGCATGGCGCCTTTCTCGCTCAATCCTAAGGCTCTACTGCCCAAAACAAAATCATAGTGATGTTCAATAATTGGCAAAACAATTGTTGTAAGATCTTCTGGATAATCGCTGTAGTCACCATCAAGAAATACAATAATATCCGGCTTCTTGTTCAAATGTTCTATATAATCCAACCCTTTTAGGCAAGCATAACCATATCCTTTTTTAATTTCAAAAAGTACCGTAGCACCAGCTTGTTCGGCTTGTATTTGAGTATCATCAGTAGAGCCGTTATTGACAACAATAACTTCATCTACAATATTCGGAATATCTCTAATGACATGACCTATAGCATCTGCCTCATTGAATGCTGGTATGATGACTTTTATTGATGGTTTCAAAATTTATGACCTGATATTAAGTTCTTTTTGTTGTGCTGGAACAATATGCTTGTCAAAATACCATGATGACCATTTCTCTAGACCTAAAAAAAGACCTGTTCCCAAGATTAATATTGTGAGGGTTAGCAAGACCAAATTTTGACGTTTTCGTTTTGGATCTATTGAACACTGATTTTGTTTTGTTCGAAAGGCGTAAATTCCATAAATACCAATACATAGTGCTATAAATCGAAGGATCCAGGCTCCAGTGCCTGTACTGCCATCCTCTTTGTAAAAAAAATCGGCAAATGAAATAGCATAGACTCCACTCATGAGTCCAAACATGAATAAAATAGCAGGCGCAACACAACATAATATCCCTGCAAAAGCAGCGCTGGCAGCGTATTTAAAACTCCATTTGAATAGGTTAGGGTTTTTGCTTTGTGACATAGTATGTGAGATTTGATAAGCCAAATGTAATCAAATCGACAGACATAAATATAAAAATTAATGCCAGGATTACAGACTTTTAATTAGCTCCTTGAACAAAACAATCATTTTAGGTTCTGCTATGGCCGCCATTGCCATAATATCTTGCACATCAACTGGTTTCAAATTATCGGGATCACAATCGTCTGTTATGACCGATATCGCTGCGACTCTCATATTAAGATGATTGGCCACAATAACCTCAGGTACTGTACTCATTCCAACAGCATCTGTTCCAATAATTTTTAGCATTTTGTATTCGGCACGGGTTTCAAGTTGTGGTCCATAAACACTAGTATAAACACCAGCGTGAAGTGTAATATTATGTGTTTTGGCAATGCGTTTTAGGACTAAATTTAAGTCGGAATCATATGGCTTACTCATATCAACAAATCGTTCTCCAAATCGTTCAACGCCTTTAAAAGCTAAGGGGGACCCGCCTTGTAAGTTGATATGATCTTCAATGAGCATTAATTCACTTTTTTTGAAGTTAAGATTTACGGCACCAGAAGCATTTGAAACCAAAAGGGTTTGAACGCCGAGTGCCTTCATAATTCTGACAGGATAGGTGACGTCTTGTGAGGAGTAGCCTTCATATAGATGAAAACGACCTTGCATAACAATGGCCGTTTTACCTTCGATTTTTCCATACACAAGTTTGCCTTTGTGAAACTCTACTGTAGCAGTGGGGAAGTTTGGGATGTGATTGTAACTGACTTCTTGAATGATGTTAATGTCTTCAATTAGCTGTCCAAGACCGGTGCCTAATATGATACCAATATCCGCAGTTCCTATGCCTTTTTGGTTTAGATAGTCTTTGGTTTCGTTAATATATTTTTCCATCAATATTTAGTTTTTTAATCAATTCGGGTTCCTGCTTTAAATCAGAAATAGTATCGATATCGTTGAGTGTTTCCAAACGACAAACGCTTAGACCTGCTAAGTCACTTATAGTATCTTTTAATACGGTATTTTGACTCCATTTTTTATTCGAAAAAAGGTAAGGCATTTTTGTTTTTAATCCTAATAAATAATAACCACCATCTATTGCTGGGCCAATAACAACATCATGATGGTTGAGTTGATCAAATGCTTTCTCCAAGTGTTTAGTTTTTAAGCTGTAGAGGTCACTTCCGATTATTACGACATGCTCATATCCCAATCCGAATGCTTGTTCAAAAGCCTCATTCATACGTTGCCCTAAATCGCCTTTGGTCTGTATGGTTTTTTGATATTTTTTTTCGTCCCAAATGTCATTATCAACGATACTTTCAGAATAAAAAACCATCTTATCTGCTTGGACGGCATCGGTTATCTTAGCAGTATGTGACAAAAGCAACTGATAAATTTTTAAAGCCATTTCATTGCCTAAACTTGCCGCCAGTCGTGTTTTTACCTGACCAAGAATGGGGTTTCGAACAAAAATTAGAATTAATTTTTTTGTCATCATATTAAACGACAGTTCCTTGACAACTACTACCCGCTCCAGCCGTACAGCCATAACAATGTTGTGCGATACGAATTGCCCTTGAATTTAATTGGTCCGCGTTAAAATCTTTAATGTGATCAATGGCGTTGTCTACTTTCATGTCTAACATTTGATTAAAATCACAATCATACAAATATCCGTCCCAGCTTACTGAAATGGTGTTTTTACACATTACCTGTTCAACTGCTTTAGGGTTAAAAGCTTCCACAAGTGCATACATATAGTCTTCGTAATTTTCGGAGGCCAATAAATAATCTAAAAATCTGCTGATTGGTAAGTTTGTTATTGCAAATAAATGATGAAAGTGTATTCCAAATTCATCCATTAAAGCTTTTTTAAAATCCCTTTCAAGTTGGTTTTGGTCTGCTGGTAGAAAGGCCCCAGAAGGGTTGTAAACCAGATCTAATTTTAAGTTTGAGTTGGGTAATCCATATCCAACTTTGTTTAATTTTTTCAGCGCTTTAATAGACGAATTAAAGACACCATCCCCCCGCTGTTGATCTGTCTTTCCTTTGGTCCAATGCGGCATGGAAGACACCACATGAATGTTGTGTTTTTTAAAAAAATCAGGAAGATCATAAAATTTCTTATTGGCCATCATGATCGTCAAATTAGATCGTACAATAAAATCCTCTACCCCTAATTTTGAGACTTCCTCCACAAACCACCTAAAATTGGGGTTCATTTCTGGTGCTCCCCCTGTCAAATCAACTGTTTTAACATCAGAATTCTTGATAATATTTAGACATTGAGTTAAGGTTTCTTCACTCATGATTTCCTTTCGATCTGGTCCAGCATCGACATGACAATGAGCGCAAACCTGATTGCACATATAGCCGACATTTATTTGAAGGACTTCGAGCTTTGAGGGCTTCAGCGGGAATTGGTTAGTATCTTTAAGTTTTGATTTAAATGTTGGTAGCTCACCATTTTTAAATATTCCACTGGCTAACAACTTTAATTGATTTTCTGGAAATGACAGCGTATTTTGACGTTGTTTTAATGATTTTTTCAACATTCTTACATGGACAATTTATTGTATTTGTTCATCATTTGAACGCCATGTACAAGAGTTGCCCCGCTCTCAATAGCAGCGCCAGCATGGACAGCTTCCATCATTTCGGCTTTGGTTATACCACGTTCTAAACCGTCTTTGGTATAAGCATCTATACAGTAGGGGCATTTGACTACATGCGCTACGGCCAAAGCAATTAGTGATTTTTCTCTTGATGAAAGCGCACCGTCCTCAAAGACTTTTCCGTAATAGTCAAAAAACTTTGAACCAAGCTCTTCATTCCATTCTGTTATTTTTCCAAATTTTTTTAAATCTGACGGGTCATAATAGGTTTTACTCATAATGTTTTGTGTTTAATGTGTGCTATAAATATACTGTATGATAAATAATTACTCGTAAAAGTTGTTAAAAAAAACCATACAATTACCATACAATAATACTAAAGTGGCCTTGTAGAAATGATAATTTCGTTATCAATAAACGTTTTCGTTTAGCAAATCAGTAATAATAACAGATAAAAATTATCAACTTTTGTTAATAGTTACGCCAATTATTAATAATGTATAAATTTTGTATGGTTTTGT
The DNA here is from genome assembly GCA_049889395.1 of Flavobacteriaceae bacterium. Lineage (GTDB taxonomy): Bacteria > Bacteroidota > Bacteroidia > Flavobacteriales > Flavobacteriaceae > UBA3537. The sequence goes on from JBMHDM010000047.1 coordinate 21,898, forward strand.
TTAATTTTTAATCAAAAACATTACACGATATTTACCTATAAATTTAATTTAAATTAACCAATATGAAAAAAATTACATTACTTTTTGCACTGTGTGCAGTTTTATTAGGTTTTTCTCAATCACTTCCAGTAGACTTCCAATCGGGAGTTACTGCAGGAGATAACTGGAATGCCGATTCAGGAATGCAATCTGCAACTGTTGAATCTGTTCCCGGGGACAGTTCCGGCAACGGTTTAGCCGGTAAAATTGTGAGTTCTGCTAGTGATGATACAGCATGGCCCTACCCTGCAGGTATTTTCCCATGGCAAAATGCACAATTGTCATTGCAAACTAATTTTATTGATTTGCGTACGACTACCAACCAAACCATCACTATGGATGTTTACTCAGAAACAGCCATTGATTTTCTTGTTAAGTTAGAACAAACAGCTTCTGGCGCTGCTGTAACAACCGAAACATCCTTTTCACATACCGGTACTGGTTGGGAAAGTATTTCAGTTAACTTCGGCGCTTTAACCACACCACCAAATGATCAATTTAAGCTACTTGTTTTGTTTCCTAATTACAATGCAGCAGCCAGTGATTTTCACCCACAGCCATTTGCAAGTACAACTTACGTGGACAACATAAACGGACCGGTAGGAGATGCTATTTCTACGCCCTCTGGTCCTACGACTAATGCTTCAACACCAACAGTAGCTGAAGCTGATGTCATTTCGTTTTACAGTGACGCTTACAACGATGTGTCTGGGATAAATTTTGATCCAGATTGGGGGCAAGCAACAGCTGTCAACACAGCCTATGACCCAACTGGAGCAGGAACCAATACTGTTATAGAGTACTCCAATTTCAATTACCAAGGCGTTGATTTTCCAGCCACGGATTTATCCGCAATGTCTCATGTACACTTAGATGTTTGGACAGATAGTGAAACTGGAGTAAGATTTACGCCCATTAGTCCTGGGCAAGAGTCACCAACCGCCCTTAATCCTACCAGTGGAGAATGGACAAGTATAGACCTTCCTCTAAGTACATGGGCCAATGTAGACTTTACAAACGTTAACCAGTTTAAATTTGACGGTGGTGCTAGTGGAGGAACTGTTTATGTGGATAACATATATTTTTACAATTCACCACTTACAGCGCCCATAACCAATGCACCCACGCCAACGCAAGACGCTGCAGATGTGATTTCTGTATACAGTGATTCTTATAACAACGTGACGGTAACTAACTTCAATCCTGGTTGGGGGCAGTCTGGAACAGTAGATGCTGCTTACGACCCGACTGGAGAAGGTAACAATACTGTCTTAGCTTATAATAACTTTAACTATCAAGGAACAGACTTGGAGTCAACAGATGTCTCTGGGATGGACTATGTTCATTTAGATGTTTGGACAGCTAATGGCCAACAACTTAAGTTTACGCCAATTAGTAATGGTGCTGAATATCTTGTTGACGTTGCCTTGACGTCAGGATCTTGGAGTAGTGTTGATATCCCTCTAAGTGATTTTACAGGGGTAACTCTTGACAATGTGATTCAATTAAAGTTTGACGGACAGCCGGGTACTTCGGACATCTACATTGACAACATTTATTTTTGGAAAGAACCAGCTGCTTCTGGTAATAGTGTTACTGTAGAAACCTCACAAGCCTGGAACGGATATATTAATGCTTTCAACGTTAGTGATGATGCTTACGCTTTTGGCTTTGGTTACGGTGTAGCAAACTTGAGAGCTACAGCAACAGCAACTTCAATGACTTTGGAACCTAACATTGCTATTTGGACGGCAGAAGCTGCCAATACAGCTTGGTTTGACAACTCCTCTGGAACACAAACGCCAGTGAAGTATATTGAAGCCAGTTCATTCATAGAAGACAACAGCTTAGCCGGATCTGATCTCACATTTAGTGGCACAGTCAGCTCCAATGATTTGAATGCAAACTATACAGTTTTAGCTTTCATCAAAGCTCTAGACCCAAATAACGGCTATGCTACTGTAGTCAATGAAACTGCTAGTTTAACTGGTACAACAGGAGCTTTCACGGTATCAGCTACTGCGGCGCAACTGGCATCTGGCTTAATAGTTCAGTATGGTTTTGTGATGACAGGACTTCCAGCAGATCCAAATGACGCAACTTTGGGAAGTTTGGTTGTAGGCGAAGTTCCTGCACCTGATGGACCAACGACCAGCGCTCCAACACCTCCTGCGAGAGATGCTGGTGATGTTTTCTCTTTATTGTCAGACGCTTATACCAATGAAACACCCGCGGGCGGTTTAGGAGCTTTTGCTGGCGCTACTATTGAAGACTATGTCATTGGTGGTGCTGATAATACGCTTAAAGTGACTGCACCAAATGCTGGTGGAGGTTACCAATATGTATTCGGAATTCCTAATGGTGTTGATTTGAGCCCATTTACGCACATGCACCTTGATTATTATGTAATGG
>JBMHDM010000048.1:0-37289 GCA_049889395.1 Flavobacteriaceae bacterium
GGTGTAAAGTAGAACTAACGCTGGTCCAATAGAACGCTGATGCCCTTAGGGTATTTATGTAAGAATTATATGGCTCAGTTCTTTGGTTTTTTTCAGGAATACGCCCTAGATTTCCTATTCCATCAAAATCTTCGACAACTTAGAGCTTAGGGTTATAGCTTTGCTTTTTTTTCCTAATCAAAAATCTTACTAACTGAAAGTCAGCTTAAAGCTGTAAAAATCCCATTAGAAAAATCAAGTTTTAAGCCACTAATTTTTAAACCGTTGGCCGTTGGAAAAGGTTATATCTGTTTGGTGATTTTTAGCATTAGCCAAGTTTTTTTAACGATTGACATTTACACTAATGCTATAAGGCAAAATTAGTCGCAAGGGAGCCGAAGAATTAGAGAAGGATATAATTGACGAAGATTAAAAAAAGGCAGCCAAACAAAGATGCTTAACTGCCTATAACCATAAACCAATTCAAATGAATTGATATGCAAATATAAGCATTACTGTATATACAATCGTTATTTTTCTTAAACAAGAAAAGGGCCAATAAGGCCCCTTCAAAACAAAAAATGAATTCGTTTATGGTTATAAACTCACTTGCAATTTAAAAGTAATTTTTAGATTCTGTTCACAACCTTGCAAACCCTTGCTAAAAAAACTATAAGAAAAAGAAAAAACCCACCGTTAATGGTGGGCTTTACGAATGTATAGTGTAGCGGTGACACTGGTGGAGAAGAGCGGACTCGAACCGCCGACCTCTTGACTGCCAGTCAAGCGCTCTAGCCAACTGAGCTACATCCCCTTAATAGGATGCAAATGTAAACAAATAATCTCATAAGTTTTCTAATTATCAAATTAGTGCATCTATTTTTTTTGTTGTATCTTGAAAGAAATTATAGTTTATGGATGCTTGTCAAACAGTTTGCCTATTTGCAATTTTTGTGAGTATCTGTGTTGCTGCATGGATGTTTATTATGATAAGGGAAATTAATACCTAGGGGGTCATTTTTTGGTCAATCATTTTTTATATTGAATTAAAATTAGCCAAATGAGATCATATATCATTATTATTTTAATAGCCCTCTTTTCTTGTAGCACCGATTCCGAAAGTATATCATGTGTTTTTTCGCCCACCCTAACAACCCAATCAGCAGATGACATTACCGAATCATCGGCAACCGTCATGGGGGTTATTGCTGCAGAATCTGAAGCATGTGACATAGCACCGGGCGCCCAACAGGGGTTTGTGTATGCCACCCACCCATCGCCAACAATTGACGATTTTAGCGTTTCTGTATATGGAACAGATATCAGCGCGGCATTAAATAATTTGGCAGCAGAAACAACCTATTATGTAAGAACATTTATTTCCAATTCTCTTGGAGAATGGTATGGCAACGACATTAGCTTTACGACTCTATCTGCCGCCCTTCAAGTTAATTATGGTATATCACAACACAACATTACTTTTCAGGGGGAGGATAGAAATTATATTAGCTATATTCCCGAAAGCTATGACCCCCAAAATCCTTCGCCAATTCTATTCGTATTTCATGGATTTGGAGGCCAGAATATACTCACCATGAATAACACTAAATTTAACCAAATTGCAGATTCCAATGACTTCATAGTGATTTACCCCCAAGGCACCTTATTTGGTATTGCGCCACACTGGAATGTTGGCGGGTGGACTTCTGGCAGCACAGTGGATGATGTCGCTTTTGTTGATCACCTTCTAACGGACCTATCTAGCGAGTATAATATAAACTCCGATAGAGTTTACGCTACAGGGATGTCCAATGGTGGATTTTTCAGTTTTTTATTAGCGTGTCAATTGAGCGATAAGTTTGCAGCAATTGCTTCTGTCACAGGGTCTATGACAACAGACAATTTCCAAAACTGCAACCCCTCGCGCGAAGTTCCCATTCTTCAAATCCATGGAACAAATGACGTCGTTGTGCCTTATGCTGGAATACAGTCCTGGAACACGCCAATTAATGATGTATTAAGTTATTGGGTCAATAACAACCAATGCTCAACAAATCCCAATGTTATTCTTCTGGACGATTTGGATCCAAATAATGAAATTACCGTTGAAGATATTACTTACAACAATGGGGTCAATCAATCTGTTGTTAAACATCTCAAAGTTTATGGCGGAGGACATGAATGGTATCAAAACGACGACCTTGACGCGAGTGAGGCCGTTTGGACATTTTTTTCTAATTACGACCTCAACGGCCCTATAAATTAACAACCCTTTTCAACATGACGCTTTGGGTTCATTTTGTGTATTTTTGTACCCATGCCATTGTCCTTGAATACCACCATCACCAATAATCAAATCAATCGATTGGCTGTACCAGCCATAATCGCAGGAATTTCTGAACCTATTTTATCTTTAACCGACGCAGCTATCGTTGGCCATATTTCGGTAAATGCTACAGAGTCATTGGCAGCTGTTGGTATTGTTTCATCTTTCCTTTCAATGCTCATATGGGTTTTGGGTCAATCTCGCTCGGCCATATCGTCAATAATTTCTCAATATTTGGGCGCCAACAAATTAGAACAGGTTTACAACCTACCGGCTCAAGCCATTGCAATCGTTGGGGGTTTCAGTATTTTGATATGTCTCATAACAGTCCCTTTTGCAGAAGCGATTTTTAAGTTTTACAACGCCACTGGGTTGTTACTAGATTTTAGTGTTGATTACTATACCATTCGTATTATTGGTTTTCCATTTACACTATATACTTTTGCAGTGTTTGGAATATTTCGAGGGTTACAAAACACTTACCTTCCCATGATTGTTGCCATTATTGGAACACTGATTAACATAATTTTAGACCTTGCCCTCGTATATGGTATTGATGGGCTTATCCCTGCACTTAACTTAGAAGGTGCCGCCATAGCCAGTGCCGTTTCACAATTTATTATGGCCATTATAGCTACGGTATTTATTTTAAAGAAAACCCCAATTTCACTGCGATTGAAATGGCCAATAAATAAAGAGCTTTCTAAATTTTTAGGCATGATTGGTAATTTAATTATTAGGACATTAGCCTTGAATTTAGCCCTTTATTTTGCAACTAGTTTTGCCACCGCCTATGGCACCAAATATATAGCGGCCTACACCATAGCCATAAATTTATGGTTTTTTGCCGCTTTTGCTGTCGATGGTTACGCTAGTGCTGGAAATATACTTTCAGGCCGATTATATGGCGCAAAGCAAATTCAGGAACTAAACAAACTCAGCATGCGGCTAACCCAAAAAGCTATTGTTGTAGGGTTAATAATGGCTGTTTTAGGCGCAATTTTTTATAGATTAATAGGTGAACTATTCAGTGCTGATATAAAGGTGTTAGACCATTTTTATGACATCTTTTGGATTATATTAGTCATGCAGCCGCTTTGTGCGATTACATTTGTCTTCGACGGGATTTTTAAAGGACTGGGCCGAATGAAAACCCTTAGAAATGTTCTTTTAATATCAACCTTATTAGTGTTCATCCCAATGTTACTTTTAGCGCATTATTTTGATTTAAAACTCTATGGTATTTTTTTGGCATTTACTTTATGGATGCTCGCTAGAGGAGTACCTCTAATTGTAAAATTTAGAAAACAATTTTCTCTCACAACTTAAAAGCCCTAATTTTGCTTAAGTTTGTAATATCTAAAACGCTACAATTCAATGAGTCAAGTTCGGGTTACAAAACAATTTTCTTTTGAAGCAGGTCATGCACTGTATGGGTATGATGGAAAATGTAAAAACGTTCACGGTCACAGCTATCATCTAGACGTAACCGTTATCGGAACGCCCATTTCGGAGATTTCTAACGTTAAATACGGAATGGTCATTGACTTCTCCGATTTAAAGAAAATCGTGAAAGAAGAAATTGTAGATGTTTTTGATCATGCTACCATATTTAACAAAAATACACCACACCTAGAGCTGGCCAACGAATTACAGTCTCGCGGACATCATGTTCTATTGGTCAATTACCAGCCTACAAGTGAAATGATGGTTATTGATTTTGTAAAAAAAATTAAACAACGACTTCCCAATCATATCAAATTAAAAGCCCTTAAATTGAGAGAAACAGCGACCTGCTATGCAGAGTGGTTTGCTAGTGATAATGACGAATAAATCTTATGAAAACCCTCCAGCTTCCTAAAGGAAAAAAAATATATTTCACATCTGATCACCATTTTGGAGCGCCTTCAAGGGCGGCCTCAAAACTTAGAGAAGAATTATTTGTTAAGTGGTTAGATGAAATCAAAGAAGATGCAGCCGTTTTATTTATTTTGGGAGATTTGTTTGATTTTTGGTTTGAATACAAACAAGTGATTCCCAAAGGCTTTACAAGAGTTTTGGGTAAACTTGCAGCGTTAAGTGACAGCGGCATTGATATTCATTTTTTTGTTGGAAACCATGACCTTTGGATGAATGGCTATTTTGAAGAAGAATTGGGCATCCAGGTTTATCACAAACCGCAAGTATTTAGTTTGAATGAACAAACCTTTTTTATTGCCCATGGCGACGGCCTTGGCCCGCACGATACAGGGTATAAACGTCTCAAAAAAGTATTTACCAACGGCTTTTTCAAGTGGTTATATCGTTGGATACATCCAGATCTTGGCGTTAAGTTTGCACAATATTTATCTTTAAAAAATAAACTAATTTCTGGAGAAGAAGATATTAAGTTTTTAGGCGATGACAACGAATGGCTGGTGCGATATGCTAAACGAAAACTAGAACAAAATCACTATGATTATTTTGTGTTTGGTCACCGACACATGCCGCTAGACATCGACCTGAGTCCGTCCTCAAAATATATTAATCTTGGGGATTGGATTAATCACTTTACTTATGGTGTTTTTGACGGTAAAATATTATCTTTAGACACCTTTAAATAATTTCCTCCCCTAAAATCTCCAAGTATCATATCTTACTAAAACATTAATTATATGGACATTCTTGGAATCCCATTGTTTGACGATGACTTTTATAAAATGATCGTTCGTCTTTTCATAAATATGTTGTTCTTGACGGCAGTTATTAGGTTATCATATTATCATTTTTCAAAAAAAACAGAGTTTTTATTCACCTTTTATTTGGTTGGAATTGTCGTGTTTTTCTTGTGTTTTACGCTCAAAAAGTACGAGTTAGACCTAGGGTTGGCCCTCGGTTTATTTGCCATTTTTGGAATTCTTCGCTATCGGACAGATCCTTTGAAAGTTAGAGAAATGACCTATTTATTTGTAGTTATTGGCATATCGGTAATGAATGCCCTATCCAACAAAAAAATGAGCTATGTAGAAATTATAACCGCAAACACGTTCATTTTTTTGGCGGCCTTTTATTTGGACCGACACTGGAGCCAACAAAGAGTAACCCCAAAAGAGAGAACAGCGCCCAAAGATTTCGGATCAAAAGATATTATATACAACTCACTTGAAAATATTAAGCCTGATCAATACGGTTTACTCAAAAACGAACTTGAAGATTCACTTGGAGTAGAAATTTTGAAACTCGAGATTGGTGAAGTGGATTTTGAAAAACAAACCGCAAAAATTAAAATTCGTCACAAAAAATAACAATGAAAACAATACAACAACTGCAATTATTTACAGCCATAGCCTTTACAATTCTTTTATGTCCTCAAATCGTCTTTGGACAAAACGATAGTGATCTTGAAGGATGGACCGCTGTTGAACTTGACGTTCGAGCAACGAAACAATTATCATTCTCCGTCTCTGAACATTTAAGATTGCGGAATGATATTACGACCACCAAAAATTATTTCACTCAAATCAAAGTGAACTATGAATTATTCAAAAATTTTGACATTGGTGGCGGCGTTCGATACATCACAAAAAATGATGATACAGGAGGTGATCAAGGCCTCAGATCACTATTCAGATATCAATTTGACGCCACTTATCAACAGAAAGTCAATAAGATAACCGTGTCGACTAGACTAAGATATCAAAACAAGAATCGCCTTGGTCTTTCTGAAGATGAAGGCGATATTCACAAAGAACAAATTCGATTTCGAGTTGGATTGGGGTATAAAATTAAACCCATTAAAGTCAATGTAAAGTTATCGGCTGAATTATTCAATGAAACTAAAAGCTTGAATTCTGAAGGCGGTTTTAATCGATATCGTTATGTTTTAAGATTTTCAAAAAGAGTTAAAAAAATCGGACAATTCGCACTGTTCTATGGACTTCAAGATGATATCGTAGGGAATGATAAGTTTACTCGATCTATTTTAGGATTTAAATACTCCTACAGAATTAAGATTTAGCATCAATAGGATTAACAATTTTTATCGTGATGATTTAAATCATCTTCTAGGTCTAATCGCCGGAAAGTTGGCGAAACCAAACCTGTAGTAATAGCTGTAATAAGCGTCATCGTGCCGCCAAACACGACGGCAGTAACCGTACCCATAAACTTAGCTGTCAGACCACTTTCAAAAGCGCCTAGTTCGTTTGACGACCCAACAAACATTGAGTTTACAGATGACACACGACCTCTCATATTATCTGGTGTTTTAAGCTGAAGAATAGTCTGACGTATTACCATTGAAACCCCATCGAAAATACCACTAAAAAATAACGCTATTACTGAAATCCAAAAGAGTGTTGATAGTCCAAAAACAATAATACAAACGCCAAAACCAAAGACGGCTGCCAATAATTTTAATCCAGCCTTTTTACTAATGGGGATATAGGCTGTAACTAACATCGTTAGAAAGGCACCGACGGCTGGAGCGGCACGTAAAAGACCAAATCCTTCTGATCCAACTTTCAGGATATCTTGTGCAAATACCGGAAGCAAGGCCACCGCTCCCCCAAATAGTACTGCAATCATATCTAGGGTTAGTGCCCCCAAAATAGCTTTTGTTTTGAACACAAATCGAACCCCTTCTTTTAAACTTTGAAGAATAGGTTCGCCAATTTTGGGGTTCAAAACGGGTTTTTTTGAAATTAATAATCCCAAAATAAAGGCGACACAAACTAGAACAAAAACGATGCATAGTGACCAGCGAACTCCAATCCAGTTTATGGTAAATCCTGCCAATGCAGGGCCTAAAATGGAGGCCATTTGCCAAGTTGAACTATTCCAAGTTGCAGCATTTGGATAGACTTTTTTGGGAACAATAAGTGCAACTAATGAAAAAATGGTGGGGCCAAAAAATGCGCGCAAAAGCCCCCCAAAAAATACAAATGCATAAATAGTGAACAGAACAGAATTCTGGGTCCATAATCCAGAAATTGAAACAGTAGAAACAAAAAATAACCCCAGACTAATTAATGAAAACAACCCAATACACCATAAAAATAAATCTCGCTTTTCGGTCTGATCTACAAAGTGACCCGCAAAAAGGGCCATTCCTAAAGCGGGAATAATTTCCATTAAACCAATGACACCAAGTGATAAGGGGTCCTTAGTCAATGAATAGACTTGCCATTCGATTACAATAAACTGCATGGACCATGCAAAAACCAGTACAAAACGAAGTAATAAAAAGATATTAAACTCTCTGAATCTTAAGGCGGCGTAAGGATCTTTTTTCGACATTAGTTAGAGTTTAATATCTTTTAGTTTTAGTTGTAATTTGACGCGCCCATTCCATTCATTTTCTTCAATGGAATAAACAGTTTTAAAACGAGTTCCATTTTGAATCAACTCTAATTTATCTCCTAATCCAAATCCGATACAGTCTATTGGAGTTTCATGGGGTTGCTTTATGCTGATTTTCAAGTGATTATTCTCCTGACCAACGCATTTTCCATAGCCTGTTTCTCTTACGTCTTCTGTTATAAATACTGGTGTCATATTCTGAGGTCCAAATGGGGCAAATTGCTTCAATATTCTGTAAAATTTTGGCGTAATATCGGAAAGTTTCAAAGCCATATCAATGTTGATTTCAGGCGTTTTTAAATGTTTTGGCATCGATTGGTGGATCTCATTCTCAAAAGCTTTTTTAAAGGCTTCATAATTTGAGGCCTTTATACTTAAACCTGCAGCGTATTTATGCCCCCCAAACTGTTCAATATGTTCATTACAGTTTAGTAGCGCTTTGTACACATCGAACCCGTGAACAGAACGTGCTGAACCCGTCAAATAGTCACCACTTTTTGTGAAGACTAAAGTTGGGCGATAATAGGTTTCAATAAGTCTAGAAGCGACAATTCCAATAACGCCTTTATTCCAAGAATCATCATATACTACTGTTGTGGCAGCATGTGTTTCATTGTTGGACTCTATTTGTTTTAGGGCTTGTTTTGTGGTATCTTGATCTAGTGTCTTTCGGATAGAATTAAATTGTTCAATATCCTTTGCCGCTATTTGGGCTTGTTGCCTATCATTTTCTTTTAGTAATGATACGGCATAGTTGCCATGTTTCATCCGACCTGCTGCATTAATTCGAGGTGCAATCATAAAAACAACATCTGTAATGGTAAGGGTTTTCTTCTTCGCGTTTTGAATTAAAGCTTGAAACCCGGGGCGAGGGCTGGTATTTATCACTTGAAGACCAAAGTACGTTAATATTCTATTTTCGCCAATAATGGGCACAATATCTGCACCTATAGCAGTAGCTACCAAGTCTAAATATGCCTTTAGATTTTCGATTGACTCACCATAGTTTTGTCCTAAGGCTTGAATTAATTTAAAGCCTACGCCACATCCACAAAGCTCTTTGAAAGGATATTGACAATCATGACGTTTGGGGTCTAGCACTGCTACGGCATCTGGAAGTGTTTTGCCTGGGCGATGGTGATCACAAATAATGAAGTCTACTCCTTTGTTGTTCGCATACTCTATTTTTTCAACAGCTTTTACCCCACAATCTAAAGCAATAATCAGTGTGAAGTCGTTATCAGTTGCGTAATCTATGCCTTTGTATGATAGGCCATAGCCTTCTTCAAAACGGTCGGGAATATAGGTTGCTACATGATTACTTTTTGTTTCGAGGTAGGTGGCCATCATCGCAACAGACGTCGTGCCATCCACATCATAATCGCCATAAACTAGAATTCGTTCGTTATGCGTTAAGGCCTTTTGAATTCGATCAACAGCCTGTTGCATATCTTGCATTAAAAAAGGGTCATGCAAGTCAGTCAATTTTGGTCTAAAAAACGCTTTAGCATCGTCAAAATTAGTGATGCCACGCTGAACTAGTAGCGTTGCAATAGAATATTCCACACCAAGAGCTTGAGCCAAGTCTTTAATGGTTTTTTCTTCTGGAATTGGCTTCAGCGTCCATCGCATAATTAGGGAGTTTGAAAATGAATGCTTGTGTGTATGGTAGCGAATCGTCTAAACATTTCCATAACACCACAATACTTTTCGATCGATAATTGAACTGCACGGCGGCATTTTTTTTCATCAATATTAGGCCCACTAAAGTAGTAATGAATGTCGATTGTATGATAGTATTTTGGATGCTCATCGGTAAGTTCTCCTTTTACATCAATTTGTAAATTGTAATTGGTAATTTTCATTTTCTTTAGAATATCAACAATATCAATTCCTGAACATCCAGCAATAGAGGATAGCATCATAGCCTTTGGCGAGAGGCCTTTTTGGGTCGTATTTTCTGATGTTATTGTATCCATCAGAACATGATTTCCGCTTGGATTATCTGATTCGAAAAGCATTCCGCCTTTCCAATGAGTTGTAGTTTTGTGGGCCATAATACAATTATTTTTTGTTACTTGTTAATCAAAAATACCATTAAAAAAACAAACTATGCCACTTGTACACCCATTAAGTCCAGATCACGATTTAGAAACACAACATTTAGCCGATTTTTTTAACGAAACGCTGGGGTTTTGCCCAAATTCTGTTTTAACCATGCAGTATCGCCCAGCTATTAGCAAAGCATTTATACAGCTAAACAAAGCTGTTATGGCCAATAAGGGTCGAGTAACTTCTGCCCTAAAACGCATGATGGCATGGGTCAGTAGCAATGCCACAGGCTGTCGTTATTGTCAAGCTCATGCGATTCGTGCTGCAGAGCGTTATGGTGCATCGAAAGAGCAGCTAAACCATATATGGGACTATAAAACTCATCCTGCCTTTAGCGAAGCCGAAAGGGTAGCTTTAGACTTCAGTCTGGCAGCCTCCATGGTTCCAAATGTGGTTGATCGTGAGCTGAAAGAACGTCTCCATAACCATTGGAACGCGGGCGAAATTGTAGAAATGCTTGGTGTGATCTCATTATTTGGCTACCTCAACCGCTGGAACGATTCAATGGGGACAAGTATTGAAGCGGGCGCTGTCGAAAGTGGCCGATTATATTTAGGTAAACACGGCTGGGAAGAGGGTAAACACCGCTAGTAGATAAAAAAATTAAGTCCCAGAAATGATTATGACAATTTCGCCTTTTGGGGGTTTTGTTTGGTAATACTCTAAGACAGATTTAGCTGTTCCACGCTTGGTTTCTTCATATAGTTTGGAGAGTTCTCTTGAAACAGTAATTGAACGAGAAGGCCCAAAGTACTCACAAATTTGTGTCAGCGTTTTAACCAGTTTGTGCGGACTTTCATATAGTACAATGGTTTTATTATCTTGGCTCAGTAATTCGAGACGCGTTTGACGTCCCTTTTTTGGCGGCAAAAACCCTTCAAAAATAAATCTATCGCAAGGCAGTCCTGAATTCACTAAAGCTGGAATAAGAGCTGTGGCACCTGGCAAACATTCAACTTCTATATCATTTTGGACACATGCTCTGACTAATAAAAATCCAGGATCCGAAATAGCGGGCGTTCCGGCATCGCTAACAAGCGCCAAAGACATCCCACTTTTAAGTTTATTTAAAATAGAGTCCAAAACTTTATGTTCGTTATGCATATGATAAGATTGCATAATTGTGGTAATACTGTAATGCTTTAGCAGTTTGGCAGTGGTTCTGGTATCTTCAGCTAATACAAGCTCTACATCGCTTAAAACATCCAAAGCTCTGAGCGTAATGTCTTTAAGATTTCCAATGGGCGTTGGTACAATGTAGAGCTTCATGTTTAAATATTATTTACCAAAGGTACAATCTTTGATGTATTTTTATGAAAATCTTAATACTAAATCCTAATTAAAAAATTGTGATTATTACTTGATATACTTACCTTCGCGTTGAAATTAAATGCTATGAAAAAAATATTTTTTACCCCTTTCCTTACTCTATTTACAATCATTTCCTTTGCCCAACAAGGAATCAGTTACAGTGGTGGAACCTCTACTAAAATGGATTATGCGTTTTTAAGTTTAAAAAACGACGATGATATGGGTGTTAAAGGCTCAAAATACTTGAATGATAATTTTGTAAGGGCTAAAATTTCAGATTTCGAAGACAAGGTTTTTGCTGTACGTTATGATATTTACAACGACCAAATGGAATTTCAAGGTGGCAACAACCAGGTTTATGTAATGAACAAAAACGAAAGGACCAGAAAAATAACCTTCCTTGATACCAATGATGCTTACCTTATATTTGATTATGTAGGTGATAATGGTGAAATTAGATCTGGTTATTTTTCTGCCTTAACGGCCAATAATAGTTATCAATTATTAAAAAAAAATAAGGTTATTTTTATTGAAGAAAAAGCCTCTTCCACGGGTTATGATGCGCCCAAACCAGCGATGTTCAAAAAGACAAAAGACCGTCATTATGTGATAATCAATGGAGCACCAGCTATATTGGTCGACACTAACAAAAAGCGATTTTCAGCACAGTTTAAAGGACAGCAAAAGGAAGTTTTGACTTACATAAAAAAGAATAAGATTAGACTCAATGACGATAATGATCTTATAAAACTTGTAAAGTTCCTCAATTCTAAATAACTTTAAACTTATTTTTAACACTTTAACCCCTAATTTACCTACATTATGGAGCAATACCTACAGTCTGCCAAGGCACTTATGCTGACCTATGGCCCAAAAGTATTATCGGCCATTTTACTTTTAATTATCGGCCTATTTTTAATTAAAAAATTACTACATCTTTTTAAAAAAAGGATGCAATTAAAGGGTGTCGAGATTACGCTGCAAAGCTTTCTCATTAAATGTTTTTCTGTACTTCTAAAAATTTTACTGCTCGTAGCTGTTATTTCGACATTGGGAATAGACACTACGGCTATTGTGGCCATCCTTGCAGCAGCAGGTCTTGGCATAGGCCTCGCACTTCAGGGCGCGCTGTCAAATCTAGCGGGGGGCGTATTAATCATACTTTTTAAACCATTTAAAATCGGCGATTTAATAAATGCACAAGATGAGGTAGGGGTCGTAAAAGAAATAAAGATTTTCACTACAGATATTGTAACCACCGACAACAAACGTGTTGTAATTCCCAATGGTGCATTAGCAAATAATAATATTGTTAACTTTTCAGCAGAGGGCAAACTTAGAGTTGATTTAATCATTGGTGTTGGATATGAAGAGAATATCAAACAAACAAAATCAGTTTTGTTAAACGCTCTAAAGAACTATCCTGATGTACTGCAAAATCCAGAACCAACCTAGATGTACAAGAATTAGCAGAAGGCTCCGTTAACTTTGCCGTTAGACCTTGGTGTACGGTAGAAGATTATTGGAAAGTCTATTTCGGCATCACAGAACAATGTAAATTAGCATTAGACGAAGCGGGTATTGAAATACCATATCCACATAGTGTAGAAATAAAAAAACAAGGTTAGTTTTTTTTTGAAGGTATAGCTATAAAATCTTTTAAATAAAAGGGTTCAAAATAAGCTAAATCCTCAAAGGTACCACTTAGAAACTTACGGTACGACAAGTCACACATCTGCTGGGCTGAAGGAAGTTCCGAAATGAAATTGGCGTTTGGATGTTTAATGACGTGCATTAGTTTATCTGAGGCATTTCCAATAAAACAAACTGGCTCAGACGCCAAAAGATCCTGAAAACTATTATGATCTAAGATATTGGCAGATGTTGTTTTGATTTCGTTCAACGCCTGATCAAAAACAGCCGAATAGACTTCCATTCTACGAGCATCTAAAGCAGGAACAATAAACCCCTTTTTTATCTTGGTTTTATGAGCCAAAATCTCTAAAGTAGGGATTGCGATGAGAGGGATATTTTGAGAAAAACAAAGACCTTTTGCTGCTGACACCCCTATCCTTAACCCCGTATAAGATCCTGGACCTTTACTTACTGCGATAGCTTGTAAGTCTTTAGTTTGAATTTGTTCAGACTGAAGAGCCTGTTCAATATATACATGAAGGCGTTCTGCATGAGAGTAGCTGCCACTATTATCTTCTATCAAGCAACACGCTGTCCCGTCTTTAGATAATGATACTGAACAGTTTGTTGTTGAGGTCTCAATATTTAAAATGTAAGCCATTTACAAATTTAAAGGTTTCCCTATATAAAAATCAAGGACTTTTGTTTTGAATATAAAATCATATTTTGCACGCACTAAAGAGGACTTTGCTCGAACCAATTGAGTGCGGTTTTGCTCTAGGTCTATGGCATTTAGCGCCCCAATGTTATAGCGTTCTTGAGCATTATCAAAGGACAGTTGTCTAGCTGAAACTGATTTTTGGGAGGAGATATATGTTTTTAGAGCTGCTTTAGCATCAGTAAAAGCTCTTTGAATGTTACTTTCCAAATCAATTTTAGTTTGTTCCAATGCCAATTTTCTGTTTTCAACTTGAAGAGACGATTTGGCTAAGTTTGTTTTATTTTGATACCTTGAAAAAATAGGGATATTCAAATTGAGGCTAAAACTGTGTCCTTTATTGTCATTAATTTGTTGAAAAAAGGAGTTGTCATTAGAAAGGTTAGAAAAATTGGCTCCCGTATTTAAGCCATAACTAAAACTAACTGTGGGGTAAAATCCGCTTTTTGAGATGAGTCGTCCTATTTCGGCAGATTCGATATTTTTTTCAGCGACTTTAATCTCACTTCTGTTCTGAAAAGCATGATTCAAAATCGGTTGTATGTCATTGTACATGATGGCATCTGATGGGTTCTCTAAATCAATAATTTCTACCTCAAATCCATTAAATGGAACTTGAAGCACTTGAGACAACGATAGCAGTGACAAAGTGTAGCTGTTTATCGCCACAGTCAAACTTTGTTCGTCGTTGGCTAAAGTTGCTTCAGCGTCAAAAATATTTGCTTGAGGTTGTGTGCCTGCCTCAACTAGCTCTTTCACCCGATCGAGTTGATCCAAGGAAAAATTTAGTTGAGCTTGTGCGATGTTTAAATTCTCTAGATTTAGTAAAACATTCAAATAAGAATTGACCACATTCAAGGCTACATTATCTTTTATTCTGTTATATTCTTCCTCATTAGCTTCTTTATTCAAAAGCGATTGCTTGTAGATGTTTGTATTTCTAAAGCCATTGAAAATAGTCTGGGAAATATTCACGCCCAAACTTGTAGAGTGAAACGTTCGATCTACAAAGTTTCCATCAAACACTTCGACATTACCAAGGTTTAACCTCTGAGAACCACCAATGCCAATGGAAGGCAAAAAATTTCCTTTTGCAGCCGTAATATCTTGATCATTATTTAGTAAAGCATTTTGGCTTTGTCTAACGCTAATGTTGTTTTCCAAAGCATGGGTTATACAGTCTTTCAAAGACCATTTTTTTTGAGCTGTAACGGATAGTGTACCCAAGGCGAGTATGGTAAAAAGTAGGCGTTTCATTTTTAAAATTGTTATGTTATTCATCATTCTCCTCGTCCTCATTATTTTCTTCGGAAGCTTTATTCCAAACTTTAATTTGGTCTTCAGCATCAATTCCGTCGATAATTTCAACATTTATGCCATCTGAAATTCCAATTTCGACATTTTTCTTTCTGTAGGTGCCGTTTTCTTCTAAAATTTCAACAAATGGTTTTTCGGTGATTCTATTAAACTGTAATAAGGCTTCTTTGATGACTAAAACACTGTCTTTACTTTCCACCTCAATTTCGGCATTAGCACTGTAGCCTGCTCTAATTTTGTTGCTTGACTCCACCGCTACATCCGCTTTAATGGTAAATTGAACCGCCCCATTTTCTTCAACGCCTTTGGGGGCTACAAAAGTTAATTTGGCTGGAAATTCTTTTTCGTTCATGGCTCCTAATACAACCGTTATGGTTTTACCTTCTTCAAGTTTTCCAACTTCAGATTCATCAACCTTACCTTCAAAAATCATTTTACTCATATCGGCGATGGTAGCGATTGTTGTTCCGGCATTAAAGTTATTACTTTGTATGACCTGATCACCTTCTCTTACTGGGATTTCCAATATGGTTCCTGAAATTTGTGCCACAATATTAGTGTTGGCTGAGCCTCCGCCAGAAATAGATCCTTGCTTAATGATTTGATAGTCGTTTTGCGCTTGTCGATAATTTTCTTGTGCCTGATTTAAGCTCAGTTCATTGTTTTCAAAATCCTGTCGAGAAATTACACCTTTTTCATACAACGCTTTGTTTCTATCAAAAAGGGTTTTTGCATTATCGTATGAAAATTTTGCGGTCTTAATTCTACTTTGTGCACTTACCAAAGCTTGTTCATTTGGAACGACTCGTATTTTAGCGATTAAATCACCTTTTTCGACCAAATCGCCTTCTTCAACGTAGATGGTGTTTACGATTCCCGAAATTTGAGGTTTTAGTTCAATTTCCTCTTCTGGATTTAGTTTTCCTGTAGCTACAATTTTAGTATCCAAGGTGGTATAAAATGGCAACTCCGTTTTGTAGTCTATTACATCTTTGGTGTTTGAATCTTTGAAATATTTTAACACCATAACTAATAGTATTAATAAAATAATTCCTACGATAATTTTGATTGATTTCTTCATTATAATTTTAATTTATTCTTCTCTTAATGCTTCAATGGGTTTGACACTTGTTGCTTTAAAGGCAGGAATCAACCCGATTAATGTTCCTAAAACAACTAATATGATAAGGGCTACAAAAACAACTGTAATAGAAACTGAGGCGTTAACAAGTGTTGCGTCGTCTCCTTGTCCCCAAACCTTATCGATTACAATCAGAATCCAGCCGCCACTTATAATTCCCAACAAACCTGAGGTTAAGGTCAGAAATACAGCCTCAACTACAATTTGCCGTTTGATTTCAAACGGTGTTGCACCCAAAGCACGTCGAACCCCAATTTCTTTGGTGCGCTCCTTTACAGTGATCAACAGAATATTTCCTATAGCAAATACCCCTGCAATTAGGGTAGCAATTCCAACAAACCATGTCAAAAACTGCATACCAGTCAGGAATCCTGTGATTTTTTTAAACTCTTTGCCCAAATTGAAGCTTCCAAACGCCCGTTTGTCTCGGGGATGAATTTGATTTAAATTTCGTAAAAGCAATTTTGTGTCTTCCTCAATTTGTTTGATATTATACTCTGGTTTGCCCGTAATAACCATCCATCCAATGCGATCTCCTTGATTGTAAATTTGTTGAAATGTCGTAAATGGAATATGAATATCATCTGTTGGGCCCATGTTTTGATTACCGTTTTGAAATACCCCAACAACTTTAAAGTTTGAACTATTCATTTGAACATACTGCCCAATCGGGTTCTCGTCTTTTTCAAAGAGTTGTTTGAAAATTTCTTCTGAAATGACTGCAATTTTTTTATTGGAATTAATATCATTTTGATTGATAAAACGGCCCCGGATCATTTTCTTCTTTTGAATTTTATCCAGTAATGGATAATCGCCGCTAACCCCAAAATTGCCAGACAAAAAATTTCGGACAACCAAGGCTTGATTTCGATTTCTAGGGACCACGAATTCCACGCCTTCTACATTGTCTTTAATTTTATTCGTATGAGTTAACTTTAATCGAACGCGTTTGCCTTCTTGAAACCCTTTAAAAGGTATACTTGTACTTTGCCCCCAAATAAAAACACTATTGGTTGCAAAGTCACCAAAAAGTCGATTAAATGAATTTTCCATTCCCCGAGCAGCTCCCAATAAAGCAATGAGTAATAAAATACCCCACCAGACTCCTATCATAGTTATGACGGTGCGAACTTTGTTCTTACTAACGCTGTCGAACACTTCTTGCCAGGTATCTCTTTCAAATAAAAATTTCATAAAGTTACTCGTCTCTTAATGCTACAATTGGTTTAATTTTAGAGGCCTTTTTTGCAGGTAAATAGCCCGCAATAGATCCTGAAATCACCAATGTGACTGTTGCTGCAATGACCAATGATTGACTCACACTGGGGTTAGTAATAAAGTAACTTTTTAAGCTAGGCCCTACCCAATCTAGTACGCCAACGCCTATTAGAAGGCCAAGGTATCCAGCCAACGTTGTTATTAGAATAGATTCTATCAAAATGATTGAGATAATGGCCTTTGGTGGAGCTCCCAATGCTTTTCGTATCCCGATCTCTTTGGTGCGTTCTTTTACTATAAAAATCATGATGTTGCTAATTCCCACAATACCGGCGATAAGCGTTCCCATTCCAATAATCAAAATCAAAATACCCAAAACAGAAGTCATTTGATTGATGCCTTTATTTTGCATGGCCATATTAAATACTCGGACGGCACGTTGATCATTTTTGGCTACCGTAAATCTTTCCTTGAGTTGTTTTTCTAAATCCAACCCAAAGTCAATCGCTTGATCATAATTCATAGTTGGATTATAAGTCAAGTTAATCTGGTCGATATAATCGTTATTGCCATAAATGGTTTGCGCTGTCGAAAGTGGCATATAAATAAATCGCTCTTCGTCATCTCCTCCATCGTCCTTGAATACCCCAACAACCTGATAAGGGATACCGCTAAGATTGATATATTTTCCTAGGGGGTCTTCTTTGAGGAATAAATCTTGTCGGACCAAATCACCTATCACAATGGCTTTTGTTTTGACGGCCATATCGCGCTGATTGATAAAGCGACCATTGACAATTTTTGTTTTTTCTAAGTACTGATGATCAGGGTGTACGGCACGTATCGAATAGTTGTTTTTTTCGTTTTTATAACTTGCTGTAGCATTTCGATAGACACGAGCAGTTATAAATTCAATGTTGGGGTCAAATTCTGATTTTATATAGTCAAAATCTTGATTTTTAAACTGAATTCGTCGTCCAGCCTGTAGGCCTTTATGGGCTTTAGTCGTTCTTCCAGAACGGATGAAGATTGCATTGGCCGCATCATCCACAAAAGCTTCTGAAAAGGTGTTGTTCAGGCCGTTGGCTAACCCAAATAAAATGGTAAATAATAAAATTGCAAAAGCTACCGTAAATCCAGATAATAGACTCCGAGTTCGGTTTTTATCTATACTTTGAAAAATTTCGCGCCAAAGATCAATATCAAACATGGGCTGTTGCTCTAACTTGTTTTACAAAATTATCTTCCATAATGATACCGTCTTTGAGACGAACTATTCGCTTACACATAGCGGCAATGTCTTCTT
This sequence comes from Flavobacteriaceae bacterium, assembly GCA_049889395.1. Taxonomy (GTDB): domain Bacteria; phylum Bacteroidota; class Bacteroidia; order Flavobacteriales; family Flavobacteriaceae; genus UBA3537. The sequence continues at coordinate 18,404 of JBMHDM010000048.1, forward strand.
CATGTGTGACGATTAGAATGGTTTTTCCCTCGTCGTTGAGTTGCTGTAGGAATGCCATAATATCATATGAGGTTGTGGTATCCAGGGCACCCGTAGGTTCATCAGCCAACAGAAGTTTGGGTTCCGACGCTAGCGCACGAGCAATAGCTACACGCTGTTTTTGGCCTCCGGATAATTCACTCGGTAGATGATTTGCCCAATCTAATAGGCCAACTTTTTTGAGATGAAACTTGGCTCGTTCTAGGCGTTTTTTGCGTTTTATGCCTTGATAATACAGCGGCAAAGACACATTTTCTAATGCATTTTTGTAATTGATAAGATTAAAAGATTGGAATATGAACCCTAAAAATTTGTTTCGATAAACAGCCGCTTTTTTTTCAGTCAGATTTTTTATGGGGACTTCATCTAAAATGTAATCGCCCTGATCGGCCTCATCCAACATTCCTATGATGTTAAGAAGTGTTGATTTTCCAGATCCCGACGATCCCATAATGGCCACCATTTCACCTTGATCTACCGATAGATCAATCCCTTTAAGCACATGAAGTTTGCTGTCTCCAATGGGGTAGGATTTATGTAATTTATTGATTTTGAGCATTTCGGTCATAATAGTATGTAAGAATAGGACGATTTAAAATCACTTTTGTTACATTCTGTTTTGTAAAATATAGAATTCTTTTTTCGTTATATTCCAAATTTAAATTTTGGTTGCAGAACCTTCTCCAAATCACTAAATAAACGAACGTTAAAACCCTACCCAATGATTGTTATCCATTCCAAAAGAGTACTCCTAATCTCATTTAGCCGCCGTTTAAAATCCGTTAGAACACAAAGGAATTTGTCTCAAAAGGAGGTTGCAATTCTTTGTAAAATGGATTTTAGCAGTTATGCTAATATTGAAAATGGGAAACGAAATATTACGCTCTTTACACTACATAGGATTTTGAGTATATTAGACATTTCCTTTAAAGAATTTTTTGATTATTAAAGCATTTATGAGGTCTTTTTAAGTTTTTTGTACACCAAAAAAGCTATTCCACTAACTAACACATAAGGAATAATCATCAGATATACGATTCCATCATTTACACCTTTAGCAGTATTTTGACCAGCTTCACTTTCCAACACGGCACGGCACATGGCACATTGGGCATTGACCCAAAGACCATTAAATACAACAAGAAATGTGAATATTAATCGCAAGGTCTAACTGTAAAATGGAGAGATCATGATGTAAACAATAACACCAGTTACTGCCACATAAAGCCAGACTGGGAAAGCATATTTTACAATTTTTTTATGCGCCTTGTATTCGCCAAAATACGCTCGTGAATAGCTGTGAAGAACCAGTGGTATGACTACAATCGAAAGTATGATATGGGAGATCAGAATAAAATAGTATAAAAATGGTACATTTCCCTTATACTCTGTTGGGTCGCTGGTCATGTGATAAGCGACATACATCAGTAAAAACAGCAAGGAACATGCTACTGAAGTTTTCATGAGGTTTTCATGTAGGTATACTTTTTTATTCTTTATCGCGATTAATGCTCCTATTAGAAGAACAGAAGTAATCCCGTTCATTGAAGCATAAATAGGGGGTAGAAATATAAGGGGTTCTACATTTGGTAAACGCACACCAAATAGTAAAGCAACTGCTAGTGGAATGATTATAGAGACCACATTAATTAGTCTATTGAATTTATTTTCATTGGGTTTAGTTGTCTTACTCATGTTCTAATAATTTTAAAATATCTTCTTTCAAGGCAGAAATCTCTTCCAATTCGCCTTCGTCGTTTACTTGCTCCTTTTGACTTATTGTACCTTTATAATATATTTTAGGATTCCCGAATGCATCAGTTCTGGACCTAATATAACCATCTTTATCTATCAATGCAAAATTTCCGGAATGCTCAAACCCTCCTGGTGCTCCAGCTACTTGGGCAGCATAGAGGTTAAATCCAACGTTTGCAAGATCTAATATATCCTCTTGAGATCCCGTAAGGAAATGCCAATTGGGGTTTGTTACACCATATTGTTCGGCATAATTTTTTAAGACCTCTACAGTATCATAGCTTGGATTAATGGTAAATGAAGCCACTCCAAAATCGTCACGATTGGGAAATGTGTTTTGGATATCAACTAGATTTTGATTCATTTTTGGGCAAATGGTAGGGCAGGTGGTAAAGAAAAATTCTACCAAATATACTTTATTTTCAAAATCTTTATTGGTTATGGTTTCGCCATATTGATTAGTAAAGCGAAACGGCGAAACTGTTTTGCGTTCGCCATTGATTACCAAATAGGATAATGGGGTATCATTGTTGGTCTGAAGTTTAATATCTTGACTTCTACTTTCAGATCTAGTAATATCTCCGTTTTGTATTCTCGTTACAATTCTTGGAACAAAAATAATCCCAAAAACTAAAATTATAAATGTAATTCCTATGTATGAATATGATTTTTTCATTGTTTTAAATCTTGTGCTCTTCTTGCTGTAGAATTAAATTTACCCTTTCGTTTTTGGCGGTATTCAGTAAATAAAATGCGAATATCTTCACTCATTTTGTTTTTAATTTCGGAGACCTCCAGTATGTCATATGAGTTTAGTGAATAGAGCGGGGCATTGGTTTCTATTTCCGTTTTTGTACGGTCGTCAAGTCTTCCACGTTGGTGTCTCTCTCGGTCAATGATAAAAACTTGACTGGAAGCTAAATTTTCATTTAAGGGAGTTGATATTTTTAAGTTGGTGTAAGCGTCTTTAATGGCTGTTTCACTTCCAAAAGCAAAGGTCCAATATTCCAGCGGTGCAAAGGCATTTAAATCTTTTTGTAAAGCTTGAGCTTGATTTTTGGCGTCAAAAGGCAGTAGTATAATGACTTGAAATCGCTTAAAACCAAAGAATTTATCGTATACTAGTTCTTTCAGGTTTAAGGCCAAAGTAGCATCATCCATGGGGTTTTGCCCAAAGAAACCAAGAACAGTTAGTCGGTTTTCTAATTGAATTGATTTACCTTCGAAAGATTTGAAGGCTTTCAATTCTGGGACATTCTCTTTAACTATGTCTAAAGGCATGTAATTGTGCTTAGATGGATATAAAAACAACAAAAAAATAACCGGTAGGAAAAACAAGACAGATAAAACTAGCGGTTTTTTAATTTTATAGAAATTCATATAACAAAAATAAAAAAAGACGGATTGAAATATCCGCCTTTTTTTGATAATATATTCTTAATCTTTAGAAATCACGTTTGACATATCCATTGGTGTAAACCGACTCGATATAGCCTCCCTCTTGCAAAAGAATGAAAATAAGGTAGCAAATCAGAAATACTGCAGTCCATACCACAATCCTTCTTAAGAACTTGGTTTCATCGCGCATGTGCATAAAATCCCATGTAATGTAGTAGGCCTTAACTATGGTGAGTACAATAAAAATCAGGTTTAGGCTTTTGGTGTAAATAAATGCTGAAAAAATAATATTCAGTAGGGTTGCTCCAAATCCGCCTTCGAATGGGCTCATAGAGGGGGTCATCAAAACAGCTGGTTTATAGATCCCTAAAACTACTTCAACAGCGGTTACAATTGAAAGTAGTAATAAGACACCCCATATTTTTTGAGTATTGGATTTAAATTTAATTAATCCTCTAAAGATTTCCAGTTTGTGTGCGTGATCTGCCATTTTATAAGCGTTTTTTGGTTAGACAAGGTAAAAGAAAGTAAATACGAAAACCCAAACTAAATCGACAAAGTGCCAGTATAGTCCAACTTTTTCTACCATTTCATAATTTTTTCTTCTCTCATAGGTTCCAATGATGACATTGAAAAATATAATGATGTTGATTACTACACCTGAAAAAACGTGGAAGCCATGAAATCCTGTAATGAAGAAAAAGAAGTCGGCAAATAATGGTGTACCATATTCGTTAACTTCTAAATTGGCACCTTTGACGTATCGTTTGCCGTTGGCTTTGAGTTGCTTTAATGATTCTTCCCTGGATAGTACTGTTTTTTCACCATCTTCATTGATGGTTTGTGTTCGAACGAGAATGTTAGGGTGGGCTTCCAGTCCTTGATAAACATCGTTTACTGAATAGGCCGGCAGACTACCTTCACTCACAAACCATAATCCATTTTTTCTTTGGTGTTGAGATCGCTCTGTATGTGCAGCAACTGCAAATTCTTCAACAGCGACTCGTTTAAAGACTGTTTCGCCATCAATCTCTTTATATTCACCAAATTGTAAAATATTTCCCCCTTTAGTTTGAACAGCGCCATAATCTCCTTGTATGAAAGTTGCCCATTCCCAGGCTTGCGACCCTACAAAGATTAGTCCGCCTATGATAGTAAAGAACATATACCAGATGACTTTATTTTTTTTCATTTGATGTCCTGCATCTACTGCTAGCACCATTGTTACAGAGGACATGATGAGGATAAAGGTCATAAAAGCGACATAAATCATAGGGAGTTCTTGTCCGTGAAGAAATGGCACGTGAGTGAACACCTCATCGGCAATAGGCCAATAGTCAATAAATTTAAATCTTGAAAAACCGTAAGCGGCCAAAAATCCAGAAAATGTTAGAGCATCTGATACGATGAAGAACCACATCATCATTTTGCCATAACTTGCTTTGAGTGGCTGATTGCCACCACCCCAAGTTTTGCCTTCTGTGCCTGTGCTAACTGCTGTAGAATTCATAGTTGTTTTGTTGTTTTGAGTGATGCAAAAATAATCAATTTATTTTGTTAAAGAAATATAAAAAGAAAAAGAGGTAAAGCCATAAAATGTCAACAAAATGCCAAAATGTTGACGCTAAATCAAACCCCAGTTTATTGTTTTTAGTGTAAGGACTTTGGAGATGTTTAACAATAATAACCATTAATGCCAACAAGGCAACTACAACATGTACGATGTGAAGCACGGCAATGATGTACACATAGGACATGGTAATATTACTGGTAGGACCTGTAAAATTATAACCCGAATTTATAATTTGGTTAAAACCCACTACCTGAGAATATATAAATGCAATTCCTAATACCAAAACCCCCAATAGTAATGATGTACTGAGAGAACGTTGTGCTTTTAGGATCGCTTTTTTTGCAAAAAATAAAAGAATACTACTAATAAAAATAACAATGGTACTGTAGGTAAAGGCTTCCGGCAAAACGAAATTATTGAGCCAATCCTCCCTTGTACTACTAACAATAAAAGCACTGGTTAGACCACCAAAGGTCATTACTAGCGATATAATACCAAACCAAAGCATCATTTTTTTTGCTCGATTATTTTTTTGTTCTGAAGTGCCTTGTGTTAAATCCATAGACTTATAATATTTTATCGATTACATAAATAAGTTGTAAAGCGGTTATATATATGACACTGACAAGCATCAATTGTTTAGCAGTTTTATCTGTTTGATTCTTGAATAATTTGAACCCAAAACTCAAAAAAACAAGACCTGAAAAAACAATCATAACAACCGCAATCCAAGACAGCTCTAAATTTCCAGTGAAACCAAACGCTGGTATAACTGAGATCAAGACCGTCCAAGAGATGTAAATAATGATTTGTAAAATGGTTCCCTTGTCTTTAGCCCCTGTTGGCAACATTAGAAATCCTGCTTTTTTGTAATCTTCATCTAAAAACCAAGCAATAGCCCAAAAATGTGGAAATTGCCAAAAAAATTGAATCATAAACAAAATTCCAGGTTCTATGTCAAAACGACCTGTAAAGGCCACCCACCCTAGCATAAATGGTATAGCACCCGGAATAGCACCGGCAAATACCGATAGCGGGGTTTTTTGCTTCAAAGGGGTATAAACACTAGTGTATAAAAAAATGGAAATTGCCGCAAACATTGCTGTTTTTGGATTGATGCAATACAAGATTGTTAGTCCTAAAACAGTGAGTGAAACGCCGATGATAAATGCATTAACCACTGAAATTCTTCCAGATGGAATTGGTCTGTTTTTAGTTCTGACCATCAAGGCATCTAAATCTTTTTCAATAATTTGATTAAACACATTTGATGCGCCGACCATACAATACCCTCCTGCAGCTAATGAAATAATTACAAATGGATCAATTTCTGTTGCAGCCAACAGATAACCAGCGATAGATGAAAAGACAACACTTATGGACAACCCCATTTTTGTTATCGCTTTAAAATCTTCAAAACGACTTATTGAGGTTTGGGATGTAACAAGTTGTTGCGACATGGTCAATAAAGACTACTGATTAGCGCTGCAAAGATAGGTGTAAAATCCGGCTTAATCAATAATTTTCAATAAAGAAATTAGACCTTTGAAAATTACAATACAAATCGATATGTTGCCTTTATTAAAAAGATATTTTGTGGCTGCTGATCAATGATTCCAGATTCAAAGCCATCTACCAGACTGAGACTAGAATCTAAGTTAGAACGAAGTCCTTGTGACCATACCAGAAAAAGTTCTGAACCCGGAATATATTCCCAACGCATCACTAAATTAGAATTAAACTGAACAACATTAAAATCGGGATTTCCAAAGCTGTAATCCACTTGGCCGTCTTGATTTTCGTCAAATTCATATTGCCCATCAGTGTAATTGACTTGATCGGGGTTGTAGGCATAAAAACGATCGTCTAAACGTTCTGCAGTTGCATTTGTTACATACTTAAACTCACTATATTGTCCTCTAGAAATAAAGGGTTGAGCATAGTATTGAATCGATAAATTGGGATTCAATGTGTAGTTAACTCTTAAAGAGGCTTTTATGGTCTTATTGTCAATTGTTCCCAAAATATACCGCCTTGTATTGTTATGATCCAACTGTGTTATATATTGTGTCTTGTTGGGTCTAGATTCGAATTCTGGAGATAGTGAAATGTTTAGCGCATCAATAGGTTGATAATTTAAGTCGATCCCAAACTTTAGAAATGAAAAATTATCATCCTTAGCTTGAGAATGAACAACTCTAAAGCTTGCATTAAATCTGCGTCGGTTATCAGTATCGAAAGAAATAAATTTAAAATTTTCTTCAGAAAAGCGCCATCTTGGACCGCCTCTTAAAGCAGAGTTTTGAAAAATTCTAGGTTTGTGAGTCAGCCCTATGTTAACACCCCAATTATTTTGAAAGTTGATCCAACTCCTAAAGTCGTACTGGGTTCTGTTGTGATTGCCCTCAAAATCATAAGATGTGAATTGATTTAATCTAAAATTTATATCTCTAAACAACGAAAAGGGTTTAGCCGTTCTGTACCGCACAGCAGTCCATCTAAACTGTTGGTCCGCGCGCCTCAAAAAACCTACATCATTTAATTCCAGTTCAGGTGACACCCATTTAAATCCTGTGTTGAAGTTCCAATTTCTCCCCCCGTCCTTTCCAATTTCGATTAAACCTCCTGTTCCTGTTAGACTTGTTCTGTTTGGATCTACACTGAGGTGAGTAGCATCCACACGATTGAAAAGATGTGTTAGATTCTCTTGAGTCGATTGAATGGCTTCCTTGCTGCCTATGACGTGGCTCATTACCATATTCGTTTGAAAATAGTAGGTGCGATTTTTCCACTGATGTCTAAAATCAATTCCTCCAGAGTATGCTGCTTTGCGCAAGCTGGATGTAGCTTCACTTATTGCCCGATTAGTGGCGGTGAAAATCCCCCCAAGAAATGTATTACGTTGATTCATGTCTTTTTGAACCCGACTGATAAAGTAATTGGTCAGAGGCTCTACTAAAGCTTCAGAAATTTCACCACCGTTGTTAATTTCCATAAACTCTCGAGATGTTACGCTCTCTAAAACGCCAATAGACCAGCCGTTTTTTGTTTTGCCGCTAAACTTCGCTGCACCCAGAATGGTGGTGTTTTTAGGTCGATCCTTGTAGGACCCTGAGGGCGTAGAAGGATAAACCTGTGGTGCACGTCCAATCCTTCTGGAAAAAAATAAATTATCGCGATTGTCGGCAAATTGATAGTCAAAGATATTTTTGTTTTCAACAAAAAAGGGTCGCTGTTCTCTGTTGAATATTTCAAAACCGTCTAAAGCTATAGCGGCAGGGTCGGCTTCTACTTGGCCAAAATCTGGATTAACGGTTACATCCAAAGTAAGATCATTTGTAATCCCGATTTTGGCATCTAATCCAGCGTTCAATTTGTAATCTCTTCCGTCGCGATAGGGGTTTCCCATTTCTGCTTCATAAGTCTCCATTTGAGTTACGGCGAAGGGTTGAATTTCAATTTGTTTTTGCGGGCGAATATTTTTCAATCCGAGAAGTTCTCCAGCTTCACTAACCCAACCAGGCGATCCTACCGGTATGCGATCCCAAGCAGAGAGTTCATTTTGACTAAATAATTGCCGAATGACATTGAGACCCCAAACTTGTTCCTCTGAATTGCCAAAACGTAATTGACTTAGTGGTATTTTCATTTCGGCAGACCACCCTTGCGGAATGATTTGTGCGTTGGCACTCCAAATGGGATTCCAACTATCATCGATATCATTACCATTTTCAGTTGCAATTTCATCTCCCCTAACACCTGCTGCAGTAACGGTAAATAAAAAAGCCGTTCTCAGATCGTGGTAACTGTCAATCAAGATATTGACTCGATCTCCCTCAAAACCATCTCTTCTAGTTAATCGTTTTGTGATAGTTTCTGGAGCAGCATCCAATGCCAGTATTGCGATATATAAGTATTTCTGATCGTATAAAATTTTGAACTTTGTTTGTTCTGTCGGTGGGGTATTCTCATCAGGATTGACTTCAATAAAATCCGTCCCCCAAGGGACTTTATCCCACAAGGCTTCATCAATAAATCCATCTATTTCTAAAGAATTGTTTGTAGAAATTTCTTGCGTAATGTATTGTTTTCGAGGCTGGGTTTGTGCAAACACAGATGGTTGCCCAAGAATATACATGCCAAAAACGAATCGAAATAATAATTTATTCATAATATCAAAAGCAGGTTCAAGATAGATAGCACAAATATACCGAGACGGTGGAATATTACATCAATATTTAAAAAAAATTAACATCGTTTGTGCATGTATTGGAGACACAAATTTTTTGTCCTTGAAAATATCCTTGGTAAGATTTTGTTAATAACAATTTATAATTGTAAATTTGCAAACTCTTTTTTTAGAAGTAAACAATTAATAAGAAAATATCAACAACGTGGATACTTTAAGTTATAAGACAATTTCGGCTAACAAAGCTACAAGAGACAAACAGTGGGTTTTAGTCGATGCAGAAGGTCAAACACTTGGTCGCCTTGCTTCCAAAGTGGCCATTTTATTAAGAGGCAAACACAAGCCAAATTTCACCCCTCATGTTGATTGTGGTGATAATGTGGTTGTAATAAATGCTGAAAAAATTCATTTATCTGGAAATAAGTGGTCAGAAAAAACATATATCCGCCACACGGGTTACCCTGGTGGACAACGATCACTTTCTGCCACAGAACTTTTTGCAAAGGATCCGGCCAGAATTGTTGAAAAATCTGTAAAGGGTATGCTTCCAAAGAATAAACTTGGAGCAGAACTTTTCCGAAACTTAAGTGTAGTTGTAGGTGCCAATCATTCACACGAAGCCCAACAACCCAAAGCAATTAATTTAAACGACGTTAATTAATGGAAGTTATACATAAAATAGGACGAAGAAAAACGGCAGTAGCTCGTGTTTATGTTTCTGAAGGTAAAGGTCAAATCACTGTTAATGGTAAAGAATTTAAAAACTACTTTACTACAGCAACTCTTCAGTACAAAGTTAATCAACCACTAACGCTTACTGACAATGACGGAAATTTTGACATCAATGTCAATGTTTATGGAGGAGGTGTGACAGGTCAAGCTGAGGCTGTCCGTCTTGCTATAGCTCGTGCCATGTGCGAACTTAGTGAAGAAAATAGAAGTATCCTCAAACCTGAAGGATTATTGACAAGAGATCCTAGAATGGTGGAACGTAAGAAGTTTGGACAAAAGAAAGCACGTAAGAAGTTCCAATTCTCAAAACGTTAATTATAGTATTAAGATAAATTGCTGAAACGAGTTCAGCATGTTATATAAACCAGTTATTGTTGTCTATGACAGCTTGTATGTCAGGATTTAGTTTAGCATCTAAATGACCAAGGCCTTAAGAATAAGCCACTTAGTCATTGCTAATTCAACAGAACGTAAACTAACACAAAAATGGGAAAAGTAGAAGTCAAAGACTTACTAGACAATGGTGTTCACTTTGGGCATCTGACCAGAAAATGGGATCCAAATATGGCTCCTTTCATCTACATGGAGCGTAATGGCATCCATATTATTAACCTTTACAAGACAGCTGCAAAATTAGAGGAGGCTTCAAAAGCACTTTCTAAAATTGCTGCATCAGGTCGCAAAATTCTTTTTGTGGCAACCAAAAAACAAGCAAAAGACATTGTAGCAGAAAAAGCTTCCAATGTTAATATGCCCTACATAACAGAACGTTGGCCAGGCGGTATGTTGACCAACTTTGTTACGATTCGTAAAGCAGTCAAAAAAATGGCCGCTATTGATCGAATGAAGAAAGACGGCACTTTCAATACACTCTCTAAAAAAGAACGACTTCAAGTAGAACGACTTAGAGCAAAACTAGAGAAAAACCTTGGTTCTATTTCTGATATGACAAGATTGCCAGGCGCCTTATTTGTTGTGGATATCAAAAGAGAACACATTGCCATCAAAGAAGCTCAAAAACTAAACATTCCAATCTTTGCGATGGTTGATACCAACTCCGATCCACGTCAAGTCGATTATGTAATACCTTCAAATGATGATGCGTCCAAATCAATTCATAAAATTCTGACTACGGTTACAGAAGCCGTTGCTGAAGGACTAGCACACAGAAAAGCTGAGAAAGAAGGTAAATCAGGAGAGTCTGCTCCAGTAGCAGCTCAGGTTGATTCAACAAAAGAAGAAGAATAAATTTTTAAAATCTATCAAACTATAAAGTCGTAGAGTCCTTCGTTACTGAATAATTTTTCGACTTTTTTTAAACTTTTTAAACATGACAAAAATTTCCGCTGCAGAAGTAAACAAACTCCGAAAAGCCACCGGCGCAGGAATGATGGACTGCAAAAAAGCACTTGTAGAAGCAGAAGGTGATTTTGATAACGCCATTGATATTTTACGAAAAAAAGGTCAAAAAGTTGCCGCAAAGCGTGCCGACCGCGAATCTACCGAGGGAGCAGCTGTTGCCAAGGTGAATGACGATAACACTGTCGGTGTAGCCATTGTGCTAGGCTGTGAAACAGACTTTGTTGGGAAAAACGAAAATTTCTTAGCACTAGCCAAAGATCTTGCAGATATTGCGATCAGTTATGACACTAAAGAGTCCTTTTTAGAGGCAGATTTTGGCGGGATCTCTGTTGCTGAGAAACTCATCGAACAAACAGGAGTGATTGGTGAAAAATTAGATATCAAATCATTTGAAAAAATTAAAGCACCATTTGTTGGCGCCTATGTACATATCAATAAAATTGCAGCAATAGTTGGACTTTCTGCTAATATTGATAATGCTTCAACTTTAGCTAAAGACTTAGCTATGCAAGTTGCCTCGATGGGGGCTACAACTTTATCTTATAAAGACTTTGATCTAAGCTATGTGGCATCGGAAACAGAAGCTCGAATTGCTGTTATTGAAAAAGATAATATTGAACTTGGACGATTAGGGAAACCGTTAAAAAATGTACCAAAATATATTTCAATGGCGCAGCTTACACCGGAAGTATTGACTCAAGCTGAAGAAGATGCCAAGGCACAACTTAAGGACGAAGGCAAGCCAGAACAAATATGGGATAAAATTCTACCAGGTAAAATAGATCGATTTATTTCAGACAATACCACACTGGACAAGGAACAGTGTTTGTTGGATCAAGACTTTATTAAAGACGAAAAGAGCACTGTTGCAAAATATGTATCCTCTTATGGAGATGTTGAGGTAACAGGTTTTAAAAGAGTTGCTCTAGGGTAATTCTATTATACTTTTACTTAAAAAGACCTTGTGGCGACCACAGGGTCTTTTTGATTTAAAAGGCATATACTTTTTTGTAAGATTCATCCTTAAACATTTCATGTGAACGTTGTTTTATTCGCAGGCTTAAATTTTCAACATGTTTAGTGGGTGAGTTTGCACAATAGGATCCAATTGTCTTATTGTAAATGATTTTAAAGTAACTTCTGTTTGACCACATAAACAAATTTCGCCACCCATTGGTGGTATTAGAATCGACGTAAATAAGGGGGGAGGTGTTACTAAAATCTGTAATAAGCTGGAATTTTGAGTTTAAAATTAAAATATTACATCCTCCAGATCCGCAAAAATAAGCTGTAAAAAACCTTATAAAATATTCCAAATCACCATCGTTGTTTAGGTCGATTGCTTCATAACTAAACTTTCTTTCGCAACGCTTTATCATTTTCAGATCGTGCGCTGACAGATAGGTATGAACTATAAAATGAGCTATACTTTGAGCTGGAGTTTCTTTTAGTGATGATTTACAAGAAATAAGTATTGTAAAATAGCTCAACATCAATAGGATGATAGGATTCATAACGTTTGGGTAAAAGACTACTTCATTTAGAACAAACATTATGCCAGTAAATTTTTGATATAATGCTTATATTTGCTCAAATATAGATCTAATTATGACTTACAAGCGAATCTTACTCAAACTCTCTGGCGAAGCCCTTATGGGGTCCCGTCAATATGGTATTGACCCCCAACGGCTTTCCGAATATGCAAAGGATATTAAGGAAACTGTCGAGCGTGGTATAGAAGTCGCTATTGTCATTGGTGGTGGAAATATTTTTAGAGGCGTAGCGGGAGCTAGTAATGGAATGGATCGTGTACAGGGGGATCATATGGGGATGTTGGCTACTGTCATAAATGGCCTTGCGCTTCAAAGTGCCCTAGAAAATGAAAGTGTACCCACGCGATTACAGTCTGCCATTAAAATTAATGAAGTGGCAGAGCCTTTCATTCGAAGAAGAGCCATTCGACACTTAGAAAAAGGCCGTGTTGTCATATTTGGAGGCGGAACAGGGAACCCCTATTTCACCACCGATTCAGCGGCCGTTCTACGAGCTATCGAAATTGAGGCAGATGTTATTTTGAAAGGAACGCGAGTGGATGGAATTTATTCGGCAGATCCTGAAAAAGATGCCACAGCTAGTAAATTTAGCTCTATCAGTTTTGATGATGTTCTCAAAAAAGGATTAAAGGTCATGGATACTACAGCCTTTACCTTGAGTCAAGAAAATGAACTTCCTATTATTGTATTTGACATGAATAAAAGAGGAAATTTAATAAAGATAATTTCTGGCGAACCTATAGGAACCACAGTAAGCTAAATCAATACCTATGAACGAAGACATTGAATTTATTTTAGACAGCACCAAAGAGGCCATGGAAAAGGCCTTGATACATCTAGAAAAGCAATTTGTAAATATTAGAGCCGGTAAAGCCACTCCTGCAATGCTTGGCAGTGTTACGGTCGAATATTATGGCGCACAAACTCCACTATCGCAAGTTGCGAATGTCAATACCCCAGATGGCCGAACAATTACGGTACAACCTTGGGACAAAGGGATGATTCAAGACATTGAACACGCCATAATGGTAGCCAATCTTGGGTTCAATCCCATGAACAATGGCGAAAGCATAATTATCAATGTACCTCCTTTAACAGAGGAAAGACGTCGAGAACTAGCCAAACAAGCAAAATCTGAAGCTGAAGATGCTAAAATTTCGATACGAGGTGCCAGAAAAGAAGCTAATAACGAGCTAAAGAAACAGGATGATATTTCTGAGGACCTTAAAAAAAACACAGAAACAGATATTCAAGAAATGACAGATGCCTTTGTACAAAAAGCCGAAAAGTTATTTTTAGCCAAAGAAAAAGAAATTCTTACTGTTTAACTTTAATTCAAGTTTTTTTAACTTTTTTTAACCCTCTAATCCGTTTTTTTTTAACCAAAAATATAATGGATTTCTATACCTTTGCCACCTCTAAATTAAGGCATGTTTAAGCTACTCACTACTAGTTTTTGGGAAACTCTGGCTCGACTGATTCTTCGAAATCGGATTACGATCTTGATTTTAATCGCAGTTACCACTATCGCAATGACTTCCCAATGGAAAAATATGCGATTTTCTTATACCGAAGCCAATCTCCTACCTGACAATCACCCGGTAAATTTGGACTACAACCAATTCTTGGACATCTTTGGAGAAGAAGGGAATGTTATAGTTGTCGGCGTTAAAGACAGTATAAACCTTACAGCAAAAACATTTAATGCTTGGAGTACTCTGGTGAAATCTTTTGAAACAACACCCAATGTCGAAGCCGTTATTTCAGTACAAGATTTAAAGAGACTTGTTAAAAATAAGGATAAACAACAATTTGATTTAACTCCTATTTTTGACGACCCCATAGAATCTCAAGACGACTTGGAGTCTTTTAAGCAAACCTTGTTTGAGGCGTTTCCTTTTTATGACAATATTCTTTTCAACAAAGATACTGAGGCGTTTCGATCAATGATTTTATTAGACAAGCCCATTGTTAACACTTCTGCTAGGAAAGCGTTTGTCATGTCTAATCTCATCCCTAAGATTGAAGCTTTTGAGGCAGAAACAGGTTTAGATCTTCGAGTCTCAGGCATGCCATATGTAAGAACGTTAAACTCACAAAATATTATTGATGAGATTGAGGTTTTTATTATCGCAGCGGTGCTCATAACATCATTTATCTTTTTCTTTTTCTTTAGATCCTACCGCGCAACTTTTATATCGATGTTTGTGGTCATTATTGGAGTGATGTGGACCTTTGGGATACTCGGGTTTTTAGAATATGAAATTACAGTGCTCACGGCATTAATTCCGCCATTAATCATAGTGATTGGTGTTCCAAATTGTATCTTTCTTATTAACAAATATCAACATGAGGTCAATAAACATGGCAACAAAGCCAAATCTTTACAACGCGTTATAACTAAAGTTGGAAATGCAACGCTTATGACCAACACCACTACGGCCTCAGGATTTGCAACTTTCATTATTACACAAAGTAAACTTCTAACCGAATTCGGAACCGTTGCTTCGTTGAGCATTATGGCTATATTTATACTTTGTTTGTTAATTATTCCAATTATTTACAGTTATATGCCAAAGCCAAAAGAACGGCATTTGGAACATCTGAACAAACGATGGATTAATTCCTTAGGCGACTGGATCGAACAAACTGTTAAACAAAAAAATATTACGATATACACTCTCTCACTAATTTTTCTAGTCACTAGTATTATTGGCATATATCTGATTAAAACTTCTGGTAGTCTTCTGGAGGATATGCCAAAAAAAGCTAATTTTTACAAAGACATTGAATTCTATGATGAAGAGTTCAATGGGGTTTTACCTTTAGAAATTTTAATAAATACCAAAAGGAAAAAAGGCGTTTTAAAGCGCTCCACATTAAAGAAAATGAATGCCCTTGAGGAGGTTATTAATGAAATTCCAGAACTTTCAAAACCTATTTCAATTGTTGGGTTGGTAAAGTATTCAAAACAAGCCTTTTATAATGGCAACCCAAAGTACTACCAATTACCCACTGCTCAAGAAAATAATTTCATCTTATCCTATGCCAAAAATACCACAAATGATGTTGGGTTATTAAAAAGTTATGTGGATTCGACAGGACAATATGCACGCATCACAACATTCATGCAAAATGCAGAAACAGAAAAAGTCCAGCAAATAGAACAAGAGCTTAAAAAAGAAATTAAAAAGCTTTTTCCAGATGATCGCTATGAGGTTTCCATTACTGGTAAAGCCTATTTATTCCAAAAAGGCACACAGTTTTTGGTTCGAAATCTTATCTTATCATTGGCTCTTGCTATTGTACTCATTTCACTATTTATGGCCTATATGTTTCGGTCGTTTAGAATGATTATTATTTCATTAATTCCCAATATTTTACCGCTTTTGGTAACGGCAGGAATGATGGGTTATTTAGGCGTTCCTATTAAGCCCTCAACCATTTTAGTGTTCAGTATAGCCTTTGGAATTTCTGTTGATGACACCATTCACTTTTTGGCAAAATATAGACAAGAATTGCTAGCCAATCGTTGGCGGATCAAAGCGTCTGTTTTTGCCGCCCTAAGAGAAACGGGCGTTAGTATGTTTTATACTTCTATAGTATTATTTTTTGGGTTTTCAGTATTCATAACATCTAATTTTGGTGGAACAATAGCGTTAGGCGCTTTAATCTCTGGGACACTATTGTTAGCCATGATGGCCAATTTATTATTACTTCCCGTTATGCTCTTGTCCTTGGAAAGAAGCATTGCTAATAAACGGGTCTTCAAAGAGCCTTCAATCAAAATCATCCCTGATGAAGATGATTCAGAGAAAGAGGCCTAAAATCACAGTTCTCTTTTAAGCCTAAAGTTTTATATTTGTGGCTAATTTAACGGAGATATGATTTCAAAAACTGTTTCAGAACTATTTCAAGAAAACCCAAAGCATCAGGACGTTGAGGTTAAGGGATGGGTTAAATCGTTTCGTGCCAATCGATTTATTGCCTTAAATGACGGCTCGACACTAAGAAATATTCAATGTGTTGTAGATTTTGAAACCATGGCTGAAGGCCTTTTAAAGCGAATAACTACAGGCTCAGCCATACAAGTAAAAGGAACTTTAGTCGAAAGCCAAGGGAAAGGGCAAGCTGTCGAAATACAGGTTTCTGGAATTATGGTTTTGGGAGATGCAGATCCAGAATTAGTTTCTAAAACAATCTTGCAGCCAAAGCGCCATTCTCTAGAAGTATTAAGAGAACAAGCCCACCTTCGAGCCAGAACTAATACTTTTGGCGCGGTCATGCGATTGCGTTCTTCACTCTCATTTGCTATTCATTCCTATTTTAACAATAATGGGTTCAATTATATGCATACACCAATCATTACTGGAAGTGATGCCGAAGGTGCAGGAGAAATGTTTCGTGTAACCACACTAGATCCCAAAAATCCGCCTTTGACCGAGACGGGTGAAATAGACTATTCAAAGGACTTTTTTGGGAAAGAAACGAATCTTACTGTATCGGGACAATTAGAAGCAGAGACTTATGCAATGGCTCTGGGGAAAGTGTACACCTTTGGCCCAACATTTAGAGCAGAGAATTCTAATACTTCTAGACATTTGGCAGAATTTTGGATGATAGAACCAGAAGTTGCCTTTATGGATTTGGAGGGGAATATGGATTTAGCTGAGGATTTTTTAAAGTCTGTACTTGAATACATTTTGGAACATAATGCAACAGATTTAGAATTTTTGGAAAATCGTTTGGAACAAGAAGAACAAACAAAACCAAAGCACGAACGCAGCACAATGCGTCTAACAGAAAAATTAAAGTTTGTTATCGATAACAACTTTGTTCGTTTGAGCTATACAGAAGCTATTGAAATTTTAAAAAACAGTAAACCCAACAAAAAGAAAAAATTTAAATACCCAATTAATGAGTGGGGTGCCGATTTGCAAAGTGAACATGAGCGATACTTGGTTGAAAAACACTTCAAATCTCCAGTTATATTATTTGATTATCCTGCCAAAATTAAGGCCTTTTACATGCGTCTTAATGAGGATGAAAAAACGGTACGAGCCATGGATATCTTATTTCCAGGAATTGGAGAAATTGTAGGCGGATCACAACGGGAAGAGCGCCTTGAGGTTCTTAAGAAAAAAATGGCCGATCTTGACATCCCAGAAGAAGAACTTTGGTGGTATTTAGATTTAAGACAATATGGGACGGCTGTTCATTCTGGGTTTGGATTAGGATTTGAAAGACTAGTCATGTTCGCTACTGGAATGGGTAATATTAGAGATGTTATTCCTTATCCCAGAACACCCCAAAATGCAGAATTTTAAACCCAAATATTGTTTACCCAATAATTTAAAACGGAACAAGCTATTCTAAGTTTAATTTGTTTTCTTTAAATTTATGCAAACCCAAATAAGCAATGCTAAAGCAATACTTACAGTTTAAACTCTCGCAAAAGCTCTCTCCTCAACAAATTCAGTTGATGAAGTTGATTCAATTACCTACACAAGCCTTTGAGCAACGAATTAAACAAGAACTTGAAGAAAATCCTGCATTGGAGCACGGCAAAGAACAAGACAACGCTGACTACGAAGATCTCTACAATAACGATATTAATGATAATGAACAAATTAGTGCAGAGGACATCAATGTAGATGATTATTTGAGCGATGATGAAATTCCGGACTACAGACTTCGAGCGAATAATTACAGTGCCGATGATGAGGATAAAAGCATTCCCTATGCATCTGGCGTATCATTTACACAACAACTGATAGATCAGTTAAACACCTTTCGTCTTGAAGATCAGGAGTACTCTATTGCCAAGTTTCTTATTGGAAGTATTGATGACAGCGGCTATATCAGAAGACCACTATTAGACCTTGTTGACGATTTGGCGTTTACTCAAAATATTTTTACAGATTTAGGCACCGTAGAAAATATTCTTTCTGTTGTGCAGCAATTAGATCCGGCTGGCGTCGGTGCTAGAGATTTACAAGAATGCCTTTCGATTCAGTTAAAACGAAAACCCCCTTCTGCAAATACGCGTTTAGCATCACAAATTATTGAAAAGTCTTTTGAGCAATTTAGTAAGAGGCACTTTGAAAAACTGCTGAAAAAATTTGACATCAATGAAATTCAATTAAAGGACGCCATGTCAGAAATTGAAAGACTAAATCCAAAACCTGGAAGTTCTTTTACTAACAACCTAAGATCTATAGAACATGTTGTTCCAGATTTTACCATAAAAATAATTGATGGTGAACTTGAACTTACCTTGAATGG
>JBMHDM010000049.1:0-23646 GCA_049889395.1 Flavobacteriaceae bacterium
TAGGCCCATTTTTAGGGAAAAATTTTGCTTCGTCAATATCGCCATGGATAGTCACTTTAGACGCATTAGAACCCTTTCGCGTTGATGGTCCTAAACAATACCCTACTCCTCTTAATTACTTACAATTTGAGGGCCAAAAAAGCTTTGACATCAATTTGGAAGTTGCCATAAAACCAGAAAACAATAGCGAAACTGTAGTGACTAAATCTAATTTCAAATATATGTACTGGAATATGGCTCAACAGCTGGCTCATCATACCGTGAATGGCTGTCCTGTGAATGCTGGCGATATGATGGGAAGCGGAACAATTTCTGGTTCAACCCCTGATTCATATGGCTCGATGCTTGAATTAGCTTGGAAAGGTGAAAAGCCTTTAAAATTGAATGATGGTTCTTTTCGAAAATTCATAGAAGATAATGATACGGTAATTTTGAGGGGTCATTGCAAAAATGACGCCGTCAGAATTGGTTTTGGCGAAGTAAAAACCAAACTATTACCAAGTTCAGAATAATTCAAAGATTTCGAAACACGTTTTTTACATTTATCTCAATTTGATTCTTTTTTTTTGATTAAAGTTGAATCTTCAATGCCTTAAAATCAATAATTCGTAATTTTTATCAGATTGTTTTTTAAATGCACTAAATGCAATAGATTTACTCCTTAATTGCTCTAATAAAGTCTCTTATTTATAAGATTCTTTTAAACTCACAGACATGAAAGTTTTAAAATTTGGAGGAACTTCTGTAGGTTCTTCAAAGAATATTCGAAAGGTTGCTAAAATAGTAAAAGACTCTGTAGAAACAAGCCAGGTAATTGTGGTCGTATCTGCTGTTGGTGGTATAACAGATAAATTAATTTCAGCCTCATCTAAAGCGATTCAAAACGATCAATCCTATAAGTTAGATTTTGAAAATATTAAGCAACAGCATTTCCAAATCATTGATGAACTGCTCTCAGCTGATGTTTTGGCAAATACAAAAGAAATCATTCAAAATAAAATGTCAGAGATTGAGGATTTACTTCATGGCATTTGTTTGGTTAATGAACTATCCGCAAAAACAACGGATAGACTGTTGAGTTATGGGGAACTTATTTCATCATTAATCGTCTTTGAGTTTATGCAACAACAAGGGTTTAATGTTCAACTTAAAAACAGTCAAAATTTAATTGTTACCGATTCAAACTTCACTAATGCATCGGTTCAGTTTGACGAAACCAATGCCAATATTACGGCCTATTTTGAGAACAACACGAAACAAATTACAGTGATGCCTGGGTTTATATCAAAATCAGAAGATGATAAAAACACGACCTTAGGTCGAGGCGGTTCTGATTACACAGCTGCCATTGTGGCGTCAGCTTTAAATGCAGAAATGTTAGAAATCTGGACAGATGTTAGTGGTATGTTTACAACAAATCCAAAACTGGTCAAACAAGCCAAACCTATTTCAAAATTATCTTATTTTGAGGCTATTGAGCTTTCTCATTTTGGTGCAAAAGTATTATATCCTCCTACTATTTTGCCTGTACTTTCAAAAGATATTCCAATATTAATCAAAAACACACTTGCACCTGATGATGAAGGGACTTTGATTACTAGAACAGTAAACAATGGTCAATTCAATCCCATAAAGGGTATTAGTAATGTGAATGATATTTCATTGCTTACACTACAAGGAAATGGCATGGTTGGTGTCCCTGGTTTTTCAAAACGGCTATTTGAAACGCTTGCTAATGAAAAAATCAATATAATAATTACCACTCAGGCCTCATCCGAACACTCCATTTGTATAGGAATTTCAGATAAAGATGCTAAACGTGCAAAACTAGCCATCGATGTAGAGTTTGAAAGTGAAATATCTTTACTAAAAATTGATCCAATCGTTGTGGAATCCAATCTTTCTATTGTAGCAGTTGTTGGCGATAAAATGAAAAACCATCAGGGCATCAGTGGTCGAATGTTTAGTGCTTTAGGAAAAAATAATGTTAACATTAGAGCCATTGCACAAGGTGCATCAGAACGAAACATCACAGCGGTTATATCTAAACAGGATGTCAAAAAAGCGTTGAATAGCCTACACGAAACTTTTTTTGAAGCCCAAATTAAGCATATTAATTTATTCATAGCAGGAGTTGGTAATGTTGGTCGTTCTCTCGTTGAACAAATTAGACAACAGCATAAATACGTACAAGACAATTTAAAACTAAAGATCAAAGTTATAGGTCTGTCAAACTCTAAAACCATGGTGTTTGATGAAAATGGTTTAGATTTAAACAATTGGCAAGAGCTGTTATCAAACGGCGAAACAACTCACCCCAATAAGTTTTTTGACCAAACTAAACTTTTTAATCTCAGAAATTCAATTTTTATAGATATTACGGCCAGCCATACAATAGCCAATACCTATGATAAATATCTTAAAGAAAGCATAGCAGTAGTAGCTTGCAACAAGATTGCCTGTTCGAGTTCCATTGATTTTTACAAGAATCTAAAACACTTGTCAAAACAATACAATGCCCCTTTTCTATTTGAAACCAACGTGGGTGCTGGCTTACCCGTGATTGACACGCTCAATAATTTGATTGCGTCTGGCGATGAAATAGTTAAAATTCAAGCCGTTCTGTCTGGAAGTTTAAACTTCATTTTTAATAATTTTAAGTCCACTACCACTTTTGCATCTGTAGTTAAACAAGCGCAAGTCGAGGGCTATACAGAACCGGACCCTAGTATAGATTTAAGCGGTGTGGATGTGGCTCGAAAGCTTCTTATTTTGGCACGTGAATCTGGTCGATCTTTAGAAATTGAAGACATTACAAACATTAATTTTTTACCTGAAGAAGCTTTAAAATCAAACACTATTGACACCTTTTATGATGTTTTGAAACAAAACGAGGCGGTATTTCAAGCTTTGCTTTCAAAAGCCTCTGTCAATGGTTGTAAACTCAAATATGTTGCTACATATAGCAATGGCAAAGCCCAAGTTGGTCTAGAAGAAATCCCAGAGGAACACCCCTTTTATAATCTTGAAGGTAAAGATAATATTGTGATGTTTTTTACCAAACGATATACTTCTCAACCGCTCATAATTAAGGGGGCTGGAGCGGGTGCCGATGTCACCGCTTCAGGTCTTTTTGCAGATATCATTAGAGCTTCAAATATTTAATTATGGATTGTATCAAAATTTTTGCTCCTGCAACAGTTGCTAATGTTGGATGTGGATTCGATGTTTTAGGATTTTGTCTTGATAATATTGGAGATATTATGCAGGTCTCAAAATCACAAACAAAAGGAATTAAGATTTCTAATGTTACAGGCTTTGAACTTCCACTAAACCCTAAAACGAATGTTGCTGGTGTATCTGCTTTAGCATTGTACGATACATTAGATATAGACTATGGTTTTGACATACAAATTGAAAAAAAAATCAAACCAGGAAGTGGTATAGGAAGTAGTGCTGCAAGTGCTGCAGGAAGTGTTTTTGCCATTAATGAATTACTGGGGCAACCATTTAGTAAAACAGAATTAGTACAATTTGCTCTTAAAGGCGAAGCTATGGCAAGCCAATCTGAGCATGCTGATAATCTTGCACCTGCTATTTTCGGTGGATTTACACTTATTAAAAACATCAACCCACTTCAAATTCTTCAACTTCCAACTCCAGAATATCTTTATGCCGTAATCATTCATCCACAAATTGAAATTAAAACTTCTGAATCTCGCGCTATCCTACCCCAATCGGTAGCTTTAAAAGATGCTGTTGTACAATGGTCTAATTTGGGAAGTTTAATTCATGCCCTACATAGTTCAAACTATGATCTCATAGGACAATCCTTACAAGATGTTATCGTTGAGCCGCACAGAAGCAAGCTAATCCCGAATTATTTTAAATTAAAGCAAATTGCATCAGACCATGGTGCTTTGGGAACTTCAATTTCAGGATCTGGTCCATCTATTTTTAGTCTTTGTAAAGGATCTAAAACAGCGCGTAGTGTAGAAGCCAACTTGATCAACTTTATGAATGAAACCAATTTACCGTTTGAGTCGTATCTGTCTAAAATTAATACCCAAGGCGTTAAAATCTTATCCTGAATATCATGATGTACTACAGCTTAAATCATAAGGCCCCAAAAACATCTTTTGAGAATGCAGTTCGAAAAGGCTTGGCACCAGACAGGGGCTTATATTTTCCTGAAACCATCCAACCCCTACCCAAAAGATTTTTCGATAATTTCGATCAATTTTCTAATCATGATATTGCATTTGAAGTTATAAAGCAATTTGTTGGGAATGAGATCCCATTTGAAAATCTAAAGCAAATTATTCAAGAAACTTTAAATTTTGATTTTCCAGTCGTCCAAATCGAGGAATCAATATCAACTTTGGAGTTATTTCATGGTCCAACTATGGCTTTCAAAGATGTTGGTGCAAGATTTATGGCCCGCTGTTTGGGATATTTTAATGCCAAAAATGAAAAAGAAGTAACAGTTTTGGTCGCTACTTCAGGAGATACAGGAGGTGCAGTTGCCAATGGATTTTTAGGAGTTAAAGGTGTTAATGTGGTTATTTTATACCCAAGTAATAAAGTCAGTCATGTTCAGGAACAACAACTAACAACTTTGGGTCAAAATATAACTGCCTTAGAGGTTGATGGTACCTTCGACGACTGTCAAGACATGGTTAAAAAAGCATTTATAGACCAGGATCTAACATCTCAAATGGACCTCACTTCTGCCAATTCCATTAATGTAGCAAGATGGCTACCTCAAATGTTTTATTTCTTGTTTGCCTTCAAACAGTTAAAGTCTCATCAAAAGCCTATTGTGTTTTCAGTGCCTAGTGGTAATTTTGGAAATATTTGTGCTGGGATGGTTGCACAACGGTTAGGATTCCCATTTCATCATTTTATAGCTGCAAACAATTCTAACAATGTTGTTACACGTTATTTAAAGACAGAAAACTACGACCCGCTCCCATCCATTCAGACCATAAGTAATGCCATGGATGTTGGTAACCCAAGTAATTTTATTCGAATTCAAGCATTGTATGAAAATGATTTTAATCGCTTAAAATCAAGTTTATCTGCTTATTGTTTCACCGATCAGGAAACAAAAGCAGCTATAGATGCAATTTATAAAACAACGGGATATATATTGGATCCACACGGAGCAGTTGGATATTTAGGGTGTCAGTCCTATTTGAAAGATAATCCGTCTTCAAATACGGTATTTTTGGAGACGGCTCACCCGACAAAATTTCTTGATGTCGTTCAACCCATAGTATCCAAAACTATTGGATTACCACCTCAAATTAAGGCCGTTATGGATCGTCAAAAAAAAGCAATTTATATTTCGTCTTACAAGGAACTAAAAGCTCATTTATTAAATCGTTAAAGCACTTTTAGAACTTTATTTTTAATTAAATTTGTGTTCTAATCTAGTGTTATGAAAAAAACTGCTTTAAACTCAGTTCACAAAGGTTTAGGAGCCAGAATGGTTCCCTTTGCAGGGTATGATATGCCCGTCCAATATGAGGGTGTTATTACAGAACATGAAACCGTAAGAGAAAAAGTTGGTGTGTTTGATGTTTCACATATGGGTGAATTTTTAATCGAAGGCCCCAATGCATTGGCACTAATTCAGTCTGTTTCCTCAAACGATGCTTCCACCCTATCAGTTGGGAGAGCTCAATATAGTTGCTTACCAAACGATACTGGCGGCATAGTAGATGATTTAATTATATACCGCTTAAAGCCTGAGACCTATTTGTTAGTAGTCAATGCGAGCAATATTGAAAAAGACTGGAATTGGATTGTTTCAAAAAATCATATGGGGGCTAATATGCGTAACTTGAGTGATGATTATGCCCTTTTGGCCATTCAAGGTCCGAAAGCTGTTGAAGCAATGCAACCTTTAACAGATGTACATCTTTCGACAATTAAATTTTATCATTTTGTAATTGGTAATTTTGCAGGATTTGATAATGTTATCATTTCCGCAACAGGCTATACTGGCAGTGGAGGATTCGAAATTTATTGTAAAAATGAAGTGGTCAAACAAGTTTGGGACAAGGTTTTTTTGGTTGGAAAAGATTTTGGAATAAAACCCATCGGACTAGCCGCTCGTGATACGCTACGTTTAGAAATGGGATATTGTTTATATGGCAATGATATTGATGACTCAACCTCACCTATTGAAGCTGGACTGGGTTGGATTACAAAATTTTCCAAGGACTTTACAAATTCTAAAGCACTTAAGGTCCAAAAAGAGAGTGGTGTTCATTCCAAATTAGTAGGATTTGAACTACTGGAGCGAGGTATCCCAAGAAAAGATTATCCCATTGTGAATAGTCTTGGTGACACGATTGGCCGTGTAACTTCAGGTACTATGGCACCCTCACTACAAAAGGGCATTGGACTTGGATATGTAGAAACGAATTCGGCAGTTGTAGGAACTACAATCGGTATTCAAATCAGAAAGAAAATCGTTCCAGCTGTTGTTGTCAAATTACCGTTTTATAAAAAAGGTTAACTTAACGCTATGGCCAAGGCAAAACATCGTATTCTCATTCTTGGCGCAAGTGGGTTTTTGGGATATTCTATTTATAAAGAGTTGTCACCATTTTACAAAACTTTTGGGACATACTGCACCCCAAAACAACTTTGGAAATCTAAGTCTAATTTTTTTGAATTTAATTTACAATTCGATGACATAACTGAAATTTTAGAGCTGGTTAAACCAACCATAATAATTTCAGCTATAAGAGGCCCATTTCCTTCTCAAATGGTTTGTCACAAACATCTTTTAGAATACCTAGAAATTAATGACAAAACAAAAATTTTATTTTTATCGTCGGCAAATGTTTTTGATGCCTACAGTAAATACCCCAGTTATGAAATGGACACAACCCTAAGTAACAGCATTTACGGTCACTTTAAAATTAGAATTGAACAACAATTATTGAGACTTCCAAAACAACAAGTTTCGATCATCCGCTTACCCATGGTTTTTGGACCAAACGCTCCCCGTATTCGAGAGATGTTAACCCTAAACCAACTTGATGCATCCATTGAGCTATTCCCCAACCTAGTGATGAATATTAGTACTAATCAATGGGTTACACGACAAATACATTATATCATCAATCGAAACAAAAGTGGTATTTTTCATTGTGGAAGTTCAGATTTGGTTCATCATGACGATTTTATAAAAGATATGGTCAGACACCTCAAACTAAAAGAACCAAAATTTAAATTTGTTTTCACCACAAATGATATCCGATATTTAGCGGTTTTACCCAAGTATAATCTTTTGCCAACTCACTTACAATTTGACAGTCAAAGCATCTTTGATGATATCATAACTGCTTCATAATTTACTTATATTTGTGAATCATTTTTAAATAAATATCAATTTCTATGGGCAGAGCATTTGAATTTAGAAAAGCAAGGAAAATGAAGCGTTGGTCAGCTATGAGCAAGGCTTTCACTCGTATAGGAAAAGACATCGTAATGGCTGTTAAAGAAGGCGGACCAGATCCAGAACATAACTCAAGGTTACGTGCTGTTATCCAAAATGCCAAAGCTGTAAATATGCCAAAGGACAATGTAGAGCGTGCCATAAAACGAGCTAGTGACAAGAGCCAAGAAGATTACAAAGAAGTTTTATTTGAAGGATATGGCCCACACGGCATTGCTATACTAGTCGAAACAGCTACAGACAATAATACTAGGACAGTTGCCAATGTTCGAAGTTATTTCAATAAATGTAATGGCAATCTTGGCACCTCTGGCTCTGTTGTATTTATGTTTGATCACACTTGTAATTTTAGGATTGATGCTGAAGGAATTGATCCTGAACAACTAGAACTAGAATTAATTGATTTTGGTGCTGAAGAAGTTTTTATTGACGATGATGGAATTTTAATTTATGCCCCTTTCGAAAGTTTTGGCGCTATTCAATCCGAACTTGAATCTCGGGAAATCAACATTCTCTCGTCGGGATTTGAACGAATTCCACAAACGACTAAAGCGCTTGATTCGGATCAAGCCGCAGATGTCGAAAAATTGTTAGAAAAGTTGGAGGAGGATGATGACGTTCAAAATATTTATCACTCCATGCAAGAGTCGGTGTAGGACAATTCTGGAATCTTTCCTTTTACGCCTTTAAAAAAATTGGACATAAATTTAAAATCGGCTTCTACGTTGTTTGTTGGGTAAAATGGTTCTGAGAAATTATTGACTTTATTTTCAAAATCCAAAGTGAACATCAAAATTGGAACGTTTGCTTGTATAGCAATATAGTAAAATCCAGTTTTCCATTTGTCCACTTTTTGGCGCGTTCCTTCTGGAGAAAGTGCCATTCTAAAACACTCCTTATCCTGAAACAAACGTGCTATAGCATCTACTTGTCTTTCATTCTTTTGTCGTTCAACAGGTGAGCCACCCAAAGCTCGAAAGAGCCAACCGGTTAATGGATTGAATAGTGATTTTTTACCTACAAAATTGGCCTGTATTCCTAAAACACTACGAAGTAATACACCAATATAGAAATCATGCCAACTGGTGTGCGGCACAGCTATAATAACAGCTTTCTTGACCTTATCAAAGTCCTTAAAACCAGTGACTTTCCAGCCCAGTAGTTTGAAATAAATAAATTTTGAAATGGCTCTAAACATTACATTTTCAGATATAATTCCCGTATTTTTTGTCTTGTTATATGATTTTTCCAATTTGATCCTAGTGCATTTTCCCAGAGCGGTTGAAGGCTCAAAGCAATATCGATCATTGAATCTAATTGGGCTGTTGTTAGATTTTTACAGATTTGCTTTGGCAAAGTGATATTGTTTTTTCTCATCATTTCACGAAAAACAATAACATCGGTAGGGTAAAATTCATCTAAATGATTAAAGACAATACAATTCCCTATACCATGTTTAACGCCAAGTTCGAATGACAAACCATAACTTAAAGCATGAGCAACTCCAACTTGTGAATACGCAATACTCATACCACCATGCCAGGACGCCATCATCAATTTATTTTGTTTTTCGTCGGTACTCAATTCACTGAGAAAAACGTCTTTACAAAGATTGTAAGCATTCTGTCCATAACTTTCGCTAAATGTATTAATGAAATGTCCACTTAGGGATTCGACGCAATGAATAAAGCAATCCATTCCAGTATAAAACCATTGATCATGATCGACACTTTTAGTTAGTTCAGGGTCTAAAATTACTTGGTCAAATGGGGTGTAGTCACTATTTAACCCTAATTTGAGTTTCGAGCCACACAATACAGCAGTTCGAGACACTTCGGCTCCCGTCCCTGAAATGGTAGGAATTCCGACGCTGTATACTCCGGGATTCTTAATTAAGTCCCATCCTTGATAATCTTCGCTTGATCCGGTATTTGTCAACATTACTGAAATAGCTTTTGCAATATCCATAATAGTACCACCACCTATCCCAATGATGCCAGAAGGTAAGTCTTTGGTTTTTAAAATGATTGATTCTACCAGTTGATCAACTTGAGATGTGCGAGGTTCCTCATCGGCAGAGACATAGATTATAAAATCATCATACATCAAAGAAAACTTTGACGTTAAGTTGTTGTCAGATTCAAATACACTGTCAATGATAAAGACAAATGGTGCGCGTTCATTGAGTCGAGTTGAACTTAAAATTTCGTCTAATTGATTGAAGCTTCCGCGTCCGAAAACAACTTTAGACACCATTGGGAAATTTTTAAAATTCATATGTAAATATTAGGTTTTGGGGATTATTGAGCTAAAATTTTTTGCGCTTTTTGTAGGTCTTCTGGCGTATCGATCTCTATACCTTGAACAGTAGTTTCAACCATTTTAATTTTTTTACCATGTTCTAGAAATCGAATGCATTCTATTTTTTCGCTGATTTCCAAGGGTAGCATATTCATGTTGGTGAATTCAAGTAGGGTTGATTTTCGAAAGGCATAAACACCTTTATGTTTAAAGTATTTCACTTGAGATTTATCCCTTGGATATGGAATAGGGCTTCTCGAAAAATATATTGCAAATCCATCTTTGTCTGTAATAACTTTTACTGTATTGGGATTTATGATCTCGTTTTCATCATCAATATGTACCATCAAAGAGGCTAAATCTATAGTTTGGTTTTTATCGTCTTTAAAGACTTTGATAAGCTTACGCAAGCTCTCTACTTCTGTAAAAGGCTCGTCCCCCTGAACGTTTACTACAATATCACAGTCTATCTCTCTAACAGCTTCTGCTATCCTATCACTGCCCGATTCGTGTTCCGAGGCACTCATCATAACCAGACCACCATGTTGTTTGATCTCATCAAAGATAATTGGGCTATCGGTTACAACGTAAACTGCTTCAAAAAGGCCTGTATTGACACTTGCCTGGTAAGTTCGAGAAATAACAGACTGTCCGCCTAAGTCTTTCATGAGTTTTCCTGGAAACCTACTAGCACTATATCGTGCCGGAATCATTGCAATGATCTTCATTTATTATAAATTGATACAGGTAAAATTACAGTTTTTTTTATAGATCCACATTAAAGATTAGTTAATAGTTTATATTTCGAAATAATCGTCTTTAAATCCGATCAAATATAGTTTTTCTTTGGCGCGGGTTATGGCGGTGTATAACCACCTGAAATAGTCTATATTCATTCCATCAGGTAGATAGGGTTGTTCAACAAATACGGTATGCCACTGCCCCCCTTGTGATTTGTGGCATGTTATGGCGTAAGAAAATTTAACCTGAAGGGCGTTTAAATATTTATTTTTTTTGATGGCCAAAAATTTATTGTAATTGGATTTTTCTTGGTCATAATCTTTCAGTACTTCTTGATACAACCTGTTGGATTCTTCATAACTCAAAGACGGTGTTTCTGTGGTTAAAGTATCCAAAAGCAGAACAGTTTCAAAAGGTTTCATTTTTGGATAATCTACCAAACGAATTTTGACTTCAGCAAAACGGAAGCCATACAATTCTTTAATGTTAAATACTTCAAGTACTTCGATAATATCACCATTTGCTATGAATCCTGCTTCAGAACTGGGCTTAAGCCAAAAGTAATTATTACGAACAATCATTAAAAAATCACCAGCGGTTAGCTCATGCTCATTAAATAATATTCTAGATCGAATATTTTGATTGTATAAATTAGCTCTTTTATTAGACCTTACAATTAAAGTTGTATCTTCTGTACCAATGTTGGAATAGGCATCATTCAGCGCATCCAAAACATCCTGTCCATCTATCAACCGTACGATATCCTTAAAACCATCGAGCTCAAATTGAAAGTTGTCAAAAATTTGTTGCGACAACAACTGGCGTAGTCCTGTAGCATTGTGTAAAATTCCAGAGCCTTTGGCTTGACGCATAACTTCATCAAGCTCAATCAGATTGACATTTTTGTTGTAGTTGAGTTCTAATTTAGAGGCATCTAAGGCAGGACTGATTTCTAAATTTACTGGCGGTAATTGAGCTGAATCCCCAACAAGTAATAGCTTGCAGTTGTGTCCAGCGTATACATATTGAATTAAATCATCCAATAAAGCACCACTTCCAAAAAATTTTGATTGGCTAGAAACATCTGATATCATTGAAGCTTCATCTACAATAAATAGGGTGTTTTTTTGCTTATTAGGCGCCAAAACAAAGCGAGCTTTTCCGGTTTTGTCTGTCCTAAGCATATAAATTTTTTTGTGTATGGTAAAAGCTTCTTTATTGGCATAGTTAGAAATAACTTTTGCAGCTCGACCAGTTGGCGCGAGTAGCATAACACTTTTTTTAGCTTTCCAAATGGACTTAACTATAGCGGCTATGGTACTTGTTTTTCCAGTACCAGCAAACCCTTTTAATACAAATACTTCTTGTTTTGAGGCGCTAATAATAAAGTCTGAAACCAGTTGTAAAGCAAAATCTTGTTTGGCAGTTGGAACAAAAGGAAAGGCTGATTTTAAGGTGTTATAAAATTCAGATTTAGTCATAGACAAGACAATCGTGTATGTTTTCCAAATATAAGAATGATTTTTGGGGGTAATCACTTTATTGAATAAAAAAAAAATGTAAATTTGTGAGGTCTGAAATTAATTTAATATACACTATGGTCATCATATCTATTATTGCCGTCATCTTGCTTACTATTGTAATTGTTTGGGTTATAGACAAATACGTCCCAAAGAAGTTTAAATCACTTATCCTCGTTGGACTATGGGCTATCATTGTTTTTTTAGGATACATCACAGTGATGTCTGTCTATGGTGAGATTAAGTTTAATCAGCTAAAAGAAAAACGTTATAAAGTAGTTATTGAAAATTTAAAAGACATTAGAGACTCACAATTGGCTCACAAAACTGTAACTGGAAATTTTCAAAATAACTGGGATTCACTAGTTAAGTTTATTGAAACTGAAAAATTCACCATCACACAGCGTCGAGACTCTACAGTCATTGATGAATTATTAACCCGAAGATATGGTGTCGATACTACAAAAGATATAGTTATAATTGACACCCTTGGTTTTGTTCCAGTATTGGATTCTTTGTTTGGAGCAGACACTCGTTACAAAACCATGATGAATGTACCATTTGCCCAAAATAATGAAAAATTTAAGTTACAAATTGGTTTTGTAGAACAAAACAATATTAACATCCCCGTATTCGAAGCCTCTGTGGATAAGCAAATCTTGTTATATGATCAAGAACCAAACCTTGTTAAAAAAGAAAAAGAGGTCGTTTCTGTAGAAGGTGTAAATGGACCCACTCTGAAAGTCGGTTCTATGGAAGAAGTAAATACCAACGGTAATTGGCCAAAAAATTATTCAAGCGAACAATAACATATACGGAAACAATTTAGTATTGTCCATTCAAGTTGACTTGAGTGGACTTTCTTTTTTTGTTTTAGATACAACCACAAACGTAGTTTTATCGGTTATAAACAAGGATTTTGAAAATACCAAAACACCACAAGCGCTTTTGGATCAATTAGAACATGCCTTCAATAATCATGATATTCTAAAATCTGAATTTTCAAAAGTTCAATTGATTCATAGCAACAACCTGCAAACTTTAGTTCCTTCTGCCCTATTCGAAGAGTCAGCACTTTCAGATTATATTAAATACAATACTAAAATCTTTAAAACGGATTTTATTACCTATGATGTTATTCAAAATGAGGATATCATGGTTGTGTATGTTCCATTTGTAAACATTAATAATTACATTTTCGAACGATTTGGAAGTTTTGAATACAAACACAGTGCAACTGTATTAATTGATCGAGTGCTACAGCTTCAAAAAAACACCACAGAGCCCCACATCTATATTAACATAAATCATAAGCATTTTGAAATTACAGTTACCGAAAATAATCTGCTTAAGTTGTATAATAGCTTTGAATATGAAACACCTGAAGATTTCATTTATTATGTATTATTCACTGCAGAACAACTTAATATGAACCCAGAACAATTCAAGTGTATTTTGATGGGTAAAATAAAGGAAAGTGATGATTTGTTTAAACTAGCATATAAATATATAAGACACATTTCTATTTTATCGTACAGTAATATGAAATATCATCACAAGCAAACTACTGAATATTTTACCCTTTTAAACAGTTTGTAATGAGGATAATTTCTGGAACTCATAAAGGACGACGTATTCGTGCACCAAAAAATTTACCTGTTCGACCCACCACAGACATGGCCAAAGAAGGCCTGTTTAATATACTAACCAATCAATACGATTTCAGCCACTGTACCATATTGGACTTATTTTCAGGAACTGGAAACATTGCCTATGAATTTTGTTCCAGAGGTGCAAAAAGCGTTAAAGCAGTTGACAAAGACAAACGGTGTATTCGGTTCATACATCAGATAACAGAACAGCTTCATTTGCCCATACAACCCAAAGTTTTCGATGTTTTTTCATATTTAGATCAATCCCATCAAATCTATGATATCATATTTGCAGATCCACCATATGACATGGAAGATACTCAGTTTGACTTATTGGTAAAGACCATTTTTGAAAATAATCTACTGGATATTGATGGGATTTGCATTGTAGAGCACTCTAAGCATACCGACCTTACAGCGCTACCCTTTTTTGAAAAATCAAAATCGTATGGTGGAAATTGTTTTAGTTTTTTTCAAAAAAAAGCAGACCTATAAGCCGAATTCTGTACTCCGTTGGAGCCCTTATCATTTATCTATATTTTCTGTTGCCAGAAAACTTTAGCTGCCTACCCTTCAACATCGCACGTGCCGCGCTAAAACGTTGATATACATGGCATTGCACCGCATAGAGTTTACCGGATTTCACTACAGCCTTACCTGTACATACTTTCTGTTGCACTTTTCCTAACCTTACGGTTGATGGCCGTTAACCATTATGCTGCACTATGGTGTTCGGACTTTCCTCCCTTCGATAATTCGAACAGCGATAAGGCGGTCTGCTTTAGCGCAAAAGTACACAAATTGTTGATAACTACTGATTTTTTTGTTTTTATGTCAATGATCAATTAAAGTCGAATTTTTAAATTTGTTACTAATGGAAAAATACGTTGTATCAGCACTTAAATATAGACC
Source organism: Flavobacteriaceae bacterium (assembly GCA_049889395.1). GTDB lineage: Bacteria > Bacteroidota > Bacteroidia > Flavobacteriales > Flavobacteriaceae > UBA3537. Next base: position 14,604 of record JBMHDM010000049.1, read on the forward strand.
ACAAACCTTCAAAGATGTTGTAGGTCAATCTGCTATAACAACAACCCTAGAAAAAGCCATCCAGGACAATCATTTGGCTCAAGCTCTTTTATTTACAGGTCCTCGAGGGGTAGGAAAAACCACTTGTGCCCGAATATTGGCCAAAATGATCAATACTAATGGCGATTCCAACGTTGATAATAATGAAGATTTTGCTTTCAATATTTTCGAATTAGATGCCGCTTCAAATAATTCTGTCGATGACATAAGAAACCTGACTGATCAAGTCAGAATCCCACCCCAAGTTGGGCAATATAAAGTCTACATCATTGATGAAGTTCATATGCTATCTAATAATGCGTTCAATGCATTTTTAAAAACTCTTGAAGAACCGCCAAAGCATTGTATTTTCATTTTAGCTACAACAGAGAAACATAAAATCATCCCGACAATTTTATCGCGTTGTCAAATATTTGATTTCAAAAGAATAACCGTTTCCGATGCCAAAAATTATTTAAAACTTATTGCAGAGGAACAAGGTATAGAAACTGAAGACGATGCGCTTCATATTATTGCCCAAAAAGCAGATGGCGCCATGAGGGATGCTTTGTCAATTTTTGATAGAGTTGTCAGTTTTGCAGGCATGAAGCTAACCCGCCAAGCCGTATCTGAAAATCTAAATGTTTTGGATTATGAAACTTTTTTTCAAACCACAGATTGTATTCTAAAACACGATATCCCAGGCCTACTAAATTTGTTTAATACTATTTTATCTAAAGGCTTTGAAGGTCAGCATTTTATTTCTGGACTTGCCTCACACTTCCGAGATTTATTTGTGGCCAAAACACCAGAAACCTTGCAGCTATTAGAAGTTGGCCCATCCATAACAGAAACCTATAAAACCCAATCAAAACAAACTTCAGCGTCATTCTTAAAGCAAGCAATTTCGCTCGCAAATGACTGTGATTTAAACTATAAAACAAGCAGAAATCAACGCCTTCTGGTGGAAATATGTTTAATGAAACTAGCCTCTATCAATTTCGATGGAGAAAAAAAAAAGATCAATAATTTCATAATTCCTGCTTCATATTTTGAGGATAAAAATACGCCTGAAACATCTGTCAAGATTCCTAAAAAAATAAATAGCCCAGAAGAGCAGTCAGCCGTACCCATTTCTAGTTCTAATAAAAAATTACCAGAACATAGCGTTAGCCATATACCGCATACAGTACCAAAAATTTCAATTTCACAACGTCAGTCTTCAGGCTTATCCTTAAAAAGTATAGAAAGGCAAAAAGTACATCAAATAAAACAATTAGATGTTCAAATTGATTCTGAAAACCTACCGAACGACAAATTCTCAGAATCACAACTCTTAGAACAATGGAAAATTTTTGTAGAAAGATTAGAAGCTCAAGGTCGCTATAATTTGGCAGCGATTTTAAAAATTGACACTCCAAAATTACAGGATGATTTTTCCATTGCACTGGAATTTCCAAATTCAACAAATAAAATCGAGGTGGAAAGACAGCAAACAGAGTTGCTGCAATTTCTTCGAAAAGCGTTAAATAATTTCAGTTTATCACTTGATATTAGCATAAACGAAACATTAGAAAAACGGTATGCTTATACACCGCAAGAGCGTTATGATAAATTAAAAGAAAAAAACAGGGCTATCGAAGAATTAAAACAAGTTTTTGATTTAGATTTATAATATGATGCTAGGCCTAAAATTACCAACAGACCCACGATGGATCAATATTGCAGCGATGAATATTGATGATATCCTTACAGATCATGCTTTTTGCGAACAAAAAGCAGCGAGTACTGCAATTTCTTTGATCGTTAGTTTTCCTGAATATACGGATTTGGTTCGGAAAATGACCGCTTTGGTGGAAGAAGAAATGAGTCACTTTAAAATGGTACATGATTTAATTATTGCTAGAGGCCAGACGTTAGGCCGTGATCGCAAAGATGACTATGTCATCGCTTTGTTAAAATTCTTTCCAAAAGGGGGAAGCCGTACAACTCAATTGGTTCATCGATTGTTATACGCTGCTCTAATTGAGGCGAGAAGCTGTGAGCGTTTCAGATTATTAGCAGAACATTTAGAGGATAAAAAATTGGCTAATTTCTATAAAAAATTAATGATTAGCGAGGCCCATCACTACACGATGTTTCTCAAATTTGCCCGACAATATGGCAACAGAGTTGAAGTCGATCAAAAATGGGAAGCGTTGTTACAATTTGAAGCTGAAATTATTAAAAATCTTGGTATCTCAAATTCTATACATGGCTGAAGTATATTTTTAAATTTGGGAAGAAGAAATTTTTTTGGCATAAATGCTTTTTATAATACCGTCTGATAAACCAATTTTTGGCTCTAAAAGGGACTTGGCACCACTCCATTTCATAGCATTAAGGAATAACCTTGTAGCTGGTAAAATGACATCAGCTCGATCTGGCTTAAGACCCAATTTTAGGATGCGATCTTCATAAGAAAGTGTGGATAATTCTTCTACTTTAGTCTCTAAATAATTGATTTTTAGAACTGTCAAAGGTTTTTTATTAGACATTTTAAACAACTTATTAATATTGCCACCAGATCCCAAAACAATAATATCATCGTAGTTTCTTGTATTTGTTTTAATCCATTTCTTTAAATTCATCCAAGTACTGTCGATAACTTTATTATTAATCAATCTCACCGTTCCTATTTTGAACGATTTACTTAATATTTTGTTGAGTCCTTCTAATATCGAAAATTCTGTACTCCCCCCTCCAACATCAACATACAAGTATGTTTCTTTAGGATCTAAAATATCATTTAAATCTGTAGCAGCTATGATTTTTGCTTCTGTCTGTCCATCAATAATATCTATTCTAACTCCAGTTTCATTAAAAATAGTTTCAACGATGGCAGGCGCATTATTGGCTTCTCGCATGGCAGAAGTAGCACAAGCTTTGTATGCTACCACCCCATTTACACGCATCAATAAATAAAATGCTTTCAGCGTATCGGATAGACGTTTGATGTTGAAATCGGAAATATGATTTTTAAGGAACACATCCGAACTAACCGAATGGGAACACGAACCAATTCACTTTTTTTAAATTGAATGGTACCACTATGCTCTATAACATCTGAAATAAGTAGTCGAACCGCATTAGAACCGATATCTATAGCTGCATATTTTTTGAGACTAATTGACATTATTTATGGCGACAAGCGTTCAATTTTCCAATCAAAATCGCTTTGAAGTTTGTAACGAATACGATCATGTAATCGATTGGCTCGACCTTGCCAAAATTCGACTTCGATGGGTTTTACAATAAATCCTCCCCAATGTTTTGGTCTGGGTATAGGTTTGTTTTCAAATTTTCGCATCAAAGACTTCAATTCTTGCTCAAGCGTTTCTCGATCAGAAACTACCTTACTTTGATTTGAAGCATGTGCGCCCAACTGACTCCCTCTTGGCCTTGACTCAAAATACCCATCACTAAGGTTCTCTGCAATTTTTTCTGCCGCCCCTTTTATGATGATCTGACGTTCAGCACCTGACCAATGAAAAGATAAGCTTACCTTCGGGTGGTTTTTAATGGCCTTCCCTTTATCGCTTTCATAATTAGTAAAAAAGACAAATCCTTCGTGGGTGAACTGTTTCAATAATACGACTCTTCCTTTCGGATAACCATCTTCTCCCAAAGTGGAAAGTGTCATGGCATTGGTTTCATCTTCCGGGAAGTGGGTATCAACTTCGAAAAACCATTGTTGAAAAAACGCTATGGGGTTATCGGGGAGGTTATCTTCCAGTAAAGAGCCTTTTTCATAAGATTTTCTGTAGTGTCCTAAATCTTTGTCCATGCTTAATGTTTTTTCAAAAGTATAAAATAACTGCTCATTATAAGTTTTATAAATCTTAAATTTGTTCAAAAGAATTTAGATGTTTTTCGTAAATCTCGGCATAGGATTATTTTTGATACTAATTGGATTTTTGGTGAAAAAAAACCCAAACCTTTTGGCTGGTTACAACACAATGTCTGAATCAGAAAAACAAGCTATAGACATTGATAAAGTAAGTACACTGGCTAGAAATGGATTGATCTTGACAGGAGCAGTTGTTGTTGATTCTAGCGTCATAATGTATTTCTTGAAATTTCCTGAAGAACAACAAACTTTGGTTGTTGCTGGAATCATTCTTTTAGGTATTATTATTCTCTCAATTTTGGTCAATAAGGTTCCAAAATTAAAACCCTAATCATTTCCAAAATTTAAGTTTACTGGTTTGACCAATTCCTGGGTTGAATCCATTTGTTGGGTCCAATTTTTTATAAAATTTGGTCAAAGTTGGTTTGGCCTTATATTCATGGCCAACATTGTGTTCGGCAGGATATTCTGCCCCCCTGCTATCGTAGGTTTTGAGCAACTCTTGTTTTAATGCCTCGGCATCAACCCCTTTTTTTACAATATAATTTTGATGAAGTACATGACAAAACAAATGTCCATAGTAAAGTTTCATTTCAAATTTATTGTTCATTTCTGGCGTTAATTGTTCAAACCATTGTGTTTCATTTCGTGGAAGCGCAATATCCATAGACATCATGTCACCCACTTTATCTTTGAATAGTGCATGGTATCTTCCAATTGCACTTGCAGCAACAAATCGCTGTAGAAGTGCTTTGCGTGCTTCTTTTTTGGTACATTCAAAAAAGCTACCATCATGATTTGAAAAATAAGACTTAAAAAAATCTCTAGCCTCCAAGATACCCGAATCGGACATTTCAATAATCCAATGGTGCTCGTACTGATTTCTATAATCTTCCATGCGTTTTGGCAAATGATTGGGCCAGAGATAACTCAAACACTGCATAAATTTATCTGAAAATTTTGAGGGCAGCCAAGAAATGTTGTCAGCCAACAAATCCATTTTTCGTTTTAAATTAAATAATTTTGGTATGGCATTCGGTCCCAATTTATCGATAACCAAAAAAGTATCTTTACTGTATTTCTTTGCAGCATCATAACAATCTCTGTGTAAATATTCACCAGAAGTTGGAAGCATTTTAAAGTTTGATAAGATGGCCCGTCTTATTTCCATGAAAGTTTGCGGAGAGTTGGATCCCAAATAAAATACTTGAGTTTGCTTGGGCTTGATATAAGTGTCTAAGCGCACCGCAAATACAGCTATTTTTCCAGCACAGCCAGAAGCCCCATACAACCGTCGCCCATCAGCATTAAAGCGTGCTGGGGTTGAGGCATTGACATCACGAACCCTGTCTTGATACGCGTTGTCTGATGCCAATTTCGATGTAGATTTAACCTGATCGTAGGTAAAATTCTTAAATTCTAAATTATTCAAAATCTGCTCTGGAGAATCTCCAAGATCAATTCCTAGATCGTTAACTAATAATAATTGACCTTTTGAATCTATTTTGGCATATAACGACAATTCGGTGTAGGCAGGGCCACGCTTGACTAATGACCCTCCAGAATTATTACAAACCCCACCCACAATTGATGCACCAATACAAGATGACCCAATTACAGAGTGTGGCTCTCGTCCATATGGCGCAAGAAGGTGCTCCAATCCAAACAAGGTGCTTCCCGATAATCCAATGATTTGTTTTCCAGAATTTATAACATGGATCCCATTGATTCTCATGGTATTAATAATGACGATGGGTCGGTCATAATCATCACCAAAAGGCGTAGATCCGCCTGTAAGGCCCGTGTTTGCGGCTTGCATGATGATAATAATATCTTCTGAAACACAAATTTTTAAGAGTTGCCAAATTTCTAATAACGAACCTGGCTTAACTACAGCTAATGCCTCCCCTTCGCCATAACGCCAACCTTTGGAATAAGCTTGCTTGTCCCATTGAGCGGTTAAAACAAACTTTTTGCCAATGATAACACAAAATTTATATATAATATTTTGATAATCTGATGTCATTTTTAGGAATCTTATTGGACTTAAAATAGCTGCTTTAAAGATAAACATTTGAGATTATTTATAGGAACATACAACAATTAAAAGAGTTGGTATGTTTTTTGGTAACCAATTAATATCTTTACCACGTGTTAACGAATTGATATGTGTCGAATTACTTTCATTATTGTACTGATTTCTAGTTTTTTGTGGGGAAATACCCAACCAGAGACTGTTCAGGAAACATTGCGTATCAAGGCCAAAGATTTGACAAAAGAAGATCAAAATTCTACACAATTATTTAACCTCTCACCAGTACGAGGATTGACCAATAAGAATGTTAAAATCACAATGGGAATCCCGCCCATAGATGGTTTTGCCAAAAAAGAACGCGGTATTACCACACAACGTGATGTCGTCGATCCAACTTGGGATGTAAAACAACAATTTGTTGAAAATAAGGTAGATGTATCCAAGTATAACAAAGATTATTATTTGGGCGATATAGCAACTAAATCCAAATATATTCGACTCATTTGTCGAGATCATGAATATGAAGATGGTGATCGGATTAAATTAATTTTGAATAAAGCGACCATCCATCCTAATATCGTCCTTAGAAACGCTGGTTATGTCATTGATATTGATTTGGAACAAGGTTTGAATACGATAGAGTTCTATGCCCTAAATGAGGGCGCTTCAAGTCCAAATACAGCTGAGCTTAAGGTTATTGATGAAAACGGCATTGTCATTGGTTCTGGCCAATGGTTGTTAACTACTGGTTACAAAGCGCGTTTAATCGTTTTGAGAAACTAGCGATTAATCTGTTACGACTGGCGATACTATCGCTGTGTTACTTTTTACAACTACATAAGTTGATATGGCATAAAAGGCATTACCATTGCCTCCATCACTAGTCCAATCTTCAAAATCGTATTCAAACGTAAGTGATGAGCCATTTAGATTAGCATCCAAAACATTTGTTCTAACCGGAACAGCCATGCCTGGACACCATCCTGCACGATCAGGCATCCAATTACCAGGATTTTGATTGCTTACAGGATTAGAAGCACATCCGATAGGATCTAGACTGTGTTGAAATGTGTTGACCCCATTAATTTTAATATCGTGCGTTCTGTAGCACCATTCGGCACAAGGACGACCATCGGCATCATTTGGAGTTGCATGCCCCCAACCCGAAATAATAGTTCTCAAATGCGAACTCTCTGCATTGGCCGGAATCTGAACAGATTTATTTAAATCTAAATTATGACTCACGCCGTAAGGAACGCCACTTATGGAGTTAGAATGATACCCCAATACTTCCGAGACAGCGTAGTAAGGATAATCTGGCGTACCCTCTACGAAATCAAAATCTATGGAGACCAAATCGGCTTTGGCAGTCCAGTTTTCGATATAGATTCGTAGCTCTACCGCCCCGGTTAGCAGACCTTTAAAATCGGTCACATCAAATTCCAATCCGCGCTCTAGTTGTTGGGTCCCTACCCAATATGGTGTAATGTATCGTCCTATTTCAAACCAAGTATTTGTTTCTGGATCTTTGACTTTTACATTGGCAAATCGGTCCCAATCGTCACAACCTGTGCTAGGACAATCAATTTGTAAAAACATTTTAATCTGTTGGATGTTACTGACATCATCATGAAGCGTAAACACTTGACTGGCCGATTGGTTGAAACCACCACCAAATCCCAGAGGTTGGTCCTGAAAGGTTTCATAGTTGTGAACCACTGCTGCCCCTACTCCAGAAAGGGCGACCTCAATCTCACTCGCATCAGTGCTCGTTAGCGTTAAAGTTCCTTGTTGATTTCCGACATCATTTGGACTAAAACGAACATAAACAGTGGTTTCGCCATTGGCCGCATTGGTAGGAATTTGAATGGACTGACCAAAAGTGGCGTTATCTAATGAAATTTCAAAATGATCTGTTGTGTTTAAGTTTATTGGCGCAGTCAAATTTTGACCAGTGACTGTCATGCCAAAGGCATCAGAATGTTGAAAAATTTCGGTTTCGCCAAAACTTAAATTAGAATTGGCCGTAGCTATAGTGGGGGTGTTACTCAATCCAATACCAGTGAGTGAAACAGTTTTGTTGGCGGCTTGAGTACTTTGTAGGGTCAAAGTTCCATTTACAGTGCCAATAGCCCCATCTTGGGGTGAAAATCTGACAAAAACCAAAGTTGATTCCATGCCGTTTATGGATATTTCATTTGAGAATGCACTATTGTTCAATGATACTTCAAAATGTACAGATGCTGAGATTGTGATCGTTCCGAGTAAGTTGGTACCAAAAACCTCTAGATTTTGAGCCTCAGAATGCTCAGTTACGGTCACTTCTCCAAAGGACATGGCAGTACTACCGATTGTTATTTGAGGGGTTGGTTCTGTACTACCTCCATTGGGTGGATTGCTATCGCCACCGCTACAATTGTTGAGAGAAAAAAGTATTAGCAAGCTCATTATAAGCCCTTGCGACACAGCTGATTGTATTGATTTCATAAACTGGTTAATTGAATAAATTGCAATGTAATGAAAATTTAAAACATGATCAATGGTTTAATTTTTTGCAAGTACATCTTCTATTTGGCGAATTGTATAACCAAACTACTCACAGTCCTCGGCTTGGTTATATTCTTCTTCGGTAAATACATAAGTAAACGTTTTAAACCCAAAACGAACGGCTTATGAAGACCTATAACAAAACACTACAATAAACAATAATCAAGTGTAGGTGTCAATAAGAGGGATTCGATTTGGGGATGAATCACTTCAAATGTATAAAAATAATCCATTCAAAAGTCTTAAAACTTTAGAATTGTTAAGAAGTTGAAATATATTGTAATTTACTTTCCAATACAGAAATTGGAAAAAATATGCCCCAACAAATCGTCAGTAGAAATATCGCCAGTAATTTGTCCAAAATGAAACAAAGCCTCGCGGATATCAATGGCCAATAAGTCACCGGATAAACTATTTTGTAAACCCGCTTTCACTTTTTGGATGTTATCTAGTGCCAATCGAAGGGCGTCATAATGCCTAGCATTGGTAATGATGGTATCATTATTGCGCAATTGACCCGTTTGAACCAATTGCAGTAATTGCGTTTTAAGGGT